>CAZDMR010000045.1:0-34206 GCA_964506795.1 uncultured Acidobacteriota bacterium | reverse complement strand
AATGGATCGATTAGATGAATGCCCGTGCCGCGGAAGTCCCCGTTTTTCATCCCCTTTGTGGGCACCAGAGAAAGTATTGTGGAGCCCCGGATGAGGCGCGTGCCATCGTATCCGCCTGACGCGGTCAGTTTGTCCGTAACAAAGGCTCCAAAAGTAAATCCAAACTGGTTTCTCTTGAATTCCGGCAGAGGTTCGCCCACCGGATCGAAGAAATTGCGCGCATCCAGATTGTCATTGCGGTGATACAGATATACGGAACCGTAATACCAGCTGCGTTTTCGTACAGTAAATGGATTCACCAGCACTGCCATCGACGAATCACTGGGTCCCCGGGAGGTTATGTCGGACTCCATCAGTTCTATTCGGAAGGAATCAATTTCCCGGAGTCCCGGCAACCCCTGATTTTCGACCGATTCTAAGGACGGCACGCGTCTTTTTTCATCGCTTCTTTCACGGGCATCCGTCCGGGATACCGGCGGTTCTTCCTGCTTTTCAAGCTGAACGGAAACGATGGACGCTGAATCTGAAGCGGCGGCCAGAGCCGGCATCAGGGCAAAAAAAACCAGTAATTTAAGGGAATTCATCAAAATCCTAATTTGCCGACGGAGCATGAATGCAGAAGAAATGCCGGGGATTAATTTTAAATAATGACTTCGCCATTGATCATCATCGGCGCGACGGAAAAAGTCGCATGAAGGTTGGGATCGGCGCCGGGCACCTCGAGCAACTCGAAAGTTATATTATCGCAATCCTTGGTGACGACCGGCACGCCGTCAACGACCCGCGGGAACACAAATTTGGCGCCTACGCTCTCCTCGCGCGGCGGAAAATAAGCGCTTATTTCCACCTGGGAGCACGTCGGTGTTGACAGAAAAGCTTTTGTCTTCAGCGTTCTGACTGTTTCGCTTTGAAAAAAACGCCTTACGTCGCTCTCTTCGTTGGGATCATTGGACCTGAAGGCCACCGATACCACAATCCATTGCGAGCCATCCATTTCAATATTAGGCTGCTGGGCTTTTTCCAACCGCAGCTTGTCCTGGGGGGGCATATTGTCATATCCGTATTGAATCTGCTGGATACGAGCATAGGCTTCACGGATCGGCGGCGCCGAAAGGAAACGGACATAGAAAGTGTTGTATATTTCTTTTTCTCCCGACCGCCCGCTTCCCTGCCCGCTTACGAGGTCGGTGAAAGTGACCTGCTTCGCCCAGGGAGAATCGTTTAATATTTCAACCGCTTCGCCCTCGGACCATTTAAAAAAGGGTTTCTCAAAAAAACTGAAACCGCCGATATCCGCGGTCAATCCCAAGAGAATTCCAAGAATAAAATTGCACAACAAATCACCACCCCCAACGCAAAAGCCAATTAAGCAGAACCGTCTACTATTTTACCCGTTTTTCGAATCATGTAAATGCCTTAGGAGACACGATGTCTCCTATAGAAGACATCCATCCCTCCAAATTCCCAAAAACCCTTTAGAAATATAATGTTCGGCCATTCGCCGTCCTTAGACCGGTTCTTTTCCCCGCGCCTGCCGGGACTGTCTCATCCCTATTCATGCCGCTTATTCTGCGCCGAAATCCCATTCTTCTCTGCCGCCCACCCAATAGCCTCGCCGGGTGCGCACGCCAGCGTCCTCCGGTCCATTGCGCAAACGAACGCTAATATTATGAAATCCGGGCGCAGGATCCCCGGGACGGAAGCTGATCCGGTAGGTGTTGCGAAGGCGGTTGGCCATGGCGCCAAGAGCGGCGTCAAACGTGCGCTTGTCCGAGAATTGACGATATTCCCCGCCTGTAAAATCCGCGATTTTTCGCGGCGCGTTCTCGGCAGCCGCGTCCGTGATAAGGCGCGCCAGCGGCCCCAGGAGGTCGTATCCCGGTTTTACCGGATCTGGTTCCGCCGGATGCCGCACCGGCTCGGCGTTTTGAGGAATTTGAGGGGAAGCGGTTTGCGGCGTCTTCAGATCATGGGCAGCTTCCAGTCGAAGAGAACTGAAGGCGGCGCAATACACAAGCGTATTGCCCGAGGCTGCTTGCAACAGCAGCGTATCCAGTTTAATTCCCCTGCTTCCCTGATCCCGCGTCTCGCTTATGAGAAGCAGAACGCGCAGGTTTGCGCCCATACGCCGGGTCAGAAGATCGAGAGAAAAGGAAACCGCATCCAGAATTGCCGCTCCGCTGTCGCCCCTCCCCTCAATTGAATTCAGCGCATCCCGGACAGCGTTCAAATCCCCCGTGAAATCCTGCACGAAACTTACCCGGCTGTCGAAGGCAACAACGGCGACTTCCTTCATTGATTTTCCGATGAAATTTTCCACCATGGTTCCCAGGCCGCCCAAAACGGCTCCCTGGCGCGTTAACTCTTCTTCTCCCATGTCTTGAGCGCGGTGAAATTCATTTTTGCCGCCCTTAAACAGAAGATTGGCGCTGCCGCCGTTCTGGACGCATACCACCAGGGATATTTCTTGAATATCCGGAACCGCATCCAGCTTGATATCCTGCTCTTTTCCATTGTCCATGACTGCAAAATCGCTTGCTTTGAGACCGAACACTATAGAACCGGATTCATCGGTCACGAGAGCAGGGACTTGAACCACTTTCGATGCGCTGCCCGATTCGGCGGCGACGGTTTGAGCAACGGCATGGGAGACAAAAAGCGGCACAATCCATATCAAACACGCCACAGAAGCTATTCGAGTCTGCGACGATCCCCAAAAAGCGGCCAGGTGCCCCATAGCAATCCCCTCTTCAAATGATTGCACATTGGGGGAAATAAAAAACCGAAAAATGCCGCGCTGCAAAATATCCAGCCGCGAAGGAAGCGCAAAACCTTCCGTGCCGCGCTCGGAACGCGGCATATCCTAATACTCGGACAGGCTGGCTTGCCCGGATTATTCATGAAGCTTCTGCGGCGGCGGATCCAGGCATGTTTACCGCGTTACGCTCCTTCGGGCTCCTCGACGTACTTTCAAGTACGCGTGCGGGGCCCTCGGTCGCGCGCCTTGTATCCACCCCTGCCTGCACCGCCTCGCTACGAATCCCTATGAATAATCCGGCCTAGGCTTTCGCCAGCTCGCCGTTTTTTCTTGCTGCGATGTCCTTCTGCATACGGATGACCTCCGTTTCCTCAACGGAATATCCGTGGTAAAAAATAACCGCGGCGGCGGCGCATGCGGCCGCCGGCGCGAACGTCATGAGGGAACGGATGCCTTCGATAACGCCGGGGCCGGGATTTGCATTGGCTGCGAATCCAATCGCCATCAAGCCCAAGGCAACGGTCGCGCTCCGGAACAGGATGGCGATTTTAATCGGGAAGCTCTGCATGGCCATGGTGAACGCCCTGATGTTCTTGCCTGTTTTCCATTCTCCGTATACGACAGCATCGGAAAACAATGCCGTGCTCATGGAACCCGCAATCATGCCGAGCATTGAGGCAATGCTCATAACGGCGGTGAAACCCCAGGCCGTATCTCCGAATAGTTTTGCAGATGCGAACCCAAAGGCTGCCAGCATCAGAAATATCCAGTAGGCTTTTCGTTTGCCCGTTTTTATTCCAATCCAAGCCGCGGCCAGGGTCCCTATTAAGCGAGCGGCGCTGATGGCCAGTATGAAAACCGAGAGGAAGGCCAGATTGTCAAGGACATAGGAAAAATAGTAGAAAGCAAAGGCTGAAACGATAAGCACATAGGAACTTCTAAATGTCTCCGCCAGGATCAGCAGTATCAAGGGAGGATTTTTGAATACCAGCGCCACAATTTCCTTCACCGACGGCCTGATTTCCCTGCCTGAAGAATCCTTCACCGTTTCGTCATAGGAATCCCTGCCGGCGCTGAGCCTGTAAACATACCAATAACCGAGAACCATCAGGACGCCGTAAACGCCCACGGTGATGGTAAAACCGGAAATTTCGCTGGTGCGCGCTCCGAAAAACAAAATCATAGGCAGGGCGGTGGCGGAAAAAATCAGCCCGGACGCCGACATGCCTTGCGCCCTGCTCGCGGACAGGATGGTCCTTTCACGGGGAAGCGGGCTCAGCCTGCCGACCATGGAACCGCTTGCGGTTACCACGATGTTCCACAACAGGTGGCTCGCTATGAATCCCAACACTATAATCGACACCGCAGTCCAATGGGCTCCGACCTTTGTAAACTGCAGGACATAAAAACCGGCGACCACGGGCGGGCCGATTAAAAACCATGACCGGTATTTTCCTCCGAGCTTCAGAGTAACCTTTTGAAGCAGGATGCCGGCGACCAGGGCGCAAATAATATCCACCACGCTGGTGAGCCAGAGTATGTTGGCGACAATGCTTAATGGAAATCGAGCATAATCCGTCAAAAATGCCGGGAAAAAATACACTTCCATGTTGACCATCAGAACGAAAAACAGGTCGGCGATTCCGTAGGTATACAGCAGGGATTTGGGTAATTCTTTCACCGTCGCCATTCTCTCCAAAAAGGATGCAATGCGGGGCATTGCTTAAAAACACCAGACTGGCGGACATGCCCGCAAAACGGGCGCCCACAGGGTGCGCGGCGCCTCCTCATGGAAGGCTAGGTTTCATTCGGTCCCCTGTAGTTTTTGTCGGTGGCGGTGGCAAAATGAAAAATGGGCCGGTCCACTCTTTTTAAAATCAGGGGGCAGTGCGGAACTCCTTTAGGAACAAAAACGACGCAGCTCTTTGTGATGGTATTCGGCTCGCCGCCCATCCAGAACTCGATCTCGCCGCCGAGGTCGGTGGGATCTTCCGGATTGGTGCCGAAAAAAGTCACCACTTCTGCAAAATCATGCGTGTGGCTTTTGTCCACAACAACCACTTCTTTCGCCTGCGGCCAAAACCAGGCGCAGTCCACATAAGGAGCTCCGTCGAAGACGCCGCCGTGCAAACAGTACACCCGGGTGCCCAGAGCGTCCGGAACTTTGTTCAAATCGGTGACGATGTATTTCCCATATTTTGTTTCAGCCATTTGCAATCCCTCCATCGGCGGTTTTGTTTTTCCGCCGTTTTCATTTTCCCGCAAACAGGCATCGCAAATCTAACCCGGATTCACATCCTAATGCATTAAAGTTCCGCCCGTTACGTTCAAAGACACGCCCGTTATGTATTGCGACTGCTCGCTGACCAGGAAATAGACGGCATCCGCTATATCCTCCACTCTGCCCATTCTTTTGAGGGGAACCATATCGGAAAGCATTTTATATTCGTCCTTTCGGAATTCCTCAACCGTGATGCCCTTTCCCCGGCTCCTTAGGGTCGCATCATCATCGCGCAGATTCGTGGCGAAGAACCCGGGGTTGATCGCATTGACATTGATCTTGTACGGAGCCAGCTCCATGGCCAGAGCTTGCACGATGCCGATCACGGCCCACTTGGAAGCGGCGTAAGCGGCGCTCCCGGGAACGGGCAATTTCCCCGCCGCCGACGCGATGTGCACTATTTTTCCTCCTTCGTTCCTGCGGATCATATCCTTGGCCACCGCTTTGGAAACGATCATAGTGCCCAGCGCGTTTACATCAAATAAAAGGCGCCAATCCTTCTCGTCTCCGTCGACGATATTCACCCCCACCGGGCCGCGCGTCCCGGCGCAATTGATCAAGATATCGATCCTGCCGAACTTTTCGAGGGCGGCTTTCACCGCCGCATCGACTTCCGCGGAATTCTCCACGCCCGCGACGGCCGACATCGCTTTGCAGCCGAGGCCCTCGATTTCCTTAACCACATCCTCCAGGCCTTTCCAGTTCTCATCGCCTGCCCATGCGCTTTTTGGAGCCGCGAATTTATCGGTCACCATCACATCGGCGCCTTCCATGGCCATTCTCACCGCAACCGCTCTGCCCATGCCCCGCTTTGCGGCCGCTCCTGTGACAAAAGCTACCTTCCCGCTTAAAGCGTTTCCCATAAACTGCCTCCTTATATCTTATCCATTACCTTAAAAGGCGGATTAGTTCTCGAATATCCCGCAGACGTTCAAGCCGTCCGATCCTATGCACGATTCTCTCGATTCGCCCGGCGTCGAGACTCTTTGCGCAATCCCTGAATTTCCGTGCGCAATCGTCAAAAGACATGGGTCTTTCGAGACTGCCCAGAGGATTCTCCACTGCCTTCACAAACTCTTTCGCGTCCGTTGTGATTATCTTTACCCGAGTGGGCGACGGACCGGGCTTGCTCAGCGTGTCGTCGACTTCCACCCGCATCTTATGAGTCAATTCCAGGACTTTACGGTTTCCGATGGCCTCTTCCGTAAAATCATCCAACCCAACCCGCCTTCCCGCGATGGCCGATGCCACTCCCCATGGGATGCTGAATTGGGCGTCCACCGGATTCCTCGGCGAACGCTTGGCGTCTTCAGGCCGGCAGAGCAGCGACAGATGCGCCTCCGTAACGGAAAGGACGATTTCCTTTATGTTCCCGCTCCGGATATCCGCCTCCGCCGCCAAGGCCAGCGCGGCGTCTATTGCCGGATGAATGCCCCGGCAGCACGGATAGGGCTTGATGGCCACATTGACGCCTTCAAACCGTTTCCCCAGGTCCCCTCTAAGGATTTCGGGGCTGTAGTCTCCTCGCATGTACTGCCTGTAAAGGCCCCATTCTCCTTCAAGGCTGTTTCTTGCTCCCGTCACGCCCGCCTTCGCCAGAAGCGCCGCCGTAATGCCTCCCTTTACGGCGAATCCCGGGCCCAGCCTTTTGGTCAGCGCGCCGTCCTTGACACATTGTCCGTTGCCCGCGCACTGGTGGTATCCGATCCCGATCGCATTGGCGATTCCTTCCTTATCCAACCCCAGGATTGCGGCGGCAATCGCAGCGGAGCCCATGAAACCGAATACCGAGGTCAGATGCCACCCCAGTTCAATCGGGCTCCTGCCGGGAGCCGTCGCCAGAGCCAGCCGGCACATCATGTCGACGCCCAGCGCCGTGCCAACAATGAATTCCTTTCCGCTTAGATTCCCCCGCGCCTCTCCTACGGCCATGGCGACAGGAATGGATACGATACCGGGGTGCACAACGGCCGCTTCGTGGACGTCGTCGAAATCAAGCGCGTGGGCCATGGTGGCATTGGCCTGCGCCGCATGGGGAGCCGGCACTTTCCGATTGCCGCCTATAATGGTGCTTTCTTTCCTGCCGCCCCACTCTTTTACAAGCGCGGACACATGCGCGGCGCCCGGCTGGGAAGCCCCGCCCAAAGCGCAGCCCAACAGATCCAGGACCTCCTTCTTGGTCGCATCCACGACCTCGGAGGGAAGGTCTTCATACTTCGTATTCACAAAGTTTTCGGCGAACAGATAAGAGGCGTCCATGCTTCCCGACTTTCGAGTTCAAATTTCGCGGTTATGGATTTTTCGACAGGGACCCTTTATTTGTCGAAATCGTCCAGCACTTTGAAATGATCGTGCTTTTCGTGGGCGGCTTCCCGCACGCCCTTGTCTCTTCTCAATTTGAAAAAGTTGATCTCGCCTTCGTCCAAAACCTTATTGGTCTGGAAACTGTGCATGATGTAATGGTCGACAAGCCCCCTGTCGATGCCCATGGTCATGTAAATCTGCTCCCTTGTCGCTTTGCCGAGCGCGATGCCGTCCTTGGGATGGAGGCACAATCCGTGCGCCAATTCGCGGACCTCCTCATCGAGTTTGTCGGCCGGCACCGCCTTGTTGATCAGGTTGTATTCCGCCGCTTTTTTGCCGCTGAATTTCCTGCCGGTAAGACAAAGCTCCATCGCCCTCGTAAAGCCGCACCGGAGGATCATCATTGGAGTCAGCGTCATGCCGCCTTGGCCCAGACGTTCCTCCACATGCCCCATCTCGCAGTCTTCGCTGGC
The DNA here is from genome assembly GCA_964506795.1 of uncultured Acidobacteriota bacterium. Classification (GTDB taxonomy): domain Bacteria; phylum Acidobacteriota; class UBA6911; order UBA6911; family UBA6911; genus UBA6911. The sequence goes on along the minus strand of CAZDMR010000045.1, from coordinate 26,390 downwards.
AATAATCAGATCGCAGTACGATATGATGTTGAAGGCGATGCCCAGGCAATAGCGATGGCACTGAGCAATCGTCAGCTTCTTGCAGTAGAGTATTCTCCTGTGGAAATCAAGGAAAACATTCCTATCGAATTCCAGTTTCACTCTCTGGGGGATGCGCTGTCTGCCTCTCTCCCCGGGCTTGGGTTCCTTCATGCCGTAGACAAAACCCACTCCGGTCAGATCGGCCCCGGCGCTGAAAGCCTTTCCAGCCCCCTTGAATACGGCAACTTTCACATCATCATCCCGCTCCGCTTCGGTGATAGCGGCGGACCAATCTCTATAAATCTCGGGGCCGATGGCATTGAGCCTGTCCGGCCGGTTTAAAGTAATAAAGGCAACCTGTTTTTCTTTTTCGTACTTCACAAACTCCAGTTCCATAAGGAAACCTCCCTGATATTATTCAAGCGCGCCCGCGGCAAGAAGCTCCACAAATTCCTCATCCGTCTTGCCGAGGATTTTCGTAATGACATGCTCATTGTGTTCCCCCAGGCACGGGCTTGGGGTAGACGCGCGAGCCGGCGTCTTTGACAGAACCATGCTGGTCCCTAGATGCGTGAATAAGCCCATTTCACAGTGGTCCATCGGCCAGAAAAGGCCGCGCGCGCGCAACTGCGGGTCTTCGAAAACATCCTTGGCATTCTTGACCACGCCCGCCGGAACGCCTGCCTGCTGCAATAAGGCCGTTGCTTCTTCCGCGGTCCGATCAACGGTCCATGCTTCAATCAAGGCGTCCAACGACTCCTCGTTTTCTTTCCTGTGCGGCAGCGTGTCGAACCGGGGGTCCGAAGCTAAATCCGGCCTGCCCATGGCGCCGCACAACGCGGCCCATTGAGACTCGTCGCATACGGCGATGGCGCACCAGCGCTCTTCTCCCTGGCAGGGATAAACGTTATGCGGAGCGGCATAATCCACCCCATTCCCGTTCCGAACGGGCTCTCTTTCGTTGACGGCCGTATCCAGAATGCCCGGCAGAAGGAAATAAAGCGCCGTTTCAAACTGCGATAGATCGAGGAGCTGGCCCTTGCCGGTTTTTTCGCGATATTCCAGCGCGGCGATGAGGGCGGCGGCCGCAAAACGCGGACTGATGCTGTCCGTATAGGCCCCTACGCCTACGGGCAGTGGACCCCTGTCCGGCCATCCGATATAATTGGGGATCCCCGCGATGGCGGCGAGGATCATGCCGAAGGCGGCCAGATTTTTGTAAGGTCCGTCGATGCCGAATCCATTCTGCCGCACCATGATGATATCGGGCTTGATTTCCTTCAGCGCCCCGTAACCGAGCCCCCATTTATCCATGACGCCCGGCGTAAAATTTTCCATCACAACGTCCGCCCAGGAAACAAGTTCCTTGGCCACGCTCAATCCGAGGGGATTCTTCATGTTGAGCGACAAACTCATCATATTGGCGCTGAAATGATTGAAATAGCCGCTCCTGTTGATTCCCGGAATATTGTCTTTGTACGGCGCCGAGGTCCTTGTCACGCAGGGACGAAGGCTCGTTTCCACGCGGACGACCGTCGCTCCGTGGTCCGCGAAAAACTTCAGGGTCAGGGGCCCGACCATTGCCCAGCTGAACGCCGCGATTTTCAGGTCTTCAAACACCTTCTCGTTCATTTCACCCCTCAAATCTCAGACTCCGTCTCCTTGTTCCCCCTAAATTTCACGGGCGGTTCGCAAGCCGGTGCCGATCGCGTCCGCAATCAGCAGCGGTTCTCTGCAATCCCCGATGGGATAGACTTCGCGGACTCTCTCTTTCAGCCTTTCGAGCAGCTCGTTATTGGGCGTCAACGGCAGGGCGGTTACGATGCTGTCGGCTTCTATGGTTTTCTTTTCACCTTCTTTGGTGATCAGGGTCAGCCCTTTTTCCGTGATCTCAACATATTGCCTGACGCCCGGGATCAGGGAAACTCCCTTTTTCCTGAACCAGATGAAAAGATAGTCCATCATCACATCCACCATGCCTTCGCCCAGCTTATCGCTGGTTTCAACGACGGTGACTTTTCTCCCTCTTTTTGTCAGGAATTCGGCAAGCTCGCAGCCCTGAATAGCGCCGCCGATCACAATGACTCTCTTCCCCATGGGCATGTAGAACTTGGTCATTTTTCTGAGGGTTTCCGGCTTGAAAAACCTCAAGTAAAACTTCAGTTGGCGATGCAGATCCGCGCCGTTGACGACATTAGGCCTGTCGATACCGGGAACCTTCGGGACGGTGGAAGTTCCGCCGCTCGCCAGGAAAACCACGTCAGGCTTTATTGCATCCACCGTGGAAAGATCCGCTTCCTTCCCGAGTCTGACTGTTACGCCGAGCTTGTCGAGCTGACGCGAAAAATATTTGATGATGAGCGAAAGGTCTTCGGGATGGGATCCCTTCACGATCGATGCGACCGGAAGCAGTCCTCCCAGCTTGGTCAATTTTTCGTAGAGAATGACCTCATGCCCCCGGAGAGCGGAGACTCTGGCCGCCGACATTCCGGCCGGGCCGCCGCCGATCACCAGGACCTTTTTCTTCCTTTCCGCTTTATCAATGGTATTGTACGGCGTGCCCAAAAGCCCGTTGATTCGACACCGTCGGCTTCCAAGACAGTTGGCGCATGCGGTGCAAGGTTGGATATCGTCCTCCCTGCCCTCCGCGATCTTTCTGGGATAGTCGGGATCGGCCAGAAGACGGCGCGTCATCGCGATAAAATCCACCTTGCCGTCCCTGATTGCCTTCTCCCCGAGATCCGCATCCAATTTCCCCACGACGATAATCGGAATGGACACGGCGCTCTTTATGCCGGCGGCTCCGGGGATGTTTGCGCCGACTCCCTTGTGGCTTGAATCGTATACTTTCGGAAAAGATTCGGGCGGGATGGGCGCTTCAGGATAGAAAAGCACATCGGTAAGATACGAACCCACATGGTAGCCCATAAAGTGGCTTCTTACCTGGATGGCATCGGCCCCCGCTTTCTGAAATATCGCGGCGGCCTTCCGGCTCTCTTCATGCGTGAGGCACCGGCTGTTTTCAACGCCGATTCCCTGGCCCATCTCGATGCCGTTCATGGTAATCATAACCGCGAAGTCATTTCCGGCGCGCTTCTTGATTTCTTGAATGATTTCGCTTGCGAAGCGGGTCCTGTTTTCCACGCTTCCGCCGTATTTGTCTTCCCGCCTGTTCCAAAACGGGGAAAGGAAGTTATGAAGGAGATGGCTGCTGGCGGAGTTGATATCCACGCCTTGGAATCCCGCCTTGCCGGCCCGGACGGCTGCGCTGGCGAATTTATCTACAAGCTCCTCGATCTCTTCGATCGTGAGAGGCTTCGGGACTTCGCCGTGGAAGTCTCCGTCCGATTTAAAGCTGACGGGGGAGGAGCCGATGGGAGGTCCGTCATACAGCGGCGCAGGCACAAATGGAAGCTTTACCTGCCAGGGCCCGTCGTGGTTCATCTGCATAAAGGTGGGGCATCCGTATTTATGGATAACCTCGACGAGCTCCCGGAGCCCTTCTATGTACTTATCGTCGTCTATGCGATACCGCTCCTTCCAGCGCGCGCCCCGCGGATAATCGATGGTGGGCGATTCCACAATCAGGAGGCCGACGCCTCCTCTCGTGATGCCCTCGTAAAAGGCCTTGACCTCTACGCGCATATGGAGGTCTTCCTCATGCCACATGAGCATTCCGGCGCCCGATTTGATGATCCGATTTCTGGTCTTTACCGGTCCTATGCGGCCCGGCTCAAGCAGCTTTTCGTATTTTTTATTGATGCCCATGCATTTCACCTTTTTCAGGTTTCCCTGTCCCCGGTTTCCTTCCGAAGGCTCTCAACAGCGAAGACAGAAACCAAAATGGGAACAGGAATATTCAGGATAAGAGCCTGTTCATATATTAGGAGATGCCGCGTTCCCGGCTGCGCGGCGGCAGCCTCCTAAATAATACCGGCTTCCTTCAGCGATTCGAGCCGCTCCCCGTCGAGCCCCAACTCCCCGTAGATTTCCGCGTTATGCTCGCCTATATAAGGGGCGCGAAAGCGCGTTGCCGTCTCATTTTCCGATGACCGCACGAACCGCCTGGGATACGGGATGGCAGCCTTCAGCTCGGGATGCTCCACAGGCATCCAGAAGTCTCTCGCGGCGAGGTTGGGATCCTTAAGCAGGTCCCGGTTTCCCATAAGAGGCGAAATGGAAATGCCCCTCGAAACCGCCGCATGCAATGCTTCTTTTTTGGTCCGCGTCATGAAAAATTCCGCGATGGGCTTTGAAATCCTGTCTATCAGATCCTGAGTAGCGGTAGCCATATCGAATTGCTCCCATTCGTATGTCCGAAGGAATTCGTCGGCCATGCCCTCTTCGTCCATCCATTTGACCAGTTGCCGGCAAGTCTTGGCGCCCTGCTGCCCTCCGATCATGAAAAAGAATATAAAACCGTCCTTGCACGGCCAAACCTGCCTCTGCAAAGTGCCCCGGCTGCTCGTGCGGAAAGTGCCTACCCTGCCGAGGATAATATTGTCCACCTCCCAATGAGGGACAGTCTGAGCCAGGAACCACGCGGCGCTGTGCTGCATGGAAATATCCACGTGCTGTCCGTCTCCCGTCATCCTCCTGTGATGATGGGCGAGCATGGACCCCACGGCCGCGTCCGCTCCGGCATGAAGGCACGCCTGCGGAAGGCTTAAATTCACGGGGCGGCGGTCCGAATCGCCGGTCAGGAAAAGCTCTCCGGCCATGGCCATGACAGTAAGGTCCGCCGCCTGATAACGGCTGTAGGGACCGTTCTGGCCGAAGGGCGTGATGGAGGTCAGGATAATGTCCTTCTTGATCCGGCTTAATTCCGAATAACCGAAGCCAAGCGCGTCCAGAAACCCCGGGGCAAAGCTCTCAATCACAAAATCGGCCGTTTTGACCAGATCCCGGAAGATCTCTTTCCCTCTCTCCGTTTGTATATCGAGCGTGATTCCGCGCTTGCTGCTGTTATATGCAAACCAATACAGGCTTTTTTCAGGATCCGCCTGATCCCGCCAAAAGGGACCGATCATGCGCGAGGGATCTCCTCCCGGCTTCTCCACCTTGATGACGTCCACGCCCAGCTCGGCCAGGATCTTGCCGCACAGAAATCCCTTCTCGTCGGTCAGGTCGAGGGCGCGGTAGCCTTCCAACATTCGAGTGCGCGGCATGATTGCTAAGCTTTCCCTCTGGCTTTCATGTCGTTCCAAAGATCCGCGATGGCCGTTTTTACATCGGAAGCAGGCGGATATACACGATCGAACCCCAGCTTTTTAAAAGTTTCTTCGGCTTCCTTAAAATCATGCTTGCCGACGATGAGATTTCCGCCGATGTAAAGAATCAAGTCATTCAACCCGGCTTCGACGCATTTCCCCTTGAATCCCTGAACATCGTTTTCGCCCATTCCGTAAAGCGAACTCATCAGGATGGCATCCGCATTATTGTCCACAGCGGCCTTAATGAATTCCTCAGGAGGCGTCAGGATCCCTAATTCCACAACATTGAAGCCGGCATCGCGAAGGGCGCGGGATAATATTTTTGTCCCGATCACATGGGCGTCCCTTCCCACCGTTCCCGTCACTACCGTTGGTTTCGCCACGATTTTTTATTCTCCTTCCAATGCGGTAAAAACGTCCAACACGCCTGTTTCGGCTTTCGCGTTCGCCGCCGCGCTTTTTAGACAATCAGCGCGCAGCGAAAACCGGAACCGCGGGGAGTCTTTACCCCATCCCGACCAGTTGTCCTTTGCTGAATGCCCAGAAATCCTGAACGAGGACCTCGTAATCCGTCTTGCGGCCTTCCGCTTTTTCCCTTTCCGCGATTTTTTCTCGATGAAACTTTTTGACCTCTTCGGGAAGCGGCAGATCGCCGAACTCTTTCCAGCGAATTGCGCCATGGCGGTCTTTGATGCCCATCACTTTGTCCTTAACCTGCTTATTGGGGCTGAAGCTTGAGTCGAGGAAGCCTTCATCGACTCCTTTCAGGCACCCGACGATCACATCGCCGTCTCCCAATTCCAGGATTTTGTCCATCAACGCCCTGATTTCGGTCTCCGCGACGGCCGCCTCCTCGTCGACTTCCTTTATTTGCAGATCGATCTTTTGTCCGCGAACGATGTTCAGCAGCCAGTTGACGGATTCGTAGCTGAGGGCGTGAGAGTCTTCCGTGGGAATGCCGAGAGCCTCGTCGATCGTTCGAATGGACACCCCTTCAGTTTTTCCGAGCGCGGCCACCATGGCGGTGTAATTGGCGAAGGCGAAAGCGCCTCCCATGTTCTGCGGCATGGGAAAAAGGGGCGTATGCTGCGCGATAACGCCCGCAATCTCCACATCCGAATACCCGAGCTTGTCGAGATATTCCCTCATTAACTTGGGCGTCACCCGGATCCAGGCCAGATCCTGCGCCATATTGCCCATCAGGTGAACCACGGAGGTTATGCTCTTGCCTCCCTGTTCGGCCACCATGACCGCATCCGCGATGGTAGTGGCCAGGTTCACGGTCATCGGCTGCAATCCCGTCAGAATCCATCCATGATTGTCGGTCGAAATGATCGCCCCCCGGTCCGCATAGTACCCGATGAGCCTGTGGACATACTGGTTCGTCACCATGGATTCTTCCAGCGTCGCATCCTTTTCATAGGCCGCCCATGAAATAAAGGGGCATGCGGCCACGGCCGTCATGCCGGCGGCGAACGAGATTTCCGTCGCCAGCTTATAGGATTTGAGCGAAAGCCTGGGATTGAAGGCGCCCCGGTCGACGCTTTCAATGAGCTTCCTTGTCTCTTTTACTCCATAGTTAATGAGAGGAAATCCGTTCAACAGCTTTCTGCCGGTCTTTCGCATTTCCGCCAGGATGGCGTCGACCTTTTCGAAATCCAGCTGGCGCGTGTAACTGTCCGTGGTCACAGGGATGAAAGGCACCCCCGATTCAACGAGCTTTCTGGAAAGGCTGATCTGGTCCTCAAGCAATCCCGTTCCCGCCCTGGGGAATATGGCCGTCCGCCCTTCTTCGCGAAGTTTCAGCGCCACCTTGTGCCAGTTTTTTGAGTCGGGCAAGTTTTTTTGATACTCGACGCCTTCGTCGAGGTCCACCTCGCGCCCTGTGGCCCATAGCTTAAGCACCGGTTCGCGCATTTTCAGGAATTCTTTTTCATCCAACCGCCTGTTTCTTATTTTGGTTTTCATCGCACCACCGTTTAAAGTCTCCGGTCCCCGGCCGGGAACCGAAAATTCCTATATCACTTCTTCATCTTTCAGCTGCTGTATCTTGTCCCAGTCATAACCGCAGACATCCATCAGCACTTCCTCGGTGTTCTGGCCGAAACAGGGGGAATACCCGTCCACCGTCACAGGCGTTCCCTCGAACCGCACCGGATTGCCGACCATCTTGACCGGTCCCAGCGACGGGTGATCGATTTCCGTAATATAACCGTTCTCGAGCGCTTGCCTATCGTTGGCCAGATCCGTGGGCTTCAGGACAGGAGAATAGGCGATGCCTTCTCCCTTTTCGTCGAGAATCCTCATCCATTCATCGCGCGTCTTGGTTTTAAAAACCTCTTCGATTATTTCGAGGAGCTCCCGATAGTTTTCGCGGCGCCGCGCCGCGTCGGCATATTTCTCGTCTTTTTCAAGGTGCTGGATGCCGAGGGCATTGCAGAAAGCGGGCCAGAATCGATCCGCTTGGGGTTCCGAAAGCAGCAGCCACTCGCCGTCGGCGCATTCGAAATGATTCGCCATGGGATTTTTAAGGGACCGTCTCGAGGGCCTCGGGATCTGGCGCCCTCTGAGAAGCGCCGTATTAATGTTGTAAGCCTGCAAATGAATCCCCGAGCCGAGAAGCGATACTTCAATCTGCTGTCCTACGCCCTGCCTGTCGCGCGCGATAAGCGCCGCCAGCACCCCGTAGGCCAGCAAAGTGCCGGTTATCTGGTCGAATACGGGACCGCCGATCTGCGCAGGCGGAGTCTTCGGCTCCCCGCCGAGGGCGTACATAATTCCGGAGCGGGCCTGCGCGACGCTGTCAAAAGCGCGCCGATTGCTTTCAGGCCCTTCAAGCCCGTAACCGGTGGCGAGCCCGTAAATCAGCTTCGGATTGTATTTCTTCAGGGTTTCAAAGTCGATCATGAGTTTTGCTATCGTGGACTGCGTGAAGTTGGTGCAGAAAACTTCCGCTTTGGATACGAGTTCGTAGAGCAGCTGCCTGCCTTTTTCTTTCTTCAGGTCCAGCGTGATGCTCTTTTTGTTGCGGTTCGCGGTTTCAAACAGCACGTTTTCGCCGTTCGGCAGCATCATGGACGAGCCGAAAACGGCGGATGTGCCCCTGGAAGGATCCCCTTTCACCCGATCCTCTATCTTGATCACCTCGGCGCCCAGGTCCCCCAGCATGTAGCACGCCGTCGGCGCGCTCAAATAGCCCGCGCATTCAATGACTCTCATTCCCTGTAACGGTCCGCCGCTCATATCCACCTCGTTTCGGAATTACGATTCCCGGATTGCGGGTTAACCCGCATCCAGCGCAATTCTCGATATTCTCTTCAATACTCCATTGCCAATTATGTTGCGAGCCAACGGAGCATCTGCAGCTCCTCCGGCCTCGGTCCCGGCGCCTCTTCCACAACGGGCGCCGTCTTCAGATCCCAACCGCAATTATTCCGGATCGCCTGAACCTTCTCTTTCAGGGTGCCGCCCCGGGGATCGGGCAAGCACGCGACAAGATGCAGTTCTTCCCGCGCCGCCGGCTTCTTGAAAATCCCCATGGTGGACACCACCGTTGTCACCGCATCCCCGCGGCCCGTGACATAGGCCAGAGCGTCCACAAAACGGTCCCTGGATTGATCCAGACAAACGATCGCCTCGCGCGCATTGAGAGCGTCGTTGGAGCCGCCGGATCCCACGAGAAATTTTCCCTTGGAGGTTTTCGTGGAGTTTATGTTCCCATGCCGATCCACCTGGCCTGCCCCCAGAATGCTCAAGCATCTGTTGTTCGCGCCTCCGACAAAAACACCCTGCATCATTACGGTATCGGTAAGCAGCTTCGACCTGCGGACTCCGGCCTCGCTTGCAAGTATGGGTTCTCCCGGAACCGGCGCATAGCCCATTTGCCCGTTTCCCGTCGCCAGCTCGAACCCGGCGGGCTTGGACTGGTAGTAAGCAAGGAAGGCCGCGGTGGCGGCCACTCCCGCCCCCGCAAGCACCAGCTTGTATCCATGCTTCTGCACGCTGGTCGATATTTCCCGCGCCAGCGCTATGACCATCATTTCCCTCGGGGTAAAAACCGCGTTTCCGTCATACGGGGCGGGCGAGGCCGGGAAGAATTCGCTTTTCCTTCTCCTGGATTTCTCTTTGAGATTTGCAACCGTCTGTTCTCCCAGCTTGGCGAGGTATTGCTCATGATCTCCGCACTGAAGCACCCATTCCCTGATCCATTCATCCAGGGCGTGCTCGCTGGCGGAAGCTTCATAAAGGACGTTGAGAAAATCCTCGTCCTTTTCATAGGGATCGATATCGCTGATGCCCGGATTTGCCAGCGAAAAAGGATGCAGTCCCAAGGGGGCGAGCGCGACCGCATGGACCGCATAGGAGGGGATTTTAACCAGGGCCGCGTATTTTTTTATGAATTCCGCCGGCACAATCTTCTCGACCGTGACAATCGCTCCGCCCTTGCTTGCAAGCGCACCCCACAGGTCTTCGCCGTAGGGAGCGGGCAGAATCGTGTTACCGTCCGCGTCCGCCGCGCACCCGTGGACGATGGAGATATCGGGCGAAAGAGCGCTTGCCAGACCCACGGCCGCTCCCGAGCCGAAAGGATCCTCCATGGTTTTAAAGGACGCCTCGTTATCAATTGCGAGACCGCTGCCGAGAACGGACTTGGTGGGCATGAAGGGCACGCCCAAGGCGCCTGCCATGAGCCGCTGTTGCAAAGAATTCAGCGTCCAGTTTTCCATCTCGATGAGTCCGCTTTCACAGGCTTTTTGAATGACGCTGCTCGGACGGCCGGAGGCGGATATGTTCGCGCACACGGAGCAGACAAGCTTTTCTGCAAGCCGCGAATGAACGAGATTGAGCGCGTGCCCCGTCACCGTGCTTTGAATCAGCGTGAACCCGGGGTTCTTTCCCCGATACTGCCGGATGATCTCGCAGATGGCGGCGCTCGGCCCCCCGATTCCTCCCGCGAGATGCAGTTTCATTCCCGGCTTTACATAACGCCTTACGGCTTCGCGGAGATCGAGCACTTTTCCCTGTTGTTCGGCCACGGTCATATCCAAACCTTTGTTTCAATAGGATTAATTTTAGTGTGTGAAACGGCGCATTAACATGATTTAAATCATGAGGAGCAAAGACTTAAAAAAATGACCGCGTGCGGCGACGGGTCTTAGCGGATCCGCGAATGAAATGAAGCAGGAAGATAGAAGACAGAAGTAAGAAGACAGAAGAAGGAAGCAAGAAGCCAGGAGCCAGAAGCCAGAAGGAAAGAAGAATGAAGCAGGAAGCCAGAAGGAAGAAAACAGAAGGAAAGAAGAATGAAGAATGAAGCAGGAAGAAAGGAGCAAGAAGACATTGAATTGCTCAATGGATATGGCCGAGCTATTCCGGCTTCCGGCTCCTGGCTTCTGGCTTCCATATCTCGCTGTTTTTTAGCGGGATATCAAGGGCGCAGCCCTTGCTGAAATTCTGAATTCTTTATTCCAGCTTGCCTTCCCACGGGGTTGCGGGGGTTCCAATCAGGTCGATCCATACATTTTTCATCATGGTGTACTCGTCAAGAACCATGATGGAATTTTCTTTGCTGTGCCCCGATTCTTTGCATCCGCCCCACGGGCATTCGAAAACAATCGAGAGATGCTGATTCAGCCATACCGTGCCCACCTTAAGCTGCTTGGTCATCACAAGACCCTGCCGGATGTCTTTTGTCCAGATGGAGGCGCACAGGCCGAAACGCGTGTCGTTGGCGATGGCTACGGCTTCTTCGGGAGTTTTGAACCTGGCCAAGGCGACCACGGGGCCGAAAATCTCCTCCTGCATGATTTCCGACTTGGGGTCGCAGTCTCCAAAAATAGTGGGAACCACGAAGTACCCGTCTTTTGTTTCGGGCGTATTCGGACGTTCTCCGCCGAGAAGCAGTTTCGCCCCCGATTTTCTGGCGCGTTCGACAAAGCCCTCGATGTTATCCCGGTGTCCTTTGTATGCGACGGGACCGATCATGGTTTCCGGATTCAGAGGATCCCCCACGCGCAGCTTTTTCGCCGCGGCTGCGAATTTTTGAGCGAATTCATCGTAGACGGATTCGTGCACCAGATACCGGCTCGAAGCGCCGCAGTTTTGGCCGGAATTAAAAAATCCTCCCCAGACCGCTCCTTCAATCGCGGCCTTCATATCCGCGTCGGGCAATACGATGAAAGCGTTCTTGCCGCCGAGTTCGCAGGCGACCGGCTTAACGGCCGCGCTGGCCAGCGCCAGAATGCGCTTGCCCGTTTCCGAATCTCCGGTGAAGTTGATCTTGGAAATATACGGGTGTTTGACAAGCGCTTCCCCGACCGAGGGCCCGGGGCCGGTTACGATATTCAGCACGCCCGGCGGGAAGCCGGCTTCTATTGCAAGTTCGCCCAGCTTTAAAACCGTCAGCGGCGCGCAGGAAGCCGGTTTCACCACGGCCGTATTTCCCATCATCAGCGCCGGAGTGATTTTTGAAATAGCCGTGACCAGAGGGAAATTCCACGGCGTAATCAGGCCGACGACCCCCAACGGCTGACGGATCGTCATGGATATGGCCTGCGGGCCCACCGGAAGCGTTGCGCCCGTCACGGCTCTTCCGACCCCGGCCATAAATTCAAAATGCTCCGCGTCAAAAGTCATGTCGAAGTTGTGGGTTTTGAAAATGGGCCCCCCGTATTGCATCGTTTCAAGTTTTGCCCACTCCTCGCGGCGGGCCCTGAGGAGTTCGGCCATCTTAAAGAAGATTGCGGCCCTGTCGGTCGGAGATTTTTCCGCCCAGCCGGGCGCGGCCTTCCAAGCGGCTTCAGCCGCTCTGTCGACTTCCAGCGAACCGCACTTGGGAGCAAGGCCCACGACCTTGCCGTTCGCCGGATTGATGACTTCCATCGTCTCTTTGGTGGATGCCTCGCAGAGCTCTCCGTTTATCAGCACTCTGTATTCCGCACTCATCATTGATCCCCCCGTCTTTTCGTTTCACATTTGCCGCTTCCCCTGCGGCGGCTTGCCGGCGCGGGCCTCAGGATATTTGATGAATCCCCGCATCGCCGCCCGCCCCGCGCGATGCAATTTTCCTGAAACCTGTTAATCCAGCAGCTCCAAATTCATAAGCTTCAGCTCCGTAAATTCCAGCATGCCGTGCACGCCGCTTTCCTTGCCGATGCCGCTCTCCCTGCTCCCGCCCCAAGGGAATTCGGTTGCGAGATAGTTGTGCTGGTTGACCCAAAACGAGCCGACCCGCAGCTGATTGCCCATCCGGACCCCTTTGGTCATGTTCTTTGTAAACACCGAGCCGCAAAGGCCGTACCGATTGTCGTTGGCCTGCCTGATGACGTCCTGTTCCGAGGAAAATCTTACGATGCAGGCGACCGGCCCGAATATCTCGTCTGTGTATATCTTCATTTTCGGGGCGACCTCGGTGAACACCGTCGGAACGACGTAGTAGCCCTTGTTGATAGGAGGATTTTTCGGCCTCTCGCCGCCAAACACAAGCTTGGCGCCCTCTTGGATGCCGGACTTGATGTAATACTCCACCTTATCCCGGTGTTCCGCGCTGACCACCGGGCCCATGGTTGTCTTGGGATCCAGAGGATCGCCCACGACCACCTGTTTGGCGCGGGCTACGAATTTTTGCACGAAAGCATCGTAAACCTTTTCATGGACATAGATCCTGCCGGGAGAACCGCAGGTCATGCCCGTGTTTTTGAATTGCTGATGCGCCAGCACCTGCGCCGCGTGGTCCAGATCGGCATCTTCAAGCACAATCGCCGGATTCTTTCCGCCCAGCTCCAGGACCAGCTTTTTTACCGTCTGGCTGGCCGCGGCCATAATGGCTTTTCCGGTTTCGCTGCTCCCCGTCATCCCGATAAGGTCCACGTCCGGGTGCGAAGAAATCATCTTGCCGATGCTTGATCCGGGGCCGGTGATCAAGTTTACGGCTCCGGCCGGCACGCCCGACTTCTCGACTACTTCCATAAACTTAAGAGCGGCCAAGGGAGTGACGCTCGGAGGTTTTATGACGCACGTGTTGCCGACGGCGAGGGCGGGGGCCATTTTCGCCACAACCATCATGAGAGGCACGTTCCACGGCGTGATGATGCCGCAGACTCCCACCGGCTCCCGCTTCAGGTAGGAGATTGTATTCGGATAAGCGGGGATGTGGTGCCCCATCAGCGTCCGGCTGGCCGACGCCGCAAAATCGCAAAGCTCCGAGGCGAAGGTGGTGATCTGGGTGGAAACATTTTCCGGGGTGCCGTGTTCGAGAACGTCGAGCCGGACCAGCTCCGGAATAATCGTCTTCATATTCAGGGCGATCTCTCTGACGATCTTGGACCTCTCCGCCTGGGTCTTATTCGACCACACGGGAAAAGCGCGGCGGGCCGCTTCCACCGCCTTGTTGACATCGGATTCCCCCGCCAGGGGCACTTCCGCGACTTTCTCTTCCGTAGCGGGATTGATGACGGCGTATGTTTTTTTGGAATCGGCGTCCACCCACTCTCCGCCGATCCACATCTTGAAATTCTCCATGAACTCCTCCTTATCAGTGACTGGCGCTTAGCAGCCCGGTTCAAGTTTCGAACTTGGAAAGTCTTGAAGGGAAAACGCCATTAATCCGCGACGATGCCCCCGTCCACGGGCAGAGCGTGGCCGGTGATATAAGAGGCTTCGTCCGAACACAGCCATATGGCCGCGGCGGCGACTTCCTCGGGCTCGCCGATCCTGCCCATGGGAACTTTTGCGTCCATTGCTTTAACCATGTCGGGATGGGACGCAACCAGCGCCTCGTTCATCCCGGTCCGCGTCGGCCCGGGGCAAACGCAATTCACCCGGATGCCCCTTCGCGCAAACTCAAGCGCGGTGGATTTGGTCAGTCCCACGACGCCGTGCTTGCTTGCGGGGTAAGCCGGATTGCTCGGAGCTCCGACCAGGCCCGCCACCGACGAAGTATTGACAATGGCGCCCTTGCCGTTCTTGAGCATTTCCGGAATCTCATGCTTCATGCACAGCCACACGCTTTTAAGATTCACATTGATCATTTCATCCCATTCGGCGGCCGCAAAGTCAATTGTGGAAACAAAATCCTTATGAATTCCGGCGTTATTGAAAGCGCAGTCCAGACGGCCGTAGGCCCGGACGGTTTCTTTCACCATGGCTTCGACATCGGGTTCCGAGGACACATTCGTTTTTATAAAAATCGCATCGCCGCCGTCATCTTTAATGCGCCGCAGCGTTTCTTCTCCTCTCTTTGCATCCAGGTCGGCGATTGCCACCTTTGCCCCTCTTCGGGCGAAGCCAACGGCCGCCGCCCTGCCGATGCCGTACGCTCCGCCGGTCACAATGACGACCTTGTCTTTGTATTCATTGGACATCTTTATTTCTCCTTGCTCCCCGGTTCACAACCATTGACGGAGAATCGATATTTTAACCGGCAGACGTTTTTATATATTTCAACGAGCTTTTCCCGGCGATGCGGCCCGAATTAAAGGCAAATCCCACCGACGAACCCGAAGCCACCGATACATGATAGCTGTCTCCGTACATGCCGCCGGCATCGAATCCGGCCGCATAGAGCCCCGGAATGACGCTGTCCTTCTTATCGATTACCTCCGCGTTGTGGTTGATTTTGATCCCGCCCATCGTGCCCAGGGTGACTGTGTGCGCTTTTACGGCATAATATTTCGGACCTTCAAGAGGCCGGAGATATTTGGGATCCTTGGCAAAAAGATCGTCATGCCTTTTTTCGCAGAAACGATTGTATGTTTCAACGGTGGATTTTAATACCGCCGCATCCATGCCCAGTTTCCCCGCGAGTTCTTCGACCGAGTCCGCGACAAATACGTCGGTGTTCTCTTTTTCAAAAAGGATTTCGAGTTCCCTGTCGAAGTTCAGGAGCTTGGCGCCGGGAGGAGTCCGCACATTCACGCTTTTATCAAGGCCTTGTTCCTTGAGGCGCCGCAGTATCGAGGAATCGAACAGGCTGTAGGTATAGCCTTCCTTGAACTTCGCGTTTGCATTGCCGACAGAGGTATCGTAAAAAGCAATCCCTTCATCGCAAAATCTCTCCCCGAGGGGATTGACCCAAAGATCGGGCTGGACCGTGGGCCATTCAACCTCTCCTCCGATCTCCGTTGTAATCGGGCCGGCCCGATAAAGCTCCACAACGCCGATGCCTTCTTCGGCGGCCCCGGCTTCCCACGCCATGCGGATGCCGTCGCCGAATTTGTCGGTGTTGCCGACCGGGATCAGGTTTTTACCGAGCTCGAATCCCGCGTATTTTCTGATCCATTCCTTGTTGTTGGCGAATCCGCCGGTGGCGACCACAACCGCCTTCGAGGCCACTTTCACGTCGCCTGAATCTGCCTCTGCCACGACGGCCGCCACGCGTCCTCCCTCCTTGATGATTCGCTTCACCGGAACGCCCAGCCGAAGGTCGACGCCCTTTTCTTTTGCTTTGGTGACAAGGATCTTCACCACCGCCAGGCCGCCGCCTTTTACGATGTGATAGGTGCGGGGAGAGTTCGGCATATTGATGGTGACCCCGGAAAACTCGACCCCCTGCTGCCGGAGCCACGCAATGGTCCCCCCCGATTCGTCAACGACGGCCCTCACAAGGCGGGGATTGGCGCGCCAATGACTGTATTCCATAATGCTCTTAAAGGCCTGATCCCGACTGTAATCAATGTAGTGCTCTCGCTGCAAATCGCTTTCCGCGGCAAACATTCCTTCAAAAAAATTCGAGGTTCCCCCGGCTGTCCGCTGCTTTTCGAAAACGATCACCCTGGCGCCGCCTTCGGCCGCCGTGAGCGCCGCGGCGAGGCCGGATGCCCCTGAACCGATCACCGCCACATCCGCCTGCATGCTCATTTCGCCCGTATTCATCGCCTGTCTCCGTTTTCCATTGTCTGTTTCCCGTTTTTGGATTCCTTGCATACCTTATAAGGGAAAAGTCCGGATGAAAACCTTAAAGAGATTATGCGGGTGCGACTCTATCATTATTGCCGCCGATACGGGGATTGGATTTTTCGGGCGGAGCCGCATCGCATCCTATGGAGAGCTCTGAGCATCCCAAAAGCCGGTGCTGTGCCGCTCTTCCATCCCTTCGGACCGCATGCTTATTGACAACTCGAAACGGCCTACCGCCGCGCGGCTTCCCCTTATTTTTCAGCCGAACATTCGCGGGAGGTAGGTTGCCATCTCCGGAAAAATAAATAGAAGGAAGAGAGAAAAAACCAGAGCCGCCAGAAAAGGCAGGACCCCTTTATAAACCCGGCCGATGGGCTCCCGCGTAATGTTTTTAACGATAAAAGCGGCCACCGCCACCGGCGGCGTGATCACGCCGATCATCATCGTCACCCCGATGACAATGCAGAACCAGATAGGATCATAGCCGAGCTTCATGGCCACGGGGAAAAATATGGGAGTAGCGAGAATCATGAACGCTATGTCGTCGATAAAGGATCCGCCCGCGAGATAAATAAAAAGAATGACGGCAATAATCAAATTGGGAGGCAGCGGCAGACTGAGCGCCCAGGCGGCCGCCACACTCGGGATCCGCGACAGCACAATGAAGTGTCCCAGCACGACCGACCCCGCAATCAGCATCAGAACCATGCATCCCATCCGGAGCGATTCGTCCACGGATTTCGTGAATCCCTTGAGATTCAAGTCCCTTTTCAGCAAGGTGAGCAAAAGAACCGCAATCGACCCGACGCTGCCGGCTTCGGTGGGGGTAAAAAAGCCCGCCAGCAAACCTCCGACGGTGACGGTAAAAATCAGCAGCGGCCAGAAAACCTGAGGGACGGACCGGACGCGCTCCTTCCATCCCGCGGGGGGCCCTTTGGGAGCGATGAGTGGATCCGCCCGGCACCACCCCGCAATGGTTGCAAGAAAAAATACGGCGATCAGCAAGCCGGGGACAATTCCCGCCAGGAATAATTTGCCGATGGACTGGTCCGTAATCATTGCCAGGATAATGAGCGTCCCGCTCGGGGGCAGGAGGAATCCTAAAGTTCCCACGCTGGCGACTACGCCTGTGGACAATCTTCTGTCGTACCCGTGTTTGTCCATTTCAGGGACCGCGACGCTTGAAAAGGTCGCCGCCGTCGCCAGGGAGGATCCCGAAATAGCTTTGAATATGGTCGCGCCGACAACCGTCGCCATCGCCAATCCCCCGGGCACATGGCCGACAAATTTCCGGGAAGTGCCGTACATTTTCTCCGCGATTCCTGAATTGAAGGCAACCTGGCCCATGAGGACAAAAAGCGGGATCACGACAAAGGTGTAGGAGGCAAAGGTATCGAAAAAGTCTTTCGCCAGAAGGTCGACGGCGGCGGGGAAAGACCTCAGGACGGCGAATCCCACAAATCCGATAAACGCCATCGCATAGGCAAGCTCGATTCCCGTCAGGAAAAGAACCAGCAGCAGGGCCAGCCCGATACAGCCGATCAGCACCTCGTTCATAGGCGAAATCCCTCTTCAGGAATTTTGTTTCTTCGCTTCCAATATTTCGGAAAACAAAATCAGCGCTTGTATCAGAAAAGCACCGCCGACAACATAGGCCACAGGATAAAAAGGAAGCGCAAGCACCGCCGTCACCTCTCCCGAAGCTTTCAGACGCATGCCCATGAAAACCATGCCCCAGGCGGCCAGAAGGAATACCGCGATTCCGATCAGCCGGGTTGTCAGGCTCAGGATGCGTTGCCGCTTTTCCGAAAGCTTTCCCGTCAAAATATCCGTGGAAACATGGCCTTTTGATCTCGACGTAGCCGGTAAAGCCAAACCCACAATTAATCCCCCCGAAAGGCTGACAAGTTCATAAGCGCCGGGGACCGGGCAGCCGAATATCCTTCCGACAATATCGCAGCCGATCAACAGCATCACCGCTATGATGGATACCCCGGCGGCAAACTCCATCCACGAACTTAACCGGCCGGAGAATATTCTCAGCAGTTTTTCCATAGTCCCGCTCACCGCGATCCCGGAACGGCTCTTAGTCCCGGAGCGGTTTTTTCATGCTCATCGGCCGCGCCGCCGCTTGCGGCGGACTGCGGTCTTTCGTTATTCCGCACCCAATCCAGGCAAAAATTCAGGGCGTTTGCGGCGGGCAGCCCTTGCGCGGATTTTTCCTCGACAAAGGCTTCATAGAGGGGCGACACCGCCCTTTGCCATCTTTTCTCCTCTTCGTCGTCAAGAAAGATGGAAATGTGGTTCTTTGCCCCCCACTTTTTTATGGTGCGGCGGTCTTTTTCATCCCATAGCGCGCTCAGTTTTTGCGCGTATTCGCCGGACATTTCGTCGATTATTTTCTGAAGCTCGAGCGGCAGGGCCTCCCATTTGGCTTTGTTCATGACGACAAAACCGGGAGCGCCGACCGAGGCGTAGTCGCTCACGGTGGTATAGGGCAGCACTTCGCCCCATTTCAGCGTTTCCAGCGAATCCCACGCGGCCACAACTCCGTCCACAATCCCTTTCCGCAGGGCGTCATAGGTATCCCCCGTCGATATCACAATCGGGACCGCTCCGAGAGCTTTCAGCACCTTCGCCGCCGTCCCGCCGAGGCAGCGCACTTTAAGACCCCTTAAATCCTCCAAGGTCGCCACCGGCTTTTTTGTATGAAGCAACCCCGGACTGGCGCTTAAGAAAAAGAGAACCTTTACGTTTTCAAATTCCTTCGGCCTGAAAGTGCGGAAAAATTCGTTGGACAGCCGCGTCATCATGAAGGCGCTGCGGATTCCCATGGGATGCTCCATAACTTCCGTCAGCGGGAAACGGCCGGGATTCACTCCCATCGGCCCGAACCCAAGGTCCGCGATGCCGGTAGTCACCGAATCGAACGTCTGCCCCGCAGGGGTGAGAATTCCGCCCGGATAATAGGTTGCTTTAATGCGCCCTGCGCTTCGCCGGTTCAGGCGGCGGCACCATTCATCGAGCATCAGGCTGAGGCTGTCGTGGGAAGGCAGGGCGCCGGAGAATTCGAGCTTGATTTCAGGCCCCTTATTAATACATGCGGCGGGGGCAAGCAGCGCTAAAATCAGGAACCCTCGTAGGAGACGATTCGCACCTGTAAAAGTCATGGATTCAGAAACAATTTCCTGTCAGTTTAATATGGACACGGAATTACCTTATACGGCAATGTAAGAGACTATTCAACGTTGTTAACCCGGATTTTTCATGAAGCTTTACGGCGGCGGACGCGGGCATGTTTGCGGCCCCTCGCCGCGAATCTTCATGAATCCTCCGGGCTAAAGGAGGTTCGGCATGCTCTTGAAAGACAAAGTGGCCCTCGTCACCGGCGGCGCGAACGGGATGGGCAGGGGGATCGCGCACATGTTCGCTGAAGAAGGCTGCGATCTTATTATCAATGATCTAATGCTTGACGCCGCGCAAAAAGTCGCCGACGAAGTAAGGTCTCTGGGCCGCCGAGCTATTGCCGTAAAGGCGGATATCACAAACGGGGCGGAAATCGAAAATATGACCGAGGCTGCGGTCAAGGAATTCGGCAGGATTGACATTCTTATCAATAGCGCGGGCGGCGTCCCCGGCACCGCGGGGAGGGGCAACTCGGACAATATCACGGAAGCGGAATGGGACAGGGTTGTCGATTTGAATCTCAAAGGCCCTTTCTTGGTGACCCTGTCCGTCCTGCCGGTGATGAAAAAAAACAAATACGGCAAAATTGTTTTTATTTCATCCATGGGCGCCGTAAGCCCGTGCGTTTCCGTCCTTCATTACCATTCGGCCAAGGCGGGCATCCTGGGATTGACCATAAATCTTGCTTTCGAGCTCGCTCCGCAAAATATTTACGTCAATGCGATCGTCCCCGGCCCCGTGGACACAACTTTCTGGGACGCCCTGGTCCCGGCCGGCCCGGAAAGAGAGGCGCTCTTCGACGCCATCGCAAAAAAAGAAGTTCCCCTGGAAAAAATCGGCAGGCCGAAGGACATCGCCGGACCGGCGCTGTTTCTAGCCTCCGGTCTTTCGGATTACGTAACCGGCCAAATCCTATACGTCGCCGGAGGGCAGCCGATTCTCGCTCACGGCGGCACCTTCGATATCGAAGCCTATATCATGGGAAGGTCCAAGAAATAGCATCGCCGCCGCTATCCGATTCTCCGCCTCCTATTTGATTTAAGCCTTTTCTTTCGGTAAGTAAAATTACTTGCCACTGAAAAGCTTGCTATCCGGCTCTCCGCTTCCTATTTGATTGAAGCAGCATTGATTTCAATCGGCTTCCCGCCCCATTCAATATTTCAGGACACAAAGATTTGTCGGTAAACTTTGCCGACATTTTTAAATGTCTCAATACTAATTTCACAAAGGGACGGCTTCAGATTTTGAAGTATTCCGAATGATCTTCCGGAAATCGCTTCATTCTAATGAATAATCCCGGGCTAGAGGCTGGTCTCGGCAAAGGAAATTTCGGAATGATCTTTTATGAAATTCTGCATATCCCATCTGGAGCGAAACAGGCAAACCGGCTGATCATTCCGGTCGCGGACGAGCGAGAAACCGAAACTCGGCCATCGGACATTCTCAAGCGCCTCCGCCGTCCCCTGCGGCCAGCAGGCGCATTCGTAGGGAAGGAAATCCACCTTTGTCTGCACTCCGTACTCCTGAAGCAATCTTGACTGCATGACGTCAAACTGCAGGCGGCCGACAGCGCCCACAATCGGCTCCCACCGCGCCGCGTTGGGATTATGGTAAAGCTGGACAACGCCTTCCTCCGCCAACTGGAGCAGACCTTTCCGGAATTGCTTGCTTCGGTTGACATCCGCATTCAGCAGAACTCCGAAATGCTCCGGTTGAAAAGTCGGGATCCGGTCGAATTCCAGACCGCGCGAAACGCTGAGCGTGTCGCCGATTGAGAACATGCCCGGATTGACAACGCCTACGACATCGCCGGCAAAAGCCTCATCCAATGTCTCCCGGTCGCGGGCAAAGAGCCTGTGCATGCGGGTCATCCTTATCTTTTTGCCGAGCCTCGGATTATAGACGGGCATGTCGCGCTCAAACCGACCGGAGCAGATGCGCAGGAAAGCCATATTATCCCGGTGCATGGGATCCATGTTGCCCTGAATTTTAAAAACAAATGCCGAGAAATTAGGATCCAGGGGGTCAACCAATTCCTGTCCGCTGGCGCGGGCGCGCGGAGGGGGCGCCCATTCCACAAGGGCTTTCAGGAAGCAATCCACGCCGAAGCTGTGGAGTGCACTGCCGAAAAACACCGGCGTCTGCCGCCCCTGGAGAAAGAGCTCTTTGTCAAAAGGCGCGACGACACCCCGGAGCAGCTCGAGCTCTTCGTGAAACCGCCCCGTATTTTCCGTGCCCACAATTCGATCGAAATTGGAATCTTCAAATGACACTTCCGTCACAGGGGCTTTCTGCTTTCCCCCCGTGCTGCGGCTGTATCGGAGAAATCGCCGCGATTCCAGCTCGGCAACGCCCTGGAATCGGGGGCCGGTGCCGACAGGCCAGTTGACCGGACAGGCCGCAATCCCAAGAACGCGCTCGATAGCGTCGAACAATTCCATGGGATCAAGGCTGGGCTGATCCATTTTGTTGATAAATGTAAGAATAGGAATCCGGCGCATCCGGCAGACCTCGAAAAGCTTCATGGTCTGCGGCTCAATTCCCTTGGCGGCATCCAGAACCATTACGGCGCTGTCGACTGCAGTCAGCGTTCTATAGGTATCCTCGCTGAAATCCTGATGCCCCGGAGTGTCCAGAAGATTAAAAAGGCACCGTTCATGTTCGAATTGAAGGACGGTAGAAGTGATGCTGATTCCCCGCGATTGTTCCATTGCCATCCAGTCCGAAATCGCATGCTTTTGCTGCTTTTTGTGGCGGACGGCGCCTGCTGAATTTATTGCGCCGGCATACAGCAGGAGCTTTTCCGTTAACGTCGTTTTGCCTGCATCAGGATGCGAAATAATGGCGAATGTTCGTCTTCGCAAAACCTCCTTCTGCAGTTCTTTCTGAACCGGATGAATTGAGTAGGGCAGGGTCGTAATTGTTTTCATGGAATCGAGCATGATTGAATAAATTATGATTTGTACGAATAGGATTTATTCGCCGTGGATTGCTGCGAGAGGGTCAAAGAATCTACATCGGTTTATCCATCTGACACATAAGATTGAGGATTATACCGGACGAATGTCAGTCAATACAACCCCTCAAGCGACCCCGAATTGACTCGAAGTGGGAAGGCCGAAGAAATGGAATCGCCGCGGCTGCCCGGTTTTCCGTTTCGCGCTTGATTGAAGCGGGACCCATCTCTATTGCCCTTCGCCCACATTCGTTATCGCAGCCTTTCCTGAAAAAAGGCGGCGACCGACCCTTATCTAATCGGTCTCAATCGCCTTTCGGCTCCATTCAGTATTCGTCTCACGGATTCTATCCGCCGGTCTCTCGGATTTCTTCCCTTGCGGCTCTGGACGCTCCCCGTTTGCAAAGCTGAGATTTTTTATTGTTTCAAGACCCTGTCAATAGCGGATCCGATCGCTTCCAATAGGTTCTCAAGCCGTTAGATATACGTAAGTTACGGACGTTTTGCTGAGAGACAGCGATGAAAACAGCTCCTTAGCTTTGGATGCGGAGAGTTAAAATGAGTGCCAAGAAACAACCCTATGAAACTACAAATCCTCAAAAAGGAGGAGGCAAAACATGGGAAAAAGAAATAGCTGGTCGATTGTCTTAGCCATGATGTTTCTCCCGGCATTTGCTTTTGTGGGATATGCACAGGAAAGCGCACATTACAAACTGCCGTCACCAAGTGCGTCTTATGTGGATCCTCCAGAAATGCCCCAATTCCTATCCCCGAAGCTGCTGCCCAATCGCCACGGCGTTAAAAGAGGGCTCACGGAAGGATTTATGATCCGCCAGAGCAACATCCAAAATGGGAAGATTGTCATCCCTCCGGGTGGCTTAATCTATTTCACCTTTGGCGGAGAATTCTTTTCCACTCTGAACGGCGAACCCTTCGCCTTCGCGGGGAAGGAATCAATTTGGGTGGACAAAAAAGAAGCCATGGCCATTAGGAGAGATTTGACTATGCCCCCGAACGGCCCCCCGGTGCCGCTGGGCGAGGAAGGAACGATTGCTCTTGCTCATACCTTTTTCATGGAAACCCAATCGGGGATTCGAAGGGCTGCTTTCAAATTTGTCTTTGCCAACGGTTATGGAACATGGGATGCGTCCGTCTTTATTCCCTTGGACACCTATTCAAGATCACAAAATGCTATTGCATACAGCCATTTGCAGGGCGAAGGCATGACGACCCCGCCGCCGCTGCAGCTCTTAGGCGATCCCTATAACGCCTCCAGCCCCTCCTATGTTGTGGCTGACGGCGTTGCTTCCGAAGGGA
Source organism: uncultured Acidobacteriota bacterium (assembly GCA_964506795.1). GTDB lineage: Bacteria > Acidobacteriota > UBA6911 > UBA6911 > UBA6911 > UBA6911. The sequence goes on along the minus strand of CAZDMR010000045.1, from coordinate 2,801 downwards.
CAAAAGTCAAAGAGGCCGGAGCGCTGGACATGATTTGGTTCAAAATCAGTTACGAAAAGCCGGTCATTGCCAGTGATATGGCTGCAGGACAAAGCATTTCGGCCGGCAAATATCAGGTCAAGGTATTGTCGGTTGATTCCAATCAAGGCACAGCCCGAATCGCTCTCCTGGATTCGCAAGGAAATGCCCTTGCTGAAAAGACATTAGGGCCCTTGACATTGGAAACATACAAGGCCAAGCAACTGATCGAGTACGGCACGATGGTAAGGCCCACTTTGTTCCTGGATTACGAAAACATGCGGGTGCAGCTCGACACAAAATTCGACGATATCTGGAGTCCGGGCCCTATAAAACTTATGAACGAGGCAGGGGATTTTCTGCCGCTGCCCCAGGTTAATGAGGTCAGCACCTTCCATGGCGGCAAAGTGGACCTGGTTATATATAAAGATGTGAAAAAGATGGAATTGCGAAGGCCATGGGACGAAGATCCAAGGTTTATTCTTCAAACCGCCTATATATGACCCTTGTGCTATATGATGACCGGTCTGGCCATCGAAAACGCGAAAACCATCACGCTTGATTCCAAGAATAATTCCTATGAAGGGCCAAGGGGCCTTTTCAAAATTGTTGTGGACGAGTTTGACGGCAAGGTCATTCCGTCCTGGCACATCGAAGACAAATACGGAGAGAAGAGCCGAAATCTGGGAGATGCGCAATGCAAATCCCTCGATACTATCGTAGGCGAAGTAGGCCTTTACATGATGGGGCGCGTTATGACCAATGTGTACCATCAAGCTTTGGATAACGTTGAATGGACAGATCCCAAATATGTCAACAAGCTGATTCAGGAAAACAAGCGTCTGAAATCTCTAGTGGACGGCGCGAAAAAGTAGGAGATACTGGCGTGTCGCTCCAAAATCAGCATGGCCCTCCTTCTTTTTGCGGAGCTTTTGAAGCATGACCAGCATAACCGACGATGCAGCCGGCGGCAGGGTTGTGGAATCCCCATCATTCCCAGCCCTGACGCCCGGCGTCCTTTTTCCTGTTTTCTCCCTGAATTCCCCGAAAACTAGGCCAAAAAGCCCGAAAAAAAACCGCTGGAATTATTAAACGACGTCTTGCACGCAAGGCCAATGACGGGAATGGATCCAAAACGGGAAAGCGGCCTGTATTTATTCTGTGCTTGCCAAAGTCGTTTTTCCCCGGAGATCAAGCCAGATGAAATACAGGATCATAAAAATATTGTAGACGGCTGCGGGGAGAGCGGTTTCTTTCTCAAAGAGCGACAGCGCTATTCCGCCCGCCATCCCCAGGTTCTTCATCGTGCCGAAAAGCATAAGATGGACCCGCTCTTTCCGATCGACCTTAAGGAACCCGCTCGTTTTCTCAATGATAAAACCCAGCACAAAAGTTGCGGCAAAAGCGAGCAGGGCGGAAGGAGCTATGATCATCGGCTTGCTTGTAAGCAAATCGTTGTTTGCGGCGATAATGGTATACAGGACGATAAAGAAGGACCAATCCGTCAAGCCCCCACGCGAGGCAAGCCACCGGTCGAGATTGAGGCGGATAATGATCCGGGAAAGGATCACCGGAAAGAAAATGAGCAGGGATATAATCCACACAAGTTCCGTGGGATCGGCAAGATTTCTTCCCAGGAATGAAATAAAAACAACGGGCATGATGACGAGCGCCCCGAGATACGCCGCTACGGATCCCGCCAATGCATGAGAAACATTGCCACCCAGCAATCCGGAAAACGGGATGACCGCCACGGCCGGAGGCACGGCCGCAATCAGGACGAAGCCGATCCGGAAGAGTTCATTGTCAATAAACAGCGCTGACAGAATCAGAATGACGCCTCCCAAGACCAGGTAACTCATGAGGATGCCGGCGAGGGAGGATTTGACGGCGGCGCGGAATGACCGAAAGAAATCGTTCGGCACCTTCAGGGTGGCCAGCATCATGACGAAAGCCAGGGCCCACAGTATCACCGGCTTCCCGAACCGCGCTGCCTGAGGGAAAAGCAATCCCAGCGCCATGGCCAAGAGAAAGACAAAATTCCGGTTGCGAAGCAGTCGAAGCATATTGATTATCGGGAGGTCGCGGCGCTGATGCCGAAGCCGGCCTTTCAATCCGGCGGCGCTTTCCGGGGGATTGATTTTCGATGATGCCGGAAAAACCGAGATTTCACGCGGCGCTCTCGGCCGATTTCGGGACAAGTATCCACATCAAGATATAGATCAAAAACTGCGGCCCCGGCAAAATGCACGAAAAGAGCGCAATTATGCGCACCACGGTCGGCGACATATTGAACCTCTCGGCGATTCCTCCGCAAACGCCCGCAATGATCCGATGGTTTCGAGAACGATACATTGAACTCTCCGGCAATAATTCAAACCCAACAAGGATTTTACATTGAAGCGGCAGTCGAAAGAAGCGCAACAACAACGAAGATTTGCAGGCTCTCCCCGAAACAAAGCGCGAGCGCTCCTGAACTCCGGCGAATTGCAATATCTAAATTTCTGATTTCAGAGGGACGCTATTCTTATTAAATTCTGCACAAAATACGGGGATTGATAAATCAGCGGATACTTTTTCCCCGTCTCCTTGCCGGCCAAGGCCGCCTCCGGCACAACCCCTTTCATAGAAAAATACCTTCTTTGTTTTTCATTGACACAAATCTGCTATAATAAATTTAATTTAGGAACTCAGAACGGGTGTGCGGGGTCTAATTATAGAGGACGATCTAGTACTACTACGTTAAGTTATTAAGGACTTCGAGGGCCTCGAACGTTGCAGCC
>CAZDMR010000044.1:0-34898 GCA_964506795.1 uncultured Acidobacteriota bacterium | reverse complement strand
TGGCGGACGCTGCGCTTTGTTCGGCCTGCAGCGGCGTCAATCCCACATACGCCACCGCCGCCATTGTCAAAAGCAGAGTGCTTATTGTTATTTCGTTTTTTCTCACGTTTTCCTTTCCTTCCCATTCTGTGCAGGCGGTTTTATCGGCATCCAGCTTACGGAATCCTGTTCCGTCAACTTTTTCTGTTTTTAGCATAACCTCTTTTGACTGCACAAGAAGAAACCGCCGCCGAGTTAATCCGCATCGTTCATGAAGCTTCAATCGCGGCCGTTCCGTTTTCTGTCTCAGCGTTTGTTCCCAGGGGCCGCGTCCAGCTTGATTTCGAATAGCTTTGGCCAAAGCTTGCCGGTCACGAACAATCGGTCTCGTTCCGCATCATAGGCAATCCCATTGAGAACTGCTTCCGGAGACAATCGATGCCCCGCCGGCAAAAGTCCCGTTAAATCGATCCATCCGACCACAGCGCCCGATTTCGGAGAGATGCGGGCGATCCTGTCGCTGTGCCAAACGTTGGCGTAAACCTCCCCGCGGATATACTCCAGTTCGTTCAGATTCCAAACGGGGACATCCCCTTCCCGCACAGCGATACGGCCGCTCTCCCGGAAAGTTTCCGGATCGAAAAAACGCAGCGAGTCGCTTCCGTCGCTCATGATAAAGCGGTTGCCGCCATACGTCAGGCCCCATCCTTCCCCCGCATAGCGGAACGTTCTCCGCAGCTTGAACCCGTCAAGATTGTATATGAATCCAACGCCGGATTGCCATGTGAGCTGGATGAGCCGGCCGTTCCAAGTTGCGAGACCCTCGGCGAAGTACATCGGTTCAATGAGACGCTGCTGAATCACCTCTCCGGTTTCAAGCTTCACCTTCCTCAGGGAGGAGCGGGCGTTCAGGCCTGTGCTCTCATAGAGAAAACCGTCGTGATAGACAAGGCCTTGCGTATATGCCAGCGGATCATGAGGGTAGGTGTTTACGATCCGATAACTGTAAATATCCGGCGCTCTCCTGTCGGCCGGTTTTTTCCCGCCGACGCCCGCGAGCAAAAGGGGCAGCAGGACCGCTGCAAGCAGCCTGAATAAAGGTTTTGGAATCATGAATATCGTAAGCGGCGGCCGTGCCTGCGGCACGCGTCACCGTGATGATGAACTCAAATAATGAGTATCCAGGTCGCAGCCCTTGCTTGGCTTAAGCGCCGTCTGGCGCAGCAGGGCCTCAGCCTTCATTTGCTTTCCATTGTATCTAAGCCGGCAAGCGCCTGTTTTGGATTGATCGTTGCCTTTAATTTAAAGCCTGCCTTCCTGGATGCGCTCCGGGTGCTTCCCGGTTGGAAGCCGGCATTTATATCACATTAATCCTGATTATTCATGGCGCCTCTACTGCATCGGCGGAAATTCGACAAGATGTGAATTCTCCTGCTCCGCTCCGCGCGGCGTTCCGGTCATGATGGATCCCGCGCAAGGGCTTTGGGCGGGATCGTCCCCTCCGCCTATTCGCGATATCCTAAAACCATCATTGTAATGTCGTCGTGCTGGGGAGTATCGGCCGAGAAAGAAAGAACGGATTCCTGCAGGCAGGAGAGGATCTCCCGGGCGCTGGATTGCGCATGAGTTTTCAGCAAGAGGGTGAGGCGGTCCGTTCCGAATTCCTCCCCTTTGGCATTGAGCGCTTCGACAAGGCCGTCCGTAAACAGCACCAGATGATCCTCGGGCTGCAGCGTCACGAAGCCGGCTTCGTACGATGCTTCTGAGAAAAGCCCCAAAACCATTCCTCCGGCGGTCAGCTCCTGCATTGAACCCTCGCGGCGCAATAAAAGCGGCGGATTATGGCCCGCGTTGACGTACGTGCACTTGCCGTCGGGATCCATCAAGCCGAAGAAAAACGTTACGAAACGGTTGCCCGTCCCTCGCTGCGCCAGTTTGCGGTTGACCTCGCCGATGATTTTGGCAAGGGGCGCATCGGTAAGTTTTTGCGCGGAAAAAATGCCCTGAATCAGCGAGGCCAAGAGAGCGGCGGGCAAACCCTTTCCCGCGACATCCCCCAAAGCAAAACCGAAGCTGCCGTTTTCCAGATTGAAATAATCAAAATAGTCCCCGCCGATCTCATAACAGGGCAAGCTTTGACTGCAGGCTCGAAAGTATTCAAGCTCCCTGTAAGGGTGGGGAAGCAGCGCCTGCTGGATCTCCCGGGCTATGGTCAACTGTTCTTCCATCCGGCGTTTGTCCTGGGAGTCTTTGTACAACCGGGCGTTGTAAATCGCCATGGCGGCTTCTGAAGCCAGGGTTTCCAGGGCGTTAATCCGGCTTTTCGGCATGCGGACGCCGACATTCCGGCTGTCCAGGTAAAGGACTCCGATGGTTTCCGCCTGGGCAACGGGCGAAGCGGAGCCGGTATCGTGGACCGTGAGATAGCGCAGAGGGACGCATGAAATGCTGCGCAATCCAAGCGCCATCGTGCGATCGTGTTTTTCTGTCCCGTCGCCAAATCCCAGGTCCTTGATGACAATCGGCTGGTTGCTCTCGAAAACTTCATACGGGATGCGCCGGCTGGTTTGAAAACAGGATCCGTCCAGAGGGCGCTTGTAATTGTTGCGGGCGCAACGGAAACTCAGTTCGCCGTTTTTTTCTTTGAGCATGATGAAACCCCGCTCGGTTCCCGTCAGTTCTATTGCCGTATCCACCACGAGAGCAAGAAGGTCGTCCAGCAACGGGATGGAGCTTAGCGCGCGGAAAGCGGCAAACAGCTTTCCGAACTCCTTGAATCCGCGGATGGACAGACCGATCCTTTCGTTGGGATCCGATCGGCCGACCAGAGTCTGAAGCAGGTCTCCTTTGTGGAATACGAGACTGGTTCCCTGGAGACTTCCGAGCTGAACCCGGTCGCCGTCCGTCAAATGCGCCTCCGCGATTTGGATGCCATTTACAAAAGTTCCATATTTGCTTCCCATATCGCGCAGCACGTGTTCCCCGTCCTGGATCACTATCTCGGCGTGAAAACGTGAAACACCGGAATGATTCAAATGCAGATCATTGGCTGAGCTGCGCCCCAGCGTGAAGCGGGGAAAAACAATGTTGGCCCGGCACTCCTTCCCGCTCTCATCGAGGTAATGGAACCGCGCGGCGGTCGGCGCGAGACGGTCAAGTTCGCCGGAGGGGCGTTTTTTCAATGCGCGCCGAATACTGGCGTCGAGAGATTGGGGTGTAAGAGGAGGGAAAATAATGTCCGCCGCGCCGGCGCGCCAGGCCTCGAGAATCAGGCCGTCCGTTGCTTTCGGGCAGACAAGAACCACCGGCGCGGACGGATAAGGTCCCGAGATTTCTTCAAGGCCGCTTGCGGCCCGGCCGCCCTCGGCCAATTGAAGATAGATCAAGTCGATTCTGCGGGATTTCAAAATTTCTTTAGCTTCGGCAAGGCTTGCCGCGAAGATCAATTTGTGGCCCGTATTTGATAAATGAGCCCAGATGAGATCCTCTTCCGAAGTTTTCGCTCCCGCATACAGGATGCAATAGGTATCGAACATTTTCAGGCGCCCCAAAAGGCTCCTCGATGCGATTATCTAAAGCTAGCAAGCATCGCTTCCTCATCCTCGAACACATCGAAAACCGTCAGCAGTTTAGTGATCGCGAGCAATTGCCGGATTTTTTTCGTCAGGTTAAGCAGCTTCAGCTGTCCTTTGCCGTTGACTACCGATGTGTAGGTGCTCACCAACTCGCCGATCCCGGAACTGTCGATATAGTCGATGTCGCCGAGGTTAAGCGCAATTTTCGTGCCGCCGCTCTGAAGAATCTCCCTCACCGTATTTCGGACAGCCATGGTTCCTTCTCCCAAAGTGATCTTGCCGCTGCAATCCAGTATCTTTACATCTCCAACTGTTCGCATATTGATCTTCATATCTGCTCTCCTTTGTTCGCACGATGATAAAGTTATTTCTACGATTTCATTTTTGCGCCCGTGTGCGAAAAGCACTTTCTGATTTCTGCGGATTCAGATAATCGGGCGCGTCCGCTTTTTTAATGCCTTATTTCAGCGCCAGAAAGCGGTGAAAGAACGAGAATGAGGCTTTCAACTTGATGACGCCGTGCTGCAACGGCACGCCTATAAAATTGTGCATCCGGATTTCGCGGACGATTCTCCGAGACTCCGAAAAGGACCGGAATACCACAGGCAAATGGAATTGCTTTCCGCCGCCTGCCACACAGCGGAAATTGCCTTTTTGCGCTCCTTTAATAGTAATTATCTACATCGCCCGGTTGCCGTCAATAACTAACCGGCCTTTTCGTTCCCTCGCAGGAAACCAAGCCGGGATAAAGAGGATAGGAAGGCAGGGGCACAGAGCAATCCGGGATCCGAAGGGATCCTGCGGGAGTTCAGGCAGACGTTGAGCTGCGCTTAAACGTGATGTGTTTCTGCCAATCGGAAAAAGGCTGGGGGAAGTCGGATCGGAAATGAGCTCCGCGGCTTTCCTCGCGGATGACGGCGGCCTCAGCCACCAGTCGACCGGCCAGGACCAGATTATTCAGCTCGTAGGTCGGAAGATCCGTCGGCTCCGGCAAACGCTCCTGCCAGAATGCCAGGATTCCTGCCGCCTCAATAAGCCCTGCTTCATCACGGATGATCCCGACTTTGTTCCACATCAGATCCTGCAAAGCCCGCAGGCTAACCTGCGGCACTGTTGGCGGAGCATTCCTTTTACTCAGCGTATGATGAGTCTGGACAACCTCTCTTGGCGTGCTTCCCGTATCCGGCCTGACGGTTTTCTCCACTATTCTCTTGCTGAACACCAGGACTTCCAGCATAGAATTGGAAGCCAGGCGGTTGGCTCCGTGAACGCCGGTACAAGCTGCCTCCCCTGCAGCAAACAGGCCTTTAATATTCGTTTCTCCCCAGATATTCGTCTTGATTCCTCCCATCATGTAATGCGCGGCGGGAGCTACCGGTATCAGTCCTTTGTTTATATCCAAACCGTGATCCAGGCAAAACTTGTATATGTTGGGGAAGCGAGTGGTTACCATGCTGGGAGACAGATGGGTCACATCCAAAAAGACCCTATCCGAACAGGTCTTTCTCATCTCAAATAGGATGCTGCGGGCTACGATATCCCTCGGGGCCAGTTCGCCGACAGGGGTATAGTCCGGCATAAAGCGATATCCATCCACATTGCGCAGAATTCCGCCTTCTCCTCTGACAGCTTCCGAAATCAAAAAAGGCGCCACCCCGGGCAGCCTCAGTCCCGTCGGATGGAACTGGTAAAATTCCATGTCGGTCAGCTCGACGCCGGCTTTATATGCCAGAGCAACGCCGTCGCCTGTAGCGACATCCGGATTGGTTGTGTGCTTGTAAAGATGTCCCGCCCCGCCGGTTGCCAGGATCAGGAACCTGCAATCAAATTGGAGCGTTGCGCCCATGCGCAAATCAAGCGCCTTCACCCCTTTTGCAGATCCGTTTTCCACGACAATATCCGTCACCAAGCAGTATTCCAGAACCTTGATTTTTTGTTCGCGGACTCTGCTGCTCAGAGTCGCTTCAATATGGGCGCCGGTGGCGTCGCCGCCGGCGTGCAGGATTCTCGGCACGCTGTGGGCTGCCTCCATGGTCAAAGCTATGGCGCCGTTAACAGTATCAAACGGGACTCCGTAATGGACCAGGTCGAGTATGCGGTCAGGTGCTTCGTCAGTCAGTATTTTCACTGCTTCTTCGTCGCACAGTCCGGCTCCGGCCTTTAGGGTATCCTGGAAGTGGAGTTCCGAGGAATCGTTGCCGCCGATGGGGGCCGCAATGCCTCCCTGCGCGTGTTTGGTGTTGCAGTCGTCAATCCCGCCCTTTGTAATAATGAGGACGCTGCCTTGCGCGTGCGCCAACAAAGCCGTATACAGCCCGGCAATGCCGCTGCCCACGATGATATAGTCATAGCTATTCATGGTAATCCCATCAGCGAAGGAAGTTCAAAAACCGAAGATCGAAAAGCACCTCCTGATTCAGATATCAGGTCGAACCGGAAATTTTATTGAATTCCGGTTGAAATTTTACTACACGGCGGAAGAGCTATTGCAGCAATTATTGAAATCAGCATAAATTCACTGTTTGTCCCGCGTATCCCATGCCCCCCGACTGTCGAAGTATCGTTCTTTTTGTGGACGAAGCTGCCCTGTTCAATATCATCCGGAAAATAATAAATGCCGGTAAAGAAGCAAAATCAGCGTGAGAAATAGATGATTGTCAGAATGATTCCAATCGAGACGACCGTCCATCTGAGAGCGTCCGGCTTGATTCGGCCTGCCAGGCGGCCTCCCAGCGTTCCGCCGACCAATGCCCCCACAGCCATGACCAAGGCAATAGGCCAAATGACCCTTCCCGAGAAGATGAAAAGGACGGCAGCCGCGCCGTTGGCGCCGAATGCCACGGCTTGCTTGATTGCATTCAGCCGGGTTAACGTGTCGTTGATCAACAATGCCAGAAGCGACAGTACGACGACGCTCATGGCTACGCCGAAATAGCCTCCATAGATGGCCGCGAGTCCGACCAGAATTACGGCCAAGGGCTCGCGATTAAGCTTGGCGCCGGCTTTGAAGAAACGGCGCGCCAGCCATACACGAACCAATCCCTGAATCGCCAGAAGACAGGAAGCGATCAAAATCAAGAACGGCACCAGTTCCATGAAAACCCGCTCGCCGGTGCGCAGCAGCAGGATGCTGCCTGCAATACCGCCGCAGGCGCTGACGCCGAGGAATATCCAGAAGCGCCGTCTTTGGCCGCTCAGATCCTTGAACTGGCCCAGGATCCCTCCTGCAAATCCGGGGCAAAGAGCCACGGTGTTCGTAATATTTGCGGCGATGGGAGGGACGCCCAGGGTCAGCAGTGTCGGGAAAGTAATCAAGGTGCCGCCGCCGGCCAGCGCGTTAATGGCGCCCGCCGCAACGGCGGCAAATCCTATAAACACGTAATCCAATCCGCTCAACGGGAATCCTCAAAAAAGCGCTCGCCGGGCTTTTATCCATTGCACGCGCCCGCGCCTGTCAAGGAGCTCAGTTTTGCCGCGCACTGCGCCTGGCTTGCACGAGGAATGTCTGCTTTACTGCTCCACGAGCTCGACTCTCCGATTTTTAGCTCTGCCTTCTTCCGTCCTGTTGGAAGCAACCGGGGATATGGGGCCGGCCCCAACTCCTTTCAAACGGGCGGCCGCAATCCCGTGTTTGCCCACGAGGGCGCTCACGACGGCGGCCGCACGGTCCTGCGACAGCTTCATGTTGTGGTCGAAAGATCCCGTGTTGTCCGTGTGCCCCGTAATATAGACCTTTAAAGCGGGATTATCTTTGAGGAGCTTGGCCATCTCGGCCAGCGTCGGTTCTGATTCCGGCTTGATGTCTCTTTTGTCGACATCGAAGTAAATCCCGTAAACAGCCACGCGGCCGGTCGCCGAAATGTCCCGGAGCCAGGCCGCCGCATCCGCCTGGATGGTCTGCTCCATAGCCTGGCGTTCAACAATGTTCAACTCAATTCCCTTACCGCTGTTCCATGGGCGGGCATGGACCCAAATTTCCTTGCCGTCTTGGACGATCTTTCCCACGGTGAATGAATCCCCCTCCGTGAAAAGCACGGTGCCGCCCGCCTTGCGGATCGCATTCTCGTAATTACGGATGATCTCGAGCTCCGATGCGGGCTCCACGCCCTTTTTACTGTAATAGCTCAGCCGGTAATACTCTCCCTCAACGGTTTCTTCCCCATCCTCCAATTCGTAGGAGTAACTCGCAAACTTTTTATGTTCATAGTCGTCTATGTGATATCCGGGCCAGCGTGAAAACAGCGGATAATCCCGGCTTCCCGGCGCATCCTCCTGAGCGGAGAAAGAAACTGGCATCAAAAACAATAAAACAGCCACCGCAAACACGAAGCGAGCTTGATGTCTCATGAATTCTTCTCCTTAGTTGAAAGTGCAGCTTAACCCGGACCATTCATGAGGATTCGGACTGGTTCCTGGGAGCTCGACACCGGAGATCTGACTGGATCGGCCGCCGCAATAGAAGCTTCATGGATAACCCGGGTTACTGTTGTCGGCATAGCTGGGGGCATTAGACGAAAGCCTAATCCCCGCCGCATCATAAACTAAGGTTTCCCGGTGAACAAGCGCGGTCATCAGTTCCGGCGCCACCCCCAGGACCGCCGTTGCGGCCGCCGGCCCAATGTTCGATTTTTCCAATGCCGCTCGATGATACTGTCCTTGAATGGATAAAGAGGCGCCCGCTTCTTGCTCCCCTTATTTCGTGTCAAGCATCCGCGCGATGAAGGCGTTTGCTTCGGCAATAGCGGCTTCCATCTCGCCCACAAGTTGCGTCACGTCGCTCTCAATCTGGTCCGCGTTCTGCTGCAGAGATGAAATGGCCCGCGCATTGAGGTTATGTTTGAGGAAAAGCACCTGGTCCTTGAATGCAGCCAGCACAGGGGGCATGCGCTCTTCGGCCGCCTTCATCGCCTCGATCAGGCGGTCGTATTGGCGCCGCGTGGATTCCATCTGCTCTTCGCTGCTCCGGCGCAGATTCTGGTTTGTGTACTGATCCAATTCCTTGCGCCATTCCTTGAATAGGGCGTCGGCGACTTCCTGAACGCTCTTTATGCGGTCGCGCACATCCTGAGCGCGGCTTTCGCTGCGATCGTATTCGCTTTTCAGCTTGTCGTACCGGTTTTCGAGATCCCGCAATTCCGAGTCCGCAGCCTTTGTGACCTCCAGGAACCGTTCGAGCGCCGATTCAAACTGCCTTTTAGCGGCCACCTGGCCGTCGCGGGCATCCTGCACTCTGTCGGCAAGCTGTTCGCGCTTGGCGTATCCGAATTTTTCCTTGATCGCGATGCGATGGCCCGCACAGCCGGCGGCAGTGAGAAGAATCATGCCGGCCGCGACGATCCGCCAGCCTTTGTGTAAGAGCATAGGCTCCTCCTGATGCGCTGATTCTAACATATCGGCGTGCGGCTAGGGTCTTGTGAGCGCGCCCAATAGTCGGCATTCTTTGTACTGCGCCGATCCCGATTCTCGACGAATCTCCTAATGCACACGGCTCGGCAAGCTGCGGGCTGCCGCAATGTAACGGCTTTTAAACGGCAAGGAGGTTCAGGTATGATGGAAAAACAATACTCCGAAGCGGCGGGGGGACCGCCGCCGGCGGGCGATTATGCCCGGCAACTCGCATCATGAAGATAGATAAAAAGAAGCTGGCCGTTATTCATATTGCCAAAAACGAACTGAACCTGAGCGACGAGCAATATCGGAATATGCTTCGTGAGGCGACAGGCGTGGAGACCGCCAAGGATTTGGACGAGGAGAAATTCCGCAGGCTCATGAATGTCTTCATGCGCAGCAGGCATTACCGTCTTCAGCCCGGCGGCATCACGTTGCGGCAAAAATATTTCATTCGCAATTTGTATCAGGATCTCGGATGGGACCCGAAGCATCAAGAAAACTTTTTAAGGAAATATCATCATAAAAAACAATGGGACCAATTGACGAAGACAGAAGCCGGCAAGTTGATTGAATCTCTGAAGAATGTGAGAGCGCATCGGAAGGAAGGGAGATAAGCCACGGACCGGGGCCGCCCCGCATGGAAAAAATGATCGACGGAGGACAGGCGAAGAGCATCAAAACCCGACCGGGATGTCGCTTATGAATGCCTGCACGACAGAACGCCGCTTGAAAAATACCGCTGGGTCGCATCCGAGGATTGGAGCCGGAAGCAGAAATATTCGTGCATATGCACGCGCCGCATTGTAATCTTTCGGTCGCAAAGCTTATGTCAAAAAAAATCAGGCCGGTTTTCCATCATTTCAAAAAATATGTTTTTCGCGGACTGCTCGCCATTATTCCGTCAGCCCTGTCGATTTTTATCGTATATGTGCTTTATATAGGCATTGACCGGCGGGCAACGGGCGTCATCGAGCGTTTTCTGGGGGTGAGCATACCGGGGTTTGGGATTCTATTAGTGTTTTTGATCCTTTACCTCCTGGGATTTATCACAAGCAGCATTATCGGCCGCAAGTTTTTTTCTTTGCTGGAGTATGTGGCCCGGCGGATACCTCTCATTAATACAACCTACCAGGTGGGAAAGCAGCTTTCTACAACGCTTTCGCTGCCCGAAAGGATGGTTTTCAAGCAGCCTGTGCTTGTGGAATATCTTAAACCCGGCATGTGGACGGTCGGCTTTGTCACCGGAAAGGTCGTCGACAGAAGCCAAAATGATGAAACCTTGTTGAAAGTCTATATCCCCACGCCTCCTATGCCTACGTCCGGCACCATGGTGCTGGTGCGGGAATCCCAGACCCGGGATCCCGGCTGGACTATTGAAGAGGCCATGAAAGTGGTCATTTCCGGAGGAATTATAGGGCCGGAATACATTGACTAGATCCTCGAACAGGTTCTTGAATAGTCTCGCTGCGAGCCCTCATGCATCATCCGGGCGGGATGGATTTTTACGCGCAAGGCGGGGCGCCGTCCGAAGCAAACAGTCTGTTTTGCCGCCCGCATCTCGGAGAAATTATGATTGAGATATCCTTGCTGATTATTGCAGGGCTGGTTCTCCTTACGATAGGAGCTGAACTGCTGGTTCGAGGAAGCGCAAAACTGGCGCTGCATTTTAAAGTCCCTGCGCTTGTTGTCGGATTAACGGTTGTCGCGTTCGGAACAAGCGCCCCGGAATTGGTTGTCAGCATCTTGTCGAACGCGCGGGGAATGGGAGATATTGCAGTCGGAAATGTCGTTGGATCCAATATATTCAATATTGCGGTTGTATTGGGGATGGCGGCCGCAATCCGCCCAATAAAAGCGAGCTTGAGGATTTTGAGAATCGATCTGCCGATAGTGATCGGCTTGAGCATTCTGGTTCCGGTGCTGGTAACGGACAGTGTAGTCAGCCGGACGGAGGGAGTGGCCCTTTTCTGCGGAATCATCGGCTATACCGTTCTCACGATACGCTACGGGAGAAAAGAGGCGGAAGGATTCAAGGCCTCTGCCGAAGAGAGTAAAGCAAAAGGCCCGCTTGTTTTGCATATTGTTTTTGTGTTGGGAGGGCTCGGCGCCCTTGTGGCAGGTTCCCGGATTTTTATTGACGGATCTGTGAGTCTGGCGGAACGGTTCCAGGTTTCCGAGGCGGTTATCGGCTTGACCATCGTTGCGGCCGGAACGAGCCTTCCCGAATTGGCCACATCGGTGGCGGCGGCAGTTCGCAAGCAGGAGGACATTGCGATCGGCAATATCCTGGGATCTAATGTCTTCAATATTCTGGCAATCCTGGGCCTGTCGTCAGCGATTTCACCGATGCGGGTTCAAAACATCAGCGGGTTCGATCTGGGAGCTATGATAATTTTAACGCTGTTTTTGATTCCTTTGATCCGAACCGGATTCAGGATTTCCCGGCTTGAGGGGGCGATGCTGCTTGTTTTTTACGGCGTCTACCTTTATTTCCTCTGGCCGTGAACGGATTCGCGAAAGACATCTTCATTATCGGACAGACTGCCAGGCATCCACTTCGTTATCCCCCTCGGCCTCCTTTCCGGCTTTATTTTACTTTCAGCGCGACAATCGATTTTGACGGCAATTCAACCCTTATGGAATTTTCCGAAGTCTTTTTGAACTCCTTAAATTCTCTCAGCGATACAGCGTCGTTATTGTCGAACGTGTTGATTGAATTGACGGCCGGAGCGGTCAGCACAACGGCATGCTGAACAGCCCCAATGCTTTTCCCCGCAAAGGAGATATCCAGGACGGTTGTTTTGCCGGGATTTGCATTCGTCAGCGTGAGCGTCATGCTGCCGTCGTCGCTTAGAGAAACCGAGCTGCTGACGGCCGGAATTTTTCCGCCCTTGTGCTCATAATCCTCCGTCGACAAATGGAAAGGCAGCATCAAAGCGTTCTTGTGCCCCTTGAACATGTGAAACACGTGATACGTCGGCGTAAGGAGCATTCTGTCGCCCTGCGTTAAGATCATGGCCTGAAGGACATTGACGGTTTGAGCGATATTGGCCATGCGCACGCGGTCGCAGTGCTTGTTGAATATGTTCAGCGTAGCGGCGGCGATCAACGCATCCCGCATGGAATTCTGCTGGTATAGAAATCCCGGATTCGTTCCCGGCTCCACATCGGTCCAGATGCCCCACTCGTCGATGAACAATGCCACGCGTTTGCCGGGGTCGTATTGATCCATAGTCGCGGCGTGTCGCGAGATCAGTTCGTCGATGCGCAGCGCCTGCTGTATACCGCGAAAATAGAGGTCCTCGCCAAAATCGGTTGCCGACGATTTGTTGCCCCAGCCTTCGCCGGCAATGGTGTAGTAATGAGCGCCGAGCGCATCCACGTGGCGGGCGCCTTTCTCCATGAGGACGCGGGTCCAGCCGTAATCGCCGGAATTGGCTCCGCTGCCGACACGAGTCAGCCCTCTCCGGCCATAGAGCCGCGCATAGCTGGAATAGGTTTTCATCAGATCCGCATAGTGCTCAGCCGTCATTTCGCCCCCGCAGCCCCAGCTTTCATTACCGATGCCGATGAATTTCACATCCCAGGGTTTCTCCCGGCCGTTTTTCCGGCGCAAGTCGGCCATCTTCACGTCGTCGTCCGAGGTCATGTAAACGATCCAATCGATCATCTCTTCAACAGTGCCGGTGCCGACGTTGGCGGAAATGTAGGCATCGCATCCCAACAGCTCGCACAGATTTAAAAACTCGTGCGTCCCGAAGCTGTTGTCTTCGATGACGCCGCCCCAAAAGACGTTTTTGATTTTCGGACGTTTGTCCGCAGGCCCAATGCCGTCCTTCCAGTGATAGGTATCCGCAAAACAACCGCCCGGCCATCGAAGCACTGGAATCTCCAGCGCCTGCAGCGCTTCGAGCACGTCTTTGCGATATCCATTCACATTCTGGATTTCCGAATCGGGCCCCACCCAGATGCCGTCATAAATACAGCGGCCCAGATGTTCGGCAAAATGGCCGTAAATGTTTTTGCTGATGCGGTGCTCTCCCGCGTTGGAGTAAATTTCGAGGGTGTTTTGGGCGGGAGACTCCAGTGCGAACCCGATTGCGATGAATAAGAAAAGATTCACGGTTTTCATAACAGGCTCCTTTAATATCAGCGGAAAAGCTTTGTGATCCAGTCGCGGGCCTGCATGAAGAATGCGGGGCCGGAAACGGACTGAATTTCTCCTTGTTCGCTTAAGACCACCGTTTGCCACGGCGAAAGCGCGCGACCTCCGATCCCCGTATCCCGAGCGATGGTGAACTCCTTGAGGTTGCCGTTTTCATGGAGGTAGATTGGAGTGAAGAGGCTTGCTTTGCAAGGGATTCCTGCAATCTCGACGTCATTCGGAGCAAAAAATGCCTTGAGCCGGCCGCTGGGATAAAAACTCGTATTCACGCCTTCGGATCCTCCGAAGCCGCCGTCGCAACGATGTCCTTGGATGGTCGTGTCTTCGGGGAAGGAGCAGATGTGGAGCGCCAGGTCCGGATCAAGGCGTATCCAGGTGCCTTCGGGTATTTGATGCCCCTGAATTATAGAGGTCTCCCCGAGATAAAAAGCCCGAAGCCGTCCGGAATCGGTAAAATGAATCCATCCGGCGGCGCAAGGAAAGCCGTCTATTTGCGTGGGACTTTGCAGCCGCGCAATCGTAACGCTTTTACTCCGCCGCACCCGCAACAGCGGCACATGCTCCAGAGTGTTCGGGACTGAAAAGGATTTGCCGCCGTTTTTATCGGGAACGGCTGGCGGCTGCAAAAACGCAAGATAGAATGCAATCAATACAGCGGCCATCAGAAAGATGCCGATGAACAACGGTCTTTTCATGTTTTAATCCGGGATTATTTTGGAACAATTTCGCAAGATTGTCGAGCGCAATGCCGTAAACATGCCTGGATCCGACTCCGCAGTAGAAGCTTCATGAATAATCCAGGCTCCTATTTCATACATCGCGAAGCGGACGGCTGTTTTGTTGTAGTATTACTATGTTCATGGATTGATGAAATTGGAAATACATAGCGTCAAATATCCTTTGGGGAAGGTGCATTATGCGAAAGATAACGTTTTTATTGGCCGTTTTCGGACTGACCGGCTCGCTATGGGCGGCCGATCCGATTATAGGGACCTGGAAATTGAATGTTGAACAATCGAAAATCGCGCCGTCGAACACGGCTCCAAAAGCAGCAACGGATGTCTACAAAGAGACGGGAAAGGATCAGATAGAGTTTACTCGGACGGGAACCCAGGTGGACGGCGCCGCCATTTTTTCAAAGTGGACATGGCCGCGCATAGGGGGAACGGCGGAGCGCCTGTCGCCCGAGCCTCTTCCCAAGGAAATAGCCTACATTGAGCTGCTGGTGGATCCGGGCTACTGGTTTGTCACGATCCTGCAAAACGGCAAACAAAACTCGTTGATGCAGAAGACCATCAGCAAGGACGGCAAAACCATGCGCATAAGGATTAAAAGCCTGGATGCCCAAGGCAATGTCGTGGAAGAGCTGAACGTGTTCGACAGGCAGTAGCGCTTGGATGGAGATTCGGCGGAAGCTTCATGAATAATCCGGGTGGATGCCCGGATCCTTATTCAAAGTTCTCTAGAATTTCCAGCCGGTGGTTGGCGGCGGGATTTTTTGGAGAAGGGCCCTCGATCAATAAAACGCGGTCGCCGCGCACGTTGTGGGACTGAAGCCATTTCTGCGCGTATTGCCGCCAGTTTTCAGGGTACTGCGGCTCAAAGACCGGATAGACTCCATAGGAAAATTGAAGATGGCGGCAGGTCGATTCCAAGGGGCTGACCGCCGTAATCCAGACCGGCAGCCGGAATCGCGAAACGCTCCGGGCGGTTGTTCCGCTGAGGGTGGGAATGAACAAGGCGGCGGGCGATCCGTGCTCCATCATGGCTTTAAGACTGAGGGCGATCCAATCTTCGGGATGGACGGGAGGTCTCTTGGCGAAGAAATCGATATTGTTCCCGGCGCTGTAGATGGACCGTTCCGATTCGGCTACGGCCCCTATCCTGGCCAGCATGCCGACAGCTTCCACGGGGTATTTACCCATGGCGGATTCGCCCGAAAGCATCACGCAATCCGTTCCGTCCAGTATGGCATTGGCGACATCGGTCGCTTCCGCCCGCGTCGGGCGCGTGTGGTCGGTCATGGATTCCAGCATGTGAGTGGCGGTGATGACGGGTTTCCCCAACGCGTTCGCCAGCCGCATCAGGCGCTTCTGCACCACGGCGATCTGTTCGATGGGAATCTCCACTCCCAGGTCCCCCCGTGCGATCATGATGCCGTCTGCCGCTTCCAAGATAGCATCTATGTGGTCCAGCGCCAGGGCTCGTTCTATTTTGGCGATGACAAACGGAGATTTCCCCATAGCGGATGCCGTGCTGCGCAGGGCCCGTACGTCTTCCGCGGTCTCCACAAAAGACTGGCTGATGGCGTCCACCCCTTGTTCGAGAGCGAATTCAAGACAGCGCCGGTCCCGTTCCGTAAAAGCGCTGATCCCCAGCCGGATGCCGGGGAGATTAAGCCCTTTCCCGGAGCGCAGCTCTCCCCCCACGATGACTTTGCACTGGACGTCTCTGTCTTTAACGTCTGTGACTTGGAGCTGAATGAACCCGTCGTTTAAAAATAAAGTATCGCTGTTATGAACGATCTGCGGAAGCGCGGGGAAATTGACGCTGATGCGATTGGAGTCGCCGATGATATCGTCGGTGGTCAATGTGAGGGTCGATTCTGCAGCCAATTTGAGGGACTCCTTTGCAAGCGATCCGACGCGGATCTTGGGGCCCGGAAGGTCGGCCATGATTACAGGGCGTTTGCCCGCTTTTTGCGCGGCGGCGGCATAGGTGCGGATCATTTTCCCGTGCGTTTCAAAATCACCGTGCGAAAAATTAAGTCGGGCAATATCCATTCCCGCCGTCACCATTTTCCCCATTGTTTCCGGGTCTGCGGAAGCAGGCCCCAGCGTGCATACTATTTTGGTTTTGTTTGTCGGCAGCATCAGGATTGGTTCCCCCACATTTTATACGAATCAAATCTTTGCATATTCCAATTCTCCAACAAGCTCCATTGGCAGGCGCGCCGAGGTTTTTCCTTTAAAAGCATTCGCGCAATGGTTGCAAAGAACTTGCCTCTTATGCTTTTGCGGAATCGCGCAAATCAGGGATCCTTGCCGCCCGGGACCGCTTCCAAAACGATGGAATCTCCGGCCAGCCCCGATGCGGAAGCGCCGACGGTGATTTTGCCGCGGCCGGCCGCAGCTCGGACGATCGCACAGCAGCGGCCTTGATAGGCGCGCCGCTCGGAGGCTCGAAAAGGCTCATGACTTGTATTATCGCCGTTGTCCACGGCGGCGATGATACCGGGACCTTTGATTTTGAATGAAACCAGATCGGCGGCATCCGGGACGGGAATCCCGTTCCGGTCCGTGACGGCGGCGGTCACAAATGCAACATCATCCCACGTAAAGCTGATGCGGGTTCTATCCGCAGTCAAGAGAATTCTCGCAGGCTCCCCGGCGGTGCGCAGTTCATGCTTTGCGGCGACGGCGCCGCCGTTCCTGCCGACTGCCTCCAGCAGTCCTGGCTCCCAGTGGACTTTCCATGAGCGAGGCGAGTCGTCGGCATTGCGCCGCTTCTTGCCCAGCGACTTTCCGTTCAGGAGCAATTCGACTTCTTCGCAATTGCTGTAGGCTTCCACGGTTTCTTCATGCGGCCGCCTATCGGCCGGCGTCCAGTCCGCGAACTGAGTCTGAGAACCCATGATCGGGACGAATCCCGGATCCTGGGGGACCGTTTTCGCGGGGCTGATGCGGCGGACCGCATGCACAACAGGCTTGTCACTCCACCAGCTCATGCGTTCATAGGCCATCGGCTTGACCTCTCCGGTGCGGTCGAGCAGTCCAAAACCGGCCCCAATAACAGGCCAACCGAAGGATTCTCCCAGATAATCGATGCCGCTCCATAGAAACTGGCCCGAGTGCTGCGGGTGATCCCGTGCGGCCAGCCATGTGGCAAGCTCGTGCCGTTGTTCAGTCCCGATAATCCTGCGGGTTGGCTTGGCTTCCCAGGCGGCCAGCAATTCCAGATCGCGGTAATTGGTTCCGACGACGTCAAGCAGATCCGCCAGGCCGTTATCGTAGTCGCGGCTTACATTCGGACGGAAAAGCCCCTGCGTCACCGGCCTTGAAGGATCGTATTTGTGAAAAACAGACACCAGCGCGGCAAGAACTCTCTTGGCCGGTGCTTCATGGACGGTGTCCCGGATTTCATTGCCCGCGCTGTATAAAATGACGCTCGGATGGTTGCGGTCGCGGAGCACCGTATCGCGGACGTCCGCGTGAGCCCAATCAATAAAATGCCGGTGATAATCGTAGGGGGTTTTGGCGACGGTCCAGCAGTCGAACAGTTCATCCATAACAAGAAATCCCATGCGATCGCACAAATCAAGAAACTCCGGCGCCGGCGGATTATGAGCCGTGCGGATGGCATTGACTCCCAGCCTGCGGAGCTGCTCCAGGCGCCGCTCCCAAACACGGAGCGGCACCGCAGCGCCGAAGGCCCCGCCGTCGTGGTGAAGGCAAACGCCTTTGATCTTCACATTCGTGCCGTTCAGCCAAAATCCCGTTTCGGGCAAGAACCGCGCGTCGCGGATGCCGAAGGAGAGGGTTTCATCGTCAAGCACGGCGCCGGCCGAACGCAGCGCCAGGCGCGCACGATAGATATCCGGACGATGGAGCTGCCAGAGGGCGGGATTCGAGACGGCCAATTCTTTTGTAAAGCCAACCGTTGCGCCGGAGGGGATTTCACCAAGCCAAGCGCTGGCGTCCGCAATCGTCTTTCCGGCCGGAGACAGGACCTTTATGTCAACGGCGATTTCTTTTCGCTTTTGCGACTGATTTTCGACCGCGCCCCGCAATCGGACCAAGGCTCTCTCTTTTGTAACGTCATGCGCCGTAATGAAGGTTCCCCATTTGACGAAGTGCACGGGATCGGTGCAAACCAGCCGCACGTGGCGGTAGATGCCCGCGCCGGTATACCAGCGGGAAGCCGGCTGAAGGGAATTATCGGCCCGCACCGCAAGCACGTTGGTTTCGCCTTTCCCGATTCGGATCTTTTCGGTCAGCTCATAGCCGAAACTCACGTATCCATAGGGCCGTTTCCCCAGGTGCGCGCCGTTGATCCAGACATCGCTGTTTGCCATGACGCCGTCAAACTCGATAAAGATGCGGCGTCCTGCATATCCATCGGGTACGGTAAAGTGCTTGCGGTACCACCCGACGCCCGAGGGCAGGAAGCCGCCGCCGGGCCCCGTCGGATTATCGGCTGAAAACGGCGCCTCGATGCTCCAGTCATGCGGCACGTCCACGTGCCGCCACTCGGAATCGTTATAATTGAAGGCGTGAGCGCCCGCACCGTCCCCTTTGAAGAAGAGCCATCCGGCATCAAAGGAC
This sequence comes from uncultured Acidobacteriota bacterium, assembly GCA_964506795.1. Taxonomy (GTDB): domain Bacteria; phylum Acidobacteriota; class UBA6911; order UBA6911; family UBA6911; genus UBA6911. The sequence continues at coordinate 16,464 of CAZDMR010000044.1, read as the reverse complement.
GAAACCACCCGCGGGATTGCGTGCGCGGAATGCAGGAGCGTCAGAAATCCGAGTAGAATCGTGCAGAATCGCAGTTTCATATTCGGTCCCTTTTCCGAGAATGGAGGTCCGCTTTGAGCTTGCCTCGCCGGGCGCACAACGTTTTGTGCCTCCACCGCGGGCCGCTAAATATAGCCTGCAAGAAGACGCAGCCAAAACATGCCCCTTCATTGGGCGCGCAATCGAACCGCAAGGCGGAATCCAGCCTGAGAGAGTGAGGTTCCAGGGAAGCCGCCCGTTCTGGAAAGCCAATCCATTCGCAGGTTTCCTCCGCCGTTTCGGGCGCGTGGCGGCTATGCGTATTTCCTTGAATCCTCCCGCCGCCCGCCGTAAAAAAGGCGCAGCCGCGTTTGATAATACCCCATGAATGCAATAAAGTCATAGATAAGGAATTTGAAAGCCTATGTTTTACTCGGCAGAGCAGGGGAAAAGAATCCATATGGAACAAAGCCTGTTGCGATCGGGAAAGGCCGCCGACGTGAATCTGTGCCAATACAAGAACGTATCGTGCGTAAGATGCTGCCTCCCGCACATAGGCGGAGACTCGTATGTGGAGAATCCCGAGGACGAAAAAGGGACTAGGCTCAATGAGAGAAGCTCGGCCTCTCGTTCCGGTGGAGCGCGCAGATATCTCGGCCCGCGCAACGCGGTCATGAAGTTCAGGAATTTTAATCCTCTGAAGGATCCGAGAATTGATGCGTCGCAATACGAGGACGCCTTTCAGGATGTCGGAAGAGAAGAGATGGAAAGGCGATTTTCGGAAAGAAGGATCCTGTTCCTCGCCATCTATGATCCGGAGCGGCCGAAACAATCCCTCCTTCAATATATGCAAGCGGCTCAAGAAAACGAAGGATACAAGTATAAGCCTGCGGCCAGCGCGGGGCCCGCTTCCTTATTTCTTGGGGGGTCGGTCCCGACGAAGCCTGTCCGTAAAGGCCAACTGCCCGAGTGCCAGTTGCTGGGATTTATCAACGGGCAGGGAAGGGTCGGATGCATAGCCCATCCAGTGGCGGAAACATCGCGCGGCTACGACGGACGGGACGCGGCGGGATTCTTCAATCATACCGGCGGTTGTAAAAACATTGGCTGCGAAGCGAGCAAAGAATTCAAATTCTTAAGTCCATCCGCCATGAAGATTTTCGACAAAGCAATCGACGGCATGTCCTGGTACGAGTACAGTAGACATGCGACGTCGGTCCTCGTCTACTATTTGAGATCCTATGACCACGTCTTGCAGCAGCTGGATGAAAGAAAACGCCTCGAGGGCTTGACTATGGAATCCGTTGTCGAGTTCACCAACGCGCTCTATGACGAATGGCAAGGGCGAGACACCGGCCGCAGCGACCGCCGCCGGCTGAATTCGAAGTGCATGGATTCTCTCGACATTCTCTCGGCGGGCATCCCCATTGCCGAGGCAATTATGTACATCGCTCTTGACTCCTGCTTCTCGCGGGATCGCTTTGCCGTACAACTAAGGAAAGCGAGGGAACTCATCGAGAGACGCGTAGAATCGCTGCTATAATAACCGAGAACTGCTTTTAGCGGGCTTTATTATAAAAATGATAAAAATCCCCATTCTGGCCGCGGCCGTTTTGACCGTTCTTTTTTCGCTCGGCGCGGCAAAAGCGTTATCGGAAGCTCCGAACACCGCCGAACTGAGCCGGATGTTTGCGGATCCCCCCGGCGACAGCCGAATCATGATGCGATGGTGGTGGTTCGGCCCGGCCGTAAGCAAAGCAGAACTCGAACGAGAAATAAAGCTCATGAAGGCCGGCGGAATCGGCGGGTTTGAGGTGCAGCCGGTATACCCGCTGGCCCTCGACGATCCTGCGGCCGGAATTGAAAACTTCGCCTTTCTTTCCGACGAGTTTCTGGACGCGCTCCATTTTGCCTCCGGTAAGGCGCGCGAGCTCGGGATGCGCATGGATCTAACGCTGGGGAGCGGATGGCCCTACGGCGGCCCCCGCGTGTCGGTCCGCGATGGAGCCGGAAGGCTGCGCGTCGAAAGGCTCCGCGTCCCCGGCGGCACGCGGCGTCTGGCGCTGCCGTACATAGGCGCCGGAGAAAAATTACTGGCGGTCTTTCTCTGCCGCATTCGGGACGGGGTAATCGTTGATGAAGGGATCCGCGAAATCGCCGGCATCGACGGCGGTGCCTTAACGCTTCCTGACGGTTTGGCGGGAGAACATGAAGCAGTCGTTTTTATTTCCAGCCGCACCGGCATGATGGTAAAGCGCCCTGCCCTGGGCGCCGAAGGATTCGTTCTCAACCACTACGACCGCGCCGCAGTCCGGAGATATCTGGAAAACGTGTGCGATCCCCTGATGCAGGCCCTTCGGCCGAATGTGCCGCAGGCCGTTTTTTGCGACAGCTTGGAGGCGTATCAGGGCGACTGGACCGAAGATTTCATGGAGGAATTCCGCAAAAGGCGCGGATACGATATACGGCCGTACCTGCCGGAACTCGCTTTCGATCTCGGCCCACGCACTCCCGCCGTCCGCGGCGACTGGGGGCGGACCCTGACGGAGCTGTTCAATGATCATTTCATGATTCCTATGCATGAATGGTCCCGAAAGAACCGTACGGCTTTTCGAATACAGTGCTACGGGATCCCGCCCGCCGCCGTCTCGAGCAGCGTTCACGCCGACATTTCGGAAGGGGAGGGAACCCAGTGGAAGATGCTGAGCGCCTCCCGCTGGGCGTCCTCGGCAAACCACCTGTACGGGCGCGCGGTGACCACTTCGGAGACATGGACTTGGCTGCATTCCCCCGTTTTCCGAGCTACGCCGCTGGACATGAAGGCGGAAGCGAATCTGCATTTTCTGCAGGGAGTCAACCAGCTCATCGGGCACGGCTGGCCCTACAGCCCGGAAAACGCGGAATACCCTGGGTGGCGCTTCTATGCGGCGGGCGTCTTCAACGAGAAAAATCCGTGGTGGATCGTTATGCCCGATCTTGCACGCTACCTGCAGCGGTGCAGCTGGCTGCTGAGGCAGGGGGCGCCGGCAAACGACGTTGCATTTTACCTTCCGGTTTCCGACGCTTACGCCGGCTTCACGCCCGGCAACGCCAATCTTTTCGAAAGCCTGAGGCTCCGGATTGGACCGGATGCCGTTGGAGCCGTGCTTGATGCGGGCTTTAATGTCGATTTCTTTGACGATGACATACTCCGGGAGATCGGCAGAATTGAATCCGGAACGCTTGCGCTGGGGCCGAACCGCTACAGCGCCGTTGTCCTCCCGAATGTGGAGCGGATCCCCCCCGACATCTACATGATGCTGGAGGATTTCGTGCAATCCGGCGGCAGGCTGGTCGCTTCCAGGCGTGAGCCGGCGATAGCTCCGGGATTTGCGGCGACCGAATCGGATCATGCCGAGATTCGCCGAATCAGCCGCAGCCTCTTTTCTTCTTCTTCAAAAGAGTCGCGCTTTGTCAAAGACGAAAGGACCAAACTCGGAGCGGCTCTGCGCGGTATGCTCGCCGCCGATATTGAAGTCACTCCGGCGGTTCCCGAGATCGGTTTTGTGCACCGCAAAACGGGCGGCGCTGATGTCTATTTCCTGGCCAACACGTCCAATGTGAGTCAAAGGGCCAATGTATCTCTCCGGGTCGACGGTCTCGATGCCGAATGGTGGGACCCGATGACGGGCCGCGTTGCTCCGGCGGAAATATCCATGGATCGGCGCGGTCGAACATCCGTGGCGCTGGAGCTCGATCCCTATGAAAGCCGTTTCCTGGTTTTCAGCAAACATGGAATTCATTCGTCCGCTGCGGGAAAGCTTTCGGAGGCGGAATCGCTCGATCTCAGCGGGGATTGGAGTGTCACTTTCGGATCGACCGGAATTTCCAAAAGAATGGAGCGTTTGCGTTCTTGGACAGAGGACGAAGCGACTCGATATTTTTCCGGCGTTGCAGTCTATGAAAAAACTCTGGCCGTCCCGAAGAGTATGCTGAAGCCGGGGATTGTTCTAAGGCTGGATCTGGGCGGAGGGAAAGCATCGCCCCGGCGCCCCGTCGAATCCGCCGGCATGCGGGCGAGGGTTGAGGGTCCGGTGCGGGAAGCGGCTCTGGTCTATGTCAACGGACAGCCGGCCGGATCGATATGGGGCCCTCCTTACTCTGTTGAAGTGACCGGACTATTGAAGCACGGAGAGAATACGATTCGGGTTCTGGCCGCCAATACCGCCGTCAATCACATGGCGGGCGGATCGCTGCCGGATTATCGGTTGCTGAATCAGCGTTACGGCAAGCGCTTCGACCCGCAGGACATGGATAAAATTCGGCCGGTCCCTTCGGGCCTGTTTGGGCCGATCCGACTGATAGCTCTTCGACCCTGATTCGATTGATTGCGGATGGAATGGATACAACGGGTGAATCCTAAACATGAAGGTGGAATCCTCATGCGCAAACGGATAATGCTTATCGCCTTGTCGGCAGTCGTTTTGCTTTTGATCCTCGCGGTTTCGAACACGGCCGGACGCGCCGGAAACGATTTGGAATCGGGTTTTGCGGACCCGCCCGAAGCCGCCAAAGCCCGCGTATGGTGGCATTGGACGGGCGGCAATATTACCAAAGAGGGGATTACCAAAGACCTGGAATGGATGAAGCGCATCGGGATCGGCGGAGCGCATATTGCGGACATCGGTTTCGGCGGGGGCCAGGTTGTCGAAGAAAAGATCGACTTCTTTACCCCGGAATGGTTTGACGCTTTGCGGCATGCAGCGGCCGAAGCGGACCGGCTCGGCCTGGAATTGTCAATCTTCAGCTCGTCGGGCTGGAGCCTCACGGGCGGGCCATGGGTCAAGCCCGAGCAGGCGATGAAGAAACTGGTTTGGAGCGAAACCAATTTTGAGGGGCCAAAGAGTTTAGATCTAAGGCTCCCGCAGCCGCCTTCGCACTCGGGGGCATTCGGCGCGCTGCGGCGGGCGAAGGAAGGCCCGAGCGGCGGCGACAGTGCCAAATCAGATGCTTTCTACCGTGACAGCGTTCTGGTTGCTTTTCCCACGCCGCCCGATGAAACGGAGGCGGAAGCACTCAAGCCCAGGGCAACCGCCGGCGGCGTCGAAATCGATCCGGGTTCGCTGATGGACGGCATGCTCGATACCGGGCCGACGGTTGTTCCGGGCGGAGACGGCATTGCATCGCTGCAGTATGAATTCCCTCAGCCGGTCCGGATAAAAGCGGTAACGCTGGCCGCGCCGGGGCGCGGCGTGCCGTTCGGCCGCATTGAGACAAGCCTCGACGGCGCGGCCTACACAACAGCCGTCGAATTGCCCGGAGCCGTGCAGTATCGGGCGGGAGGGCCGAAAACCTACGCATTTCCGGAAACGTCCGCCAGGTTTATCCGGTTGACCATGACGGGCGCCGCGCCGGATCCCGACGCCGTGATCAGCCAAACCGCGCCGAAGCCGGCCGGTGAATACCGGCTCAGCGAATTTATCGTACACACCGGGGCGCGGGTGGATCGGTGGGAGGATAAAGCGGGCTTCAATCTGATTTATGAATACGGCGCGGAGCCGACGCCGCCGGCCCCGGATGCGTCGCTGATTCGTCCGGCCGACGTTGTTGATTTGACTTCGCGAATGGACGAAAGCGGCGTGCTGCGGTGGGATGTGCCGCCCGGGAAATGGACGGTCCTGAGGATGGGCTGCACGCTGGTCGGTTCCCGGAACCGGGCGGGCACGCCGTCCGGTTCGGGATTGGAGGTGGATAAACTCAACGCCCGGCACGTGGAATCCTATTTCCACGGCTACATGGGCCCGATTGAAAAAGCGCTGGGGCCGCTGTTGGGCCGGAGCCTTCGGTACGTGATGATGGACAGCTGGGAAGCGGGTATGCAGAACTGGACCGACGATATGATCGGCCAATTCCGAAAGAGGCGCGGATACAATCCAATCCCGTATCTGCCTGTTCTCGCGGGACGAGTGGTGGGCGGCGCGGACCTGAGCGACCGCTTTCTGTGGGATTTTCGCCGCACTATTGCGGATTTGGTTGCGGAAGCTCATTACGGCACAATGGCGGACCTCCTCAGGAAGAAGGGAATGGGTGTTTATGCCGAGGCGCCCGGCGTTTCGATGGAAATCCTTGAGGATACTCTGCTGACCAAGAGCAAGGTCGAGATCCCGATGGGCGAATTCTGGCTCGGCCGCATGCATCCCGCGCCGATATACTATGTAGACGTACGCATGGCCGCTTCCGCCGCGCACGTGTATGGAAAGAGAATCGTCGCCGCCGAGTCTTTTACCGGCGGCGGATACGACGCCCCTGCGGTTTACAAGAATCTGGCCGATTACTGGTTCGCCCAGGGCGTCAATAGAATAGTATTTCACTCGTCCGCGCATCAACCGCTCGACACCAAACCCGGAAATACGATGGTCGGGACTCACTTCAACCGCAACATTACATGGGCGGAGCAGGCGGAAGGCGTGGCGGCGTATCTGGCCCGCGCCTCCTATATGCTCCAGCAGGGGCTTTTCGCGGCCGACGTTGCCTATCTGCTCGACGAAGGCGCGCCGTCCAGCCAGCCGTTCTGGGGCGCGGGACTGCGGCCGGCGCCTCCGGAAGGGTATGACTACGATACGATCAATGCGGATGCTCTGATGAATCGGATGACCGTGGGCGGCGACGGGAGGCTCCTGCTGCCCGACGGCATGAGCTATAGAGTCTTGGTGCTTCCCGAAACCGGCCGGTTCCGCCCCGAACTGCTTCGAAAGATACGGCACCTCGTGGCCGGCGGGGCGATCCTTGTCGGGGCCAGGCCCGCTTTGTCTCCCAGCCTGCAGAACGGCGCGGAGGCGGCGGACCATGAAGTGAAGCAGCTGGCTCATGAGATCTGGGGCGACCTCGACGGCAGGCAGCGCAACAGGCGCTATTACGGCAAAGGTCTGGTGGCCTGGGAACTTCCGTTAAGTCGCGTATTGGCGTCGGCCGGTATTCCCCCGGATGTCGAATTCGACACTCCGCTTGATTCTTCCGTTGCCTGGATCCACCGCCGAACCGGCGACGCCGAAATCTATTTCATTGCGAATCCCGCGGACCGCCCGCAGCAAATCCGCGCCCGCTTCCGCGTGGCAGGCAGGGAGGCGGAGCTGTGGCATCCCGATACGGGAGCGGTCGAGCCGGCGGATTATGCCATCGAAGGCGGACGAACTACCGTTCCTCTGCATTTAAAGGAGCGGGAGTCGGTCTTTGTGGTATTCCGCCGCCCCGCGTTGTCGCGGTCGCGCTCGCTGCCCCGAACGACAACCTCAACGCTGGCGGTTCTGAGCGGGCCGTGGGATGTGGTTTTCCCGCCGAACTTCGGCGCGCCGGAGAAGGTCCGCCTTGAAAACCTTGAATCCTGGACGGCCAATGCCGACGACGGTGTGAAATACTTCTCCGGAACCGCAACGTATGCAAAGACGATGCATGTTTCGGAATCCTGGTTGAAACCGGGTGTCAGGATCGCGCTTGATCTTGGAATAGTCAGAGACATCGCGCAGGTGTCCGTCAACAGCGGGCCGGCGGCAATATTATGGAAGCCGCCTTACCGGCTTGACGTCACCGAATTGTTGACAGCCGGAACGAATCGGCTGGAGATAAAAATCACCAACCAGTGGACGAATCGATTGCTCGGCGATCGAAAGCTCGAAGCGGACCGGCGCGTGCTGCCGTCTTCGCCCGAAGGCATGGGATTTTTCGGCCCTCCGCCGCCGCTGGCCGAATCCGGGCTGCTCGGCCCGGTCTCGCTGCTCTCATGCGAGAGCGACAAATCGGCTGCGCGGTGAGAATGCGGGCTTGTTTGATGCCCTGGCGCGCTTCAACGGGCAACTGATATGCAAACACCCGCATCGGCCTTCAAACAGCGGATTGCGCAAGATTTTGGATGACCGGAGACCGTCAACGGATAAGCCCTTCCGCTTCTTTCATCAAAGCATCGAGGCCTTCGCGCTTCAGGGCGCTGACGGCAATGCCTTCGAAGCGGCGGCATAATTTTTCAAGCCGGGAAGCGTCGACCCTGTCCGCTTTGTTCAAAACGGTCAGTCTGGGTATTGCGTTAAGCTCCAAATCCGAAAGAATGCGGTCCACGGCTTCCGTTTTGCCTTCGAGATTGGGATCGGAGGCGTCGACAACGTGGAGAAGGACATCAGCGTCGGCCAATTCCTCCAGAGTCGCCTTGAAAGCGGCAACGAGATCCGGAGGCAAATTGCCGATGAATCCGACGGTATCCGTGATGATCACATTTCCCCGGCGGGGAAAGCGGAGCCGGCGTGAAGTCGGGTCCAGCGTGACGAACATCTGATCGGCCGTATCGATGCGGCTTTCGGTCAGGGCGTTCAGCAATGTGCTTTTTCCGGCATTGGTATAACCGATGATCGAAAGCACGGGTACTCCGCTGCGGATTCTGCGGCGTCTGCGGACGCCGCGCTGTTTAGACAGGCTTTCGATTTCCTTTTCGAGGCGGCGGATGCGGCTGCGGGTTCTGCGCCGGCCGATTTCAAGAACGGTTTCTCCCGGTCCCCTTCCGCCGATTCCGCCGACCAGGCGCGACAACCCGGCGTCTTCTTCCGTCAACCGGGGGAGGGAATATTTGAGCTGCGCCAGCTCGACCTGAAGTTTGCCGTCGCGGCTGCGCGCGCGCTGTGCAAATATATCCAGGATCAATTGGGTCCGGTCTATGGCTTTGAGGCCGGTGGTGTCTTCGAATGCCCGCGCTTGCGCCGGCTTCAGATCGATATCGAAAATGGCGACATCGGCGCCGCGGCGCATGGCGGTCAGGGCGATTCTTTGCAAACGGCCGCGGCCGACGACGGTGCGCGGGTGAATTTTCCCGCCCGAAAGCGGCAGGGACTCCGCGATCTCAACTCCGGCCGCCCGCACGAGTTCCTCTATTTCGGACCGCGCCCTTTCTCCGGGGGTAATGCAAAGAATCAAGGCGCGTTCCTTCCGCGTTTCTCCGGCTCGATTCCCGGTCTGTCTGGCAAACTCTTCTTCCAGGGCCCGGATTTCATTCTCGAAGTCGAAAGCAAGAGCGTAAACGTTCCGGGCTTCGATCCGGCGGAACGGTTCCTGCGAATCGGATGCGCCGTCGGCGCCGGGCAGAATATGCGCCAGCTCGATTCGGCCTGCGCTGCCGTCTTCTTCCGCCTGGATCGCGGCAACCAGATCCAATCGCAGAAGCGCAAGGTCGTTCAGATCGTCCTGGGTCAAGGGTTCGCCCCGCAAGTGCGTGTGGAGCAGGCGGAGCCCGCGAAACCGCGCGGTTCCCCCGCGCAGCCTTCCGATATCGGGCAGCTCGAGGCGGGTCGCGTCGCCGAGGATGACGTTGCGGATGATTCCGTCGCGGGAAACCAGGACGCCGACCTGCCGATTCAGATCCCTGGAAACAGAGCAAAGGTGTTTGGCCAATTCCGGCGAAACGACCTGGCGGGGAAGAACGCGCCGGCGAAATGTTCTCTCCAGAGCGCTTCGCTGCGACTGCTTGATTCCTAAAGTGTTTCCATCAATCGTCATAGAGAAGAATTACGCCGAGCTGTCGCAACCCAATAAACCAAACGCCGAAAACCGTTTCATTCGTTTTTACCCTCTTTTATTTTAAGCAATGCTTTCAAGCGAATACAGCCCTATCTGTTTTGTGCCGCTCTCCCTTTCTCCAAAGATATTTTGGCTCAAAACGGCCGCCGGCCATTGGATACAGAGAAGACAAATAAAGGGAGCCGGAGCAAAATGCTTTTTCGCGTGCACTCCGCCGCAGTTTTCGGCATCAAGGCATATCCCATTTCGGTTGAAGTGGATCTCAGTTCGGGGCAGAAGCTGAACCTGATGACGGTCGGACTGCCGGATGCCGCTGTGCGCGAAAGCAGCGAGCGCGTGAAGGCGGCGCTCCGCAATTGCGGATTTTTCCTGCCGGCCCAGCACATTACGATCAATCTGGCGCCCGCGGACCTGAAAAAAGAGGGTTCCGCATTCGATTTGCCCATGGCCGTAGGGATACTGGGGGCCTCCGGCTGTGTGCACAGGCAAAACCTGTCCGCGTTCCTTTTCATGGGCGAGCTTTCGTTGGACGGATCGGTGCGCCCCGTCAAGGGGGCTCTCTCAATGGCCGCCATGGCCCGCGAAAGGGGAATGAATAATCTGATCGTCCCCGAAGCGAACGCCCGGGAAGCGGCTATTGTGGACGGAGTGCAGGCTTTCCCGGTGCACAGCCTCTCTCAAGTGGTTGAACTGCTGAACGGCAAAGAACCTTTGGTCCCGGTTACGGTGGACCGGGATCGATTGATGGCGCGGCAGAACCCGTATGACATGGATTTCAGGGATGTCAAGGGACAGTACCAGGCCAAGCGGGCCATTGAAGTCGCCGTAGCCGGCGGGCATAACATAGTTCTTATCGGTTCTCCCGGATCGGGGAAGACCATGCTGGCGCGGCGGCTGCCGACGATTTTGCCTCCCATGAATTTGGAAGAGGCGATTGAGACCACCAAAATCCACTCGGTCGCAGGCCTTCTCGGCAACAAGGCCGGTTTGATCGCCGCCCGCCCCTTCCGTGCTCCTCACCACACGATATCGGATGCGGGCCTGATAGGAGGAGGGACGGTCCCGCGCCCCGGCGAGGTCAGTCTGGCGCATAACGGCGTGCTGTTCCTTGACGAATTCCCGGAATTTCACCGCCATGTTCTGGACGTTCTTCGCCAGCCGCTCGAAGACGGGGAGGTCACAATTGCCCGCGCGTCGATGTCCCTGACTTTTCCGGCGCGGTTCATGCTCGCCGCGGCAATGAATCCCTGTCCGTGTGGATATTACGGAGACCCGACGCATGCATGCAAATGCACGCCGCAGATGATCCAAAGGTACCTGGCGCGGATATCGGGCCCGCTTCTGGATCGGATCGATCTGCACATTCAGGTTCCGGCGGTGAAGTATAAGGACCTGATTCAGGATGAAAAGTGCGAAGATTCCGCGGCGATTCGCAAACGCATTCTCGCCGCACGCCGGATTCAAAGCATGCGGTTGGGATCCTTTGGGGTTTTCTGCAACGCGCGGATGGTCCCGGCCATGATCCGCGCTTATTGCCGGCTGGACGGCGAATCCGAGAGACAAATGGAAAGCGCCATGACGCGTTTCGGTCTGTCCGCCCGCGCTTATGACCGCATCTTGCGCGTATCCCGCACCATAGCGGATCTTGAAAACGAGGAAAGAATCCGCGCGCACCATGTGGCGGAAGCCATCCAGTACCGCAGCCTGGACCGTGTTTACTGGAACTAGCGGCCCAGGGTGGAGGCACAAAAGATGGCGCGGATAGGGCTCACGAGGCTGGCTCACAGCACGAGGAGGAGGCGATGCGACCGAACGCTTGCGCTGCGCGACGTCGTTGACGACAAGCAACACAGATATCGCCTCGCAAAACCGTAAACATGCCCGGATCCGCCGCGGCAACAGAAGCTGCATGAATAATCCGGGTTAATCCAAGCAGCGTGGACAAGGGAAGAGGAGCTTTCCTGGGGACTCCTTTTCCCCCGAAAACACAATCCCAGTTCCTACAGGAGCTCAACATGAAGAAAATCGAAAGAAGGAAATTTTGCGGTATGACAATTATATCGTTGCCGCTATTATGCCTTAACGCAAAGGGCGCCGAAGGCGTCCCGGATCCGTCCGATCCCATCCTGGATGTCCTTGCGGACGAAATTGCACAAATTGCGGCGGACGGGGCTCGAGAAGGTTTCAAAGCGGAGCATTTCGGACGCGCTGCAGCCTTGATCCGTACTTTTGATGCGCGTTTGGAAGAAAGGGGCGCCAACCGCCGTTTCAACCTGAATCTTGGCGATGAAGACTTTCATAAGCTGAATCCGTCTCTCGCGGCAGGCCGCATAGCGCGATATTGGGAAAATCATGGCGTGCGTATCGATGAAGAGGATACGAGATTCCGGCTCTCCATGGATGCGTTCATGTATCGTGAAATGAAAAAAATCATAAAGACCAACGGAGGCATTCGCCCGCTCCACGCCGCCGTGGTGAAAGCCTTGCGGAGAAAAGCAAAGGAATGCGGGTCGGGAGCATTCCGGGGAGGCGCCGTCATAGCAAATGGACTGGTTGTGTTTCCTTCCTCCAATGCTGTTGGCGCGAATTTCACCAGGGTCCAGTTTGAGGAACTCCCTTTTGATCCCCTTATGTTTGCGGGCTTGAATATAGATTGCCTCTGCAAGGCAATGGTCGTTGAAGGCGCTATTATGTCCATCCTGTGCGCAACAGCCATCTGTCCCGTTTGCTGCGCCCCGGCTGCTATTATACTTGGCGCTGAAAAGCTTCTAGAGGTAATGGGTTTGTGTTCGCCGGATAAATGCTAAACGAGGAGGATATATGAAACATACATACATGATTTGGACGGGACATTTGGCAGTGCTGATTCTTCTGGCCGGCGGTATCTGGTGGCTCCTGAGCGAAATGCCCGGTTTGCCCGACTACAAGCTGGCAGTTCTCTTGATTGCTATGACATGTCTGGTTCTGAATCACTTTCGCTGGTGGAATCTCGGCAAAAGAATACAAGAGAAGGATATTCTCGACAAAATTGACTTAGGAGCATTGACCCATTACCTTATTCTTATTCTTATCTTGAGCATGGCGGATTTTCACCGCTAGCGCCGGGCGCTAAAAGCTTAAGCAGGCCGCGGGTGCGCGGGTTTTTGACAAGACTGCATTTCCGCGGGCCCCTGAATGTCCCGGCGGGAGGAGTCCGCGGAAACGCCTTGCTCAACGCGGGTTGAGTGTCGGCTCCGGCGGCGCCGTCGATTCTTGCCCTGCAAAGGAATCGCGGGATGCCGGATCAAAATACGGGAGGGCGGATTTGTCATGATCGGAGGGTATATATACGCCGCCGGCAACAATGGTATCGAGGAACGTCTCAAAAACCTGCTGGCTCCGGATTGCGGGCGGATTGACTTTTGCGATAACGGATTTCTTTTTTACACCAATCCCTTCAGATCGGATCAAAAACCGTATGCCTCATCCGATGATTTGATTGCGCTGAGCGAAGATCTGATTGTGGGCCAAGACGGCTCCGGCATGTACCGTCGGGCGTCGCTCGATCCGGATTTCCTGAACGAATTCGAGTTTCATGGTCCGGAGGCTTTCGATTCCATTCAAAGCGATTTCAGAATGGCGGTGGCCCTGAATCGGGATTCAGGGAAATACCTGTTCCTGGCATCCCATCGGGCGGGTTCGGGACGTATGTATTACCACTTGCCGGGCGGCGGCATCCTGTTCTGTTCGGACCTTCGTTTTCTCCTGAAGCTGGTTCCTTTTGAAGTCAGCCTGAAGGCTCTCTATGCCATGCTGAAATACGGTTCCATCCCTGAACCGCTTACGATCGGCGAACGTATTTTTGCCGTCCCCCCCGCGCATTATTTAAAGATGAATATTGTCGACGGCGAGGCGTCCGCGGCCCCCTACTTCAAATACCGTTTCCCGGCGGACAGAAGCCGCGCCGCATTTGAGGAAGAATCGTCTCTGGGGGCCGTCGAGGACGTGCTGCGGCGGACCGCTAAATTCATCGGAAATTCTCCGTCGTCGATGCTGTTGAGCGGGGGCATTGATTCCAGCCTGTACGGATGCTACCTCAATCTTGAAAGAACGGCGCCGGTTCAGGCTTTTTATTGTTCGTTCGGCAGTGATGATCCCGAGTACCCTTACGCGCGCGCCATTGCTGAACGCCTTGGCGTGGAGCTTCAGACTGCGACCATGGGAAAAAGCGACGCCTTGCAGGCATTGGATGACGTCGTCCGCCTCTCGGACCATCCTTTTTCCGATTTTTCGAGTCTCCCGATTGTCTTCCTTCTCCAGTATATCCGGGATCGCCAGCAGCCCGGTTCCCTGATTGTCGAGTGTAACGGCGCCGACGACTGTTTCGGTTTCAGGGCGCTGACTCATGGAAAAAAATTCGCGTTTAAGCATTTTTTCCCGGCCGGACTGAAAAGCGCTATCGTGAGAATTCTCGCGGAATCCTCTTATTGGAAATGGGCGTCATCGGAGGGCGCTTTGGCAAGGATTGCCGCCATGGCGGATGTGCATGAAAAATCGGTCCTGGATTATTTTCTCGTCCAGGTGCCGGTGAATTATCTGAAAATGAACAAGTCCACGGCATGGGACAATGAACTCCACGAGATAATTGAAAAAAACGCCTCAAGCCTGGGGCAGGATTATGACTTGCTGAGTTACGAAGCCAAAACGACCATTCGGCAGCTTCTTTATGTCAACAGTTCGCGCTGGGCGGCCAAGGCGTTTTCGGTCGGCGAGAGTCTTAAAGTGCGCGTTATTTATCCCTATATCTGGCGCGATGTCCTGCTGGAGCAGGGCAAATTGCCGTGGGATGCCAAGGTGCGGGGCGGGACCGTCAAATGGCCGCTCAAGCGGCTTCTTGAACAGTACATGCCGGCTGATTTCATCTACCGCAGGAAAAGCGGCTTTGTCCCGCCTCTTGTCCGGTGGCTTACGGATTCGCACTTCAACGATAAGGTTCGGGACATCCTGCTGGGTAATAAAAGCTTCGTATCTGAGATTATTCCGGCGCGCACGCTGGAAGAACTGCTTATGGACGCACGGTCTGGAAGAGATTTGCGTTCTTCCATCCTGAATATGCTGTGGAGCGTGATATTTGTGGAGGCTTGGATTCAAGCCCGCAGAGCGGAATCCCCCTGATATTTTCAATCGCTTTCCGGCAATGAGCGCGGCGGAACGCAGCCTGTTGTATTTTTGCCATGGGCTGCTAGTCCGTCGCGCAGGTGAAGCTTTCGGCGCTGCTTTCAGTCCCGGGGGCGCCGGTGAATTTCGGCCACGCCGGATATTCGCAGAGGGGGCGCGAGCGGTTTGCATCCGGATTTTCGTCGATAACAGTCAGACAATCCGGCGCCTTGCCTTTCTCAACCCAATCCTGAAGCGCCCTGAGACTGTCGAACCTGGCGTTGAAAGGGCCGAATCCGTGCCCGAAGCCGGGAATGAGATAAAACCGCATGAAGGTGTCAACGACCGGTTTTGTAAATTCCCGGACCTGGCGTTCGTAATAGGCCACGGAGTTATGAGGCGAGATAAAGTCGTCGGCGGTACCATGCGTCAAGATTATTTTGCCCCCTCTTGTGCGGAATTTGTCCAGGCTGACGTCGGTGACATCCATGATGGATGCCACTTCCTGGATCCGTTCTTTCCATTGTAGGGGATCGAACTCCAGCGGATCCTGTTCTGGATTGCGCGTAATTATATACTTTACAGTCTGGTCTCCGACCGAATACAAAAGCGGTTCCTTGCCGGAGAGCGGATTGGATGGTTGAAGCACGCTTCCGAAGTTGGATATCTGAAACAGCGCCCCTTCGAGCAAGGGCCATTTCGGGAACGCCTCCATGCCGGCAACTTCAAATCCCGGACTGTATTCCGAAGTGATGATCCGGACGGTCTTGAGCTGCGCATCGGAGAGGCAGTGGTCGCCGGCGTCCGCGCCGTTCGGGCAGCGAAGCTTCTGCGGGTCGACAGTGTCGTTGCATCCGTTGACGTTGCTGATGATTCCGTCCTTCGCGTGGTCCAGGTGGTCGCATGCATCATATACAGAGTCGGTGATCAGCTTGGTCTCCTCTGGGCTTATCCAACCGACTGAGCCGCCGGCGTACAGTGCCCTTCCCACGTTCAGCGAACCCAGATGAAGCATAGTAACGTTGTAAGCGGGAAAGTGCGACACGACGCCGTCGTAATCCTCAGGATAGCGGGCCGCCGCGTCGAGCGCTTCGTGGCCGCCCTGGGAGCCGCCGATAAAGTAGAAACGGTCCGGCTTGCGGCCGTAAGCTTCCCGCATGATTGCCACGGCGGCATCGTGAACCTTCTTGATGGATTGCTTCCCATAATTCAGCAGCGCCTCGTCGTCGAGGCCGAATCTACCGTCAAAATCGGCGCCGCCCTTATGGCCGCCGTCGCCGCCGAGCGTTGCAAAGCCCTGCTTGAGAGGATTGTCGACGTTTTCCGGCTGCAGCGTGAACGGGCCCAGGCCTGTAACAAGCGTGCCATCGTAACCGCCCCCGCCCATCTGCAGGGCTCGTCCGTTCCATTCAAGCGGCAGGTTCACCTCGAATTCGATAGGGGGAGACGCGCGGTTGACCGGTTTAATGATGCCTATGATTTTACAGTATTCGCCGTCGGCTTCGTCCGAAACTGCATCGGCGGACTGGACAACCGCGCCCGAGGTGGGAAGGCCGATATCGGGAGCGGCAACAGCAAAGCCCTGCAGTCTGCTGCATTGCGATGCCTGAATCTTCGTTTCGTAATTTTTTTCTCGGCATTGGCATAGGGCCAGGGTGAGTAAAGCCGCACCGGACGCGTATATAAAGGCCCGGATCCGCATGGAGTGATTCATTGCCCCTCCTTAACCCGGATTATTCAGTGCGCCCCAACGGCGCAGATCACCGGTGGGTGAAA
>CAZDMR010000043.1:0-35075 GCA_964506795.1 uncultured Acidobacteriota bacterium | reverse complement strand
CGCGCGACCTTCGGTTCCGGAGACCGACGCTCTAATCCTCTGAGCTACAGGCGCATACAGTGATGATATTTGATTTAGGCGCGGAATCCAACCTGTAATTTCAATTTACGGCCCTCATTCAAAAGCCGGCCAAACAACAACCATATCAACCAAGCGGTCGCACGACGCAGGCAATGGAATGACTGCGGGCGTCCGGCGATTTCTTGATATTTCCGCGCCTAAAGTTTAAAATTTTTATACAAAGTAAAGAATGCCGCGCGGAAAAAGGCCTAAACGCTCGCGACACTCTAGAGAGCGCCTCATGGATTTCTCGAAACCGATAAGCAAATCAAAGATCCGCCTTCTTTTGGCCGAGGATCACACCATTCTAAGACAGGGCATGGTGCGGTTTCTCAGCCAGGAACCAGACATGGAAATTGTGGGCGAGGCTTCCGATGGAGAAGCCGCGGTAAGGCTTGCGGCCCAGCTGCTTCCAGACGTGATTTTGATGGACTTGGCGATGCCCAAGTTGAGCGGCCTTGAAGCAACGAAACTGATTCACCGCGACCTGCCGCATCTCCATGTCATCGCATTATCCATGTACGAGGAAAGGGACCGCGCCGATGCCATGCTTACCGCAGGCGCGTCTATCTATCTGACCAAAACCGGTCCCGCTAAAGACTTGATCGCCGCCATTCGGTCCTGCGCCAAAACGCACCAAGCGATGAACGCTGGTGTCACCGGAAATTCGTAACGCTGCGGCAGTGCTGTGTCCCGCATTTCGGATGCGTCCTTCGGGAAACTGGATTTTTTCATTTCCTAAACCGCAAACAACGCAACGCCGTCCCGCAACATCCCTGATGCATGGCCCGTATTTTGCAATTGCATCGCGAACCTGCAGTCATGCATGCACTCAAGATCCGTCAGTTTAAAATGTTCCTTATTTATTGCGCCCGATCGAGGGCAAACATCACAATTTGGCGCAGGGTTTCGGAAAAACTGAGGCCCGCCTCTTCCGCGGATTCCATGAAAGAGACGCCTTCAGTGAGATCCGGATTGGGATTTACTTCCAATATATAAGGAGTACCGTCCCTTCCCAATCTCACATCGATGCGGGCATAATCTCTGCAGAATGTGGCTTCATAAGCCCGCAGGGCTTGTTCCCGCACAAGCTCCTCCGTTCGTGCATCCACTTCGGCCGGGCAGAAAGAATGCACTTTGTGGTAGGCGGGAGACAGCGGATTCCATTTGATGTCATAGGTAATCAGAGGCGGATGATCTTCTTGAAGCTCGGAGAAATTAAACTCTTCCAGCGGCAGCACCCGGGGAGGATTGTTTCCCAAAATCGAAACATGCAGCTCCTTGCCCAGAATGAATTCTTCCACCAGAACCGGGCTTTTGAATTCGGCAAAAATCCGGTCCAGCCTGCGCAGCAGTTGAGAATAGTCATAAACCACCGAATCGGCTTCCACTCCCGTGCTTCCATCCTGCAGGGAGGGTTTGACGATCAGCGGATAGTACAAACCGTGATTCGGTTCAATAACGGGCTCTTCGAGAATCCGGAAGCGCGGCGTCTTAATGCCGCTCTGCAAAAGGATCTTCTTGGTAAACCCTTTGCGCCTGCATAAAAAAAGACAGAACGGCGGTGATCCGGTATAAGGCACTTCATAGAGGTCGAAAAAAGCCGCCACGCATCCCTCGTTGCTCAGGTCCTCGTTGAATAGTTCCACAAGATTGAACACCACGTTCGGCGAATCCTCCGCAACCAGTTTGTGAAGTCTCGCCGGATCGTCTTTTAGATTGGCGCACGACGCCTCGAAACCTTCCGATTTCAACGCTTCGACAACGGCGTCATATTCTTCCTGTTCCGTTGCCACGTGAATATCGTAGCTGGGAGTGAAATTCAGCGAGGACGGGTCGAAGGAGCGCAGTGCTCCGTATGCATCCTTCTCTTCCAGCTGATTAAAAAGAACCAGTACTCTTTTTTCCCCGACGGTCATAAGAACTCCCGTCCGTAGTATGAAATGATCCGCTGATAAATTTTCCGGCTATTCCATAAAATTCTCAACGTATTTTTATTGCGGAAATTCTATCGCTGGGACGCGCGCCGTTACCGAAGCATCCTCCGGCATAATTTGAAAATACAAAACTGCAATCTTAATCCGGATGATGCCTGGCGATTCCCTGCGATGCGGCGCAGACAGGCATCCTTTGGGCTATCGCATTTGCCGGCGATCTGGCATGCGCCGCCCGATTCCGATGCGCCCTGCAGGCTTACTGTTCTTTGCGTCCGAGAATTCGATCGGCAGCTTCATATACAGCCGGATGCCAGATCTTTCAGCAGTGCGACGACTTCGGAAACATCCTCTACGACATGCTTGGCGCCGGTTCCTCCAAGCCCCACCCGCAGCGAATACGCTGTTTCGGGAAGGACCGCGAAGAGATCTTCGTCGGTTGTGTCATCGCCGATGCAGCAGATGAAATCGTAAGAATCCTGGTTCAAGAACCGCAGGCCGACGGCTGGTTTGTCCACTCCTGCGACGCGAACCTCAACGGTCTTCTTGCCTGTGAGCACGCGCATATTGATGTTGGCCGTAAGCGCTAGAAGGTGATCTTTCAATTCTTGAGCCGCAAACTTCGCCGGTTCCGACTCGGCGCCCCTGTAATGCCATACCAAAGCAAAAGTCTTTTCCTCAATGAAGGAGCCCGCAATGCGGTCGACGTAATGTTCGAACAGCGGCCTCAGTTTCGGTTTCCAATCCTCCACGCTGACTGCCGTCCGCTGCCAGCGGCGATTCTTCTGTTTGATCCAGGCGCCGTGCTCCGCCACCAGATGCATGGCCAAACCCGAAAAACTGGATTCCATGAAATCTTTTTTGCGTCCGCTGATAATCACTACATCGTTGCGTTCATCCTTGCAGATGGCTCGCAAGATGTCGATCAAGGCGGGGCTGGGAACGGCGTCGCGCGGCACAGCGGCAAAGGGAACAAGCGTTCCATCGTAATCCAGCAGCAGCAGCCGCCTGCGGCTTTTGAAGCAGCATTTCAGGAGTTCGTTTCGGCCGCCCGGCGCCAGCACCTTTGCGTGGTATTTTAGGCTGGTCTGTATTGTTTCGTTCAGTTCCCCCATAAAATCATCCGCCCAGCGCCTTATGTCGTATCGCTGCAAACGCCGCTGCATCATTTTCATTCGCCGGACCTGTTCCTCTTTGGGCATCGTCAGCGCGGTCAGAAGAGCCTCGGCGATTTCGCCGCGGTTGTTCGGATTTACGATGATCGCTTCCAGTAGCTCCTTGGACGCACCTGCCATTTCGCTGAGAACCAGCACGCCGGTTCTGTCCGTGCGGCTCGCAACGTATTCCTTCGCGATCAAATTCATGCCGTCCCGCAACGGCGTAAGCAAAGCCACGTGGGATACGGAATACATCGCGCATAGGGGCGAAAATGCCAAGCTGCGGAACATGTAGATAATGGGGGTCCAGTCGGGGCTCCCGAATTGGCCGTTGATTCTCCCGACAAGACCCTCAATCTGAACCTTCATGTTTTCATAGTGCTCGACTTCGGTGCGGGAAGGGACCACGACGAGAATAAGCACTACCTTGCGGCGCCAGGAAGCATTGGTTTCAAGAAACGCCTGAAACGCTTCAAGCCTGTGACCGATTCCCTTTGTGTAATCCAATCGATCTATGGAAAGAACGATTTTCGCTTTGCCCAATCGCTTATGGATTTCGTCTTTCTCCTGTTGCACGGCCGCTTCGCCTGCCCCCTCATGGTACTTCGCATAATCGATGCCCATAGGGAAAGCTTCCGCCTTTATTACGCGGCCGTTGATGATCATTTCCCCCATATTGGAATCATGCCCCAGGATGCGGAGCACGCACCTTAAGAAATCCTGCTTGTAATCGTTCGTGTGAAACCCGATCAGATCGGCGCCCAGCAGGCCTTCCAGTATTTCACGACGCCACTTCCCGGGAAGAAGACGGAAAATTTCGTAATTCGGGAAAGGAACGTGCAGAAAAAATCCGATGGCGCTCGACGGCGACTGGCTCCGGATCATCGCCGGAAGCAGCATCAAGTGGAAATCATGGATCCAAAGCGTATCTTCCGGACCTACGAGGTCCATCAGCGTGCGGGCGAAGCTGCGGTTTACATCAACATATTGCGACCAATAGTCTTCTTCATAATGAGTGTATACCTGGAAATAGTGGAAGAGAGGCCAGATGGTCTTATTGCAGAATCCCTGGTAAAAATTTTCAATCTCAGGCTCAGAAAGAAAAACCGGGTACGCGTGGAACTCCGACAGGGCTCTTGACCGAGCCTCCTGTTGTTTCTCGGCGCCGATGGTGCTGCCGGCCCATCCGACCCATAGGCAATCGATGGATTCCGAAGGATTTTGCCGAAGAAATTCCAGGTACGAGCCCAAACCCGTAGCTAGACCGCCGACGCTGGGGATGAATTCCAGCTTATCGTTCTCTTCCCTTACCGTCACCGGCAGCCGGTTGGACACGACAATGAGCCGCTTTCGGGGCGGAGTCGTCATTTTTTCCTTTTCCTCTCCCTCTTCGGCACATTGTTTTCCCGGGCTTCCGGTGGTGTTTCCCTATCCTGAGGCGGTTTCCTGCCTCGTTCCTTATAGGCTAGGTATCCTATGCCCCCGAAAAAAAACACCGCCAGGCACAGGACCACGACTGCATCCATATCCATGATGAACTCCTATGTTTTCTTCTTTTCTATGTCCCTCCTTTTCATTCAATACCTTGTCACCATGCCATACCCAGCGCCGCCGGGCAACCCATGAAGCGCCGATTTCCGAAAAAAACAATCATTGCCCTTACCGCCATTCGCTTCCAGCCGCAAAACAGCGCCGGTCATTCTCTGATTGCGCCCGATGTCAGACCTGAGACAATTCGCCCTTGAAAAAACGCTACTGCGATGATTAGAGGCGCCGTGCACACGACAATGCCCGCAGCCAGCATGCCCCAGGGGATTTCGTAGGTGAACGCGCCGCTCAGCGTCGCGACTCCAACTGTAATCGTTCGGGAAGACTCCAGGTTCATAAAGGTCAGGGCAAAAAGAAATTCGTTCCAGGAGAATATAAACACGAGCAGAAATGCGGTCGCCAGCGCCGGAAAAGACAGCGGCAGGATGATCGAGCGGAAAATTCCGAATTCCGTCATCCCGTCGATTGCCGCGGCCTCCTCAAGGTCCCGAGGAATTTGCGCCATGTAACCCGAAAGCAGCCAGACCGCAAACGGCAGGTTTAACGCCGCATAGGGAACAATGAGACCCCACGGGTGATTCACCAGTCCCGCCGCCCGAACTATTTCGTAAGTCGGGAACAGCAGGACGATGGGAGGGAAAAACGCCAGAATCAAAAGCGTAAACGAGGCAACCCGCCTGCGGCGTCGAGGCGCCCGCGCAAGCTTGTAGGATGCGAGCGCCGCGCATCCGATGCAAAGCAGGGACGCGAGGGACGCGATGACAATGCTGTTGAGATAGTAGAGCGCGAAAGGCCTGCGGACAAAAAGTTCCGCATAATTTTTCAATGTTAAGCGCTCCGGAAGAAACGTCGGGGGAAGACGTTCGAATTCCGAGGAGCTCTTGAAGGAAGAAAGGGTATACCATACGGGGGGAGTCGCAGCCAGAAGGCACAGAAACAAAAGTATTATTCTAGCGGTCCATTTCATGGCTTTTCAGAAGCGATCGGTACAGAAGCCAGGCGGCCGCGCCGAGTAATGCGACGATCGCAACCACCAGCGAAGATCCGTAGCCGAAATCCATATATCTCAGGAAAGTGTAATAACCGTATACCGACACGGTCTCGGTTGCGCCCCCGGGGCCGCCGCCGGTCAGCACGTAAACAAGATCAAAAACCGCAAACGCCTGCACTACCCGGAATATCAGGGCCAAAAAGAGAAACGGCGCGAGCCAGGGCAGGATCACATATCGAAATTTATGCCACGCGTTTCCTCCGTCCATTTCTATCGCTTCGTACATTTCACGCGGAATATTCTGAAGGCCCGCAAGCAATACGATAAAAACGAAAGGGAAAGCCTTCCAGGCGTCCGCCAGAATGACGACGAGCAGGGCGGCGCCGGGTTTTCCAAGCCATGGAACCGGCGCATCCGCAATCCCGGTTCGCATGAGGACAGCGTTGATAAAGCCGTACTGGTCATTAAAGATCCACACCCACAATACGGCAACGATGGCGGTCGGGAGAGCCCAGGGAATCAAAAGGAGTGTTCTGACAGCCCGCCGCCCGCGCCTTAATTTTTCCGCGGCCAAAGCCGCCGGCAGCCCAAGACAGAATTCCACGCCAACCGACAGCACCGTAAAAATTGCGGTTACCTTCAGCGATGCGAGGAATCGCGAGTCGTGCACAAGGCGGACAAAATTATCCATCCCGGCAAAACGGCCTTGGAATCCGGTCTCGAGGTTGAAGTGCATAAAACTAAGTCCCAGCGTTCTTAAAACAGGATAGAGAAAAACCAACAGCACAAGAATGCCCGCCGGGGCGAACCAGAATCCTGACCTGATGCGGGCGCGCCATTCGTTCACGATATATCTCTTGCCGTCTCTTCGAGAAGAAGACGTGTTTCCCGGGCCGCTTCCATCAACGCTTTTTCGCATCCAACGCTTCCGGTAAGGGCCGAGCTTACCCAGCGCTGCAGGATGTCGGATGCCTGGGCATATTTGGCGATGGGGGGCCGCAGCCGGGCATTTTTAACTATCGGACGGAACTCGGGCGGCAAAAGGCTTTCCCTGGCCGGAACCAGACCCAGCCGCTCCGCCACCCGCATCAACGATTCGCGCCCCGTGATGAAATTTACAAACCTGCGGGCGGCATCGGGATTCGAACAGAAACTGGAAACGGCAAACCCCCATCCCCCCAGCGTTGCGGCTCCTGATACCCCCGCAGTGTGAACCATTGTCGTAAATGCGACTTTATCCGCCACGGGGGCTTCGCTTTGCCGCATCAGCCTCCATACGTAAGGCCAGTTGCGGAGGAAGACAGCGCGCCCGCTCTGGAACAACACCCTCGTGTCTTCTTCGCTATAGCCGGTCACCCCCGCAGGCGTAATCGTTCCGATGCAGTTTTTCAAAAAGCGCAGCGCCGCAACAGCCGGAGGCTTGTCCAGATATGTTTGCCCTGTTTCGGGATCGATCCAATCTCCCCCGAATCCCCAAAGGACTTCGAGAAAAACGGTCGTCAACCCCTCGTACTGCTTCCCCTGCCATAGGAATCCCCACCGTTCCGCGGTTTGAAGCTCGCGCGAGCGGGCTGTCAGTTCGTCGAATGTCTTCGGAGGCACCGGCGCCAGATCTTTGCGGTAGTAAAGCAAGCCGGCGTCCGTGAAAGCGGGGATACGGTATAGTTTTCCCCTATACATCCCGGCTTTAAGGTCCGCCGCAAGGAAGTCATCCTTGTCGCTGGGCAAAAAATGCGGCGGCCACTCCCGCAGCCATCCCGCCGCCGCGAATTTGGCCACCCAAACGACATCGCAGTAAACGACATCAAAGGCTGATTCTCCCGAAAGGAATGAGGCCGCATAGAGGTCCTCTCTCGCATTGGTTGCCGGAGGCCCCTCCACCAGCCGGACCCTATTTTCGGGGAACCGTTCATTGAATTGGGAAAAAAGTTCGCGCCAGATCCCCGTACCGTCCGGCTCCATCAGAACGGAAAGCTCCCCCTCGGATTTTGATGCCGGTGATCTAAAGCTGAGAACGACCAACAGCGCCGTTAGGAATATCCCCAATGCTTTCGCCGGTATTCTTGTCAAAGACATGAACATCTCCGGGATTGATTTTCAGCTGGATGGAGTCTGAGAGCGGCGGCCCCTCCGAAAGAACCATCAGAGAATGCCCCTCCACCCGGACATCGATCAAAAAGCGCGCGCCAAGATTTTCAACCATTGAAACCGCCGCCGGGATTCCTTCCTCCATTCTGATCGCTTCGGGCCGGATCCCTATTTTCACATGCCCCGAATGATGGATTCCTGTGGCAATCGCACGGGATCCGATCCGGAAAACGCCCTCTTCCATTGCCGCATCGAATAGGTTCATGGCGGGAGAACCGATAAAAGACGCCACGAAAAGATTCCTCGGCTTCCGATACAGCGTTTCGGGATCGCCGATCTGCTGTACGACCCCCTGGTTCAGCACGATGGTACGGTCGGCCAGTGTTGTCGCTTCCACCTGATCGTGCGTCACATAAAGAACGGTAGCCTGCAGACGGGCAAAAAGCAGTTTGAGTTCATGGCGGACCTTTTCGCGCAACAGAGCATCCAAGTTGCTCAGCGGTTCGTCAAAGAGGAAAACTTTAGGCTTTCGGATCAGGGCCCGGCCGACGGCCACCCGCTGCCTTTGCCCTCCGCTCAATTCGCGGGGCTTTTTATCGAGCAGCTTTTCAATTTCCAGCATGCGCGCTGCGTCCCGGACCCGCCGGTCGATTTCGGCGGCAGGCGTTTTCCTCAATCTGAGATGAAGCGCCAGGTTTTCGTAACAGCTCAGATGCGGATAAAGGGCGTAGTTCTGAAATACCATAGCTACGTCGCGCGCGCGCGGGGGGACATCCCGGACCGGCCGGCCCTCAATCCAGACTTCACCGTCGGACGGCTGATCCAGTCCCGCTATTATGCGCAGCAAAGTGGATTTGCCGCATCCGGACGGGCCCAAAACCGTAACGATCTCTTTATCGCTTACTTCGAAGGAAACCTTCTTGAGAGCATAAAAATCCGCAGAATAACGGCGCGATACATTGAAAAGGCGGACGGAAGCCACGAATCCTCTCTCCAGAAAGAACTATCCTATACAGAATCCTCGCAAAATTCCGCAAGAACCGCAAAGGATTCTAAAAATTTTAGTGCATAAAGATTCTTTTCCTGACCCCCGGGGCAGTTTACACTGGAAAGGCGCCGAAAACGACGGAACGGAACCGGAAACAGCGAAGGAGATAAAATGAATGATCACGAGCCTTTTATCTTTCAAACCGAACATCGTCTGATAACGCTCACCGGCCGAAGGGCGCGCAACCTCAATGAGCTTCTGGACCATATTATTCAGGTGTCCGGCTCCTCGATTTTCTATCATACGCACAATCAATATCTTTCCCACCACTTTGAAAAACCGGTTTTTCACAACGATTTTGCAGGCTGGGCTTCCGCCGCCCTTCTTGAGGAATGCCTCTCGGAAAAACTCGTGGCGATCGATCTGCTTGCCTTCAGCTCCATCCGCCAGCTCCGCGAGGCGATTATCACGATCATTGAAGAGCACTTGGCCGGAGCCAAGGGACGCGTTAGAGACTGTCTGCCCGGATATGAATTTCATTTCTGCGAATCCAAGAGCTTCATCATGCCGAGCGGCGTCGTGGCCGGCGATATCCCCGACTTTTTTGCAGCAATGCCGAAAGTCACCAACGCGTCCCTCTATTTCCACTTCTTCGAGGCGCGCCTGCGCCTCGAACAGCCGACAAACGACTTTTCCGCATGGCTTTCATATCGCGGCGCTCCCCGGCTGGCCGAAGCCATCAACAAACTGAATCCTTATTTAATGACATTGGAAGAACTCCGGGAAGCAATCATCCTTCTCGGAAATATGGAGGGATAAGCCCATGCCGCTCACGCTGCGGGATTATGAAAAAGTTGTCGGCCCGGAAGTCATAGAAGAAATCCGCACGCTGGCCCGCCATGTACGGCATAAATCTCTGCGGAACATCAATTCGACGCCGGTCGGAGGGGGCGTTGCGGAAATCCTGACGCGCCTTGTCCCGCTCTTGCATGAACTGGAGATAAACGCCTTCTGGGACGTCATTAAAGGCGACGACGCTTTTTACGGCGTCACGAAAGCTTTCCACAACGCCCTTCACGGAAAGAAGGAAAAGATCACGGAAGAGATGTTGGACATCTACCGCGAAAACACCGCCATGAACTTGAAAGACATGGACCTGACCGGCGACGCCATCATCGTCCACGACCCGCAGCCGGCCGGCCTTGTGCTGCGCCGGCCGCAAACAGCGGCACCATGGGTCTGGCGCTGCCATATCGACGTCTCCAATCCCGATCCCCTGGTATGGAATTTTCTGAAACCGTACGTCGATAAATACGACGCCACGGTATTCTCCATGCCGGATTTCGCCCAACAGTTGTCGGCTCCGCAGTTCATGATTGCTCCTTCCATTGATCCCTTGAGCGATAAGAACAAGGAATTGGAACCGGATTATATTCTCAAAGTTCTTGAAGAACATGGCCTGGATCCCGAGCGCCCCGTTCTTACCCAGATTTCCCGCTTCGACAGGCTGAAAGACCCGTTGGGAGTCATCAGCGCGTATCGCCTCGTAAAAAAGAACCGCGACTGTCAACTTCTGCTCGCGGGCGGCGGCGCCAATGACGACCCGGAAGGCGAGCTGGTCCTGAAAGAAGTAGAGGAAGCGGCCTCCAACGATCCGGATATTCACGTGGCGCTGCTCCCGCCTTTCAGCGACTTGGAAATCAACGCCTTGGTCCGCGGATCCACCATTGTATTTCAGAAATCGATTCGCGAAGGCTTCGGGCTTACCGTGACTGAAGCGCTTTGGAAGGGGAAACCCGTCATCGGCGGAGCCGTAGGAGGAATCAAGCTTCAAATCATGAACGGAATCACCGGATTTCTCGTTCACTCTCCCGAAGGCGCAGCCAACCGCGCGCTCGAACTGCTGTCGTCTCCGGATCTGAGGGAAAAACTGGGCGAGAACGGGCGCCGTCATGTCAAACAAAATTTTCTGATTACGCGCCACCTAAAGGACTACATGCTGCTGATGCTCGCTTTCAGCTATCCCAAACAGCGCATTGTCCGGATGTCCGCCGCCTGATGCGGCAGCGGCGCATTGCTGCTTCGCCCGGCGGCCGCACGAAGTGTGGAAGCCAAAATGAAGAAAAAAGGCAAGCGAACCTTCGCCCAATGGCTTAGGGACGCGTCCGGCGAACAGCACATCCCGAGGGCCACATACCGGCTGCAGCTAAACCGCGCCTTCGGATTTCGCGATGCCGCGGCGCTGATTCCCTATCTGCGAGATCTCGGCATCAGCGATGTCTATTTGTCCCCTGTTCTGCAAGCTTCCGCCGGAAGCACCCACGGATACGACATATGCCTGTATGACAGGATCGACTCCGAATTGGGAGGCGAGGATGAATTGGATAAACTAGGCGCGGAGCTGCGGCGCCAAGGTATGGGAGCCCTGCTGGACATAGTTCCGAATCATATGGGGATCTCGGATCCGCGGAATATCTGGTGGATGGATGTGCTCGAGAACGGACCCAGCAGTCCTTTCGCCTCCTTTTTCGACATCGACTGGAACCCGGTCAAGGAGGAACTGAAGGGAAAAATCCTGCTGCCAATTTTGGAGGACCAGTACGGGAAAGTCCTTGAAAGCGGAAAAATCAGGCTCGTTTTCGAGAACGGATCCTTTTTCATTGCCTGCGCGGGATCGCTCCTGCCCGTGGCACCCAGAACTTACAGCCGTATACTCACGCACCGGATTGAGGATTTGTTGAAATCAATGGATCCGCAGGACGCCTTCCTTCAGGAGCTGCAGAGCATCCTTACGGCTTTAAATTACCTTCCGGACCGCACCGAGCAGGATGCCAAAAAAATTTCCGAACGCAACCGCGAAAAGGAAGTGATCAAACGGCGCCTCGCCTCGCTGTGCGAATCCAGCGCTGAGATTCGCCATTGGATCGATGAAAGTGTAAAGGAATTCAACGGCGTCGTCGCCCGGCCCCGGACCTTTGATCATCTGGACGCGCTTGTGTCGGCCCAGGTTTACCGTCCCGCCTTCTGGAAAGTAGCGGCTGAGGAAATCAACTACAGGCGCTTTTTCGATATCAACAATCTTGCCGCCGTCCGCATGGAGAATCCGGTGGTATTCAAAGCCGCGCATGCATTTGTATTTGAGCTTTTGCGCCGCGGTCCCTTCACAGGCCTCCGCATAGACCATGCGGATGGTTTGAAGGATCCGGCATCGTACCTCCGCCAGATCCAATACGGATATCTCCAAAAACTGCTCGAAGCCGATCCGGACCGCCCGCTCTCCCACGACGAGATGGACGCATCCTTTTCCGAATGGTTCGGCGGCCAAATCAAAGCAGCCGCCGGATCTGCGGTGCTCTGGCCGCTTTATGTGGTTGTGGAAAAGATTCTGTCCGAAAACGAATCCCTCCCCGCCGACTGGGCCGTTTACGGAACCACCGGCTATGATTTCTTAAACGCCGCCAACGGCATCTTTATCAACAGCGCCCGGGAGGCTGCGCTCACAAAAATCCATGAGGATTTTATCGACGCGCGTCTGCGCTACAGCTTGCTGATCCAATCCACGAAAAAAATGATGATGCTCGTATCGCTCGCCGCGGAAATCTACGCCCTCAGCCATCATCTGGACCGGATCAGCGAGAGCAATCGGAGCTATCGCGACTTCACGCTCGACTCGCTCACTTTTGCCATCCGCGAGATTATCGCCTCCCTGCAAGTCTATCGCACTTACATCGCAGGGCCGGGCTTGGTTTCAGAACGGGACCGCGGCTATATTGAAGCCGCGGTCTCCAACGCGAAGAAGCGCAATCCCCGCACGGAGCAATCCTTGTTCGACTTTGTCCGCGATTCGCTGCTGCTTCGCAACCTTGACGCATTTCCTGAAAAGGAACGGGCGGACTTGATCCAATGGACCCTGAAGTTTCAGCAGATCACGGGCTCTGTCATGGCCAAGGGGACCGAGGATACCGCTTTTTATGTCTATAACCGCCTCCTATCCTTAAACGAAGTGGGCGGCGGCCCGGACCATTTCGGCGCATCGGTTGCGGCTTTTCACCGCCATAACGGGAGCCATGCGGGCCGCTGGCCCTATTCCATGCTTGCCGGCACAACACACGACACGAAACGCAGCGAAGACGTGCGCGCGCGGATCAATGTGCTTTCGGAGATCCCGGAAGAGTGGGGCGAAAGAATTCAGGGCTGGCGTAAAAAAAACGGCGCCTATAAGCTTTTGGTGGACGGCGAAGCGGCGCCGGATGCGAACGACGAATATCTGTTTTACCAGACCCTTCTGGGCGCCTGGCCGATGGAGGGAACAAGTCCCGGCCCGGATTCATTCTCCGCCTTGCCCGAGAGCTTCCGCCGGCGCATCGCCGCTTACATGCACAAGGCGATTAAAGAAGCCAAGGTGCATACGAGCTGGATTAATCCCAACCGCGAATATGATGAAGCCGTGAATGAATTCGTATTGAAGGTGCTCAACCCGAACAGGCGGGACGGATTTCCGGAAGATTTCCTTTCGTTTCAGAAAAGAATCTCTTTCTATGGAAAATACAATGCCCTGTCGCAGCTGATTTTGAGGCTGACCAGTCCGGGCATCCCGGATATCTATCAGGGTTCCGAGCTTTGGGATCTGCGCTTGGTGGACCCGGACAACCGCGGCCCGGTGGATTACGGCATTCGGATCGGCTATCTCAGCGAGCTTAAAAGTCTCATCGAGCGGCTGGGAAACGAAGCGGCTCCATCCCGGGCATGGACGGACTTCGCCGCGGAGCTGACAAAATCCGCCGGCGACGGACGCATCAAGCTTTATGCCATCCATCGAACGCTTAGTTACAGACGATCGGCTCCGGATCTTTTTACCATAGGAAAATACCAGCCGCTGTACGCCGAGGGGACAAAAGAGGAAAATGTCTGCTCCTTCAGCCGATTGCTTGGGCGCCGCGACGTCATCGTCGCCGTTCCCCGGCTGGTGGTGGAACTCACGGAAGGGATCGAGCGGGATCCGCTGGATGAAATCACATGGCGGGACACCCGGTTGATTCTTCCGAAAGGAAGCTCTGCCCGTAAATATCGAAACCTTTTTACCGGAGAAATTCTCTCTGTGCGCAGGGAACGGGGGTCCGCAGAGCTGCCTCTCTGCGCTGTTTTCCATTGTTTTCCGGTAGCGCTTCTGGAACTTGTGGAGTAGGTTCTTCAGTAGGAGCGGCTTCTTTGTCAAACTGTTTTTCGGCAAGGAAGCCCATGCCTTCCGGCGGCGCTATCATCCCGGATCTTCGGAAGGAATCTGAAAGGGAGGGACTAAAAATGTTTCGCATTAAAGGACCCGTTTTAGCGGCAGCGACGTTTGACGAAGCGACAAAAGATGTTCTGCGCCAGGCGGACGCCTTGGCGCGGTTCCACCGGGTTAAGCTTATCGTCTGCCATGTTCTTGCCGAAATCTATGCCGTTCGCCCGCTCTTCCCCTACCTTCACATGGAAGACGCTCTGAAATCGGCTGATCTTGAATCCAGGGTGCGCAAAGAACTCAAGAAGACGATCCGCGCCGCCACGCGCCGTGATGCCTCGAGGGAGTCTATCGTAATCGAGCGCGGCACGGTTCATTCGGGAATACTTCGTGCGGCCGAGGATTTAGGCGCCGGCGCAATTGTGGTCGGAGGGAAGAAGGTTGAAGACCGTCTATCTGCTTCAGCCCGCATCGCCGAGCGCGTAACGCGCCACGCGAATTGCCCCGTCCTGCTGGTGCGGCCGTCTCCGAGAAAGGGGAAGGTGCTTGCGGCTACCGATTTCTCGGATCCTTCAATGCCCGCCATCGAAGCCGCCTCCGCGGAAGCCCGCAGGCTACGCACCTCCCTGACCATCATTCACGCAATGGATATTCTGCCCCTGATGCTTCCTACCATTGAGGGGGTAAGCTATCCCGTACTGCCGGAGCATGCCAACGCCCATATCCGGGAATCCTCGAAGAAGGAGCTGGACAACTGCGTGCGCCGATTCAAGGCCAAGGGAGGCGGGATCCTGTATGAAGGCGACGCCGCTGAGGCGATTGTGAATGCCGCCTCCGAACTGCCGGCTCGACTGGTCGTAGTCGGCACCCACGGAAGAACGGGATTGAGCCGCATTGCGCTCGGCAGCGTTGCCGAAGCGGTCCTCCGCACCGCGCCTGTCTCCGTTCTCGTGGTCCGAATCCCGAAAAGCGGCGAGATAAAATAGCTCTGCCTCTTTTTCAAAAATAATGCCGGATGGATCCGAAATAAATATCGGGATAGCTTCCGAATTCTGAACGCAGCCGGGAAGCTATGTCCCCCATTGCGGCATCCGGGTCTTCCCCGATTCCGATGAAGGCGCCGGCGCCCACGTAAGTATTCGGTGCGATGTTGTATTCAATCTGCGGCGTTAAATAGGCAGACGGATCCGCCGCGTTGATCATGCATTGCGCGGTAAATAGCACGAGCGGACTCAGCTGATGGGAGATACCGGGAATCAAATAATGGCGGCTCATAAGATAGACCGACCCTTTAGTATATGCCGGATGAGCAAGGATTGCGGGATAATCTCGAGCCAGCGACGCTCCCGCGCCATTAAAGTGATATTCTATAAATGCATAACTCTCGGGCGTGAAATTGAAATCCAGACCTGAAGAAGCCCGAAAATAGCCTCCTCCGGGGCCGCCGCCGTCCCCGGAGAGGGTATCCACGAACACATACGCCGTCTCGAGCCAGAATCCGGCGCCGCCCAACGAGCGCGCCATGTCAAAACCCGCCATCAAGTTTTCTCGAAAACCCATAATTAAGACCGTGATATCCGTTTCATGCGCGTTGAACCTGGCCCGGGTGTAAAATGCGCTGTTCGCGAACTTGAAATGCCTTCCAAAAATGTATGCCGAGTCCATTTCGCCGAGCGCTCCCAGAGGGATGCGCACCCGCGCCGCATCGATCCCAATGCGCTCTTCCGTGTCGAGAGTTTCGAAGGTAAAAGGGGCGAGTACATCGGTAGGATTAACGACACGCGCGCTGCCCCAGGCTATCGCCTGCCGTCCGAGAGTCATGTCGGCGCAGTCCGCATGGAGAGCAATGGCGGCGCGGTCGAGATTTTGACCTAGGACAAAGCGGCTGCTTGCATCCGTCTCCCCCGGATGCAGCCGTTGTCTGAGATCGGCGGCCCGGTAGACAAACGGGTCCAGTTTCTCAAACAAAAGAGCTTTCTCCGCCAAGCCGGAGCTTTGAATTCGCGGCGCAATATCATAGGCGACATCCATATCCAGCCAAGCATTCCGCCGGTAAGAAATTTGAAAGCGGAAACGGCTGCTCGACAATCCCAACGCCGACGGCGCCGCAGCCGATTGCCCGAAATGACGGATCGAAGGAGGCTGGTAAACAAAGCCATAGCCCTTAATGGATCCGCGCAGCGACAATTCGGCCCCATTCGCCGCCGGGACCGCAGCGCACAAAAACAGCAGAATGCCCGGACAGGCATTCCATAGATTCAATCTCCTACTCAACGGTCCTGTCCCCCGCAATCCGGCCGTCTTTGAGCGTGACAATCCTTTGAGCCTTTTTCATCACAGTCTCGTCATGAGTTGAAAAAACGAACGTCATCCCTGTTTGTTGATTGAGGGCGCGCATCATATCCAGCAGCGCCCCGCTTGCGGCGGAATCCAGGTTCGCTGTCGGCTCGTCGGCCAGAATTATTGCGGGGTTGGATACCATGGCCCGCGCCACGGCCACGCGCTGTTGCTGTCCGCCCGAGAGCTGCGGGGGCGGCCGCTTTTCAAATCCTTCCAATCCGATCCTCCGCAGAATATCGGAAACGCGCCGCCGTCTCACCTCTTTGGACAATCCTTGAAGCAGCATGACGTATTCCACATTTTCCTCCACGGTTAAAACGGGAATAAGATTGTAGGCTTGAAAGATGAATCCGATATTGTCGCGCCGGAAATCAGACAGCTCCTGCCCGCTCATATGGGACAGCAGCTTCCCGTTCAGCCAGACTTCCCCTTTAGACAGCGAATCCAGCCCCGATATAATATTTAGAAAGGTCGTTTTCCCGGATCCCGACGGGCCGACCAGGGCGGCAAACTCTCCCGCCCTTATTGTTAAATCGACGCCGCTGAGCGCCGTCACCGGCACCCCGTTGTCGGAATACGTCTTGGTCACTCCTCTGGCCGTAATCACGTTCTCAGTCATTGCCTCAGAGACTCCTTCGCATGGCGGCCGATGGAAGCATTCTTGCCGCGTGCGCCGCCGGGTAAAGACCGACCAGAACGGTAAAGACAAACACCCATAGCGGATATTCGACAAATTGCCGAAGCCGCAAAACAGGGTAGATCCTCCTGCGGAAAGTCACTCCCACGTACTCGATGCCGGTGTAATCGATTCCGACCCGCGCCGTTATGGCGGTGACTAAAAATCCCAGCAGGCAGCCCAGAAAAATGCTGAGGACGGCCAGCGCCGCAGCTTCATAGACGATCATCTTGCCCATGCTGAACGGGCGGGTGCCGACGGCTCTCAGCACTCCGAACTCGAACATCCTTTCGTGCAGAGACATAAATAGAGTATTGATTATTCCAAGCGCCACGATCCCGAAAAGAATCAATCCCAGAAGATAAGTGCTGAAACGGGATAATTCGAACGCAGCCTCCACCTGGGGCAGAATTTCCGGCCATCCAAAAGCTTTATTGCCGTATTGCGAATATTTCCTCCACAAATAAAAGTCCTCGTCGAGCCCAAACATCGGATCCTTTAAAACAAGGACAACCGCATGAAAATTTTGCCCTATCCCCAGCATGCCCTGCGCCTTCGGCAGGCGCACAAAAGCCATGCCGCGATCCATTTCGGCAATATTGAACTTGAATATGCCGGAAACGCGAAAAAGATCCTGGGAAAGATTCCCCGTTTCCGCTTGTGCGCAGGTAACGACGACCCGGTCTCCCAGGCTTACTTCCAGGATTTCGGCCAATTTGGCGCCGATGAGAATGTCTTCGGTGTTTTCGCCTCTAAAAAAACTTCCCCGGATGACCGCCTCATCGATTTCCGACACATCTTTTTCGGTTGCGGGATCGATGCCTATGAATTCAATCGAGCTGAAATTCGCCGGAGAGGAAATCATGCCGTAACTCATCGTTCGCATGCTGAAGTGCTCGACAGCAGGCTCCCGCCGCAGATTGTCGAGGACGCGGGACGGATGACCGACGGTCAAATCCGCCTGCATGGTGTCGCGGAAATGCCGATGCTGGATTTGTCCGTCGCCCAGAAATGTCGAGGTCGCGGACTCCACCATGTTTCGTTCCATCCCAATTACAAGAGCGTCTACAAAAACCAACGAAGCCAGGCCCAATCCGATCGCGGATCCGGCAATCAAAGAGCGCCTCTTATTCCGCAACATGTTTCTGAAGGCGAGTTTGACATATATCGACATCATTCACCGTTCCACCGAAGTCTCGATAGCATTCAAACAGCGGTTAGACATTCGCCTCGCTACGAGAATTTCCTTCGCAAAAGAAGCAAGAAACCGTTGCTCTGCTCAACGGCGATGCACGAGCCGTCCCTGCTTCCGGCTTCCCTATCCCGTCCTTTTGCGGGATATCCAGGCTGCAGCCTTTGTCAGAATACCCGCATGGCGACCGCCGGTTCCGTCCTCGAGGCTTTGACGGCAGGAGCGATGCCGACCAGGATTGAAGAAAGGAATACCGCAATCGCGGGAATATAGAGGCTGCGCGTGTTTACCTGGGCATACAAATGGGTGAAATCGGCGCCTCCGAAACTCAGCGACACAGGAAGCGGTATCCCGTGAATGGAAAGAAGCCAGTTCGCCGCAAGGCCCAGCGTGGCGCCCAGAAGAATTCCTCCGATTGCCATAAGAAAAATCTCCGCAAGAACCAGTTGAATAATCTGGGCCGGTCTTGTGCCGATGGCTTTCAGCAATCCGTATTCCCTCCTCCGCTCGAGCACCGACATTAAAACGGTATTGAGCACGCCGACGCCGACAATAAGAATAATCACAGCCAGCATGATCCACATCCCCTTCTGATCCGCCTTCATCGCCTCATAAAACGATTTGGCGAATTCCTGCCAGGGATGCACTTCCAAATCCCGGTTGTCCAGCCGCTTTCGGATCGAGCGGGTAATCGCCTCGACCTGTTTAAGATCGTAAACCGTAACGATAATCTCGTGGACCTCGGCCCCGGTCACCAGCAGTTCCTGGGCCGCGGCAATATTCAAATACAGTCCCAAACGATCCACTGTCTCGTCGCCGGTGTCCGCGATGCCGCCGATATTGAAGATATCGTTGGCGATGGATCCGTCTGCGCCTTGCGTCAAGAGAACAACTTCTTCCCCGATTTCCGCTCCGAGAGTTTGCGCGAGCCCCTTGCCTAAAATCACTTCTTGCCGGGAATCTCGGGATAAGGGCGAGCCCCGGACGACGTTATTATTGAAATTCGTCGCCCTCTGCTCCAGCTCCGGATCTATTCCGATCAATTGAACCCCGGCAGTCTTGTCGCCGACCGAAGCCAGTCCGCCGGCCAAAACCCTTGGAGCCCAGGTTTCGACTCCTTCCGTTTCCTGTACGATGGAGCCTACCCTCCGGTATTCGCGAATCCTTTTATAAAGAGACGGACGATCCAGATAGCCCTTTGCGTGGACTTCGATCTGTCCGAGCCGATTGCGCGTAAACATGTTGATGATGTGGAAATAGGTTCCATCGGACCACCCTATCGAAACGGCCGCCAGCACAAAGCCCCCGAAGATAGTCAATAGAGTCAGCGCCGTCCGCCGCTTTTGCCGAAGCATATTCCGAAAGGCAATCTTCAGGATCATGGTTGTCGAATCCTTCGTTCAACAACACCTCACTTGCCGGAGCGCAAACTGCGCAACGAAAAGATGCCGGCCGGCAGGCGTCTATTGAACTCGGCCTTCAGATACCGCAGAACCGTTTTTTGGCCCTCTTTATCCTGAGGCGCTACTTCCATGACGGACGGGATGCGGCGGCCGTCAAAGCGGCGCACATCCCTGAAATGGATCACGCGCATCAGCCGGTTCTTTTCATCGTAATAACGATCCCACAATGGGAGATAACTTTCTTTTTCGACGGCCATGACAATCCTGCTCCAGACGACGGGTACGCCCTTCTTCGGTTTCAGTTCGATATACAGGAATCCGGGCCTTGCATCTTCCGGGTTCGCGAACTTGAAATGGTAGTCGTCCAGAAGGGTGAACTCCTTCACCAAATCGTCATTGGTAAAATCCGATCCCATCCAGGAACTCATCATCATCGACGGCGGTATCTTTATCACCTTATTTGCGCGGGGAAGGTAGTTCCACATTTGCCTATCGAGGCGCAACGTCGCGACTCCCCGTTCCTTTGGAGGCGATTGAATCCGGATAAGGGTTTTGGTCTTCCCCTCCGTCCAAATGACCGCGCGCAACGTGCGTTGCCAGTGGCGAGTCACGATTTCCATTTCCACTTCGGCGTAACTTGTATCCGCCCGGTACAGTTCATCGATCCTTTTGACAACTTCCCTGGCATCCTCTTCCGCGACAGCGGGCGCGATCATTGCCGTCAGCGCCATGGATAATAAAACGAAAAGCCTCCTGAAATACATTCTTCGCCTGCTCCACTCTCTCATTTTTAATAAGATATTATGTCACGCATTATTTTTCGTGTCTTCCATTCAATCCTCCTCCATGCTCTTCGTTCGAAATGATCATTTAAGGAAACCGCTCTCTGTCGCCCCGAAAGCGTCGCATCCCAGCAAGCATGAAATTTTTTTAAGCTCCGCATTGCACAATGACCTCTTGAGGATTATGTTTAAACGCTGCAGCGGCTGCTTGCGGATTCGCGTGAAAAGACATTGACGCGCAATCCTGAATCCCCGCCGAAAACCAGACGCGGATTCCAAATATTTTCATTTTCGGAATCCGCGAGTTTCGGAAACCGATTGTTTCATTTTTGCAGCCACCGCAGAAATTGGCAAAGGGAATTTCAATAAAGAGGCGAGGGCCGCACCAACAGCAAACGCATGCCGAAGATCCAATCGCCTCCTCTGCCGCAGCAAAAAGATCGATGGCCGGGGGCATGGATTTTTGGGGAGCAACGGTCCGGACTCCGTCGGCGGCCTGCATGGAGTCGCTCTTTGTTATCAGGAGGGTTTCTCAATGATTCCGGAGGATAGGAAACCGGTGGGTGAAGAAAGCCTGTCGAAGAGAGTGGCCGCCTGGCTTCGCCGAGTTCGAGCCGTAAGCTCCGGATTTGAAGGGCAGAGATATCTCGGGAAATGGCTTTTTTTAAGCACCGCGATCGGCATTGTGGCGGGACTGGGATCGGTATTATTCTTCTCCGCAATTGAAGGATGCACCGATCTATTTCTGGGGCGGATTGTCGGCTACCTGCCGCCGAGTCCCAAGGGTGAAGGCGCGACGCTGATAGTTCCAATGGCTCGCCCGTGGCTGCTTCCGATGATCACCAGCCTCGGCGGCTTCCTTTCCGGAATCATCGTATTCAAAATGGCGCCCGAAGCCGAGGGACACGGGACGGATGCCGCGATCGAGTCCATCCACAAAATGAGAGGGATTATCCGCGCCCGCATTCCCGTCATCAAGCTGATCGCCTCAGCCATTACAATAGGCTCCGGCGGCTCCGGCGGACGCGAGGGTCCAGCGGCCCAGATTTCCGCAGGATTCGGCTCTCTCATGGGAAAATGGCTCGGCCTTGACGTTCAGAGCCGCCGCATTGCGGTGGCCGCCGGCATAGGAGCCGGCATCGGCGCCATATTCCGTGCGCCCCTCGGCGGCGCCCTGCTTGCAGCCGAAATCCTTTACATCCACGATTTGGAAGTGGAAGCGCTGATTCCGGGCTTAATCGCGTCTATAGTAGGCTACAGCATCTATGGAGCCTTCTTCGGATACGAACCTGTCTTCGGCGCGATGCCCCAGATCGGATTCAATCAGCCGATCCAGCTCATCTATTACGCGCTCCTGGGAGTGATCTGCGGACTTGTGGGAATTATTTATGCAAAATCCTTTTACGGAACCCAGAGGATTTTCAAAAAATTCACCCTTCCTCGCTGGGCGAAGCCCGCCGTCGGCGGCTTGTTAGTCGGGCTTATGGGGCTCGTTCTTCCCCAGTGTCTTCATATGGGCTACGGTTGGATACAAATCGCCATGGGCGGGCAATCGAGTCTTCTGCCCTTATGGGTTGTCCTCGTGCTCCCTTTTGCAAAGATTCTATCGACATCCTTATCCATCAGTTCCGGTGGATCCGGCGGAATTTTCGGGCCCGGCATGGTCATCGGGGGCATGTTGGGCGCAGCGTTCTGGCAGGTCTTTCATCCACTATTCCAAGGCATGCCGCCGGATCCAACGCCGTTTGTTATTATCGGCATGATGGGCATGTTCGGAGGAATCGCTCATGCCCCGCTTGCAGTGATGCTGATGGTGGCCGAGATGACGGGCAATCTCTCCTTGCTTGCTCCCGCAATGATTGTTGTGGCGATTTCAACCGCTATCGTGGGGGATAACACCATCTACCGCAGCCAACTGCCGGACCGCGCAAGTTCCCCTGCGCACCGAGTACGCATGAGCTTCCCGCTGCTCTCTTCCCTTTTAGTCCGAGATGCGGTCTCTCCATGCAATGCCCTTCCGGGGAATCTAAGCATCATGGACGCCGTTTCCCATTTTGAGCGCGACCCCGAATCGGGATTGGCCCTTCTCGACGAATCCGGCAAATTCGCCGGGGTGGTGACGTCCCAGCAGCTCTATGAAATCACTCCTGAATTGAAAGCGAGAACTCCCCTCATAAAGCTGAAGGTCAAAGATGCGGTTGTTCTGAACCCTGACGACCACATGGATGCAGCTCTGGAGCAGCTAACGGCGCGCGGAGTGAGCTGGGCCCCCGTCGTGGAAGCCGGAAGACTTCTGGGCAAGCTCACTATAAAGAACTCCATTGGCATGTATCGCAGCACCCTGGAGAGAAGCATACGTCGAACGAGCGAGCTCCCGGGAACGACGGCCCTTTTTGAGGCGAAGCTGAATCTTTCTTCTCCCCTTGTGGGAAAAACCCTGCGCGATGCCCATTTCCCTCCGGACGCGCTTGTTGTTTCCATTACTCGACGGGGCGAAACCATCTTCCCGCACGCGGATACAAAGCTGGATCCCGGAGATGTCGTCTTAATAATGGCTGATCCGGTCAGCGAAAGAGAATTGCAATCGTTCCTCGGAGACACAGAGACAACGGGATTGGGCTCATCTCCCGCCCCGACGAGCAGCATCCGGAGATGAACGCAGCGCTGTCGCTTATTCCATGAAGGAGGCTCCCGAAATCCGCCGCCGTCCCGGACCTGCGGGCAAGCCAAGCATGTTTTTTGGACTAATGATTCAATCGGATTTATTTCCGGAAAAAGCTCTCGGGCGGGCCGAGATAACTAGGCTTTAATCCCCCAAGATCCACGACTATTTTTTCCAGAACCGCTCCGGGATCCACCATCCATATTTTGAGCGTATGGGTGCCGGCTTCGGTCAATTCATGAAGCGACCGGATCGTTCTGCCCGCATTGCGCACGGAATCTTCCCATTCCCGGTTCCCATTCCGCGCGTCAAAATCCGGAGGAAGCAGGGTCACCATCTGGGGTTTTTCCCCGTCGAAGGAAACCCCATAGCGCAAGCCGCGGTCCGGCAGGAAGTTTAGAGTCGGAGCAAAAGTGGCGTTAACAACCGCCTTCCCCGGCGTGAAAATGAACATTTTATATTCCAGGCAGGGGGCATCGGGAGGCGATGCGCTTTCAATATTCCTGGGCCGCACCGACATGGCGGATAGCGTGCGCCCATAGCCCTCTATTTTTTCCCACCGGGCCCGGCCGGCCGGGATGTTTTTCGTAAAGTGCTCCGCCTCAATGGAAACATACCCCTGCCCTTCGACGAATCCTTCCAGCGTTACGCGGTCGGGCACGGCGGGATGAAAACACGAGACGCTTACTTCTACGGCTTTTCCTCCCGATGCCGTTATTTTCACCGTGCCCGAATGGGAACCTTCAGGAGCCTTGGACCAATCCACCCATACCCATATGCGTTTCTCTTTTTGAATTGTGCCGTCCGCGCTGCTGAGGGCGATCCAGGATTTCGTGGCAGCCGCCGTATATTCGAACGGCGTCCGGCCACGGTTGAAAACGTCAATATAATGCCGTTGCCGGTTGAACACATCGAAGACGGGCATATGGGGATCTCCTCCCGCGTCCGGCCAGACCGATGAGGATCCTTCCACGGAAACAGCCATCGCGGCTTCCAGAGGCACCTGAATTCTTTCCACCCGGGGCATGACGTTCCTCGATGGATCCTGCCAGATGGTGTATCCGATATGCACCTGGTCCATGAAATGGTTCCACTTTCCGCCCGCGAATTCTCGATTGTAATGCGCCGTCAGCTTGGCGTCTGCATCGAACAGCTGCTCGACGCGGTCGGCAAGATCGTTGGTTGCCGCCCTACGCTGTCGGGCGTAAAGAGCGTTTTTCCCCGCCGCAATATAGATCTCGTTTACCTGTGCACTGGCTTTTGTGGGGAAAAGAACCAAGTCGTAAAAAGCATCCTTCGACTCTCGAGGCAGCTTTTTGTAGATCCTCTCGGCATCCGCCGCAATAGCCCGGAAATCTTCGACCACTCTATCCGCCTCATCGTAATCGGTTAGAGAATAGGTCGTCGGTTCGAGCAGCTCCGGCTTTCGACGCGCATTGTATTTTGTATACGCATTCATAATGCGCGCGATGCTTTCGGCATGGAGAGGCCCGAATTCGCGCTCAGCCCAAAGTCGCGTGTATTCGCCGATGTTCCGGTGAGTCCATCGCTCCGTATCCCAAGCCAATTGCAAAAAGAACTCTGTTGGAAACAAAACGTGCTTGAAATGTCCCACGTTGACAATCCAGATCCGATCGGCGCCGTACTCTTTCGCCAGCGTCATCTGCTCCCATACGGCCGGAAGCGAAATAGTATTGACCCATTTATAGTTTCTGGGACCGCCAACATAATCAAAATGGGTGTAGATCCCCGCGCCCCCGCTGCGCCCTCTCTCCGATGCGGTCGGCAGCCGGCGAATATGGCCCCAGTTGTCGTCGGCCCAGAGCAGTGTGACATCTTCGGGGACTCGAAGGCCGGCACGGTAGAATTCCTGCACTTCCTTGTAAAGACACCAAAGCTGGGGCACTTTGGATACGTCTGCATTGATTTCTTCGGAAATCATCTTCCTTTGAACGGTTACGATTTCCTCCAGAAGTTTCATGCTTTGATCAACCGTTCCGCCGGGAATCATCGGCGTATCATTGGCTCCGCGAAGCCCGATGGTGATAATGCTTTCAAAATCCTTATTGCGACGGATCCCCCGCCGCCAAAATTCCTGAAGGACATCCGGATGCTTGAAATAGTTCCAGCTACCCAGTGTTTTCAAATAGCGCCGGTCCCATTCCTTCTGAGCCCGAAGCATCGGTTCCTGGTGCGATGTGCCCATGACTATCCCGTACTCGTCGGCAAGAGCGGCGTTGCGCGGATCGTCTTCGTTGAAGGCGTTGTTCCACATGGCGGGCCAGAGATAGTTGCCCTTCATTCGAAGGATTGCTTCAAAAATCCTGGCATAGAACTCGCAGCCGTAATTGGCAACGCCGGGAGGAATCGGAGGATCCTCCCGGACTGGCACCGTTCCGAATTTTTCCCGAACCCAGCCGCTTAAATCCGGAGCTTCGTCATTCAGAAAAATGCCGCGATATTTAACCGAAGGGGGACCCTGCACGTATTTGCCCGGAGTGAAAAACAGCGCCTTCCGCTTTCGCGCCGGAACATCGGCCCACCAATACAGCGGGGACACGCCTATCTGCTCGCACAAGTCATAAATTCCGTATATAGTCCCGCGCTTGTTGCTCCCCGCAATGACCAGAGCTTGCTCTATTCCGGGCAGCGGGTTCGCAACAACTTGAAGAAAAAATGATTCCCATTTACCCGCGATCGGGCGGATATCTATCTTTCCGGCCCGTTTGAGATCTGTCAGGATTCGGCTCCTGTTTATCGTGCCTATTATTATTGTATTTTCTTTGGGAGAATCGGCCTTCAAATGAAAGGCGGGGTTTCGTCCTGTGACGCGCTCAATGTCGGCTTGCAGGTCTTTGGCTGCCCGGATCACGCCCGGCCAATCGGCGCCATCCAAATAAATCGAAGCCGCGCGGCCGTCCCGAACTATGGGAAAGCCTGCTTGGGCCGAATCGCTATGCACATATCGGTTCTGGCCGACTGCATAAATATCCGGAGGGATGCAGAAAACTGCCAGGATTAATAAAGCGAACACCCGACCGGCTTGATTAATGCCGCCCCCCGCGGAAGCAAGAAAAAGTTTTTTGAATTTTGACATCGGCGGCCATTCTCCTCCTAATCTCAGAATGCAGACATAGGCTTCTTTGAAGGCTCCGAATTCGCAACGGACTCCATCGTCAGGATTTATTCAGGTTTTCTTGGGCAAATTCCCAGTTGAGCAGCTTTTCGATAAGGGCCGTAACATAATCCCCCCGGCGATTCTGGTAGTCCAGGTAATAGGCATGTTCCCATACGTCAATGGTTAGAAGCGGAATCTGGCCCGCCGTCAGCGGACAACCGGCGTTGGAAGTTTTAACAACTTTCAATGTATTGCCTTCGCGAACGAGCCAAGCCCAACCGCTCCCGAACTGGCCGACTGCCGCCTGCGACAGTTCCTTTTTAAACGAATCGACGCCGCCGAAGCTTTTGTCGATGGCGGCCCTCAGTTCAGACGGCATGCTGCAACCGCCGGGCTTAAGGCTTCTCCAGAAAAAAGTATGGTTCCATACCTGCGCGGCATTGTTGAAAATGCCCGTCTTTTCAGCATCCTTGGCTGCGGCCTTTATGATATTTTCCAGCGCCATGCTCTCCATGGGCGTCCCGGCAATAAGCTTGTTGAGGTTGTTTATATAGCCTTGGTGGTGCTTGCCGTAATGAAAATCGAGCGTGCGGGATGAAATAACCGGCTCAAGGGCGTCTTTCGGATACGGCAACCCCGGCAATGAGAAATCCATTGCGGAGGCATTGCGAAGCGTGCATCCTGCCGCCGCGACCAGAGCCCCGGCGGTCATCAAAACCTGCCGCCTCGTAACGCCTTCCGAACGTTGTTTTATCTTTCGAATATCCATAGTGCCCCCCTTTTTTCGGTCTTCTTTAGAAGCCTGTCCGAGAATGCAGTTAAAAACGATGTGGCCTTTTATCGCAATTATATAAGTCACGCAGCAGGAATACCATCTCGGGGCCCAATTTATTTTAATCCGAAAACCCATCCCTCTTTCTCGCACAGTACCCTTGACATTAAGGAACGAATATAATTAAAATATTTTGAATATAAAAATTTTATATAGAAATGAATAATTTGGCTTTTCAAAAAGAAGAAATACCCGATCACGTATTGATTGCTCTGCGTCGCATTATGCGCGCAATTGATATCCATTCTAAAAAGCTGGTAAATAGCCATCATCTTACAATCCCGCAAGCGATCCTCCTGCGGGAGATAAAGAAACATTCGCGGTTATCTCTGAGCGATTTGGCCAAGAATGCAAATTTAAGCAATGCAACAGTTACAGGTATAATGGACCGCCTTGAAGCGCGAAATCTCGTTCGGCGCGTCCGCAGCGAAACCGATCGGCGGCAAGTCTATGTCGAAATCGCTCCAGGCGGAAA
The DNA here is from genome assembly GCA_964506795.1 of uncultured Acidobacteriota bacterium. Taxonomy (GTDB): domain Bacteria; phylum Acidobacteriota; class UBA6911; order UBA6911; family UBA6911; genus UBA6911. The sequence continues at coordinate 7,608 of CAZDMR010000043.1, read as the reverse complement.
AGACTTGATGAAAGTCATGCCGCCGCTGCTGCAGGAAAGTTTTACGCGCGAGCTTCATAATTTGCCGGAATGGGAGCAGTCCCAAATCCTATCTTCCCTTCAAAGAATCGCATTTATTATGAACGCCGACGGAATCGACGCGGCGCCGATTCTTGCCCATCATGCATTAACTGCTTCAGAAGACAATGTTTGTGAAGAAAACCTTGTATCTGATCAGAAAACAGCTTCTGCGAACCCATCCGGCGGCGCAAAACCAAATTCCATACCCCAAAAAGATTCCCTTCGTATTCATTCGGTTCGTTCCCTGGATAATTTCCCTCAGGGAATCGACATGCTCAAACTCGTAGAATTCTTCCATGAAAGTCTTAAACCCTATCAAGATAATCCTGAGGACATAGAACAAGGAATTCGGGACGCATTGACCGCCCCGGGACGCGAGGGGGGATTTTTACTTATTGCAGAAACGAACGAAAAAATCGCCGGCGCCCTTGTTATGCAGCGCACTGGAATGAAGGGGTATGTCCCGGAAAATATCCTTCTGTATGTCGCCGTTTCCCCGGATATGAGAGGAAAAGGCTTGGGACGCTTGATTATCGAGCGAGCCGTTAAGTCCGCTGACGGAAACATAAAACTTCACGTCGAATACGACAATCCGGCACGCAGGCTATATGAAAGGATAGGCTTTACCAGTAAATATGCCGAAATGAGGTATCTTAAATGAACCGTGTCCTTATCAATCTGGAAGCGTTGAGTCAAAACCTCAGGACAATCGGCAATTGGATGGATCTTCATGGGGCCAGTTGGACTGTTGTGACAAAAGTCCTTTGCGGCCACCTGGACACGCTGCGGGCATTGCAGGCTATGGGAGTGCGCTCCATGGGCGACTCCCGATTGGAAAATCTGAAGGAGATTAAAAGCATCAATTCCGATTTTGAATCCTGGTACCTTCGCGTCCCCGACCTCACTTCCACCGCAGACGTGGTCACGCTTGCCGACGTCAGCCTGAACAGCGAGATCCGCATCATAGAACAATTGAACGAAAAAGCCCGCCAGCGGGACAGGATGCACGGCGTCGTCATCATGATTGAGTTGGGCGACTTGCGGGAAGGAATCCTGCCCGGGTCTTTAATCGATTTCTACCAGCATGTATTTCATCTGTCGCATATTGAAGTCAAGGGAATCGGAGCCAACCTCGGCTGCCTGGCGGGAGCCGTGCCCACGGTCGACCAATTCATGCAGTTGGCCCTGTACCGCGAGCTTCTGGAACTGAAATTCCAGCACCAGCTCCCCTTAATATCCGCGGGTTCCTCCGCAGTTCTTCCTCTTTTGCTGGACAAGCAATTGCCGAAAGCCATAAACCATTTCCGCGTCGGCGAAGCCATCTTTCTCGGGACCGATCTCATCAACGGGGGATTGCTGCCCGGACTGCGCGGCGACGCGGTCGTTTTGGAAGCCGAAATCGCCGAGATCAAAAAAAAGAGCCTCGTTCCCCTGGCGGAAACGACATCCATAGCGCCTTTTATTTCGGAAATCAGCGACGAGCGAACGCCGGGGCAGCGCGGTTATCGCGCGCTGGTCAGTGTCGGCAATCTCGACACGGAAATATCCGGCCTGACCCCCGTTAATCCACGATACTCCATCGCCGGGGCAAGCAGCGACATCACGGTGGTCAACATCGGGGAAGAAGCAGACGGGCTGAAAGTTGGAGATACGATTCAATTCGCTCCGAATTACGCCGCGTTTCTGAGGCTGATGGACGGCCGGTACATGAAAAAAGAGATCTATCCGCCCCTTTCCCAATTTCAAAAAACGCAGCGTTCGAATCCTTTTGATGTGGCTCCAGCGCTTGCTTAATGCCGGAACTGCATTTCCATAAAATCAAACTATGGCCGAGGTCCTGCAGGCATCCCGCGACCGCGCCCGGCCGCTTAGGCGCGCCGGAGGGCGAACCTATGAAGGACAGATTGCCGCCGAACGCCTCGATGCGACGGCACGCGAAGCCTTTGAAGAAGATCTTCTCGACCGGATGCCGGTTTATTGGATTTGCGACTTCTCCCGGAAAGCACATCCCCACAATGCCGGCAAAGGAGAGAACCGGGGCTGCCTGCCGACTTCATACATGGAAGCATTCCCATTCGGGAAGGATGATTCATGTCCGATAAGATAATTCTTTGGGCCATCGTCCTCGCCTATATGGTCTTCATCTTCTCCAAAGGAGTATCCAAAGCCCGAAAAATCGGCGATGCCGATGACTTTCTTGTAGCGGGCCGCAATATCGGATGGTTCCTGCTTTTCTGCACCATGGGCGCCACCGTCATCGGCGGAGGCGCATCGATCGGCGCCATCGGAAAAACATACGACTGGGGCGTCCTGATGCTTCTGGTATCCACCGGATGGTATCTGCATTTTATTTTCTCAGGCCTCCTTGTGGCTCCCCAGTTCCGCAAGGCGAAACTTTATACTGTCGCCGGATACTTCGGCCATCGTTTCGGCGAGGGTCCGCGTTTTTTAATGCTGATCCTTTCTTTGCTGTTTTCGGTTTTCATCGTCGCCGCCCAAATGGCCGCTTTCGGCAGCGTCCTGGCAACCCTTATGCCCGAATTCGCCCATGTCTCGCGCGTGCTTACCCTGGCGATTCTTATAGGCGGCGCGATGGTGGTGATTTACAGCACCGCCGGCGGTCTGCTCGCCGTGATCCACACAGACGTCTATCAATTCATCATCCTGATGATAGGCTTCACGATAACCCTTGCTTTTTGTGTGCCCGATATTGTTGGATCCTATAATTCGGAAACCGGAAATTTTGTACCGACGCGGTTCGGGGTCATCGATCTGCAGGACGCTCGGGGACTGGCCGATAGGCTGCGACGCGCGGAAGACGAACCGTCAGCATATCTGAAGAGCAGGTTGTCGCCCAATACCCTCAAGCGGCTGGATCAGTATAAAGGCCTGCGCCGGCCGTCGGCCGCACTTCAACGAGGCCTCATCGACGATCTGAATTCAATTGTGACCGCTGGCAAAAACATCTATGCCGATTCGCGCTTTCGGCATATTCCGTTGACGCCCCAAACACGCGAATTGATTGAGTCCGATCCCGACGGCCGGGATTTGTCCCGGTTGAATCTTTCGCTTATTCAGGATTCCTATCCGGATGAAATCACGCGCAATCGGCGCATCCCGCGCTGGTTTTTTCTCCCCAAAGGCAATAAGGGATGGCTGTTTCTACTCACCACATTCCTGGCATTCCTGCTCGGCGAGACATTTGCTCCGGGATACGCAACCCGCTACTGTGTGGGGAAAAACGTCAAGGAAACGCGGCGCGGCATTGCGGGCGTGGGATTCTTCCTCGCCGTCACTTTCCCGGCGGTCCTGTTTTTCATAGCGATGTACGGCCGCATCCATTTTCCAGATATTGATCCTCAGCAAGCTCTGCCGAAAGTGATTATGCAGCTGCACAGCCCATGGATCGGCGGGTTGATGATCGGGGCGCTTATCATGGCGGTGATGTCATCGGCGGACTCCGCTTTGAACTCCTCAACGACTATTTTCGTCAAAGATCTGTTCGAGCATCAATTGGGGTGGAAGGACCGCGGAGACGGCCGCACGCTGAAACTGGCGCGTATTTGTTCGGCAGGACTCGGCTGCGCCGCCATTGCAACGGCAATCGCCTGGCCGGATATCATCGGCTTGCTGCTGTTCACATATCACGTATGGGCCCCGGCCGTCATCCTGCCCATATGCATCGGAGCCTTGACTAAAACCAGATCCTCCGAGCTGACGCGCAATATTTTTATCACCATGATTGCAGCAACCGCTTTAACTTTAGGCTACCGCGGGATTCTTTTTCTGAACATAAAAGGCTGGTGGGCGCCTTTCAGCGAAAGCACCTACGCTTTCTTTGAGAGCTTCGACCCGTCCGTATTCGGCGTGCTCGCGTCGTGCGTCGTTTTTGCGCTCCTTACGGCTTTTTCAAGGGCACGCGCAAACAGAAAATGAAATCCGACGCCTACCGGATTTGAAAATCTATCGACTGAGCCGCCACCCGCTGTTTTTTCTCTTTGGATGTGTCGGCAACAATAACCTGAAAAGCGTAATCGCCCCGCGGTATCTTTTTCATCTGCATCCGGCCCGACGCAATCAGCCGTTCGGGAATTTCCGAGGTGCTCATTGCCATCTTCGACGGCTCCCCTGTATAAATTTCCCGCCCCTCGTGAAACAGCCGGATGTAAGACTGCAGTTCCGGATGATGTTTTTTATTGGCTTTCGCGTTAAGGACCTGGTATGCCCATGCAACGCTTTCGCCTTGCTCGAAGATTCTTATGGCCGGCGTGCTCTCTACATCCTCGGTTGCAAGCACGCCCTCCGCCCTCTCGATTCCCGCTTCGGGATCAAACCTTTGCGCGCCCAGCACTATCCCCGAAAGCGCAAGCCTGTTTTTGCGCACGTCCGGGATCTCGATGAATTGTCTTGCGCTGCCTATAACGCCGCTTACCATATCGCACAACACGATGCGCATCTGGTAGGCGCCTGCTTCCTTCACCGGGACACGCATTAAAAAAGTCACCCCGTTTTCCAACATGCTTTCATAGGTTTCTCCTCTGGCCATGAGCGACCACGGCAGGTCCTTGAAGTCTATCGCCTGGCCGCCGGCATCGAATGTCGCCGCCGTAATATTGATGCTGGCCTTGCGCCACCCATCCGATTCCTCGACAAAAGTCAGCCCCTTGGTGTCGAAATGCAGCAATGCGTTGATGCAGGACTTATCGTTTTTCGTCCTTGCGAACAGCGCCGTCAAGCGCATTTCCAGGGTTCCGGAATCGAACGGGGAGTATAAAGCCCGCGAAATCCGTCCCGGGATAGTGGTCGGCTCACGCGGCGCATCCGGCGCGCTGAAGAATCCGGGCCGCGTCCGTACGCGCAGACCGCGGCGGTTCGCGCGCACTTTGATAGGATGGAATTTTGGATTATCCGATTTCATCTCCTCCACAATTTTGTCGTCCGGCTGATAACCCAGCAGATAATAGTTGTCCCCATCCCTTACGACTTCCTGCAATGCCCGGGCGATATTGTTATCGTTTTGAATGAACAATCCTCCCGTGCGCTTCGTCATAATCACCATGCCGTCCTGAGAGTCGAGATAAGATTGCAGCCTTGATCCCAAAGCATTTCCGAAATCGGCGGCGCCGAGATCTCCCAAACGGTCTTCCGCCGTAAAACCGGTATAGACAACACCTCGCGGATCAATCGCGTGGATGACGACACCGGAGCGGATTGCTTCATCGGAAAGGCGCAACATATATTGCTGCATTAGGTAATCGTTTTCTTCGCCGAACATTATTCCAAGATTCTCGCTGAAAAGAATCACGCTTTTTCTCCCGGAAATGTTTCTGAGTCCGTTTATAGCGCTCTGTATGGCGCCCACGCTGCCAAAAGCCAATCCTCTCTGTCGTTCATTTTCGGCCGCTGCGCTTAAATAAAGGTCATTCCCTATTGCGCTGAAGCTTGAAGAGCCGACGCGTCCCATCGTATTAAATTTGACTCCATCGATTGCCGCACGAAGCAGCCGCTTGTCCGCCGTGAACTGCTGCAGAGAACCCATCCCTCCGCCTGTCATCAGCACGCCCACCATGTCTCCCGGCCGCATATCTTTATCCAGCCATTTCCTGAGAGATTCGCGCACCCTCACAACACTCGGGAAAGAAAGCCCTAAATCATCCACGACCAATGCTATTGTGCGCCGGACCTCGGATTGTTTAAGCGCCGGCATCGGCGCCGCAGGAGCCGGCAGTTTTTCCAAATCCTTCCCGGGTTTTAAGGATGCTCTTTCATCCTCAATCGCGAGCGGTCCGGGCGCGTCGGTATGAATATAAGAAAAATTGGTAATCTTCTGGGGTTTCCCGTCCTGCAGAATGGTGAAATCTTCGGCTTTCAGATCCGAAACCGCGCGTCCCTTGGAATCGGTAACCACGACGTCCACCTGTATGAGGTTCACGTCAATCCGGATGGTCATTTCATCTTGCTGATCCTGAGATTGCGAAAAAGATTGTTTCGGAGCAACCATCAACAAGCATCCAAACAGCACCGCCCACCGAAAGAAGATCATAGGAAACCTCATTTTAAGGATTTAAGCTTCTTTCCATCCATCCCCTATCAACCCGGGAACATTGAAAATTCGGCTGTAGAATCCCGTGAGATACAATGCCATGCAAAAAATAATGCTGTATGACAAAATCCGGTTCGAATCCGGTGTTCTTATTCCCCAGTAAAATCACCGATTATGATGCTACCGCTTGCTGTAAGGTTCAATAATCTTATGAATATTTCAAGACGGATAAATCATAAATTATAAAGGCATTGCGCCGACCGCCCTCGCAAAAACCCCCTGCATTTCCGAACCGCATTCCCGGGCTTGACGATCTAACCGGCAATGATTTTCACCCATACATGACGCGTGCGCGGGCCGTCGAACTCCGCAAGGAAAATCCCCTGCCAGGTGCCGAGTTCGAGCCTGCCGCCGGCCACCGGGATGGTTTGCGAGCTGCCGATTAAACTGCTTTTGATATGGGCGGCAGCGTTTCCTTCCGCATGATCATAGGCATTTTCCCAGGGAACGATATCTTCAAGCTCGCGAAGGATATCCGACCGCACGCTGCGGTCGGCGTTTTCGTTGATCGTGACCGCGGCGGTCGTATGCGGGATGAAAACGCAGCACAAACCGTCGCCGATTTCGCTCTGGGCCACGAGCCGCTCGACCTGCGCTGTAATATCGACAAGGCACGCATGCGAGGAAGTGCGCACTTCGAATTCCTGTCTCATTTAAGTACCTCCGTTATTCGCTATGTTATGAAAATTTCGTTTGCATTAGAAGCAAGCAGGCGGAATTTTCAGGGATTCCTCCTGCACATTCCCAAGCAGGTCGTTCAAAACTGCGGTTGCCTTCTTTCCCCGAGCTGGTTTTCGCCGAGACGCGGCAAAAATCTACTTTGATGCGGAATGAATTAAAAAAAAGTTTCGCACATCTCCGTCATTCCCCCGCCAAAGACGCAATGCCCTGTAAGGGGATGGGCAGCCAAGCCGGGCGGTTGTTCATTTCATAGCGCAATTCATAAAGCGCTTTGTCCAGCAGGAAAGCATTCAGCAGCTTGTCGAATGCCTCATCCCCACGAGGGATAAAAACAGCCCCCGCAGCCCCGGCGCGATAGGATTTTAGAAATGAGTCCGTTGCCCCGGCCTTCCATATTTGAGCTCGGGACTCCAAAGGCTTCGCTTCCAGCGGATGCCGCCGCCCATATTCGAACAAGGCGGCGTGCGCCGCATAGCCGAACGAACGCATCATGCCGGCGACATCCTTCAGCGCGCATTGCTTTGCGCGCCGTTCGTCAAGGCGGCGCGCCGGCTCGCCTTCGAAATCAATAATCACATAATTTCCGGAAACCCGGAGTATCTGCCCGAGATGATAGTCCCCGTGAATGCGAATCTTGGCGCAGTCCGGTTTCAAAGCTCCAAGCGCTTCAAACCGTTCCAGAATATTTAAATTTAAACTGAGTACGGCATCCGTGATCTCGCGCAATTCCATCGGCAGCCGCGGAAGATTTCCTTCAAGCATTT
>CAZDMR010000042.1:0-35364 GCA_964506795.1 uncultured Acidobacteriota bacterium | reverse complement strand
GGTTTCCTAAACCGTGGGCCGCGTGTTCGAGTCACGCCAGGCGCACCAGCAAATGTTTCCCCCATTCGAAATCACGTCACCCATGTTCGGTCCTCAGCGCAAAAATCAATGCGTCATACTCAATGAGCGAAAGAGAAGCCGAAGCAAGCGCAACGGGTTAAGTATATCTGGCTTCGCCGCCTTAATAGAAATTTCATGAACAACCCGGCTTAAGAATACGAGAGATTTCTAGATGACGAGTTTGATTACAGTTGGCTCTTTTATTTTCATTACCGCCGTTGCCATGACCATGGTCGGCAAAGGCGGGGGTAATTTTTATGTGGTGATTTTGACGATAGCCGGCATCCCTATGCATGAGGCGGCGACAACCGGCCAGTTTATACTTTTTTCAGCATCTGTCGCGGCAATGATAGTTTTCGAAAATAATAAATCAATATCATGGCTTTTGGCTGTTTTAATCGGTACATTTACGGCATTATCGGCGCTTGGCGGAGGGTATTTCTCTCATTGGTTCAGCGGTTTTTCTTTAAAAGTGATATTCGCTTTCATGTTGCTTGTTGCAGGCGCCGTTATGCTTATTCCTGTTCTCGAAGATCGAGCTTTGGCAAAGAAAAAGCATTTCGGCGTTATCCATATTCGATCCGGTATGGGAGAATACGATATTGATTTGTGGGTCGCACTGCCTATAACGATCTTAACGGGCTTTGCTTCGGGGATGGTAGGCGTGTCGGGAGGATCTTTCCTGGTTCCGTTGATGGTGTTGGCATGCGGCGTCCCGATGCACACGGCAGTGGGAACGGCGTCAACACTGATCGCGGCGACGGCGTTCATGGGGTTTGCAGGCCATGCGATACAGGGAGATTTCAATCCTTCTTGGGCGGTGCCGCTGGCGGTTGTCGCGATTGTTGGAGGATTGCTTGGAGGAAGACTGGCGTTGGACGCGAAACCGACACGCCTCAAAAAGCTTTTCGCGTATACGAACTGGCTTGCCGCCTTATTTATGATAATCAACGCGCTCCATTCCTCAGAATGAAATCGCGGCTGGATTTTGCCGCTTGTTTGCTTTTCGTTTCTTTCCCCTCCTATCTTATTTCCTAGGGCTTTCTCCATTCCCTCCGTTTTCATGCGGCAGGTTTGTCCTCGCGGCTTCCAATGGGGGAAGAGCGGACGCGCGTTTTTTTGGGGCCGGATCTTGATTTATCTTGCAAAAACACAAAAGAGTCGCGGATAAAGGAGGTATCGCAGGAGGAAAAATCATGGACTATTGGAAAAACTATTTAGGTCTTTTCTTGAAGGAAGAAGATTTCGAGATGGCGAAGATGCTCCGCACCTTTGTTGAAAGAGAAATTATGCCTGTGCGGCACCTGATCGACGATGACACGGACCATACTTTAATCAAAAAAATCCTGCAAGGATTAACAAACCTGGGTACTCAGAAAGCGCTTTTCCCGGAGGAATACGGCGGGCTTGGATCTTCATCGGTGGTTTCCGCCGCCGTGCTGCATGAAGAAGTCTCCCGGGGCGACAGCGGCATTTGCACCGCGGCCAACGTCACAAACTGGGCATGGATGCCGGCGCTCAGGGCCGGCAACAAAGCGGTGTTGGACGAGTTTGCCCCCATGTTCTGCTCTGATGAATTGAAAATGGGTTGTTTTGCCATGACCGAGCCCGGCGGGATTCATGGGGGCGGAGGCTGCGATATTGAGAATCCGACCATGCATGGGAAAAAAATCAGGACCACCGCAAAACCCGACGGGGACGAGTGGGTCCTTAACGGACAGAAGATGTGGACCTCCAACAGCGGCGTGGCGGATCTCTATTGCGTCCTCTGCACTACCGATCCGGAGCTGGGCGAAGAGGGCGTAGCCATGATTTACGTCCCCGCGACCGCCAAGGGCCTTTCCTTCGGAAAATGGGAAAAGAAGGCGGGGATGGAGGCGGATGTAAATTGCACCGTTTATCTCGAGGATGTGAGGGTCCCCAAACAATACCGGGCGGCCGGTGCCGGCAAGGATGCGGAACTGCTGGAATTCAACGTGATGCTGGCGCGGCTGCTTACCGCCGCCTCGGTGCTGGGAAACGCTCAGGCGGCCTTTGAAGCGGTGTTAAAGCACACAGGGGAAAGAATAGTCGCGGACAAGCCTATCAGGGATCATTCCATTGCCGCCGGAATACTTGCGGACATGGCCATTGGAATAGAGACGGCCAGGACTTACTATTTGATGACGGCCTATATGATAGATCATCCTGAAAAATACGGCTCCCCCACATCCAATTTTATCTTTTCCCGCGCCAGCATCGCCAAGATCTATGCGGCGGATGTGGCGGTGATGGTTACGAATAAAGCCATGGAACTCATGGGCGCTTACGGCTATGTGCGCGATTACAACGTGGAGAAGTATTGGCGCGATTGTAAGATCGTGCAGCTCTGGGAGGGCGGAGCACAGGAAGGCAGGTTCGACGTCTGTCGAGGCTTTTACGATTGCAAGCTTTAACCAACATTGACAAGGAGGCGCAAAATGTCTGAATTTAAGAAAAGTTATTTTGTGACGGAGCCGCTTCGCGAGGTAAGTGTTCCCGGGATCGATTTGGTGAAGGGGAGAACCTATCCTACTTTGACCTATGTGGCCAGAGACCTTGTGCCGTTGGCCAACAATTATGTGGAATTGGGATGGATTTGGGAAATGCCGGATCCCAATCCGCATATCTTCGAGCATTCCCATGAAAACTATGATGAAATCATCATGCACATCGGCTCGGATCCACACAACCCCGAGGATTTAGGCGCAGAGATTGAATTGGTGGTGGGAGGGGAAACGCTGACCATCAACAAGACCTCCTCTGTTTTCGTGCCCAAAGGGGTGAAACACGGCCCGCTGACCTGGAAAAGCTTTAAGAGACCGCACATTCAGATGACGATCATGGTGGGAGCGGGAACGCTTGAGGAAGCTGCGCCTGCCGGCGCAAAAAAGAAGTAGAATAAATAGAAGCCGTCGCGGCTTCCTCGGGCGTTTCAATTTGTTTTTTGAAAATATCACGGGGATTTCAATTGACTTTTCCCTGTGCGTCCATTGTTATTGCTATTCATGGGAGGTTAAAAATATGTTCATTTATCCTGAAAACTGGAAATCACTTTCTCCTGACGAAAAGATGCAAGCTCGTTTCGACTTTTGGCTATCAGGAGCCGGCGCAAAATTTAACAATGAAAAAGCGCGGGAAACATTCAGGCGGCGGGTGCAGCGCATCATAGACGTTGTGCAGTTAAAGAAGCCTGACCGGGTGCCTTGCACGCCTATGGTTGATGCCTACATGGCCGACTACAGCGGTATCAACTACGGCGATTTCTTGTACAGTCCCGAAAAAGCCGAGAAGGCGATCGTTAAATTCCACCGGGACTTTCAACCGGATTACAGCATGGTGATGATTGCCCCCGGCAAGATGTACGATCTCCTCGGCGTGAAGACCTATCGCTGGCCCGGCAACGGCCTGGCGATGACGACCAAGAGCTACGAGATGTTGGATGCCGAATATATGAAGCCGGAAGAATACGATCAGCTGATTGCGAATCCCGAAGGGTTCTTCATTCGGAACTATATGCCGCGCACCTTTAAGGCGTTGGAAGGCTGGCGGATGCTGCCGACATTTTTTAATGCTATGGAATTTCCTATGATCGCAATGATGACGGGCGCGGTTGGAATTCCTGAGGTTCGGAAATCATTTGAAGCGTTCCTGGAAGCGGGTAAAATTGCCGCGCAATATATGGGTGCGGCAGCCAAAATCAGCGAGGAAGTGGTAGGCAACATGGGGATCCCGTCCACCATGGGCGGTTTCTGGAAAGTTCCCTATGACATCGTCGGAGATACCATGCGAGGAACAAAAGGCATCATGATGGACCTGTACCGCCGGCCGGACAAGGTGCTGGCTGCGTGTGAAAGCCTTGTTCCTGCCGGCATCCAGTTGGGGATCGAAGGCGCCGACATGAGCGGAGTTCCGATTTCAATGGGAGTTTTGCACAAGGGTGATGATACTTTTCTATCCGATAAGCAGTTCAGGAAGTTCTATTGGCCCTACTTTAAGGAAGTGATGCTGGGCCTGATTAATGAAGGCATTGTTGCCGCACCCTTTGTGGAAGGGCATTATAATACCCGGCTGGATGTTATTGCCGAATCGGGCCTGCCGGCAGGTAAAACTTTTTGGTTGTTTGACAAGACCGACATGCTCGCGGTCAAAAAGAAATTCGGAGGGTGGGCTGCCTTTGGAGGCAACGTTCCCACTTCGATGTTTGTGGCTTCCAAGCCGCAGGAGATCAAGGACTTCTGCAAGAATCTTATTGACACCGTCGGACAGGATGGCGGCTATTTTCTTGCGCCCGGGGCGGACATCGATATGGCGACGGAAGAAAATGTACGCGCCTTTATTGAAGCGGCGCGAGAATACGGCGTTTACACCTAAAAGGCGATGGGAGGTATTGAATCCCCGCTGATTGCGGGGCGCAAACGCTACACCTGCAATGCAGGCCTCATGATTGGGTATATTCAAGGGGCGCCGAAGCAGCCGGCGCTCCTGCGCTCCTGAAAGAATTCCTGTCAAATTTTTGTTTTAAGGGCGGCCTTTTCTTGGGCAATCAAGGCCGCGCCGAGTGCCGCAAGATTCTGGGGTTCCTCGGGCACCAAGATCTCCATGCCCAATTTTTCCTGCAGGCTCATGACAAGTCCGGCGTCCTTGGCACCTCCGCCTGAAAGCGCGCAGTCCTCTTCAATGCCCGCTCGTTCCATAAGGCTGAGAATTTGAGACGCCAGCGCGCGATGGAGTCCAGCCAAAAGATCTTCTTTGGACGCTCCCTCAGCCACCCGCGACACCGCTTCGGTCTCGGCGAAAACGGCGCAACCCGTATTGAAATCGATCCTTTTTTTTGACCTCATCGACAATTCGCCGATATTCTCCAGGTCTACGCGCAAGACGCGGGCTACTATCTGCAGTATACGGGCGCTGCCGCCGGCGCATTTGCCGCTGAGAACAAATCCCACGGATTTTCCCTTATCGTCTACGCGGACTGCCTTGGTCGTCATATCGCCGATATCAACCAGGGTCCTTACGGAGGGAAATATGCGGGAAATGGCATTGGCCTGGCACGAAATGTCCGTGACGGTCTCGTCCGCAAACGAGACATTTCCTGCTCCATGGCCGGTGGCGACCACATAGTCTATGGCATTCATGGAGAGCCCCGCCTGAGCGAGCGCCTTGGCGGCCACCTCGTCGGCCAGATTCTTGTAGATTCCTTTGGAAGGAATCACGCATTGAGATACCGTCTCGCCGTCGGAAACTATAACAGCCTTGGAAAAAGCAGTACCTATATCAATTCCCGCAAAATAATCCATAAAAACACCGTCACGCGTAGAATCGCGCTTCTTCCAGCCGCCGCTTGTTTCTGACAAGTGTTTCGCCTTTTTTATGGGCTTTCTCCACGGTCTCTCGGCCCAACAACGCCGCGCCAAGGGCTCCGGTGATCAGCGGGTCTGGAGGGATGAGAACGGCGAATCCCAATTTCGATTCCAGGGCTTTAACCAAGCCCACATTCTTGGCCCCGCCTCCGGTTACCGCGACGTCCCGCTCAATTTTCAGCTTCGCAACCATCGAACATATCCTTCCCGCAACCGCCTGGTGAATGCCGGCTGCGAGATCCTCCAGCTTGGCTCCTTCCGCCAATCTGGATACCACTTCTTGTTCCGCGAATACCGTGCACATATTGCTGATCTTCACCGGATTCTCGGAGGCAAGGGACAATTCTCCTAGCTTGTCCACTTCCAAGCCGAGTCCTTCGGCGATGACTTCGAGGAATCTCCCCGTCCCGGCGGCGCACTTGTCGTTCATGACAAACGCGTCGAAACGGCCGTTTTTCAGCTTGATCCCCTTGCAGTCCTGTCCGCCGATATCGATCACCGTTTTTGCCGTTGGAAGCAAGTGCGCCAGCCCTCTGGCATGGCAGGAGATTTCCGTTATCTGTTTGTCCGCGAAAGGAACATTGATTCGTCCGTAGCCGGTGGCGATGACGTAGGTTATTTGATCCAAGGAAAGCGAGGCTTTGCGGAGGGCCTCTTCCATCAACTTATTAGCCAGTTTCCTCTGTTCGGGCGCGGTGTATTCCACCGCGGAAACCAGGGAGTCCTCCCCCAGGATCACCGCCTTGGTGATGGTGGATCCTATATCAATGCCTGCAAAGTAGAGTTTCTCGGGGCCCTGCAATTTATGCCTCCACTTTTTGGCTCTTGACGGATTCCACGGTCTCGATGAAGGCGTCTATCCTGGCATGGGTGTCCGCTTCGGAATAGGAACTGATGTCCACGATGTCGCTCTCCAGTACCAGCGAAGGCAGCTCGCGTCCCATCTTTTCTTTTTTGCCGCCCTTGAGTATCAGCACCGGGATCGGCCTGTATATCTTGGCGATATGATTCAGCATCCACAAAAGGCCGACGTGCCAGCTGCGGCAGGAAAAGGCTTCATGGATCACCAAGCCGTCTATATTGTATTTTTCGATATAAGCGATCGTACGCTCCACATCCGGGTCGGATCCGGGGCGCTTCTTCGCCGCATCCCACCAATAGGTCTGGCGGCGTATCCACCGCCATGCTATATACTCGAGCGGATCGTTGGTCTTCGGGAGATCAAGCTCGCGGACCGGGTAAGCAAGCTCATTGTAGGTGCTTTCCACCGGGAACACCGCGCCCTTGCTCCAGAAGTACATAAAATCGGTCAGCGCAAACCAGGAAGGAAGCCCTCCGGACCACGCCAGACGGTATTTTTCATTGGGAACAACGCCCAGTTTGTTTTCCACCTTGTAACGCAGTTCATCGCGCAGATCCGAAAGGAAGTCGTACGCCTGCTGCGTCCCGAGCATGAAACAATGGGCGACCATCGTGTTCATGGAGTCTCCGGTATCCATTACGGTGGGGACGGCCTTGCGGAGCTCGCGGCACTCGGCGAGAATATCGATGGTTTTATCGGCCAGCTCAATGGTTCGCCATAGCCTGTCCCAATCCATCTTTCTTTGGAGGTGCTTCTCCAAAAACCGGACTAAGTCTCTGAGGTCCTCGCTTATGTACTTGACATAGTAGCGTTCTACCTCGCTCCGGTCGATGTCGTCCTCGTAAAGGGGCCATAGCGAGGCCGAGTTATGGATGGGCACATCGGGCTGGAACTGCTTGCAGGCTTGATACCATTTGTTTCTCGGATCGCAGATAATCTGTCCGCTGGACAGCATGACATCCGGTTTTACCTGTCCTCCCCAGGGAGGATCCGGAGGCATATCGCCCGTTTCCTCGCGCCACGCGTCAAAGCCCAGGCCGCAGGTGGCATAGGTGCAGAGCGAGCGGGAAAAATCCAGCGCCTCGGCCTTTTCCAGAAATCTTTTCGTGTCCCGCTTGGCCCCGCATATTCCGGCATAGTTCTCAGTCCAACTCGGGACAATGTCCATGGCCCTAAGGATCTCGTCGTGGTTGCTCTGGATGAAGGAGTATGCAATAGCTTTGCCTTCTTTCCTTGCTTGCACGACGCCGCCAATGGCTTCCTTCACCATAGGGCCAACCTTGGTGCTCGCGACTGTTCCGTACTGCCGTCCTCTTCTGCCTTCTATCGGATATTTATCCGGCCATTTCTGCTCCGTCATTCGATTCCCCCTTGCTTTGGTGTCCCGTCCCGGAAAGTCCCCGCATATCGGGCCGGCCTTCAACGCCGCCGCCGATAGCCCGCCGAACCGTACAGCGAAGTTCCGGAAGGGAATACTAGCTGATCATTTCCAGAAATGCTTGCACCCTCGTCCTTAGTCTCCCGATGCTTGACATGGAATACTCGTCTTCCAAATAAAGGACCGGTACTCCAAACGAATCAATATAGCTCTTCATCGCCGGGACCTCAAACCCGAAGGGGTCGCAATATCTATAAATGTATAGGATTACTCCATCAACCTTGGTTTCCTTAATAAAACGGCCGATATGGCCGAATCTGTCTTCAAGCGTTTGCCGGTAATCCCCGGTTTCTCCCCTGTCGGTCCTGCCGCAGTATATCCGCCTGAGATAGCGCTCGGCGATGGCGTCAATGGGATCTTCGTCGGCATTGACGTCAAACCAATACTCTCTGGCGCCCGGGCAGAGGTCGTCGGCCACAACGCAAGCGTCATTTTCCTCTATTAAATCAATAAAGGCCGCGTCGTCGACTTGGCCGCCGATAACCATGATTCGCGCGCCCTTCTTGGCCGGAGAATCGCTCCTCCGCTGGGCTTCGGAAATAACGCCGTCCAGCAATTCAATCGATTCCTCCGCGGGCAGACCCATGATGGATACCAGCGTTCGCGTAATCTCGCCGCCGGAAATAAGCGGCGGATCGGGCTTCCTCAAATCGTAAAGCTCCCGGACCTTCGCTCTCTGTTTGTTGTAGGCCGCAATAGCCTGAGCGAGATCGTTGTCCGTGATATTCCGGCCTATGAAACGGGACAGGCTTTTTCTGAACGTCTTTAATTCCTCTTTGAAAAACTCAACCGATATATCCTTGATGGTATGAGGGACATTGACAAAATGGGAATACGGCAAGTCCAGGCTGTGCCGTATGGTGCTGTAGCTTCTCGTAATGCTGTCGCAAGCGTGAGGGATGATGATGCCGTCCAGGAATTCGTACCTTCCTTTAAGAGAAAGGTCGAAACAACTGCGGACAAGGGGACAGACGATCGTTTCCAGCTGCGAATCCGCCTTGGTGATGGGTTCGGAGGCGTCTCCCTTTATCCTAAAAGGAACAAAGCCGGCGCCGTGCATTATTTCCACGGGTGAAAACGCGCACATATAGCCCATTATTCTTTTGCCTTCCTTTTTCAATTCCCGCGCCCGGCTTCCGTAATCCTCGTAGTATTTTCTTGCTTTGGCTAAACCGTTTCCGGCGGCATTCGACATAACTAACCCCCCGCTTCAATTGTGTGTGTTCATTTATTCTTTTCGTGGCTATCGCGTATTCCCCGGTGCCCAATCTTGCTGCAGCTGTACCCTGCGTAATTTCCGCCTCGACAAACCAAGCTTATAACCGCCTCCCCGCCGACCGCCCGCAGGAGGAAAATACTCTTTGCCCGCAGGCATTATCCTGTCCGCGTTGCGATCCGTCAAGATATAGTAATAGATTACTCCCGCTGCGGATGGAGCGCGCGGCAAGTCAAATAGGTATTGAAATGCGGGGGAAATGAGTAAGAGAATGCCTCATATATAGACACTCAAAAGGAGTTCTTATGACGCGAATTCATGCTCGAGGATCCATGACGGCTGCTATAGTGGCGTTTATGGGATTGTTCCTATACCCAAACGCATTCGCACAGGCGCCGAAATTCCAACGCGGCCCGGCTGTCCATTCGCCGGAAGTGATGCCGGACGGCCGGATAACCTTTCGAATTCTGGCGCCTGAGGCTGCCGCTGTCGGGCTGCAGGCCAGCGATGTTCCTTCGCTGCTGCAGAACAGCCCTCAGTTTACAAAAGATAAGGACGGCGTTTGGGAATCCACCATCGGTCCCATCGCCCCGGGAGCGTACCGCTACCGTTTCATGGTCAACGGTGTGGCGGTTGTGGATCCGCAAAATCCATCGGTGAGCGAATCCAATGCCAATGTCTGGAGTCTTGTTTACGTTCCGGGCGCGGAGTTCATGGAAGCAGGCAGAGTGCGTCACGGCGCCGTTGCGGTTGTGCATTATTATTCCACGGCGCTCAAGCGGCATCGGCGCATGCACGTATACACGCCGCCGGATTATGAGGCGGATCAGAAAAAATACCCCGTTTTCTATCTGCTGCACGGAGCCATGGATTGCGATAATTCATGGAGCACGGTCGGCCGCGCCGGCTTCATTCTCGACAACCTGATTGCCCAGAAGAAAGCAAAACCGATGATCGTTGTTATGCCGGCGGGGCACACCTCCAAAGCATTCCAGCTCGGAGGCGGCGAGGGCATGGAAAGCATGGTCGATGAATTCGGACAGGATTTTGTGAAAGACGTCATGCCGTACATTGAGGCGAACTACCGCACACTCGCCGATCGGGGAAGCCGCGCGATGGCCGGTTTATCCATGGGGGGCATGCAGACGCTCGAGATCACCATGGCCGATCTCGGCAAATTTTCCTACATCGGCGTCTTCAGTTCGGGCATATTCTCATTGCCTCCGGCTTTCCCTGCAGACAGGCGCGGTCCGGCGCCTCCTGCTTCCAATGAACCCGGCTGGGAAAAGGAACACGCGGCGATGCTTAACGATGCAGGCCTGAAGAAGGGGCTCAAGCTGTTATGGTTCGCCACAGGTTCGGATGATTTCCTGGTGGGAACGACCAAGGCCACGGTGGAGATGCTCAAAAAGCACGGGTTTTCTCCCGTCTTCAAGGAGACCGACGGCGGGCACACGTGGATAAACTGGCGCAATTACCTGAATGAATTTGCTCAACAGTTGTTCCAGTAGGGAAATTATGGCCCCCCGGGGTGAAAGCACGGGCGGGAAAGATCCTTTGGCCGCGATTCCTTGCAGGAAGCGAAGCAGGTTTCCTGAATTTGGTGAAACGAATTATTTGTCCCCATATTTGTTTTTTCTAAGAGCTGAAGGCTTGAATCGTGCGTCCGGCCCGGAGGCACGCCGAGAGGCGGCTTGCCGCCGCGGGCCGCGCCGGAATCCATGAAAACCTTTCGAAGAATCCTGTATGTTGTCGCGACCGGTTTCACCATTCTGGCAGTGATCGGTCTTTCCGGTTCCGCCATGATCCTGTACCGGGAAGCGGCGGCCGCGCACGAAGCTCTGGGGTGGCTCGTCCTGGCTTTTCTGACGGCCGGCGTGGCGCTTTTTGCCGTCTATCCTCTCGTTAGGCTTCTGCTGCTGCCCCGGTCCCTGCTTCGGCCCGACCGGACGGAGGGGGCCAAGTGGGAGAAATACCTGCAGCGCTATGCGCGAAGGCTTTTGAAGAGCGGAGCGGTGCGGAATGCCTACGGGGGCGCTTCAGAGCTGCGGGCGACTTATGAAGCCGCCCGCGCCAAGAGAAAGCAGCGTCCGGCCGCCGACGGGGGAAGCGAACCGGTTGCTCCCGCTCTTAGGATGTTGCATCTTGAAGAGGAGATCGCGAAAACGCTGACATTTCTCGACGCGCGTGCGCGGCAGGTTATCTGCCGGCATGCGGCCGCTGTGTTTGCAACGACGGCGGTCTCGCAGAGCGGTCGGCTCGATACGGCTATTGTTATTTCAGCCCAGTTGCGTCTTGTGAAAGAAATCGCCGAGCTTTATTACCAGCGCCCGTATCCGAGGGAGTTGCTGAGGCTGTATCTGAATGTGGGCGCGTCGGCCTTCATAGCCGGGGAGATCCAGGACAGCGAGGTCCTCGCGGTTCTGGGAGCGCCGGTATCCGCGGGCCTTTCCGGGTTGATCCCCGTCGGCGGAATGGATCCCCTGGTTTCGCTGCTCATGAATTCGCTCCTCGACGGCTCGGCCAATGCACTATTGACGCTGCGGGTCGGCGTGCTGGCGCGGCGCTATTGCGGCATCCGGCTTGAGGAGGACCGCAGGCTGATGGCCCGCAGCGCCTCGCTCGAAGCGGCGGGTTTGCTTGGGGGTGTGGTCGCAATCGGCGCGCGTCGCGTGGCGGGCGCGACCCAGCGCCTTATCATCGGCAGCGCGGCGAAGATCCCCCAGCGCGCGGCGATGGGGGTCGTAAACGCAGGCAACAATTTCCTCTCCGGCATCGCGAAGCTGGCAGGCAGGGCTGCCGGAACGGCGGGCAAGAAAATTTCCGAGTCGCAAGTCTCCGCCATAAAGCAGATGGTCCGCTTCTGGGAGTACATCGGCGCGGTCTTCGACACCAAACAGGAAAATAATGAAGAAAGCCCGGCGCCGGAAGATACGCCGGGGGGCGGGTGTGTCTGAATAATGCGGGTTAATCCTCATCGAAAATATCGCGCAAGCGAAGATCGAGCTCGGGAAGAAGCAGGGAGCATAACCTGCGGGCTTTTCGGCCGGTGCCGACCAAAACATATCCCAATTCGCTCCATACGAGGGAGTCGACGGTACGAGCATCGGGATCAACCAACCAGTATTCCTGAACTCCGTAATCGGCGTAGATCTTCTTCCTTGAACGCAGATCCTTCCGGCGGGTCGTTCTGGACAACAAATCGATGACGAGATCCGGCGCTCCGCGCAAGGCCGTTTTGCCGATCAGTCCCCTGCGGTCTTTTTTGATGAAAAGAATATCCGGACGCATGACTATGCCGCGGGAAAGGACGACCTGGCAGGGCGCCTGCAGCACCCGGCCGAGGTTTGAATATTCAACGTAGCGAAGGAGCGCCGAGGCGATCCTTAAGGCGATGGTTTGATGCTTAATGGCGGGCGCATCGGCTCGAATCAATCTCCGATAGGGATTTTCCGGGCATTGATTACTAAGAAGCGGCAAAGGATTATTATTGTGATTTTGGAGCGCGTATTTTTCGCCAGGGGCCATTCTCATTGGAGTCCTCCCCAAATCCGGATTTTCTGCGGATTATTTATTGTTCCGTCGGTATTGTTTATCGCGGAGGATTTATATTTCGGGAAATTAGGAGGAGCGTTCATTTATATGGGCGAACCGGATCCTGGAAAATAGGAAAACCATGTTGATTCTGATGTGAATGGATTGCAAAAGGGTGGCGGATACATTAGAGGGCATCCAAAAATGTTGGCAGCGGAGTTAAGAAACAAACCGATAAGTTCCTGATGGGGAAAGAGCAAATGAAGAAAGTCCTTGTTGCCGGAGCCGGCGGATTTATTGGGGGGCATCTTGTTAAGCGTTTAAAAGAAGAAGGCTTATGGATTCGCGCCGTCGATTTAAAAGAGCACGAGTTCTCGAGGCCTCCTGCGGATGAATTTATAATAGGAGATCTGCGGAATCAGGATACCGTCCGACGGGTTGTCGACGGAGTGGACGAGGTGTACCAATTGGCGGCGGATATGGGAGGCGCGGGTTATATTTTTACAGGAGAACACGATGCCGCGGTTATGCACAATTCGGCGACCATCAATTTAAATATGCTTGAGTACGGGCGTCTGGCGGGAGTTAAAAAGTTCTTCTATTCCTCTTCGGCCTGCATATATCCGGAATATAACCAACGCGACCCCGACAATCCCAAATGCTCGGAGGATTCGGCGTATCCTGCCGCGCCGGACAGCGAGTACGGATGGGAGAAATTATTCAGCGAACGGCTTTATCTGTCGTATTTACGCAATTATGGCGTGCAGGTTCGGATTGCGCGCTTCCACAACATCTTCGGGCCAAATGGGGCGTGGCGCGGAGGAAAAGAGAAAGCCCCGGCGGCGTTGTGCCGCAAGATCGCAGGAGCGGAATACGGCGGCGAGATTGAAATCTGGGGCGACGGCAAGCAAACACGCTCGTTTCTGTATATTGATGAATGCATCGAAGGCATTCGGCGTCTTATGGATTCGGGCTTCACGGGCCCCGTCAATATCGGCTCGGAGGAAATGGTGACGATCGACAATCTCGCCATGATGATTGCGGCCATTGCCGGGAAAAATATACGATTGCGCCATGTCGAGGGGCCTCTGGGCGTGCGCGGCCGGAATTCAGACAACCGACTGCTGCGGGAGAAATTGAATTGGGCGCCGTCGCAGCCGCTCGCAAAAGGGCTCGAAGAAACCTACCGCTGGATTGAAAGACAGATCCGCAATTAATTATCGATAAATCTGCCGGGAGGACCGTTGAGCGCGTCGTCCCAGTCCGGCGGTTTCTCGGAGCCGATGTATTCGATCCGGTTGGCCGTCAGCACAACGCCGTTCGCGTCGCGCGGGCGAACCGCTTGGCGCTCCACCGCATAGCGCTGCTGACGGATTTTGATGCGTTCGTCGCGGACATAGCGGACGTAAAGAACCGCCGGATTGTCGTCGGCTAAAAAGCGCACGGCGGCGCCGCGGGGCGTAAAACGGGTTTCGCGGTTGGCAATCAGGCCGCCGATGGTGAACTTCTTGAAATAGTTGAAAAAATCCAGTTCATAGACAGCCGTCAGCACGCGGCCGCGATCCAGTATTTTGCAATAAATCAGCGAAGTGTCCACAAACAGCTTTTCCGGCGGCGCGACGACTTTGCAGCGGCCGTCCTTCCAAATGAGCAGAAGCCTGTCTAGAGGCGAACATGAAATCAGCGGTTCGCCGCCGATTCTGTGCCCGATATACCCCTTCTCCCGGTCGTAGCCGATCTTCAAATCATCCGCCGTCAGCTCGCGCTCGGAGATTTCTCCGAAAGCGGCCGATTTCGTGCGGCGCGCATACTCAGGCCCGTGTTTCCTTAGCAGGCTCCGCAGATAGCGAATGGAATACGGCACAATCTCTGAAAGGTCCCGTTCGACCTCCGCCCGTTCTCCCTGTATCCGTTTGATTTCCTTTCGATTCTTTTCCAGATCGAAAAGCGATATGCGCCGGATCGGTATGCCCAGCAGAGCTTCCGCGTCGTCATGCGTAATGTCCCGCTGCAATTCGCCGCGAAAAGGTTCGAGTCCAGCCAGCACTGCCTGATGAACCGCCGCCGTTGATTTGCAGGACTCGATTTTTTTATAGATGCGGTTTTCCACAAAGAGCCGCACGAGCGTCTTGTGATGCATTTCTTCCGCCAGCTGGCGAGACTTGCGCTGCAGTTCGCGGCGCAGGATTTTCACCAGCCTGGCTGTGTTGTAGCGGAGGATGCCGGCGACGTCCATTTCAACCGGTTTGTTGTCGCGAATGACGACCATGCGGCTGGAAACCTGAACCTGGCATTGTGTGAATGCATACAGCGCCTCGGTCGCCCGGTCGGGATCCTGATCGGGGGCAAGCTGGATTTCGATTTCCGCCTGGTCGGCCGTGAAATCGTTGATGCTTTTTATTTTGATCTTTCCCTTTCGCGCCGCGTCTTCTATCGACGCCGTCAAGGTGTCGGTGGTTGTCCCCGCGGGAATCTCCCGGATCGCCAGGGTGCGCGCGTCTTTTTTCTCAATCCGCGCGCGCAGCAGAATGTAGCCCCGCCCGTTGTCGTAGGATCCCGCGTCCATCAATCCGCCCTGCGGAAAATCCGGAAGAACGGTAAACGGCTTTTTATTGAGGATGGCGATCTGTGCTTCCAGCAACTCGGCGAAATTATGGGGCAGGATGCGGGTGGAAATTCCGACGGCGATGCCTTCCGCGCCGAGCATCAGCAGCAAGGGTATTTTGGCGGGCAGCGAGACCGGTTCCTTTTTGCGGCCGTCATAGGTTGGGACAAACTCGGTCAAGTCGTCGTTGAAGATTTCCGAGCGTGCAAGGTCGGTGAGGCGGCATTCGATGTAGCGCGCTGCGGCCGGCGGATCGCCCGTGAGCAGATTGCCGAAATTGCCCTGTCTTTCGATAAAGTATCGTCGGTTGGCGAGCGCCACGAGCGCTTCCTCGATGGAAGCGTCTCCGTGCGGATGAAACTGCATGCAGTAGCCGACAATGTTGGCGACCTTGATGAACTTGCCGTCGTCGTTCTGGTGCAGGGAATACAAAATGCGGCGCTGCACAGGCTTCAGCCCGTCATCCAGGTCGGGGATAGCGCGGTCGCGGATGACGTAGGCGGCATATTGGAGAAAATTCTGCTCCATCAGCCGCTTAAGCGGACCGTCGCCTGCGGCGTCCAGTCCTTTGACTCCCGCCGGCTGCCGTGTTTCCGGTTCTTCCCGTGTGTCGCCGAAAAGCGGCAATTTCTTCTGTCCGTCCGTCATCTCAATGTTAACCGCCAATCCCCGGGAGCGACGCCGGCTTCATAAATGAATATCCACTCGGGGCCCGCAATTCAAATCTGATCCGCGTCAACAACCAAGTGGTTCATGATGTACTGCCGCCGCTCCGGCGTGTTGCGTCCCATGTAGAATCCGAGAATCGCCGGCACGCTGTGCCGGTTGGAAAGATGCACAGGGGTCAGGCGCATCTTCGGCCCGATGAAGTATTTGAATTCTGCGGGCGAAATTTCCCCCAGCCCCTTAAACCGCGTCACTTCGGCCCCTCGAAGGACCCTTAGGGCGTCGTCGCGCTCGGATTCCGAATAACAGTATTCCGTTTTTTTTGAGTTGCGCACCCGGAAGAGCGGGGTTTCAAGTATGTACACAAATCCTTCGTGCACGAGAGGTTCGAAAAACCGCAGGAAAAAGGTCAGCAACAGGTTGCGGATGTGCAAGCCGTCGACGTCGGCATCGGTGGCAAGGATGATCCTGCGATATCGAAGGCGCTCGATGGAATCTTCGATGTCGAGGCTTCGCATCAGGTTGTAGAGCTCCTCATTTTTGTACATCACGTCGCGCCGCAGGTCGCAAACGTTCAGCGGCTTTCCCCGCATGGTGAAAACCGCCTGGGATACCACGTCCCGGCAGCTGACGATGGAACCTGCGGCCGACTGGCCCTCGGTCAGAAAAATCGCGGATTCGGTACCGCGTCCTGTGCGTTTATTGAAGTGGATCTTGCAGTCTTTCAACTGGGGAACGCGGATGGAAGCGGCACGGGCGCGTTCCCGAGCCATTTTTTTGATGGATTGCAGCTCCCTGCGCAGCTTCACCGTCTCCTCAATTTTAACGAGGGCGGTTTCCGCCGCTTTGGGATTGCGGTGCAGCAGATCCACAACGATTTCTTTTATCTTCGACACCAGCTCCCCGCGGAGTTCGGTGTTGCCGAGCTTGTTTTTGGTCTGAGATTCAAAGACCGGCTCCTGCAGCCGGACGGAAACAGCCCCCGCCATTCCTTCCCTTATGTCGTCGGCGTCGTATTTATTTTTGGAATATTCGTTGAAGCCCTTGACCAGGCCTTCTCGGAAGGCGCTCAAGTGGGTTCCGCCGTCGGCCGTATATTGGCCGTTGACGAATGAGAGAAAAGTCTCCTCAAAACGCTGCGTATGGGTCGCCGCGAACTCGAGCGTTTTGGACCGGTGGTACAGAGGAGTGTAAAGCGCCTCGCCGCCGGCTTCGTCGCGGAGAAGGTCGAGGAGTCCGTTGCGGGAAATGAAAAGCCGCCCGTTGTATTCGATGCGCAGGCCGGCGTTTAAAAAGGAATAGAGCCGAAGGCGGCGGTCCACATGCTCCTCCGCAAACGCCGCCGGTCCGAATATCTCGGCGTCAGGTATAAAGCGGATGAGCGTGCCATCCGGTTCTCCCGCCGACTTGCCCTTCAGTTCCTCGCGGAGTTTCCCGCGCTCGAACGCCGCTCCGGCGTACTCTCCGTTGCGGTGGCTGCGCACCTCGAAACGCTCGGACAGCGCATTGACCGCTTTGGTTCCGATGCCGTTAAGACCGACGCTGAACTGAAAGACTTCGTCGCTGTACTTAGCCCCTGTATTGATGCGCGATACGCAATCGACCACCTTGCCGAGCGGAATGCCGCGGCCGAAGTCCCGCACCGTGACTTCCGATCCTTCCAGCTTGACCTCGATGCGGTCGCCATATCCCATGATGTATTCGTCGACCGCGTTGTCCACGATTTCTTTCAGCAGTATGTAGATTCCGTCGTCGTAATCGGAGCCGTCGCCGACGCGGCCGATGTACATTCCGGTGCGTTTGCGAATGTGCTCCAGCGACGAGAGCGATTTGATTTTGTCCTCGTCATAGTTGTGCTTCTTTCTCATCTTCATAACCGGCCGCCGGATTCTCGGACAGGATCCTAGCAGAAATCAGGCGCCGATGGACACCGATTTTCGCGACGAGGTTTGTAGAGGCGAAACACACGCGGCGATGAATGGTTGCCAGAAATGATGCCTCCAAGTTATGATGGCGGCGGCAGTGCGCCCGGCGGGCGGATTGCATCGCGGGGGCGGCGGACGCGCGTTAAGGTTCCGATTGCAGTCCAGGCCGAATCACTATCATCGAAGCATAGGAGAAGAATACCGGTATGGCGACGATTTTAGGAAGCATAGAAAATCCATCGGCGGGTAAGGCGGAAGATTGGTCCAAGCTTACCCCGGAACAGAAACGGGAACGGAGAATCGAGAAATTTCTGAATCCTCAGGATGTTTCATTTGTCAGCAAAAAGGCAGAAGGCGACTACAAGGTAAGGGCCCGGAGAATAGTGGACGTGTTTAACCTGAAGGAGCCGGACATGGTTCCTTTGAGCTTGCCTGTGGGCAATCTTCCGTACACTCATTACGGCATCACTCTGCACACGGCCATGTACGAATACGACAAGGCGGTGGAAGCCTGCAAGAAATTCAATGAGGAGTTTTCCGAGGAGTTGGAATATTTCGCCGTTCCCTGGATCATGCCGGGCAAAATAATGGAAATGCTGGATTACAAGCTCTACTCCTGGCCGGGCCGCAGATTGGGCGTCAATGTTTCGTCTTATCAGTGCATGGAGGGCGAATACATGAAAGATGACGAGTACGATGCCCTCATACGGGATCCCTCCGATTTCTGGGTTCGGACCTATATGCCCCGCATCATGGGCGTCATGGAACCTCTGAGGATGTTCCGGCCGATGACGGACGTGGTTGAGATCATCAATATCATGCAGTTTATGCCGCTGGCCAGCCCCGAAATGCAGACGATGCTGCAGAAGCTGATGGAGATAGGCAAAGAGTTCCAGAAGTTTATGCAGGCCATGGCCGCGGCGGGTCCGTCGGGAGCCGCGCACGGATTTCCTTTGGAATTCGGCGCGTTTTGCAAGGCGCCTTTCGATATCCTGGGAGATACGCTCCGCGGAACGCAGAAAATTCTGAAAGACATGTACCGGCGCCCGGATAAACTCCTTGAAGCGCTGGACGTCGTCGCCGATTACACGATCAGTTCGGTTTTAAGCGCGCCCAATATCTCGGATATTTTTATGGTGAGTTATCCGCTGCATAAGGGCGCGGACGGCTGGATGTCGCCGAAACAATATGAAACTTTCTATTGGCCGTCCCTGAAAAAAGTGATGGACGCATTTATCAAAGAAGGGCTTATCCAGCACATGTTTGCAGAAGGCGGCTACAACAGCCGCTTGGAAATCATCAACGAGTTTCCCAAAGGCATGGTGTGTTGGTATTTCGACCAGACGGACATGTTCAGGGCGAAAAGGATTCTGGGAGACAAATGCGCCATTATGGGCAATATTCCTTCTTCGCTCATCGTTACCGGCTCTCCCGAGGAAATCAAAGAGCACTGCCGGAAATTGATTGAGATCTGCGGACAGGGCGGCGGATATATCCTGGCCGCGGGAGCGATTCCCGAAAATCCCAAGCTGGAAAATCTGAGGGCCATGAGGGCGGCGGTCAAAGAATACGGAGTGTATCGCAAATGACGCTGCGTTGTTGCGCCCTTTGCTAAAGAGGCTGCAGCTTTGCTGTTGCGACCGCTTCGGTTGGAAGCGTGCATGAAACAAGCGGATGCAGTCCATGAGGGTTCGGAGGCGGCGGCGTCCATGTTCGGCGCGCTGTTTTTCCTGGGGGGCGTTACGTAAGCGGAGACATCAAGAGGGGCGTTTCAGAATGAATTCCTGCAAAGCGCGCATCCCAATGCGAAACGCTCTTTGTCCCGCACGGATCGGACAGGATCCTAGAATAAATCGCAGAAGCAAAAGCGGTTGTCTCTCAGAACTTTTTCTCCCCTTTGCACTCTGACCGGCCTCGAAAAAACAGGGCCATCGTAAACAAAGGAATGGAACTCTCCGTTCTCGCCGCACGGATCCGCATCCGAGGGAAGGTCTCTGAGAAATTCCTCGTTGTATTCGCGTCCCGCGAATTCCCGGCCTAACACATGCGTATCCACACATACCACCACGGCGCGGAAACCCAGTCGGATAAACTGCCGCGCAAGATGCGAAGTGGGTGTCCCCCACAGAGGGAAAAGACAACGCATCCCGATGCGCCTCATGCGCTCCTCACGGTATTCGCGCACATCTTTGAGAAACAGGTCTCCGAAAACGGCGCTCTCAATTCCCCTGCTTTTATATTTCTCAAGGGCCTGGCGCATTTTCTGTTCGTAGATATCGTTGCCGCAGTTTTGAGGAATGACGACCTCGTCGAGCGGATATCCCAGAGCCGCCGCCTGTTCGGCCAGCAACTCGCGCCGGACGCCGTGCATGCTGACCCGGTCGTAGCCTTCGGTCACGGTTGTTAGAAGAGCGGCGATTTGGATGTTTTCATTTTGTTTGAGCGCTTCAAGCGCCAGGGCGCAATCCTTCCCTCCGCTCCATGCGAGAACCGCCGTTTCCTTCATAAGCGCATCCTTTCGACAGCGTGCCGGATAAATGGACGACTGTTTGTGATATCATTTCGCGCGTTCAATTCAAAGGCGTTTTATCCGCGCGATGCTTTGATCGTCTGCGGACAGGCTCCTTGAGAAAGGATTGAAGCTTGAACGGCATTAAAGAATTGGAATTGATGGCGCGCCGAATCCGCCTCGATATCGTCCAGATGATTGGAGTGGGGCAGAAAGGCCACTTGGGGGGTTCGTGTTCAATCGCAGACGTTGTGACCGCGCTCTATTTTTCCAAAATGCGGCATAAACCCGCCGATCCTTCCTGGCCGGACCGCGACCGCTTTCTGCTCAGCAAGGGGCATGCCGCCCTGGCTCAATACGCGGCGCTGGCCGAATGCGGCTATTTCCCGAAAGACGAACTGAAGCGGGTCAAACGGCTCGGGGCCATGTTGCAGGGCCATCCGGATCTCAAGCTTACTCCCGGCATTGAAGCCATTACGGGTTCTTTGGGGCAGGGCTTGTCGATAGCCTGCGGCATCGCGGCGGGATTGAGGTTGGACGGCCGGTCCAGCCGCGTTTATTGCGTTGTCGGCGACGGCGAGCTGAACGAGGGTCAGATTTGGGAAGCGGCCATGGCCGCGTCGGTCTTCAAACTGGACAACCTGGTCGCGATCCTCGACCTCAACCGGCTCCAGGCGACGGGGGTCACCGCGGAACGGTTCAATACGGATCCGATCCCTGAGAAATGGCGCGCTTTCGGTTGGCACGTGCGGGAAATCAACGGGAATGATATGGCAAGCATTCTGGGCGCCCTGGATGAAGCGGACGGCGTGCCGGGGCGGCCCAAAATGATCGTCGCCCGGACCATTAAGGGAGCTGGAATCCCTTTTGCCGAAAACAGAGTGGAATTTCACAACGGACAGCTGGATGAAGCTCAATATGAAGCCGCCTGCAAATGGCTTTCGATGGATGCGCCCGGCACGGAAAGGAATGCTGATTGATGGGAACACAAAACCCGCGAGAGGTCTACGGCAGGACGCTGGTCGAGATAGGACGCGAAAATCCGAACATCGTGGTGTTGGAAGCCGACTTGGGCCAGTCCACCATGTCCTGCTATTTCGAGGAGGCTTTCCCGGAGCGCTTCTTCGAAATGGGAATCGCCGAGGCCAACATGACTTCATTTGCCGCGGGTCTCGCGCTCACGGGAAAGATCCCTTTTACAAATTCCTTCGCGGTTTTCGCCGCCGGCCGGGCTTTCGACCAAATCCGGCAGGGAATCTGCATCGCGGGACTTAATGTCCGCATCATAGGTTCCAGCTGCGGCCTGTCCGACTTCGGCGACGGTTCCACCCACCAGTCCGTTGAGGATGCGGCCGTCATGCGCGCCATCCCGAATATGACTGTCCTGGTGCCCGCGGACGGAAACGAGACGCGGACCATGACCCGGGCGCTGGCGAGCTACGCGGGCCCGGCCTATATGCGCATCACACGGAGCCAGGCGCTCGATGTCATGCCGGCCGGGGAACCGTTCGTTGCAGGCAAGCCCCATTTGATTCGGCCGGGGGACGACGCTGTCGTATTCGCAAACGGGCAGATGATCAGCCAATCCCTTGCAGCGGCGGCCATGCTGGCGGAAGAAGGGATCTCGCTGCGGATTGTCAACGTCAGTTCCTTAAAACCGGCGGATAAGACCGCTCTCGCGGCGCTTGCGGACGGGATGAAAGGCGTCGTCACCGCCGAAGAGCATTCCCTGATCGGAGGGCTTGCGGCTCTTATTCGGGAGGTTTTCCAGGGGCGTCGCCTGCCCATGGAGTGCGTCGGCATCGGCGACCGCTTCGGGCAATCGGCTTTCAGCCACGAGGAGCTGTTGAGAGAGTACGGGTTGATGCCGGAAGATATCGCTCAGGCCGTCCGGCGGATTATTGGAAAATAATCAAGCGCGGATTGACAAAATGTCTCAAAAAACCGCATTGATCCGCGGCGATACGGGGAGCAGGTTATGCGTTTGAAAAATAAAGCGGCTCTCATTACAGGGGCGGCCCGGGGGCTAGGGGCCGCCATTGCGCTCAGATTCCACGAAGAGGGCGCCCGGGTTTTCATCGGCGATATCAATGCGGAGGAAGGCGAAAAAACGGTGCGCGCGCTGGACGGGGCCGTGTTTCTTACGCTGGATGTGACCTCGGAAAGAGACTGGGAATCCGCCTTTGCCGCTGTGATGAACAAAGCCGGCCGCCTCGACATCCTCGTCAATAATGCGGGAATCAACGTGCGGAAAAACATCGAGGAAATGTCGGCGGATTCCCTCGACGAGATGCTGGCGGTGAATATTAAAGGGGCTTTTTTAGGAATCAAGCATGCGCTGCCGCTTATGAGAGCTGCCGGCGGAGGAGCCATCCTCAATATGTCGTCGGTCTGCGGCCTGGTAGGCCATAAATACACCAGCGAGGCCTACACGGCCACAAAAGGCGCCCTGACGCTGCTTACTAAATCCATTGCGGCCCGATACGCCGGAGACAACATCCGCTGCAACTCCGTTCACCCGAGCACCGTGGATACTCCGCTGGTCCAGGCTGTCCTTCAAGACCCCGAACGGCGGGCCGAACGCTTTAATGAAATCCCGCTCGGCAGGCTGGCGACCGCGGCCGACGTCGCCAATGCATTCGTCTTTCTCGCGAGCGACGAAGCCGCTTTTATCAACGGCGTCGCTTTCCCCGTAGACGGGGGCTTAGCTGCGTATTAATAAGCGTCCCGGCGAACTTAATGATATCGAACGCCGATTCTCCGTTGGAAATTAGAAGCTATTTGGGGGAGAGCCGGGAGCTTGATTAAAGGGATTTGTTATCACGGTCCAATCTCCGTCCTCTCCTGTTTTCGAAGGCGAACGCCCGTGGTTTTCCGCCGCGAGCAAGTCCGATGCTTCCTGGGCATTTACGGGAACTGAAAAATAGTACCCTTGCCCAAATTGGCATCCCAGTGTCTTGAGCGCCTCAAATTGTTCCGCGGTCTCGATGCCTTCTGCGACTACTCTCAGCTCCAAGTTGCGCCCGAGTGTGATAATGGTGTGTATGATCTCCTCTTCCTCCAAAATGTGCGCTACGAAGGAGCGGTCGATTTTAAGGTAGTCGATCGGGAAGCGGTGGAGGTAGCTGAGCGAGGAATATCCCGTCCCGAAATCATCCAGGGAAATTTGAATTCCAAGCTGCTTGAGCTGA
The DNA here is from genome assembly GCA_964506795.1 of uncultured Acidobacteriota bacterium. GTDB lineage: Bacteria > Acidobacteriota > UBA6911 > UBA6911 > UBA6911 > UBA6911. The sequence continues at coordinate 11,977 of CAZDMR010000042.1, read as the reverse complement.
TGCATCAGCTCTACGGCTGCTTCCGGGTTGGGCATCATGGCGCTTTCGGTAACTTCAAGGCAGAGGCTGCTGTGAGACAGCTGGGTTTCAAAAAGAACGGATCTGCATTGCTGCAAAAGATCGCCCTGCAAAAAGTGGCGGGTGGAAAGGTTAATGCTGATCATCGGCGGAGGGTCCTGCGGGAAGCGGGCCTGCCATATGCGCATCTGCTGGCATGCCGATTCCAGGACCCACTGTCCCAGCGGTACAATCAGACCGGTTTCCTCGGCCACGGGAATGAATTCTTTTGGGCATACCAATCCGCGAGTGGGATGGTTCCATCGAACCAGCGCTTCGAATCCCAGGATCTTTTTCGTTTGCAGAGATACGATTGCCTGGTAGTAATTTTCAAATTCCTTTCGTTCGATGGCGCGGCGGAGTTCGTTTTCCAGCTGCAGGCGCGCCATGGTGTTTGCCCGCATGTCGGCGTCGAAGATTTCGTAGCGGCCCTTTCCGATGGCCTTTGCGCTGTACATGGCCGTATCCGCGTCCCTAAGAAGCTCCTCGGGATTGTCGTAGGACGGATTGAAAAGCGCAATGCCGATACTGGCGGTTGGAAACAATTCCTGTCCGCCGATCAGGAAGGGCGTCGAGAGTTCATTCGAGATGCGGTCGGCGACGCGCGTTGCGTCGAGGGCGCTTGAAATATCCTCCAATAGTATAGTGAACTCGTCTCCTCCGAAGCGGGCGATGGTGTGATTCCGCCTCAGTCGAGCAATCGAGTCGCTGGATCGGACCGTGGACTCCAATCTTCCCGCGATAGCCACCAACAGCTGGTCGCCGATAATGTGTCCCAGGCTGTCGTTGATGAGCTTGAAACTGTCCAAGTCCAGGAATATCAAGGCCAGGGTCTTGTCGCTTCTCCGCCGGGCCCGCTCAAAAGAACGGCTAAGCCGATCCATAAAAAGCACGCGGTTCGGCAAACCGGTTAATACATCGACTACTTTGCCGCGTGTGATGTCGGTTTGCGAGCCGGCCATTCGGTAAGCCTTGCCGCTTTTGTCCCGTACAGCAAGCCCGCGTCCGAGCATCCAGCGATAATTTCCATCCCTGTGTAGTATGCGGTATTCATCTTCGTAGTGGGGCGTCTGTTCCTGGAGATGGGCATCGATATCGGCGTGCACCCGGTCGATATCGTCGGGGTGAATCCTGCTGAACCATTCTTCGGAACTGTCGCTTATTTCATGTTCTTCCCAGCCGAGCATCGACTTCCAGCGCGGGGAGTAATAGGTTTTCCCTAAGATAAGATCCCAATCCCAAAGGCCGTCATTGGCTCCGAGAGCCGCAAGTGCATAGCGCTCTTCGCTTTCGCGAAGAGCTTCTTCGGCATGCTTCCGGGAAAGCTGGGTTTGGATGCGGGCCAGCACGACAGGGAAGTCCAGCGGCTTGGTTACATAGTCATTTGCGCCGGCCGCCAGCGCGGCGACTACATCTTCGCTGCATGCTTTGCCCGTTACCATGATAATGGGAAGCTGGGCCGGACTGTGGGTCCGGCGCACTGTTTTGAGCACTTCGAGCCCATCTATATCTGGCATTTCGATATCGAGCAGCATAAGATCGACGGGATGGCGGGTGATCCAGTCAAGGGCGCTCTTGCCGTTTTCGGTTGACTGTGCTTTAAATCCCCGCTTGCTCAGCCGGCGGAGCATAAGATCGCGGCTCATGACATCGTCATCTACAATCAATAGGGAATCGGGTGTTGGGATCATAATACCTTCTCAATGTTCATGAACAGTTGCGCTATTTCAGCCGCCGCGGCATTCCGGTGGGCTTGATGCCATAGTCGTCAAAAGGGACAGACGCGTGATTCCCATCGGCGAAGAAGAAACCTTTCGTCGCGCGGAGCAGAATCGTTTTTCCTGATCGGGCAACTCCTAATTTTTTCCGCCCTGTTTTTGGGAAAGGGACAGTTTTCAGCCGCAATCCCACTCCCGGCCGCAACTTCGGTAAATCCTCTCCCTTGCCGCCCGAATTTATATCGATACTTTTTAAGGGCGGCCATGATTGCGCATTCGCTGAAATCTCAGGTTGCGGGCGCGTAACTCCCAATTTCTCTCATCAGCCTTCGTTTATTTGCAGATAGGACTGAAGATACATGCGGGACGGTATGCGGTCCCCCGCAGTGCTGAAATTTCTCTTTGTGACATGATTCACTTTTCGGCTTTTGGGTGGTTTTTGATTACAGGTTCGTTGTTATTTTGTTGGGCGGCGTTGATTGTTCGAGGATTACGGCAAATTTAGCCGGCTTTTTTTAAATTCTCTGCAATAAAACGCTCAGCTCAACTCAGAGGGGGGAGATTCTGGGATGTAAAGGGCAATGCAGGGACCAGATTATAGACGGGGAATTGCGTGGCCGCCATGGCTGCGGGGATTCCGGCCTGATATCGGCGAACCGGAAAAAGTTAATACTCAAGATCGAAGATCAATTTGTTTTCTGCTTTGCTTAAGCGGCAGTGGCCAAGTGATCTTCAAGCATGGCTTCAAGTTCAGACAGCAGTTCTTCTTTCACGCGCAGCAGTTTAGCATCCAAAGTCTCAATCAGATCGAGCGAAGGATTCGGATCCAGGCCGAGACCAAGTTTCCGACTGCCCGCGTTGGCGAGGCGGACTATAGCCAAAGGCAATTCTCCCTGAGGAATAATTTCGTTGTGATGGTCTCTGGCTATCTGGCAATAAATCTCGGGTATGTGCCACCGCTTAAGCAAGTCATAGCCGATACGGCAATGAGCGGTCGAAAGAATTTCGTTTAGCTTTTCCGGAGGCGGAGGCGATTTTATCTCCTCTGTTTTAATCAGTTCGTCAACGGCGCGCAGAATGGCCAGCTTGCCGATATCGTGGAGCAGGCCGCCAAGGAAACAAATTTCCTCGATGCCGGTCGATCGCAATCGCTTTGAGAGCCACTGGGATGCAAGCGCGGTTGTGCTTGCATGTATCCAGAGTTCATTCAACAGCGCGTGCAGGCTCGGGTGGTGGGCCTTGTATTTGGTGCGCTCCGAGGCAAGCATCACAATCCTGCGGATCTGCTGGATTCCAAGCCTTACGATGGCGTTGCGGGTGGTGCGAACCGGAGAAATACCGCAGAAGAAAGGCGAATTGGACGCCTTAAGAACCTCCGCGGCCAAAGCCTGGTCTTTTTGAATCAACCGCTCAATTTCATCAATATCTTCCGATTGATTGATTACGGCTTTTTGCAAACGCAGGACCAGAGGATCGTATACGGGAAGACCCAGCTTTTCGGATTCAATCAGCCGGATAATAGAGTCCAACAATGGATCGTTCTGCTGCATTAAATCTCTCCCGATTTCCATTCCGCGTCGCAGAGCCCCGGTACCCTAACCGGACAGACTCCTGGATTTCGTTTTCCATGGAGTATATCGGCAGAGAGCGGAAAAATCTTACTTAACTGCGCGGTTTATCTTCGACTGCCGAGAGCGGGGTTTTTGAAGATGCAGCGGAGATGAATAAAAACTCAAGCGCGGATTTCCGCAAGCCGCCGCGGATTAAAGACAGTCTTAATCCGTGAAATGAGCGGAAATCCGCAGTTTGATCTTATGGATACCGCCTATCCCCAACCTGACTTAACCCGGATTATTCATGAAGCTTCTACTGCGGCGCCGGATCCAGGCATGTTTACTGCGTTGCGCTCCTTCGAGCTCCTCGACGTACTGTCGAGTACGCCTGCGGGGCTCTCGGTCGCGCGCCTTGTATCCATGCCTGTCTACGCCGCCTCGCTACGAATCCTCATGAATAATCCGGGTTAATGCTGTAGGGCAGCACGAAGCCGATGGCCTCAATTTCGTAGATTTTACCTTTTTTGATTTTATAAATATGCATTGCGGGCAGGTTGAAGACGCCCCAGGTGTTCGGTACCTCTCTTTCGCCCGAGGGAGTTTTGATCTTCATGATCTTGGGAATGCCGCGATGGTAAAACATCGAAAAGCCTACGGTCAGGCCTTTCTGCTCGTCTGCGATATGGACGCGGCGTATTGTCAAGAGGAGTTGAGACCGGTCGATTTCAAATCCCGGCGAGCCGGGGCCATAATCCGCGGCGGGCATGCTTGGTGGCTGGAAAAGCAGGATATTGTGATAAAATTTACATAAGATCCAACGGGGGATAAAAAATGAAAATCAGCGCTCGGAATGTGTTGAAGGGAAAAGTCAAGCAGGTCAAGGTCGGAGCCGTTAATGCTGAAGTCGTGATGGAATTGCAAAACGGCCTTGAGATTGTTTCGATCATAACCATAGAATCCGCGGAGAACCTGCAGCTGGCGGTGGGCAAGGAAGCCTACGCGGTCATCAAGGCCACCAACGTGATGATCGCCGTGGATTGATCTCAGGACTTTGTTACCTCCACTCGTCCACGGATACGCTTTTCAGGTATTTTAGATTGCCGGCCTGGAATACGGGCTTGATTTCCCCGCCTGTCACAACGATAAGAATGTCCTCGGGCGAGGCAAAGCGCGGGATCATCGCATCCGGAGGCAGCTTGAACCATGACGCATAGGGTTCTGTGCCTTCTTGGGCGCGGGCGGCGTCGTATTCGGCAACGAAGCTCAAGATTTTGTAATCCGCAACGGAAATTCGCGTATTTTCATGAAGCCATCCGCTGAGCTGCTCCTTCGTATCGTAGCCCCCCGCCTTAAGCTTTTTTGCCGCCAGAGGATCGCATGCTATCAGCGCGCCGAAGCGGCCGGTGAAGGTATCCAATATGCTTCGGAACTGGCGCTCAAATTCGGGATTGGTCGCAGCGCCCGCGCCTACTGCGCCCTGGCCGGCATGAATGCCCAATCCAGTAAACAAGCTGACGACGCTTTCGCCTTCGCCGAATCCCTTCTGGATGCTCAGCGGATTCCAAGGGCCGGCCTCTTCATTTTCGGCGATGACTATATTGCTGTAATTAAGGCTGTTGCCCTGCGATCCGGTATAAGTTTCTCCCAAAACGCCCGCGTGCCCCAGGTTCTTGGATATCAACGTCCATGCTCTGCCGATGGCGGCATTGGCATGGCTGAAAGGGCCCATTGCCCCCAGCTCGTAGTTCATGGCGATTTCTTCGCGTATGGGTCCGTTTACGACAACAGCCCCGACAAGCGAGTCCGGCGAATTGTGGAGGGAGGATATTCCCGAAGCTGCAATGGCCAGGATTATGGGCAGGTGCTCGGGCTTTGCTCCCGCCATTACGGCATTGACGGCGACTTTTTCGACGGTGTATTCCCAGGGTTCGTATCCGCCCGCAGACATTTTCCCGACAATCTCGTCTGGGTTGCGGCTTGTGCCTTTAAGCATATTGGCCACCCTTTGTTCGGTCGGAAGAATCACGGGAAGGTAGTCCGTCCATCCGCCGGCCTGGAACAAACGCTGCAGATTATCGGGAGTCTGGGGACCAATGAGACGCGGAGGCGCGTCGGTTTGAACAAATCCGGTCTTCTTGTCTTCCTCGGTCAGGGGCTTGGTTAAAGCTTCTACGATTTCCTGAATTACGGGTCTCCCCGTGACCGGATTTTCCCCCGCCACATAGGCTTGATGCTGTGCGGGTGTTTTTCCGCGGACGGGATGCGGAACAAACACAATCCGCGCGTTAGGCATTCCTTCCTGCTTTGCCCGGGTTCTGGAAACGTCGGCAAACCGGTTCGTGACTATCCCGACGGCGGGTTTCCCCAGTTTCTCCAAACCGACGCAAATGCCGGCGACCGCCGGCCCGCAAGTGCTTCAATGGCCTACTCCTATGACGGCGGCATCGCCTTTTTCTTTTATTTCCGCCCAAAGCTTTTCGTCTTGCTGATCGTAGGATCCTGCCTTTTCCCTGAATACCAGCTTGGCTTGGGGTTCGTTTTCAGAGAACCAGTCCATGACGGCACGAAGCAGGCTGGCGCCGCCCTCATATTTGATATCAATGAAATAAACCGTTTTGCCTTTAAGATCTAAAGGCCTTTCTGCCATGGGAGCAAGAGGCGTCGGCGGGGGATTGCCTCTCGGATTGAGGACCATAATTTTTGCTTCCTGCGCGAAAGCCGCGGAAAATGCTGCAATGAGCATTGCCGCGGCGGGCAGTAGTTTCATTTTCATTTTCATACCCATACCTCTTTTGCGCGCCTTTTATATTCCCTCCGCTGCGCCGCGTTTTTGATCGAATCATTCAGGCAGGAGGGGAAGCCCCAAAGGCCAAACGCGAAAGCTTTAATTGCGGGAATCCACGGCTCTTCTTATCGCGCGGATATGCTCCGGTCCGGAACCGCAGCACCCTCCGATGATCTGCACTCCCAAATCCAGCAGATCAGATGTCTTGGCGGCGAAGAACTCGGGAGTTTCCGGATAGAAAAGACCGCCTTCAACGGGGACCGGCAAGCCGGCATTGCTTTGAATGGCAACGGGTTTTATGGGGTCGCGGCAGAATTCCCGGGCAATTTCCACCATGCCCTGCATGCCGTTGCCGCAATTGGAACCGACGATATCGGCTCCGGCGTTCACCAGCACTTTCGCCGCGTCGGCGACCGATGTCCCCGTTAACGTAAAGTATCCATGCGGATTTTTGTTAAAAGTCATTGTAGCCATTATGGGAATTTTCGGATCAACGGATCGAGCCGCTTTAATTGCCAGCGCCGCTTCAGCGGCGTCGGTCATGGTTTCAATACAAACGAGGTCCGCGCCTGCGTCCAGCAATACCGCTGTCTGGCGCTTAAAACAGGAAAGAATATCTTCCGGCTGGGCGTTCCCCAGCGGCTTTAGCATTTTCGCGGTGGGACCGATGGAAGCGGAAACGTAGGCGTTTTGTCCGACCGCCCTGCGCGCCGCTTCCACTGCACTGCGGTTGATTGCCTCCATATCTTTCTCTAGCGAGTACTGCAGGAGCCGCAAAGGCGAGGCGCCGAAAGTGTTAGTCTCGATGATTTCCGCCCCCGCTTCCAGATAAAGGGAGGCGATTTCTTCAAGCACCTCGGGCTTTTTCAGGTTAAAAATTTCGGGCGGTTCGCCCTGTTTCAATCCGTACTTCAGGAGCATGGTTCCCCAAGCTCCGTCCCCCACGATGACATTGCCTCTTCTCAAACGATCCAATATGTTTTCCATTTTTCTAATCCCGCAGCGCGGAAAATTCATGAAACATCAGGGTTAATGGTTTCATAGAGCAAAAAAACCTTTTTCGCATTCCAACAGGATGAAGAACTAGCAGTCTTCTTTTTCCAAAAGCTTCATCCTTTGAAGGCATTTGTGTTCTCTGCAATCCTTGCAGAAAGAGAAGACCGGCTTGAATATGTGTATTCTCAGTTCGCCGACCACCAGGATGCCGGATATGGATTTGAAGGGGTGCATGATCCATTTGTTCTTAAGAGTAACACCGATCTCTTCCGGGCGCAGGGCCTCGAAAAGCTTTTTCTGTCCCGAAATATGCCAGCCGCAATGGCCCGGGCTGTAATATTGAACCTTCAGCTCTCTGCTTCGCCGTATTTCCTCGGGCATGAGGTTTAAAAAGTAACAACCCATCCGCCTTCCGAGCTGTTCCGCCGCCGAGGAATTCACCGCGTCGAGCATATAACCCAATGCTGCTTGGCCCTTGGTGAACAGCTCGCTGCTTTTTGCAATCAGCCTGTCTCCCATTGTCGCGGCAAAAAGAGCCAAGCCGTCGGCTTGGCGGACTATCGCAGGGAAGGGGCATTCGGGAGAATTCATTCCTTCGCCTTCGTAGATGCTTTCAAACTCCGGAATCGGCAGTTCCTGCATCACGCCTCGGGGTTGAGCCAGCTGCGCGAATAATTCATAAGCCGATTCCAAAAGCGAAAGGATCCGCACGGGCAGATTGCTCCGTCCGGCCATCCCTTGATTCTCCAAAACCTCCTCGCGCGTCGGAGTTATTTCCTCCACGGTTAATTGCACCGTCTTTCTGATTGCTTTTGTTCCCTGCATTTATGAATTCTGCATTGAACGGATCGCAACTGGCAAATCGTTTTTTCACTTTGCTGCAGGAAAGACCGCCCGGTTTATCGATTTTCTTGACGAAACGCCTTCATGCTGTAAAAGTACTGTGATTTGAATCCAGCGAACGAGGCAGGTTTCTTGCCTCGGCTCGCAGGGGGCCGGCGGCAAATTCGGAGGCGGAGGGCCTGATGGCGGCAACACCGATCGAGAGGGTGCGGAATATCGGCATTATCGCCCACATCGACGCGGGCAAGACGACGACAACGGAGCGCTTCCTTTTTTATTCCGGGCGAACTCACAAGATCGGGGAGGTCCACAACGGCCAGGCTGTTATGGATTTCCGCTCCGACGAGCGGGAGCGGGGGATTACAATCTCCGCCGCTGCGACAACATTCAGCTGGAACAATTATCAAATTAATTTAATCGACACTCCCGGTCACGTTGATTTTACCGCTGAAGTAGAACGGAGCCTGCGCGTGCTCGACGGCGCGGTCGTCATTTTTTCCGGAGTGGAGGGAGTGGAACCGCAAAGCGAAACCGTCTGGCGGCAGGCCGATCGGTATAAAATTCCGCGCCTGGCTTTCATCAACAAGCTGGATCGGGCCGGAGCGGATGTCGATCGCGTTCTCAAACAGATCGAGCTGCGCCTCGGCGCGCGTGCGGCCTTTGTGAATCTTCCTCACGGGATAGAGAACAGCCTGGATGGAGTGCTTGACCTGCTGGATCCTCGCTGGATCCTTTTCAATCCATCCACGCGCGGGAGCGAGGTTGAATTCCGGGATGTGCCGGATGATTTGAAAAAACCGGTGGCTGAGGCCCGAGGCCGTCTTGTGGAGAGCGCGGCGAATTGCATCGATTGGCTGGCGGACCTTTACCTTTCCGGTGAACCGGTCGGCGCTCAAGACCTGAGACGCGGAATCCGCGAGGCCACATTGTCGGGCAAGTTCATTCCCGTGTTGTGCGGAGCCGCGCTGCGCGACACGGGGATTCAGCCCGTTTTGGATGCGGTTTGCAGTTACCTCCCCTCGCCTTTGGATTGTCCTGCGGCGCGGGGCATGGATCCTGAAACGGGCGAACCGATCGAGCGGCCGTTGACGCCGGATGCGCCGTTTTCGGCGCTTGTTTTCAAAGTGGTCGCCGCCTCAAGCGCCGATTATGCCTGGCTTCGCGTATACTCGGGTTCCTTGACCACGGAGGAGCGATGCTATCATCCGCGGACTAAATCCCGGATTCGCCTTCGAAGGATCCTGCGCCTGCACGCGGACAGGACCGAACCGATGGAGCAGGCGCGTTGCGGCGACATCGTCGCCGTGCAGGGCTTGAAGGATATCTCTACCGGAGACACATTGTGCGACCCGAAGCATCCGATAACGTACGAGCCGATTCATTTTCCCCAGACTGTCGTTTCCATGGCCGTGGAGACGCAAACGTCCGCGGACCGGGATCGCCTTTACGAAGTTGTAAATCGCCTGCTGCGCGAGGACCCCACTTTAAGGGTCGGCACGGACGAGGAAAGCGGCCAGATGATTCTATCGGGAATGGGCGAGCTGCATCTGGAGGTAACGCGCAATCGGATGCAAAAGGAATTCAACGTCCCGGCATTCTTCGGCCGCCCCCGCGTGTCCTATAGGGAAACCGTTGTGTCTGCCGGACGAGGGAAGGGGCAATTCGAAAAGCGCATCGGCGATGTTTTGGTCAGCGGACGGGCGGAAGTGGAGATTCTTCCGCGTCCCCGACCCGCGGGGGATCACAGCCCGCCGCCGGTTGAAATAGAACTATCCCGTATTGCAAAGATGCTGCCTGCGGCCCTTCAGCGGGAGGCGCGGGAAATACTGCTGAGGGGTTGCGACTCGGGCGGAACGCACGGATACCCTATTGTGGATGTCGCCGTGAAGGTGTTGGAATTCCGCCATAACGATCCTCCGGACCCGGCCGTCCCGCTGCTGGGGACCCTCACGATGGCTTTGCGCGAAGCAATCGCCGAGGCGCAGACGATAGTCCTGGAACCCGTCATGAAGCTGGAGGTGCGTTGCCCGGATGAATCTCTGGGGTCCCTCATAAAGGATTTGGGATCTCGGAGAGCGGAGATCCGCGAAACCGATCTGCAGCATGGATTCGCCCTGGTGCGGGGCCTGGTGCCGTTGGCGGAAATGTTCGGATACTCCACTCAGATGAGGTCCATTACTCAGGGCCGTGGCAGTTTCTCGATGGAACCGTACGACTATCAGCCGGCTAAATCATGGGTCTGACTCGGTACGCCTGACGGGAAAAAGGGCGCCTCCCGCCGCGCTCGCTGCGGTCCCTCATGAATCATCCGGATGATGCCGCAGTTCCGTGCCGCAATAGGCGCAGCGATTCCATCCGGGCTCAACCGCTCGCTTGCACACCGGACAGAATGCAGCAAGCTCCGCGCCGCACTGCGGACAGAATATGAATCCAGCCCGCCCCATCGCGCCGCACTTCGGGCATTGAACCATTAAAGGATCGCGAAGCACGAAGTACAAAATGATGCCGATCGCGTAAGGGATGAAAACGGACAGCAGCGTCCACATGACATGGCGCATGCCTCGCCGGCGGGCATCGGCATTGATATATCCGACAATGAGCACCCAGACGAAAGTAAAAAAGGCGATAGGGCCTGAGAAGAACAGCTTGGCAGCTGTGGGCCACCGGCCCATGGCCGGTTCGGGCGCCAGGAAGAAAGTCATGGACAGCCAGAACAGGCCGCCGCCGGCCAGGAACGCTAACAGCCAGACCCAGCGTGAAATGATGCGGAGCTCGCTTAAAAAGTGATTCATATCGTTTTCCCCTCCCGCCGCCAGTGCTTGCCGAGCAAGCCCGCCGCCAGAGCGGCTGCCATCCAGCTCGCTCCGATATAGGCCACCCAGATGGTTGTGGATGAAACTTCCAGACGTTCGGCCAGCGGAATATCGAACATCTTCAACAGGAACCAGCTGAATCCCGTCATGGCCCAAGATAGAATGATCAGAAATGCGGGGACGAGGCTGCCGCGATAATTATCGCTGCGCGGTGCAGCGCCTAATGAAATCAAACGGCGCGTCTTTCCGACAAGCGCCGCCGGGGCCTGCGGCATCGGCAGTTCTTTCAACGCCGCGGCCAGTTGCATCCATAAATCGAGTTCGCGCCGGCATTTCTCGCAATGACGCAGATGCTCTTCAACCCTTCGTTGCTCGTCGGCATTAAGGCAGTGTGCCGCGGCCAGCGGGAGTAGATTATGTATTACCGCGTGTTCGCTCATAGCTTCACCCCTTCGCCAAATCTTTTTTCCAAAAGCTCCCGCAGGGCCTTCATGGCGCGATGAAGGCGCGTCTTGACGGTTCCTGCAGGCAGTTCCAGAACACCGGCGATCTCCTCTATTCTCATCTCTTCTTCAAACCTGAGAGTGATTACTTCGCGAAAAGGCGCCGGGAGATCCGCGATCGCTTCCAAAATGTGCCTGAACCGCTCTTTGGACAGCAGTTGTTCCAATGAGCCGGGATCGCTGCTGCGGATGCGTCTGGAAGGCGTTTCGCTTCCGGGGCCGGGTTCGTCCAGGCTTTCGTGTCGGCGGCGGCGCAGGTGGTCGATTGCCAGGTTGTGCGCTACGGCAAAAAGCCAGCTTTCGAAATTTCGTGCAGGGTCATATTTTTGAATCCGTTCCATAACGCGCAGCCAGGTTTGCTGAAACAGATCTTCGGCGGTGCTCGGCTGCGATACCATACGCAAAAGGTATCGGTATAAGCGATGCTGGCAGCGTTCCATCAACTGCACCATGGCATTCAAATCGCCGCCGTGAAGCTTTGCGGCGCTGCTTTCCAAGTCCGCGAGTGTTTCAAACATTGTTCCCGCCATAAACGCCCATACCTAATACGGATGCGATGGCCGAAAAGATTCATTCGCCGGCTGCATTGTCGCCGTCTGCGACCTGCGTCCCCGGGGGATTTAAAGAGAAATCCGGATTGTGAAGCCGGCGGCGGCTAACCCGACTTTGACAACTGGGGGGGTAGGGTTCCGGTAAGTTATTGTAAACA
>CAZDMR010000041.1:0-35400 GCA_964506795.1 uncultured Acidobacteriota bacterium | reverse complement strand
ACATCATACAATTCCCATGCGAATAAATAAATCTATTTATGAATCAGTACACTAGGTTTCCGCTCCTTGACGATGCCGCCCCAACGGCCTGCGTCACGCCGCCTTGCATCTGCCCCTGCGGCGCTCCGAACGCGGCCCTCTGCACTTCCACTACGGGCGGTTGGTCCTCACATGCGGATACCGGCCCGAAATATGCCTATCGACCCCGTCGGTATTAATAAAATCCCTTGTGTAGGAGGCCGAAATATCTTATAAATGCTAAGGTTGTAAGCAGTTTTTATAGGAACCCTATGTTCGAGGAGCATCCGGCGCGGTTTTAAAGCCTTCTTTATAATCAACGATTCCCCCCAAAGAAAGCTCCCGATGACGTGGGTACTTGGTTTTTGAAAAAGGGATAATCGTTAGAAATTTTTTGCCCTGTTTCATTGCATCGACGCACGAGAAGAGGCCCCCTGTGAGTGTTTATTTCCTACCGGCAATGAGCAGGAGATTTTTTGAAAGGAGCAGCGCATTTGAAGATAATTGGAGAAAAGATCAACGGGACGCGAAAGCGGGTAGCGCAGGCGATCAAAGAACGCGATGCCGCCTATATTCAAGATCTAGCCCGCAGTCAGACTGAAGCCGGGGCGGATTGGCTCGATGCAAACGCCGGCACGCATCCTGACCGGGAAGCGGACGATCTTATGTGGCTTATTGAGAACATACAAGCCGTGACGGATAAGCCGATCTGCTTGGACAGCGCAAATCCAAAAGCCTTGGAAGCCGCCATGAAGGCCGTCAATAAGACTCCCATGATTAATTCCATAAGCCTTGAGGCGGGGCGCCTTGATATTATTCCCATCGTCGCAGCCAATAATTGCCCGGCAGTTGCTCTGGCAACCGGGGAGAAAGGCATCCCCAAGACAAAGGAGGAGCGCTTGGTCAATATCGGCAGACTTCTCGAGAAGACCAGGGCTGGGAACATACCGGACAGCAACTTGTATTTCGATCCGCTGGCGATGACAATCGGATCCGGCATCGAGAACGGGGTCATTTTTTTCGACAGCATCCGTGAAATACGCAAGCAGTACCCGGACGTGCACTTGACCTGCGGATTGAGCAACATTTCGTTCGGGCTGCCCGCCCGTTCTTTTATCAACCGCGTATTCCTCACTCTTTCCATGGAGGCAGGTCTCGATTGCGCCATTTGCGACCCGACGAACCAGGATATTAAAACCACGATTCTTGCCACAGAGCTTCTGATGGGACGCGACAAGCATTGTCTTAACTTTATTCGCGCAAACCGCGCGGGAGTTTTCAACAAGCCCGTTTAAGAATTTTTGAATAACCTATCCATCTAAAGGAAGTAAAAAGGAGAGCACTATGTCGAAAGAATTAATCGATGCCGTTATTGAAATGCGTGAGGAAGATGCAATTAAAATTGCGGAAAACTTATTAAACTCCGGCGCGGAGCCCCTTAGCCTTCTGGATGACTGTCGTACAGCCCTCGGCGTCATCGGGGACCGGTTTGCAGCGGGCGAATGCTTCGTCCCTGAATTAATCCTCGCCGGCGAAATGCTGCGACAGATCGGGGATATGGTAAAACCGAGAATTGCGAGCTCCGGAAACGCCCCGGAGAAGAAACTCGGCAAGATTGTGATGGGCACAGTAGAGGGCGACATCCATGACATTGCCAAAGACATCGTGACATTCATGCTGGAAATCAACGGCTTTGACGTGATGGATCTCGGCGTGGACGTGCCCGCAGCTAAGTTTGTGGAAGCCGTAAAGGAATTCAAGCCTCAGGTCGTTGGACTCAGCGGATTCCTGACGCTTGCTTACGATCCGATGAAAAACACGGTCCAAGCTTTGAAGGATGCGGGGCTTCGCGATAGCGTCAAAATCATGATCGGCGGAGGCCAGATGGATGACCAGATTGCCGCTTATGCTAAAGCGGATGCTTACGGAAAAGATGCTATGGCAGCGGTCCAGCTGTCCAAAAAATGGGTGGGAGAACAATAACTATGCCAAAACCAGCTAATTTCGATAAGTTGACCCCTTCTCAAAAGCTTGACGCACGTATTGAAGCCTGGAGGGATGCGGAAGGAATTCAATTTGCCAGCAAGGAAGTGGAAAAAGCATACAAAGAGCGTGTGCAGTTGCTAATCGACGTGGTCAGATTGAAAAAGCCCGCGCGCGTGCCGGTTTCCGTTTCAACGGGATTCATCCCATTTGAGTATGCCGGCTACACCTGCAAGGACGCCATGTATGATTACGAGAAACTCGACAAATCCATGATGAAGTTTCATGCGGATTTTCTTCCCGATGTCGCCGCCCCCGCGGCTCTTTATGGGCCGGGCAGCGCATTCGAGTTGATGGACTATAAGCTCTACCGGTGGCCGGGCCACGGTGTGCCGGAGAATACTTCCTATCAATGCGCCGAAGCGGAGTACATGAAACCGCACGAATACGAATACCTTCTGCGCGATCCCAGCGACTACTTTTTGCGCTACTATCTTCCTCGCATTTTCGGCGCCTTGGAATCCTTGAGTTCGCTTCCTCCTCTCACTGATCTTCTCGAGCTGCCTTTTGTCGGCCCCACCATCATGGCTTTTGGACGGCCGGACGTCCAGGAAAGCCTTAAAAAGCTTATGGAAGCCGGCAAAATATCGCTTGATTGGTTCCCAAAGTGCTTGGAGATCGACGCCAAACTCAAGTCGGAATTGGGATTGCCGGCGTTTCAAGGAGCATTCTCAAAAGCGCCGATGGACTGCGTCGGCGACACGATGCGCGGCACCCGGGCGATTCTGCTCGACAAATTCCGCAAGCCCAATGAAATCATCGAGGCCAGCGAGCGTTTCGTTCCTTTGATGATCGACATGGGCGTGCGCAATTCGCCGTGGGGCGGCCCTCCGACGGTGTTCTTCCCGCTGCATAAGGGAGCAGATACCTTCATGTCCGGGAACGATTTCAAAAAATTCTACTGGCCGTCTCTCAAAGCAACCATGCTGGGCCTGATCAACGAAGGGTTGATCCCGTACATGTTCGTAGAGGGCAGCTACAACCAGCGGCTGGATATCATCACCGATCCCGATATCCCGGCGGGTTTTTGCATATGGTACTTCGACCAGACGGATATGAAGGAAGTCCGGAAGAAACTAAAAGGTTACGCCTGTTTCGGCGGAAACTTCCCTTCATCGCCGCTCAAGACTGCGACTGTCGATGAAATAAAGGAGCGTACCAAAAAGCTCATCGACGATTGCGCTGGCGACGGCGGATATTTCATAGGCAACGGCGCAGTCCTCGACGAGGCGTCGACGGAAAATCTGCATGCCTTCATCGATACGGCGAAGGAATACGGCGTTTACAAATAGCTGAACGCCCGTTCCTGATTTGCGAAAAGCCCGGGCATCCCTCCCGGGCTTTTTTGTTGGTGCGTCCGGGTTAATAGACCATTCGAAGGATTTTGTTTATAAACAGCCGGGAATTTTTAGTCTCTGTCCTACCCGGATTATATAGCGGGGGCCGCGAAGGTTGTTTATGGCGATAATATCCCTTTGAGAAGCGCACGGGTAGCGGGCGGCGATAGCGGCAACGGTGTCGCCTTCCGCAACGGTGTAAATGGTCATTTCGGGATATTTCGCCTCGTGCAGCTCCCGCGCACGTTCAGCGAGTCCTCCCCGGATGCACTTTTCCCCGTAAATCTTTTTGAGGCCTGTTGGGATTTCGATCTCCGTTCCGGCCTTTATGGTTTCTTCAGGCTTCAGGCGGGGATTCAGGTTTCGCAATGTTCTGAACCAGCCCCCCCATTGACCGAGCTCCTGGCCAAAACAAACGCAAAGCTCGTCCAACGAGGTGTCCTTTTGAATTGTGAGAACGCTGATTTCGGCAGGATACCGGGGGAACTCAAGATTGTAATCTTCCGGGTGGAGGAATAACCACGCAGCAGCAAGGACGCGAGGTACATAACGCCGCGTTTCTCCGGGAAGCGAATTATAAAAACTGCTGTCCCAAAAGTCTGCGTCTTTAAAGCGGCGACTAAGCCTCCGGAGCCTGTTTTCTCCGCCGTTATAGGCGGCAAGGGTTTTCTCAAGGCTTTCATTGAACGTTTCCAGATACTCGTTCAAATAGGAGGCATTGGCCTTGGTGGAGGCGGCGGGATCGTATCTCATATCAAATCCGTCTTCCACGGTAAGGCCGTAACGCCTTCCCGTGCTTCTCATAAATTGCAGCGGGCCGGCCGCACCGGCTCTTGAATTTGCGTGGACTATCCCGTGCGTCTCGGTTGCGATGATGCCGAAGAGCAAGGCCTCGGGCAAACCGGCGTCGTGGTAGATCGGGGCCATTTTGCCGCGAAGGAAAACGTAATTTTGGTACGAGTTTATTAGATCGGGCCGCATCCATGTAAGCCAATCATTGAGAGCCGCCTTCACCGGTTCATTCATTTCGATCAACTCGCATAAATCTCTGCCGCGAAAAAGCGGCGGGATTGCGTGGATGCCGGGAAGGGAGGCTTCCGACGGAGAGGAAGGCAAATCGTCCTCCGCAGCATCAGCGTCATCGGAGCGCCGTCCTGAGATGGCAAGGGCGTCATTGGCGAGAGCGTCCGATTGGGTTTCCAGCATTTCGGCAAAGGCGTTGAGGAAACGTTCGATGTCGCACGTTTCGATCTTTGCACATTGCCGTGCGCCGCTTAACAACCGGTCTTGGGCGATATTCATCTTTCGCTCGCCTGAAGCAATATCTCCTTCCAGAATGAGCCGTACCCCTTCGTTGTGCAATTCACAACTCTCATCCAGACGCCGGTAAAGGTCCTCTGGATCCGATTCCTCAATGTGCGTTTGCGCGGACGACTTCCACGCGCCGGAGATTGCGGGAATTTGAAGGGCAAATGCCGGGATTATTAACGGTATCAGGGCCAGGATTGACGCAAAGACTGAAAGCAACCGGCCGCTTTTTATTATCTGTTTGGTCCTCATTTCAATTCACATATATTTAATCGGTTCGTTTTTAATTTATCTGCAATTCTTTCCTGGGAGCCTGTGCGAGAATCAGGATGCGCCGCGTCCCGAGCTCGGCCTGGGCAGAGTCTCGGACAGGCCCCTGGCCGCATCATGAATCATCCATGCCGGCGATGCTTCAAAGGCCTCATAAAACAGATTCCGCGAACAGCCCCCCTGAGAGAGCAACGCCCGGTTCTCGATCATTTCCGGGTGATTTCCCTCCCGACGGATGCTATGCTGTTCCGATCGGGGAAAAACAAACCAATACCTTCTAAAACAAGTAGCCGCTTATGGCAATAAGAATCCTTAAGAACAAGGAGGCAGAGTATGGCAAAAAGATGCTTATGGTCTATTGTCTTGACTACGGCATTTCTCCTGGCTTTTAATCTCGCGGCCTATTCGGAAGAAAGCGCGCACTACAAATTGCCGTCGCCGAACGCATCTTTTGTGGATCCTGAAGAAATGCCCAAGTTTTTATCCCCAAAGCTGCTGCCGAATCGTCATGGCATAAAAAGGGGTATTTCAGAAGGTTTTATGATCCGTCAGAGTTACATCAAAGGCGGGAAGATCATTATCCCTCCCGGCGGAGTGATTTATTTCAGCTTCGGCGGGGAGGGTTTGTCTAATCTGAACGGAGAACCGTTTGTTATGGCGGGCAAGGAATCGGTCTGGTTGGATAAAAAGGCGGCGCTGGCCGTTAGGAAGAACTTTACCGTGGCGCAAGGCAAACCGCCGGTGCCGCTGGGTGAAGAAGGAACCATTGCCCTGGCTCTCACTTCTTATATGGACGGCTTTTTGAACGTTAAGGGAGCAAGATTCCAATATGTTTTTGCCAACGGTTATAGAACGTGGAATTCGTCCACCGTTATCCCTTCGGGTTATGCAAGGTCTCGAAATACCATAGCGTACGGCTATTTGCAGGGCGAGGGCATGATAACGCCGCCTCCCCTGCAATACTTCGGAGATCCTTTTGATGCATCGGCCACATTTTATGTTGTTGCGGACAGCGCCACTCCGCAAGGCGTAAAAATCAAGGAAGCCGGAGCGCTGGACATGATTTGGTTCAAAATCAGTTACGATAAACCGATCCTCGCCAATGACGTGGCTCCCGGAGAGACGCTGGCCGCCGGCAAATACCGGGTCAAAGTAGTGTCGGTGGACGCGGAGCAAGGGAAAGCCGCCATCGCCCTTCTGGATTCCAAAGGGAACACGCTTGCGGAAAAAACACTGGGCCCTCTGACCCTGGATACTTACCAGGCCAAGAGGCATCTTCTGGAACACAGCACAATCATCCGTCCGACTTTGTCCCTGGATTACGAGAATGTGAGGATACAGCTCAATACGAAATTTGATGCTCCTTTCGGGGGCGGCCCGATGAGGATTTTGAATGAAGCCGGGAATTTCGTGCCGCTGCCGGAGATGAGCGAAGTGGGGACTTTCCACGGGGGCAAAGTGGACCTGGTTGTCTATGACGATGTGAAAAAGATGGAGTTGAGAAAGGAATGGAGCGAAGATCCAAGATTCATCCTCCAGACTGCCTATATATGACCGTTGTGTTATATGATGACCGGTCTGGCCATCGAAAATGCGGACACAATCATTCTTGATTCAAAGAACAATTCTTATGACGGCCCGAGAAATCTTTTTAAAATTATGGTCGACGACTTCGACGGAAAAGTCATCCGATCCTGGCATATCGAGGACAAATACGGAGAAAAGAGCCGAAATCTGGGCGATGCGGAGTGCAAATCCCTGGATGCTATTGTGGGGGAGGTCGGCCTATATATGGGGGGCCAGGTGATGACCAATGTGTACGGCCAAGCTTTAGGCAACCTCAATTGGACAAAACCGAAGTATGTCAACAAACTGATTCAGGAAAATAAGCGCCTGAAATCGCTGGAGGGTAAGGGAAAATAGAGCGGTTTCAGCCGATCGCCGGCCCGGCGATTCCATCTGAATCAGGCTTTCCTGAAACTTCCATGCGGCTTCCCCGCCAGTTTAGAAAATGTCCGCATTAATCCGGCTTCAGTGAGGCATGCGGGTTAACGGGGAGAATGTCCGTGATAGAAGGAAGAACCTGAGGTTGGACTCTGTCCGAATAAACATCCTTTCGCAAAAGACAATGGACACAGGCAAGCTTTATCCCGATTCTCGCGTGGAATTGGGGCCCTTCATCGCGAAGCATTACGATTTTTTAATGAACATCGCGACCGCCGGGCGCTATGGTGGCTTTATTCGCGGGGCGATTCACGCGATGGGTATCAAGCGCGGAGATCGTATCCTCGACTTGGGTTGCGGCAGCGGGCGCAATGCTCGTATTATGGCGGGCTATTTGAATGGCGAAGGCGAAATAGTCGGCATGGATAAGTCGCCGTTCATGGAGAAACAATTCAGGAAGAAATGCGCGGAATACAAGAATGTCGAGTTTGTCCGGGGAAGAATCGACACTCCATTTGCACTGTCAAGGCCATTCGACAAGGTATTTATGAGTTTTGTGCTTCATGGATTGCCGCCCGCCGCCCGCGAGACCGTTTTGGAAAACATTGGCTCGAATCTAGAGCCCCGAGGCGCTTTCTTCATGCTGGATTATTCCGAATTCAGCGTGGACGACATGCATCCGCTATGGCGTTTTATTTTTAAAACTATAGAATGCAAATACGCCTTTGATTTTATAGCGAGAGACTGGAAGCGGCTGCTCGCGAAATATGGATTCTCTGGTTTTAAGGAGGTTTATTTTTGGGGCAATTATGTGAGGTTGCTGCAGGCGGATAAGGCCGGCGCGGTGCAAGCTTCCTGAATAATCCGAGTTAAGAAAAGTTCAATTTGATAATGAAGAGACAACGACTATTCAAATAGGAGTATGAGACTGTGCTAGAAAAAAAAGTTTTTGAAAACAAGGTGATCTGGAGCGAGGCAAGAAAAGGCACATTAAAAATTCCGGAGGGTCCCGATATGGAGATTTCTACGCCTCCGCAATTCGACGGCCCCCCGGGTTACTGGTCGCCGGAAGAGATGTTCCTGGCATCCATTAATTCCTGCATCATGACGACATTTTTATACTTTGTGGACCGCTTCGGGGCCTTCTTTCTAAGCTACGAGAGCAGCGCAAGGGGAGAGGTGTCCCTCGTCGCCGGCAAATACATGTTTACAGCGATAGCGGTCCATCCGCGGATTTTGATTGCGGATGAATCCAAGAGGCAAAAAGTGGAGCTGTCGATGGAAAAGGGCGAAAAGTACTGCCTGGTTTCCAATTCCGCGAAGACGGAAATAAAGGTGTACCCCGAAATTTTAGTAAAAGCGGATTGAAAAGCCGCCGCATGGGCATCGTTGACGAGGAGCAACGCAGGGATCGCCTCGCAAGGCCAAAACACGCGGCGCCTGCCGATACTCGGACAGGCCGTATCAAACCAATAGTTCATTAATGGGACATAAGTGATCGCCAGCTGCAATGCAGCCATCGCAAGGGATCCCATGATCGCCCTGACCGCTACGATGCGGAAAATCAGGGAAGGCGTAAGAATCAGCTGACGGTTGTCGCGGGGCGGACGCGCCATGATGCCGGACTCGGTGGGTTCGAATGCCGGCGTCAGGCCCAACAAGAGGGCGGTGGCCATATTGATCCAAAGAATCTGAACCGGGGTGACGGGCAGCGCCAGGCCCAGAAAAATCGCCCGCATGATCAGCAGCCCTTCTCCTCCTATGTTTGCGGGGAGCGTCCCTGTGCAGCGGGATGTCAGAGCCGTCCTCACCGGGCTGCATGCTGCAAAGTTCCATTGCTTTCTCCCCGACTCCCTTCACAAAGATCCGTTTGCCGCCGGAGGATGCGTGGGCGTGTATAGTGGCCCTGTATCGACGGTCGGATTCGAAGGGAACCACGTCGATGCGGGGGAACCTCTCGGAGAGTTGCCCGTGGACGTCCCCCTCCTTCGCAGCGCAGTGAAAAAATGGGCTGACAGCCTATCTGGCTTCCTATGCCGACAATTTGCTTTGCCAAAGGGAGGGACTTGGATATGATCGACCGAGAATCCGAGCCGCCGGTCTGCTGTTTACGCGGGGAGAGTCCGTAAGCTCGGCCGCATTGTGAAGGGCGGAGAATCGCAAGATGGAGTCCATACAGATCCGAATAGACGAGAAAGCAGTCGAGGGATATCCGGGAATGACGATTCTCGAGGCTGCGGAAAAAGCGGAGATTCATATCCCCACGCTGTGCCACCACAAAGATTTGGCCCCAACCGGATCCTGCAGGATCTGCGTGGTGGAACTGGAAGGATCGGCTCGGCTGGTCGGCGCTTGCCATACGCCGATTGCTCCGGGGATGGTCATCCATACGCGGTCCCCCAGAGTCCTTCGCGTGCGCAAGGCAATTGTTGAACTGCTGCTCGCGGGACATACGGGACCGTGCGTCACGGATCCGGCTGCGTCGGAGTGCGAACTGCACAAAATTGCCGCGGATTTGGATGTGGGTCCGCCGAGATTCAGTGCGCGGAAAAGCCGGCATTATCCCGTTGAGGACAGGAATCCCTACGTTCAACGCGATTTATCGAGGTGCATCCTGTGCTCCCGTTGCATCCGGGCCTGCAACGATATTGCCGGAAGGCATGTTTTCAGCATGGCCTACAGAGGTTTCCGATCGAAAGTCGTCGTCGACATGGACGTGGCTCTCGAGAAGGATTTCTGCAAAGACTGCTTTCTCTGCGTGGAATATTGCCCCACTACGGCCCTCGGCAAGACCCACCGTCCCGGGGATAAAAAGA
The DNA here is from genome assembly GCA_964506795.1 of uncultured Acidobacteriota bacterium. GTDB lineage: Bacteria > Acidobacteriota > UBA6911 > UBA6911 > UBA6911 > UBA6911. Next base: position 25,664 of record CAZDMR010000041.1, on the reverse strand, counting down.
GGGGAAAAGATGCTCCCGCGGGAGCGCCGCAGCGGGGGATAGCGGATTTGAAGCGCGGGAATCTCCTTCCCATGATTCAAAAAGCGCAGGATAAATACCGGCGCGTGCCCGCAAAATTCATGGCCGGGACTGCCGAAGATCTGAACCTTTCCTTGAGCGAGGTGTACGGGGTTGCCAGCTTTTATTCTTTTCTCTCGACAAAGCTGCAAGGAAAGAATGTGATCCGGGTCTGTAAAAGCGTCCCCTGTTACCTTAAGGGAGCTCAAATGATACTTGAGAGTATTGAGGATTGTCTGGGCATCAAGCCCGGCGAAACAACGCGCGATAAGAAGTTTTCTTTGGAACTGACCGGCTGTATCGGGGCATGCGATCAGGCTCCTGCAATGATGGTGAACCAGGATGTTTACGGGAATCTAACGCCGGCGAAAATCTCAAGAATTTTAAAGAAGTATTAGGGGCGCCTCCGGGAGGATGAATTTGCAGAGAAGGATCGTCTTAAAAAATTGCGGGCGGATAGATCCCCGGAATATAGATTCTTTCGTAAAGAGAGGCGGCTTTGCCGCTCTGGAAAAAGCCTTGGGGCAAATGACGCCCGAAGAAATCATCGATGAAATAACGGCGTCGGAGCTTCTGGGCCGGGGCGGTGCGGGGTTCCCCTGCGGCCTGAAGTGGAAACTGGTGCGGGAACAGCAGGCGGGGGGAAAATATATCATCTGCAACGCGGATGAAGGCGAAGTCGGCGCTTTCAAAGACAGATACATTCTGCAAAACGACCCTTTTACCCTCATCGAAGCTTTAGCGATAGCCGGCTGGGCAGTCGGAGCCGGAAAGGCTTTTATCTATCTTCGCGGAGAATATCGCTTTTTATCGGACCTGATCCTCGGGGCCGTCAGCCAGGCAAGGGATAAGGGACATTTGAAGCACGTGGACATAGAGCTCCGCCTGGGGGCGGGTTCCTACATTTGCGGCGAAGAATCGGCGCTCATGAATTCCATAGAAGGACTCAGAGGAGAGGCGCGTTGCAAGCCGCCGTTCCCGCCTGAAAAGGGATTGTGGGGGATGCCGACGGCCGTCAACAACGTGGAAACTCTGATGAATGTCCCGGGGATTGTTCTGAACGGCAGCGGGTGGTTCCGCGAAATGGGCACCCGGCGAAGCAAAGGCACAAAAGTATTCTCGGTAAGCGGCGATGTGGAAAAAGCCGGGGTCTATGAACTGGAGCTGGGCAGCAGTCTTGCCGAGCTGGTCGTGGACCTGGCGTCGGCGCGGGACATTAAAATGATTCAGGTCGGAGGAGCGGCCGGAAGGATCATCCCGGCGGACAGGATCGATACGGCTCTGTCGTACGAAAGCGTTCTGGGTTCGGGGGCGGTGACGGTTTTTAATCGAAGCCGGGATGTGATCGATGTGACCTATCGGAACATGGAGTTCATAGCGGAGGAATGCTGCGGGAAGTGTGCGCCCGGCCGCGACGGCTCCGAGGCAATGCTGGAAATACTGGGGAGGCTTGCGCGGGGGGAAGGCGTACCGGAAGATATTAAGGCGCTGGAAGAATTATCCGAAGTCATGATGGATGCTTCGCTGTGCGGCTTGGGGCAAACGGCTCCGGATCCGGTTCTGGACACCCTGAACTATTTCAGGAAAGATTATGAAGCCCGCATCGCGCAATCGGCTTTTTTTAGAACTCTCGGCCGCAGTCAACAATGAGTGTTATGCTTGCTTGTTGAAATGCGAAGCGAGGATGGGAGCGACCGCTGATGATTAGAAAACAACGGAATGAAAAATCCACGATCGAAACTCCTATAATGCCGCTGGCACGATATTCCTGTCCCTACTGTCTGCGTGTTTTTGACTCGTTTGAATCCATAAAATCGCATGTTTTGACCGTCCACGCGGCGGAAACGCTGCCGGAGCCGGAGGGGACCGTCCATATAACCGTCAACGGCCAAAGATACAGCCTCCAGGTGGAGCCGGACTGGACGCTTCAGTATCTGATTCACGACCAGCTCGGGATGACGGGGACTAAGCTGATGTGCGATCGTGGCGCCTGCGGATCCTGTACCGTTATTTTAAACGGCCGGCCCGTTCTTTCCTGCATGATCCTGGCAATCGAATGCAACGGCAAGGAGGTGGAAACGGTTGAAGGCATCGCCGCCTCCGGCCACCCCCTGATCGAACAGTACGTCAAGCATCACTGCATGCAATGCGGCTACTGCACTCCCGGCTTCGTCGTCACGGCGAAAGCCCTGCTCGACAGGAATCCGGATCCGACGGAACTGGAAATAGGCGAAGCGCTCGGCGGCAACCTGTGCCGCTGCGGCACCTATCCGCAGCATCCCAAAGCAATACGGGAAGCCGCCAGGATATTGCGGGGAGCATGAGAGCCGGCGGCAAGTCGCGCGGAACTGCATTGGAACCTTTATGAAAAAGTTCGTACATATTAACGCCCGCACGCTCGATGAGGCGGTTTCTTCTCTCAGGCGGTACGGCGGCAGGGCCGGCATTATTGCGGGCGGAACAGATTTATTGGGAAAAATGAAAGACGAAATCCTTCCTGTCTATCCGGAAGCTCTTATCAATATAAAAACGATTGCCGGCCTGGATTTCATGAAGGAAGATGCCGGCGTCCTGAGAATAGGCGCTCTAACGCGGCTGGAGGACATTGCCGGAGAAAGCGTGGTCCGTGAAAAATATGCGGCGCTGGCCCAGGCTGCGGCGCGGACGGCATCGCCCCACATACGCCAAATGGGCACGATTGCGGGGAATCTGTGCCAGGACGTGAGGTGCTGGTACTATAGAAATCCAAAAAACCGATTTCCCTGCCTCCGCAAGGGGGGCGGAAAGTGCTACGCGATCGACGGCGACAACCGATACCATTCCATCATGGGCGGCAGCGTCGAGGGAGGATGCTATGCGGTGCATCCGAGCGACACCGCGCCGGCTTTAATCGCTCTGAATGCCAGAGTCGTCACAACCAAGAGAACGGTCGGTCTGGAGGATTTTTTCCAGGTGGGCGTGGCGAAGACGATCATTTTGGACGCGGATGAAATTGTAACCGAGATTCAGATTCCCACTCCGGCGTCCGGTGCCAAAAGCGCGTTTTTAAAGTTCGCCATAAGAAAATCAATCGACTTCCCCATTGTGAACTGCGCCTCCGGGATTCAATTCTCAAAAGGAAAAGTTGCCGACGCGCGGATCTGCCTTAATGCGGTATGGGTTAGGCCCTATAGGGCCGTGAAAGCCGAAAAGATAATTTTAAAAAAGAAAATAGACCAAGACCTGGCGGAAAGCGCGGGCAATGCGGCCGTCTCCGAAGCCAAGCCCATGGAGCACAACGGATACATGGTTCCGATCGCGAAGGCGCTGGTGAAAAGATCCATCCTTGCCTGCGCACAACCATAGTTGACGGCACATAGCCCTATCCCTAAAATCAGTAAGTCTCCTTAATTTTCCGTTTTGTGTTGAGAATAGAAGGTCCCTAAAAAGCGGGGGCCTCCGGGGCACAGAGGGTTTCCAAAGGACACCGGTTCTCAGAAAGGCAACGATGGCCAGGGTAAACGAGAATTTTTTAAAATTGAAGGAAGGGTATCTTTTCCCTGAGATCGCGAAACGCAGACTCGCGTTCCAGCAGTCTCATCCCGGAGCCAAAATCATCAGTATGGGGATCGGCGACGTGACGCAGCCTTTGGCGCCGGCCGTCATCGAATCGATGCACAGAGCCGTCGAAGAAATGGGGACAAAAGAGACATTTCACGGCTATGACGACAATGGCATCGGATATGCATTCCTGCGGGACTCGATCGTCAAAAACGACTACCTGCCGCGCGGCGTTCATATCGATAAAGACGAAGTGTTTATAAGCGATGGCGCGAAATCGGATTCCGCGAACATCCAGGAACTGTTCGGCCTCGACAATATCGTTGCGGTGGCGGATCCCGTTTATCCCGTATACGTCGATTCAAATGTTATGGCGGGGCGAACGGGGCCTTTGGATGGACGGGGGATGTATCAAAAAATTCTATACATGCCCGCAACCGCCGAAAATGATTTTGTCCCTGCGCCGCCCCGGGAAAAGACGGATCTGGTTTACCTGTGTTTCCCGAATAATCCGACCGGCGCTGTGGCGAGCAGAGAACAGCTTGAAGCGTGGGTGGACTACGCGAGACAGAACCGTTCGGTGATTTTCTTCGACGCGGCTTACGAAGCTTTTATCAACGACCCGGCGATACCCCACTCGATCTATGAGATTGAGGGGGCAAAAGAGGTTGCCATTGAATTGAGGAGCTTTTCGAAGACGGCGGGTTTCACCGGCGTCCGCTGCGCTTTTTCTGTGGTGCCGAAAGAACTGCGCGCATATTCAAGCACGGGCCGCGAGGTCGGGCTGAATGGGCTGTGGGGCCGGCGTATGTGCACGAAGTTCAACGGCGTTTCCTACATCACCCAGGTCGGCGCGGCCGCAACGTATACTCGCAAAGGCAAGGATCAAATCCGGAAGGCCATCGGGGTGTACATGAACAACGCGAGAATTATCCGCGACAATCTGGCGTCGATGGGCTACCAGGTGTACGGCGGAATCAATGCCCCGTACATTTGGATGAAGGCGCCTCCGGGCATCGGCTCCTGGGAATTCTTCGATCTGCTGCTCGAAAGGGCGAATGTGGTGACCACGCCGGGATCAGGATTCGGCCCGTCCGGTGAAGGCTATGTGCGATTGACGGCGTTCGGCGAGCCGGACAACGTCGGCGAAGCCCTGGAAAGAATATCCCGGATGTAGCGGAGACTAGGAGCCTGTCCCCTTAATGCGGCGTCAAAGGGCACGACTTTATCGAGATTCGGATGAATCCTTGCCGGACAGCCGCTGTGTCACAAGCAGGGCGCCGTCATTCGTACCGGGGAGAATCGGCGTATTGTTGAGTCTTCCGGCTTCGAAGAGCCCCGATTGATTTTCCGCCATCCGGTGAATACGAAGCCGATGGATGAATCCTCCCGCCGGTCCAGAATTGCGCTGCTTGGATGGCGGGACGGCGAGATAGTCGGAGCGATCATTTCAGCCCCAGGTCTTCGATTTTTGAAGGAGTGAAAACGCCCCGCTTGATCAGGCGCTTCGCCAATTCAGTGCAGTAAGTACACTCGCTGCATTCCCTGTTGCATGACGTAACCTTTTCAAAGAAACCGACAGCATCCAGGGTTTTATTGTCTAAATGCATGAGATGGGACATTGCAAGAGAGTAAAGATTCCCCGCCATCAATTCCAAAAGGTCTCCGTCCCAGCTTTCCTTCAAATAGGCTTCCGCGGATCGCAGAAGCATGCTCTTGGAAGCGGATCTGCCCACAATTTTGAAATTGGCCGTTATTCGCCCGTACTTTCTCATGTCTTCCGGCCGGATCCAGCATGATTTCAGGATTTGAGAAGGATCGATTCTTGACTGCTGAAGGCAGTTGAGGGTGAAAACATTGTCTTCAGGCCGGTTGCGATTATTGGAGGAAGGAGTGCGGGATTTGTGGGATATGTAGTTGAAATGGAATTTTCTGAACGCGCACCGGAACAGGCACCCTTCGTTGACCATCAGCTTTATTTCCGCATGCGTCGTATTCTTGATTTTTTCCAGAAGCCGAAGATCGCGGTTGATATTGACGTCCGTCGTGAGGACGTCGGCTCCGGCTTTCCGGAAGATGACGGCTTTTTCAACGCAGTCGATGTCGCCCAGGACGGACGCGCAAATTTCTATGTCGGGGAAGCGCCTCCGCACTTCGCGTATATATAAAGGATTGGCTATGGTGACCGCCTCTACTCCCAAATCCTCGTGAACGCGCCGTAGATAATCCATTGTGGATTTCAGAACTTCGGCTGAATACCATTCTGCGCCTTCGCAGACGGAATTGAGAAGCAGGTTCGCGCGGATCCCTTCTTTCCGTATGGCATTGACCACTTGCGAGAATTCGCTGAAATCGAGTGGGGGGGTTATGCGGCCCGATCCGGCGTATTCCTGGGGCCCCGGCAAATAAATCTCCCTTATGTGATTGCCGGTCTTTTCCTTCAGGCGGAAAATTTCGGCCAGGGTTTCCAGATCATTGTTGTAAGGAAGCGAAAGTTCAAGGGGCTGCATCCTGATTCCCTCCACGCGGATTATTCATGAAGCTTCTACTGCGGCGGATCCGCGGATATTTATTGCGTTGCGCCCCTTCGGATCGGCGAAAGGATTATGCCGGGATCGCGGGGGCCTTCTCACCTGCAAGAGCTTCGATAACAGGGGCCAATTTAGTTTTATCAAAACCGGCCCGAAGCAGGCGTACGCCTGCAGCCCGGCCGTCGCGCGGCGGTTGCAGGGCAGGGGCGCGGGAATCGCCGGCTTCCGGCCATAGTTCATTTACGACAAGAAAGCTTCCGCGCGTCGGGTTGAGATGACGTTGCGCATTCAGGATCGCATGGAGCGCCTCATCGCGGCCGAGCTTCCGGGCATCGATGCACCATAGAACCAGATCGGGCCTGGAAAATTTTGCGACGTCCGCCACGAGAGCCAGGCTTTCGCTGTTTTCAGCGATATAAATCAGGGTCAGGCCTCTGCTGAGCACTGCCAGCAATTCATGATTTACCGGGCGCCATTCCCTTTGCCGGCTGGTGTTCAAAGCGTTGTAGAAAGCTTTCCGAAAGTCGGACCGGATTCCAACAAACCGGTTCAGCTTCGAGGAATGAATTATGAAATCGGGGACGGCGAAGACCGCATCTTGGGGCTGAGTGAAGCAAAAGCGGGTCGATTCCTGAGGGACGGGAATTTCTTCCGACGGAGCCTGCAGCGGAGCCTTTACGCGCTCTCCGGAGTTCAAATTCCGTGTGCTCACGCGAAAGGCTTTGTCTGCCTCAAGCAAGCTTAAAAGGGAAACCACCGCCCATTTTTCATATCCGTCGCGGAATAGCGCTGGGAAGATTTCTTCCGTTCCAAGCGAGATCCTTTTTTCGAAACTATCGATGCTTTCTTTTCCCTTCAGCAAGTCAAACAACGGGTCGAACAATTCTCTCGCCATGCTGTCTTCAGGATTGCGCAGGTATCTCTGCAATGCGCTGACATGGGGAGGATCTTCCAAAGAAAGCCATTGCGCGGTTTCCGCAACCGCAGCGTTATAATTTTCTTGAAGCGCGCGGGCGTCGGCGAGACGGCCGGGAAATTTCTCGCGGACGTACGCGACCCTGGCCGTGTTGAACAACCTATAGAATTGCGGACGCACGTTCTCGGGGATGCAGGTGACGGATTCGCCGATCTCAATCTCGGGGTGCTTCGATACAAAGCCGGTCAGGCGGGCATAAGCGTGACGAAAACTATGCGCCATGTATGTCCCTCCATTTTGGCAGGAGCTTTCCGCGCGGAGGCCGCCGAAAAGAGACCGTTACGCGCAGGCGAGAATCGCCCGCTTTACCATTGCTTTGGCGATGGGGATTTTCCATTTGTTCCGTTCGCCGGGAAGGGATCTTGCGGAGGCGACGGCAGCGGCTCCCGCCGCATCCGCATTGGCTTCGTTGATCGCTTTCCCCTTTATGGCATCCTCCGCTTCGATGGAACGGTAGGGTATGTTATAAACCGCGTTGAGACAGAGGCGCGCCGTTTCTGCTTTGGCTCCGATAACGGCGGCGCAGTTGACGATGGGAAAATCGATCGACTTTCGAATGGCGAACTTCATAAAGGCGCTTTTGGATCCTGCGGGCGGGGACGGCACCTGGATTTCGGTAACGATCTCGTCGGCGGCGAGAACGGTGGAGCCCGGAATCGCCATGGTCCAGAATTTTTCGGCTTCGATCAATCTCTTGTTTGTTTTGATCCTCGCGTTAAACGCGACGAGCGCCGGCGCCGTATCGCTTGGATTGACGGCCAGACAATAATTCACTGCGCCGAAAATCGAATGATAGCGGTTGTCGCCGGACATGGCATAACACGTCTTGCCTCCCTTCCGGATGCAGTTGAATCGGTTGTCCGGCAGCCGGAAATACCAACAGCGGTTCAGCTGGCAGATGTTGCCGCCGATGGTTCCCATCTCGCGGATATGCGGCGTCGCAGTGCGGTGCGCTCCTTCAGCCAGCGCAGTATAGCGGGTCCGGACCAAATCGCTCTTGGCGATATCGTCAAGCCTGGTGAGGGCGCCGATTTTGAGCGTTCCGCCTTCTTCCTTGATGTAGTCCAAGCCGGGAATGCTTTTCAGATTCACCAAAACTTCGGGATAGGTCGGCAGAATTTCAAACCGCATGGTTCCCAGAAGGTCGGTGCCGCCGGCGATCATTGCCGCGTTGCCTGCCCCCAAAATGGATGCGGCTTCGTCAACCGTCTTTGCGTTTATGTGGGCAAATTTCTTCCAAGTCTTCATTTTTGGCTCCTGACACGCCTTTTTTGCGCTCCCGCTTCATTTAACCATTGCGGATCCGCTGTTCCCCAGTTCCGACATCACGCTTTTCGATTAAGAATCCGGGCCGCCTCCAAGACCGCAGGCGGGTGCCTCTGATAGGTGCCGCAACGGCAGAGATTCCCCCCCAAGGCGTCTCTGATATCCCCTTCGGTCGGATTTTTATTCCTATCCAACAGGGCTTTTGCCGTGCATACAAATCCCGGCGTGCAATAACCGCATTGAAAAGCATTATTGTTGATATAAGCCTGGATGATCGGGTGCTTTGCTTTTGCAATGCCTTCAGCCGTTTCGATTACGGCGCCATCGCATTCGCAGGCAAGCGTCAAGCATGAAAGGACCGGCCGGCCGTTCATAATAACGGTGCAGGAACCGCAGGCCCCCAGGCCGCCGCACCAATCCTTCGGTGAAGTGAATCCCAATTGATCGCGAAGAAGCTGCCGCAGGCTCCAGTGCGGCTCGATGGAAACTCGGTATTTCCCCCCGTTCACGGTGAGCTCGATCGTACGCATATCCCCAGCCGTCTTTAAATCTTCCGACGGCGGGACCGTTCTGGCGGTACCGGAATCCAATTCCGTCCCTCTCGGCGTCGCCTCCGCCGTCGAGGGCAGGGATCCGAGCGCCGGAACACCCATAACCAAACCGGCATCCTTGAGGAAACTTCTTCGAGATATGCTCCCGGAAGCCTGCTTACCTTGCCGTTTCCCGGATTTATCTTTTTCTTCCGACATAATCCCTCTTTTCCCTTGGCATCGCCTCAGCAACACTTTAGCTATAGCCGTTCTCAGTATACGGATAAAAAAGCCCGATGGTTTTAAAAAACATCATTTCTCGATGGAGGTATTGTCTACAAAACTCTGCGAAGACGCAAGCGGCCAGATATCTTTCTTCAATCCATGCGGGCCTGTTCAGGAAACGAATGCCTTGCAAGCCCTCTGGACGCGCCTTATTGCGTGTTCAGCGGTCCGGCTGTGGGCCATATCGAGTCCGATGCTTGCCGGGGTTGTACACGGGGATGGGCGGAAAATCGCCGGAGCATGGGCATCGGCGGCGTTGGCGTCCCTTGACACTGTACTCCCGTTCCCTGCACTGCGCCGCCTTGCGTCCGCACACACAGCGCTCGGAGCGCGGCATATCCCAACTATCGGGTCGGCTTCTCGGGGTAAGCGGAAACTTTTCAGGCAAGAGGCGATCGAGGCGGCGTTTCAGATAAACATCTCCTCGTCATGAACGGAAGAGTTCGATAAATTTTTGCGCCGTCGGAAAAATATATCGAAGCCCGTCCTGAGCGCTCGAGTAATTGCATTGATTTCATTGATCGGGGTTTGAATGCTGCTGCGAAAAAGCTCAGCGGTCTCCCGGGTTGTACGCGTGACTATTTGAATGGTATCTTGGACCCTCAGGATTTCCAGCTGCGCCGTCCGAGTCGTTTCAGCGAGGAAATCATCCAGCGCCAGAACTCTCTTGCGCACAACCTCGGTTGTCTCGGCCAAGTTATCACTGATGGGAATAATCTTGTCGGCGATTCCCTTGATGGTCATCAAGCTTTCGTCAACCTTGGATGAGATCACTTCAACATTTCTGTTTAAGTCCTTCCCCAAGCCTTCGAGCCAAATTGTCGCCCGCCGGACGGACTTGTAAATTCCGAAGAAAATCAAAACCTGCGTCAGGGCCACTATGGCCAGAACTCCGGTAAATATAATCAGGAGCGTGTCATGCATCTGGATTTATGCCTTTTCCTTTTCTTCCTTATAGGCCTTTTTCCCGGCGTCCATTGCAGCGGAGATCTGATCGCGTTGTTGATGGACAATGTCCTTCCCGCGGTCGACATATTCCGAAGTTTTCCCCGCAAAGTCTTTGGCGCGGTTCGTTACGAGATCCGCGCTTTCACGAGCCTTGGAGGCGATTATTTTGCGCGTCTCCTCTCCGCTCCGGGGCGCAAGCAAAAGCGCCGCCATGGCTCCCATCATCGCACCAAGCATCCAATAAAACATCTTTTCGCCGGCCTTTGCTTCTTCGCTCATATGAATATCCCCTTTTTTTATTTGTTTAACTTATAACACCGGCGGCGAAAAACGTCAAATTTCAAATCCCTTTAAAAAGAATTGATCCCGATTAATAGGATCGATTTATGCTGCATCGGGAAGCTATAATTTGTTTATGAAGCCCGTTGAAAAAAAATCGCGAGGGGGAAGCGAACCTGCGCGCATTAAAAAAATAATTGAAGGTATCGATCGGGCATATCCGGATGCCTCATGCGCGCTGCTTTTTGAGAATCCCCTGGAGCTTTTGATCGCAACAATCCTCTCCGCCCAGTGTACGGATGAAAGAGTCAATCAGGTGACCCGGGAGTTGTTCCGGAAGTATCGCACTCCTGAGCAATACGCACGTGCTCCCAGAGAGACTCTCGAAGCGGAAATACATTCCACCGGTTTTTATCATAACAAGGCCAAGAGCATCCAGGGCGCTTGCCGCGTGATTTTGGAAAAGTTTAACGGTTCCGTCCCGGATACGATGGAAAACCTTTTGGTGCTGCCTGGCGTGGCCCGCAAAACCGCAAATGTAGTTCTGGGAGTCGCATTCGGCAAGGCCGAAGGAATTGTAGTAGACACGCATGTCTTCAGGGTTTCACGGCGGTTGGGCCTGACCGCTTCAAATTCAGCGGAAGCTGTGGAGCGCGATCTGATGCAAATCGTGCCCGGAAAGCGATGGGTGTCCTTTGCGTACCAGCTCATCGCCCATGGCCGGACGACGTGCAAAGCGCGCAAGCCCCTTTGCATAAAGTGCCCGGTGGAAGCGCTCTGCGATTCATCCGAAAAAATGCTTCCTTGATCGCCTCGCTGCGAATCCTCATGAATAATCCGGGTTAACAGGGCTGGCCGCCCTCTACCCCATCAGGACGATGTGCAAATCCATGACATTAGTGCGCGTGGGTCCGGTGATGATCAGGCCCCCCAGGCGTTCGAAGAAGCCGTGGGAATCGTTGTTGTTCAACGATTCGTCAAGAAAACGAATCCCGTATTCCTCCGAGCGAGCAAGGGTGGTGTTGTCGGCAACAGCGCCCGCAGCTTCGGTGGAGCCGTCCGTGCCGTCCGTGCCGATGCTGGCGGCCAGGCACGGCGCGGGCAACTGCGCCAGCTGCCGGATGCAGCGCAGGGTGAAATCCTGGTTCCGGCCGCCCGTTCCCGTCCCGGTGACCCGCACGGTGGTTTCCCCGCCGCTGATAATACATGCGGGGCGGCGCACCGGCCGCCGGTTAAAGGCTATTTCAGAAGCCACGCTCATGTGAAAGCGCGCCGCTTCCGCATTGTCGCCTTCAAGCCTGCTCGTAAGCACCAGGGCGTGGTATCCAAGGCGTTGGGCGGTTTGGGCGGCGGCGGTGCAGGCCTGCGCGCTGCCGGCGACAACATAGATGCGGCTCTTTTGAAAAATGGGATCGCCGTTCTTCGGCGTTTCCGCCACCAGTCCGGCCGAGCCTTTCTGAAGCCGTTTTTTCACGCCGGCGGGAATACGGTTCCACAAATTGCGCTTTTTAATGATGTTTATGCAATCTCTGAAGGTCGTGGCGTCGGGAACCAACGGGCCTGAAGCAATGGTCCCCGCATCGTCTCCAACAACATCGGACAGGATCAGCGACACGACGCGGGCCGGGGCAAGCCATCGAGCCAATCCTCCGCCTTTGATTTCAGACAAATGCTTGCGCACGGCGTTCAGTTCATAGATGTCCGCGCCCGCGTTCATCAGGAGCCGCGTGCATTCAATCTTGTCCGCCAGCGTAATGCCCGAGGCGGGGGAAGCCAGCAGGGCGGAAGCGCCGCCCGATAAAAGGCAGAAGGTTAGGTCATCCGCTTCGACGGACGTTTTTGCCAGAGAAAGAAATCGTTCCCCGGCAATCTCGCTGTTGGAATCAGGCAGCGGGTGGCCGGCTTCGATAACCTGAAGCCTCTTCAGCGGCAATCCATGTCCATACTTTGTGACGATGATGCCGTGGGCGGCATATCGGCCAAGCGCTTTTTCCATTGCCCGCGCCATGGGTGCGGCGGCTTTCCCCGCCCCCAGGATCCAAATCTTGCGTATTTCATCAAGATGGAAGCGGTCGCGATAAACCCGGAGGATGTTACCGTCGCGTTTTACGATCCCTTCAATGATGGGTTCCGGATCGACGGCTCTGAGAGCCGCGTTCCAGATCCTGGATGCGTCGATGCGGAGAGAGTTGAGGGTTTTCACGGAAGTCGTATAGGGGAATTATCGATCGTTTGAGGAATCCCGCCGCAGAGGTCCGCGAAGACGGGTGCGGCCCGCCGATCCAATTGAGTTTCTGCGCCGGCCGCCGCCGCACATTCAAATCCGGCTCCTTCGAGAGCGGATTTCAGAATTTCTTGAATGCGGGACTCGCCGTCGACAATCGGCGCGTGGCCTTTTTTGCTCATACCACCCCCGCCGCCCGCTTTGCAATCAAGCCGGGGCGGCTTCATCCGAATAACCTGATTATATAGCATGGACGGCAGAAAGCCCGTCCGGGAATTTTTTTTCGCTGAATTCGGCGCCGGCGGTTATTCGTCGGGATGATTTATTATCGCCGCCGCGACGATGTTGGCGATCACGGCTCGGAGATGATTAATATCTTTGCCTCCGTTAGGATGAACGCGGTTGCACAGCAATAGGACGAAGGAATCCGTCGGCGGATGAATCCATAGGGAGGTTCCCGTGAAGCCGGAATGCCCGAAGCCTCCCTCAAAAATATCTCCCCGGGGCGCGCTGTATCCGGATTCCAGGTCCCATCCGTAGCCGCGGATATCCGGCGAGCCGCGCGGGGACTGCGGCGCGGTCATGGCCCGAACCGACTGCGGTGAAAGAAGGCGTACTCCTTTATAGGTTCCTTTGTTCAGCAGCATCTGCGCGTATACCGCGAGATCGCGGGCGCTCGAAAAGAGGCCTGCATGACCGGCGACGCCTCCCATCCGCCATGCGGTGGGGTCATGGACTTCTCCTCTCAGCATGCGGTCCCAGGAGTTTTGGGGCAGTTTCCCCTTTAGGTATTGCAGCGTATTGGCGCGCGGTTCGGTGGGGGCGATGCGCCCTTTCATGGTTTCAGGCGGACGGAAAAGCGTATCCGCCATGCCGAGCGGATCGAAGATGTGTTCCCGCGCAAATAGGTCCAGAGTCTTTCCCGAAAGCGTGCGCACTATTTCGCCCAGAGCTATAAAATTGATGTCGCTGTATCGGAATTCCTTCCCGGGTTCGGAATCCGCGCGGGCTTTCCAGAGCTCCTCGAGCGCATCGGAGTACCCGAACCATTGCCGCGAGAGGTCAAAATCCGGCCGCAGGCCCGAATAGTGGGTCAAGAGCTGGCTTACGGTGACCGATTCCTTATTCCCGCCGGAGAATTTCGGGAGATAGCGCCACACCTTGTCCGCAAGCCTCAAGCTGCCGGATTCGACAAGGAGCATAATGGAGGGCGTTGTCGCCATGACCTTGGTAAGGGAAGACATATCAAAAATCGTATCAACGGTCATGGGCTCCCGGGCCGGGCGCAACGACCTGTGTCCGAAAGCCTTGAAGTAGGCAATCCGGCCGTGCCGCGCAACAAGAACGACGGCGCCCGGAATTTCGCCGGCTTCCATGGAAGCCGCAACCGCGGCATCGATGGGATCCAAAGAGCAAGCCGAAAAACCCGCGGCTTCGGGATTTACCGGACGGAGTCCCTCAGGGGCGGCCCCGGCCGAATGGACCGCCGGAGGGAAGCAAAGAATTGCGGCCGCAAGGATCGCGGGGGAGACGGGCAATTTTGAGATATTGAAGACTCCGGTCATTGGCTTCCTCCGATTATTGCTCCGTTCCGGGATGCCTCTTTAAATATATGCTCCTGTAGAGATCCATATATTGTCGGGCGGACCGGTCCCAGGACCAGTCCTGAGTCATCGCCCGGATCATAAGTTTCTTCCAGAGAACCCGGTCGGAATAGGCTTCAAGCGCTTGTTTAATCGCGTCGGTCATGGCCGAGGCCGAATACTCCGAAAAAAGGAATCCCGTGCCTTCTTGATGATTCGCCGGGATCACGGTATCGGCGAGCCCCCCGGTTTTTCTCACAATGGGAATCGTGCCGTAGCGAAAACTGTACAGTTGATTCAAGCCACAGGGCTCGAATCTGGAAGGCATCAAAAACATATCGCAACCCGCTTCGATCTTATGCGCCAGTTCGTTGTCGAACGCCAGCCGCACGCCGATTTTTGAGGGGAATCGGGAAGCGATGCCCTGAAGCAAATCATGATATTTCTGCCGGCCCGTCCCAAGGACGATCATTTGCAGATTTTGAGCCATGATCTCCTCGATGGCTTCCGCGATAAGGTCGAAGCCTTTCTGCTCGGCCAACCGGGACACAATCCCGATCAGAGGGGTGCGGCGGCGGGGATTGGGCAGGCTGAAATAACTCAAAAGGTGCTTTTTGCACGCGGCCTTTCCCGAAAGATCGCTGCTTGAAAAACGGGCGGGGATGAAGGGATCCGATGCCGGATTCCACTCTTCATAATCGATGCCGTTTACAATGCCGCTGAGGTCCTTGCTTCTGCTCCTCAATACGCCTTCCAGGCCGCGGCCGAATTCGGGAAGCGTCTGAATTTCGACGGCATAGGTCGGGCTGACCGTATTTATCTTATCCGCAAGTTCAATGCCGGCTTTCATTAAATTGACGCGGCCCCAATATTCAAACGGAGACATGGGATAAAACCGGCTTCGGTCGATACCGGCATAATCGAGCGCATCGGCGGGACTGATGCCCTGATGGGCCAGATTATGAATAGTGAGGAGGGTCCCGACATTGGAATAGGAGGGGTGGCGCCTGTAATTGAATTCGACAAGCCCGGGGACAAGCGCTGTATAGGCGTCGTGGCAGTGAATAACGTCCGCCGCGATTCCGAGCGTATGCAGCAGTTCGAGTCCCGATTTCATGAAAAAAATATACCGTTGCGCGTTGTCGGGATAGCCTTCCCGCGTGGATGGATCGTCATAGATGCCTTCACGATCAAAATACTTTGGGGATGAAATCCTGTAAACATCCACGCTTGTCCCGTCCATCCTCGAATGAAACACTTCGGCATGCTCAACGGATGAGGCCATCGGAATATCCATTCCCAGGACAGCGCGGGGAGGAGAGGCGATAGAGGCTCCGGGCCGGGATTCATTATAGGCGGGAATTACGACGATCGGGGCTGCTCCCAACTTTTCCAAAGCTTTCGGCAACGCCCCGACTACGTCTGCCAGGCCGCCGACCTTCGCATAAGGGGAAGCTTCAGCGGAGAACATAGCGATCTTCAGCGGAATGGTTTCTGCCATCGGCCCCCTTTCGCCGATCCTATCATTCACGATTTTCCGGTTCAACGCCGAAGACGGCGCCGGAAGCAGGCAGGTAATACTTGAGAGCGTATTCTTGAACCATCCGCCATGTAGAAAACCTGGGAAGCAAGGTGGCCATGGAACGGCGGATTTTTTCTATCCATCTTCGCGGGATGCCGTGCTCGTCGCGGTCATAAAAACAGGGAATCACCTCCTCGCTGAGTACTCTGCAAAGATTGACGTTGTCCAGTTTGTCCTGCTCGACCACGGATTCCGGCTGGTTGTCTTCGCCTATGGCGAAGCCGTTGGAACCGTCATAGGCTTCGCGCCACCACCCATCCAGGATGCTGAGATTAAGGCCTCCATTGCAAAGAATTTTCTGTCCGCTCGTGCCGGAAGCCTCCAGCGGCCGCCGCGGCGTGTTCAGCCATACATCGCACCCGGAAATCATTTGGCGCGCGATGTGCATGTCATAATTCTCAATGAAAACCAAGCGGCCGCTTAGTTCGCTGAACTTGCTGAGATGGATGATTTTCTGGATGCGGCGCTTGCCTTCGGTATCTGCGGGATGGGCTTTCCCGGAGAAAATGAACTGAATCGGCCGAAGCGGATCTGTCGCGAGTTTGAGAATGGTATCGTAGTCTTCAAAAATGAGCGGCGCCCGCTTGTACGCGGCAAACCGGCGCGCGAAGCCTATGGTGAGGGCATCAGGGTCCAGCAGGCGCTCAAAGGAACCGGACCCGCCGTCCGACAGGCGCTGAATCATGAAACAGCGCCGCGTGAATTCGATGAGCGACCGGCGCAACTTATAACGTAAAGCCCAGAGTTCTTCGTCGGTTACGAATTCGGGATCCAAAAGACGCTCCCAGAAAGACGGGGAATAAATATCCCGATCCCAATTTTTGCCCAGCTTGTGTCTCCAAAAACGCCGCACCGGCTCATTCATCCATCCCATCAGATGCACGCCGTTGGTGATATGACCGATGGGAATCTCGTCGACTGCCTTGCCGGGATACAGCGACTGCCACATTTTCCGACTTACCTGCCCGTGCAGTTCACTTACGGCGTTGGCGGCGCGCGAGGTTTTCAGCGCCAGCACAGTCATGCAAAAAGGTTCCTGTGTATTCTCCGGGTTCACCCGTCCCAATGCCATGAGCTCTTCGAATGAAGGGGTGATTTGGGGCTGAAGCCTCTCAAGCGCATACTTCATGAGCTCGGGATTAAAACGGTCGTGCCCGGCGTCGACAGGCGTATGGGTTGTGAAAACACACTGCTGTTTGGTTTCGGCTAAAGCCTCTTGGAACGCGAGCCCCGCCGCCATTTTTTCTCTGATCAACTCGAGCGAGACGAAGGCAACGTGCCCTTCATTCATATGATAAAGAGAAGGCTGGATTCCGAGGGCGCGCAGCAGGCGTATTCCGCCCACACCTAGAAGCACTTCCTGCATGATCCGCGTGGAACTGTCGCCGCCGTAAACACGCAGAGTCAGGTCCCGATGAAACGGCTCGTTTTCAGGACGGTTTGCGTCGAGAAGATAAATCGGACAGCGCCCGACATGAACTCTCCAGGCTTGCAGATACACGTCGCTGAGATTAATTTCCACCCGGCATAACAGGGGTTGGCCTGCTTGGTCGAGAACGAGTTCAAGGGGCAGGGAATCCAGATCCAGGGGTAGATAATATTCCGTCTGCCAGTTCTGTTGATTGATGGCCTGCTGGAAATAGCCTTCTCGATACAACAGGCTGACGCCTATGAGACCGAGGCCGAGATCGCTGGCGGAACGCGCATGATCTCCCGCGAGAATGCCCAGCCCTCCCGCGGCGATGGGCAATGTTTCATGGAAACCGTATTCGGCGGTAAAGTAGGCGACCGGATGGTCTATAAGGACGGGCGCGTGATGAAATGCCCACGTATCTTTTTTCTGCATGTATTCATCGAAGGCGTTCAGAGTACGTTGGACCTGCCGCGCAAAAAAGGGATCCTGCAGTCGCGTGTGCAGTTCATATTCGGAAATATCCTGCAAAATCGCAACCGCGTTATGTTGCATGTCCTGCCAGCCGCTGGGAGAAAGCTCTTGAAAGATTTCCTGGCTCCCCTGATCCCAGGTCC
Organism: uncultured Acidobacteriota bacterium; assembly: GCA_964506795.1. GTDB lineage: Bacteria > Acidobacteriota > UBA6911 > UBA6911 > UBA6911 > UBA6911. Next base: position 7,835 of record CAZDMR010000041.1, on the reverse strand, counting down.
ACCACATATTCTTTGCGAGGCGTTTGAGCCTGGCAAAAACGTCGGCGGTTTCATCAGGATATAAAAGCGGCGGATTTGAAGTCAGCGTAATCACCTCGTCATTTCCTCAAAAACGGTTTCCATCGAAATATGGCGCCGGAGTTTCCACGAGTTGCCGACTGCGCCGCGGATTTCACGAAGGCCTTTCCGGAATCTTCGAAAGATCCGTTCACCTCCCCCAATATAATCGTCTTGAGAAAAGAATTTAAGAACATAAAATCGAATCCTTGCGGGTCGAAATTAGCTTGACTCCCGCGACGGTGCGGTGCTAAGAGTCGTTGCATTATTATTAACCCGGATTGTTCATGAAGCTTCTACTGTGGCGGATTTAGGCATGCTTGCGGCACTGCAATTGTTCGGGGTCCTCGACGTACTGTCGAGTACGCCTGCGGGGCCCTCGGTCGCGCGCCTTGTATCCACGCATGTATAGAACCTGCCCGAGTCATTGAAGATACCTTGCTCCATAGGCGCCCCGGCGCGATCCGAGCGCGGTGCTTTTTTTACGCGGACAGGCTCTTAGAAAGGGGGGTGCTTTGAACAAAAGTGATCTTGTATCGAAAATAGCGAAGGATGCCGGACTCACGAAGTCGCAATCGGAAAATGCATTCAATTCTTTGATCAGGGGCATTTCCGGTTCGCTGAAAAAGGGACAAAAAGTGACAATTGTCCGCTTCGGCACTTTTTCAGTATCCAAGAAGAAGGCCCGAATGGGAAGAAATCCTCAAACCGGCGCTCTCATCAAGATTGCCGCCCGCAAGGTCCCCAAATTTTCGCCGGGAAGTGATTTAAAGAAGGCTGTAAAATAAATCGGCCCGCGGCCGGATAACATAACCCGGCCGCGGGCGCTATCAGCTTTTTCCCCGGCTTCGTCCACTGCCGGGGAAGGCTGGCAACAAATACAAATCAATTGTTGCTTACAAAATCGGCGAATTCTCGCAGCTTATTGGAACGGTAGGGGCTGCGAAGTTTCAAAAGGGCCTTTTCTTCAATTTGACGGATCCGTTCCCTTGTGACCTGGAAAATCTCTCCTACTTCCTGAAGTGTATATTCCTTCCCCGTTTCATTAAGACCGTATCGCATCCGCACAATTTCCTGTTCGCGCGGGGATAGAGACTTGAGAGCGGAATTTGTCACCTCCCGAAGGTTGTGTTTCATGACATCTTCGTCGGGCGAAACGGCGTTTTTGTCCTCTATGAATTTATTCAGCACCGCATCTTTATTATCCGCGATACTGGATTCAAGAGATATGGGTTCTTGTGCGGCTTTAAGAATCTGCGTTACCTTGGATACAGGGGTTCTCAGTTCCTTGGCCAGTTCGTGGACAGAAGGTTCACGCCCCATGCGTTTGGTCAATTCGTTTGCCACTTTCATGACACGGTTCATTGCTTCAACCATGTGGACGGGAATCCGGATGGTCCGGCCCTGATCCGCGATGGCGCGGGTAATACTTTGCCGGATCCACCAGGTTGCATAGGTGGAGAACTTATGTCCGAGGCGGTAATTGAATTTGTCGACAGCCTTCATGAGTCCAATATTTCCCTCTTGGACCAAATCAAGAAGGTCCAATCCCGGGTATGAATAATTTTTGGCGATGCTAAGGACCAATCTTAAATTGGAACGGACAAATTGATCCTTTGCATGCAGCATCTCCATCTTGTTTTCGCTGATTAGCGCCACAATTTTGCGCAACTCATCGACGTTGGTGAGATACTGCCCCTCAAGTTCGCGAAGGAGAGCGCGTGAGTTACGAAGGGCCTTGCGGTTCGCCTTAGCGTTGCGCGAAAACTTTTTAACGGCAGCCTGGGCTTCTTCCATTTTATGCAGCACGTCTTCCACGCTGCTGGTCAGCGTGCCGATCTGATTTTCCGAGAAGTCGATTCGCTGAAGGGAGTTGAAAATAGCCTCGCGGTTGCTTTTGATTTTAGTAATATCTCTGGTTGCCTTGCCTTTTCGCGATTTGTTTCGCATCAAATTTACCTTGGCAAGACGGTATTTGACTTCAAGTTTTTCCAGCCGGGAGATAATTCTACGAATCTGCCGAATCCGAATCCTGGTGCGTTCTTCCAGCGAAATCTCGTTTTCGGCATCCCGCTTTTCTTCCAATCCGAATTGAGGCATCGACGAGACGGCATCGGCGGGCTGAAGCTCATCTTCTAACTCAATTATTTTGAATGAGTTAATTGTTGTCAAAGACAAAAGCTTCAAGGTGTTAAGCTTTGCCGACTCGATTTTCTTTGCCAGGTACACTTCCTGTTCGCGCGTGAGCAGGGGTATCTTGCTCATGCTTCTGTAATAAATGTACAAAGGATCACCTGAAGAAGGCGTTTCGTCCGTCTTTGCTTGCTGCCTGTTTTCGTCTGGAATTCGAGCGAATCGAACTCTATCGACATAATTCGCCCGTGTCAGGCTCGGAAACGCTTCGGAATCTCCCATTTCCTCACCGTCCAAATCAATGGAATCGTATTCGCTTTCAAAAACATCGTCTTGTTCTAATTCGATCATAATTAGTATTATCCTCTAAGGATCGTCTTGCCTAATTCCCCTTTTTTTATTATAAACTTGCCTACAAAAGGACTTAGGGGTAATTGGCTTTTCTGGGTCCCGACTCCTCGATACCCGAGATCAATTACACTTATTTAGATAATCAAAACCGAGAAATAGTTTCATCGGGCGTGATGATTTTTTGTAGACCTCACGGATTGCACCTCATATTATTTGGATTGGAACTCCTTTACGCCCGATATTACGGAAGAGCAATTTTTTCGTTCCGGTTTATTTATAACATCGGTGTCAAATTTTCGCAACTGAATTCTGTAGCCGTCGTATAAGTTTCTTCAATTATCACAGGCGATTAGAATTCTCCGGAGCTGTTTTTTTTAACCATAAGGCTGATTGACTGAATCGCCGGTTTTCACTATTATAAAAGGCCTTATAAATGCCGGATTTTCGCAAGCTCCCGGGAGGACAAAGTGATTGAAGTAGAACATGTAAGCAAGGTTTTCAGCGGCCGCAAGGCGGTGGATGATATTTCATTCAAGGTCGAAAAAGGAGAAGTCTTGGGATTTCTCGGGCCGAACGGGGCCGGGAAGACCACCACCATGCGCATTTTGACCTGTTACATGCCTTCCACCGAAGGAACGGCGCGCATTGCCGGATACGACGTTTTTGAACAAAGCCTCGAGGTCCGCAAAAGGATCGGGTACCTTCCGGAGAACCCGCCTTTATACCCTGAGATGGCCGTAGATTCTTATTTGCATTTTGTGGCCAAGATCAAGGGGGCTTCATCGAATAAACGCAAGAATCAGGTTGATGAGGTCATGGATCGATGCAGCCTCGGAGACGTGCGGAAACGTATTATCGGTAGGCTTTCCAAGGGTTACAAACAAAGAGTTGGATTAGCTCAGGCCCTGCTAAATGATCCGGAAGTCCTCATATTGGACGAGCCCACCATCGGTTTGGATCCCAAGCAAATCAATGAAGTGCGCACCCTGATCAAAGGGCTCGCCGCCAACCACACGGTGATACTTTCAACCCATATACTCCCTGAGGTGAGCATGACCTGCAACCGGGTGGTCATTATAAACAAAGGCAGGGTGGTGGCCATGGATACCCCGGAGGGTTTGGCGCGGCAGATGAAAGGAGCAGAGAGAATTTCCCTGATCGTCGACGGCCCGGTGGAAGAGGTTCGCGAAAAGCTTCTGGCCATCGACGGAGTTTTGAGCGTCCAAGCCGAGACAAGTGATAACGGCGCAACTGCTTACACGGTTGAATGCGAGTTGAATCGCGACCTGCGACGGGCGCTGGCATCCGTCGTCGTATCCCAGGGATGGGGACTGCTTGAATTAAAGGGAGTCTCCATGAGTCTTGAAGACGTTTTCATAAATCTCGTTACACAAGAATAATATACGTCAGTTTCGGCGGTCCCTTTTGAAGAGGTTCGATATGCAAAATATTCTGGCAATATGGCAGCGCGAGATGAAAAGCTATTTTGTTTCTCCGATTGCCTATGTGGTGCTTACGGTATTTCTTTTCCTCTCCGGCTTGTTTTTCTTTGGGAATCTGACCGAGCTTGTTCAGTACACAATGACGCAAGCCCAGATGGGACAGGAGATACAGCCGATCGACGTTCCCGGATACGTAACCCAAGCCCTGTTTCGGACCGACAGCGTAATCTTGCTCTTCATAATTCCGATGCTGACAATGGGGCTTTTCGCTGAGGAAAAAAAGCGCGGGACAATAGAATTATTGCTGACAACGCCTGTCGGCAATTTCCAGGCAATGATTGGAAAGTATCTGGCGGGCCTTACCTTTCTTGTGATTTTGTTCCTTTCCAGCGGGATCACCATTTCGCCCCTCTTTGTTTATGGACAGCCTGATTGGAGGCCGATCCTTTCGGGTTATCTTGGATTGTTTTTATTCGGGGCCGCGCTTCTGGCCTTGGGGCTTTTCATCTCCACACTGACGGAAAATCAGATTGTGGCTGTGATGTTGACGTTCGGAGCGAGCCTGGTTTTGTGGTTGACCAGCGTTTTCTCAACTTCCACCACCGGCATCGCCAGAGAAGTGGTTGATTATTTATCCGTAACCAGTCATCTTAACGACTTCATCAAAGGCGTCATCGATACTTCGCATATCATTTATTATGTGACTTTTGCATTCGTCGGACTGTTTTTGGCATATCGCTCACTTGAGTCCATGCGGTGGAAAGGCTAATGAAAAAATATCTACAGAAGCTCGACACATTAGGCCTGCTGTGTTTGGTGGCCGCGTTTATTTGGTACTCCGTGTCCAATGTATGGGGAAAATGGAATCTGGGGCTTGCAATCCTGGGCGCAGCCTTCGTCCTTATCGGCGTTGCTTCCAATTACCGGCAAATCCTGGCGTCTCTGGGGAAACGTTCAACCAAATACGCCGGCAACTACGTTATATCGCTTATTTTGGTCATAGCTTTTGTATCCGGGCTGAATTATCTCGGGCAGAGGCATGTAAAACGATTTGACACAACCGCAAGCGGGCAATTCACGCTCGCTCCGCAGACCGTTAAGGTCCTGGAAAAACTGAACCAGGATGTCCGCATCATAGCGTTCTTCCCTGGCGGCGAGTACGCTCCGCTAGAGGAACTTTTAGTGGGATATAAAACGGTGAACCGCCGTGTCCATTACGAGTTCATTGATCCGGACAAGCAACCCGATGTCGCCAGAAAATACGATGTTTCCGTATACGGCATTTTCCAGAATCCGTTTACCGGGATGGTGCTCAAGTTCGGTACGGTGATTGTGAAATACGGGGAACGCAGTGAAAAAATAGAAAAGCGTTCGGAGGAAGTCCAAGAGGAAGACCTGACAAATGCCATAATCAGAGCCGGCAGGACGGAGGCTAAAAAGGTGTATTTTGTTCAGGGACACGGCGAAAAAGATCCGTCCGATAGCGAGACGTCGGGATACTCCGAAGCAAAGAAAACGCTTGAAAGCCAAGGCTATCAGGTAGATACAATCGTCCTGGCAAGTGTTGAAGAAGTTCCCGAAGACGCCAAAGTGCTTATCATCGCCGGTCCGGCCACGGAACCTTTCGCCAAGGAACTTCAGTATATCGATGATTTTCTCAACCGCGGCGGCGGCGGATTGATGGTGCTTGTGGATCCGCCCCCCGCTTCTTCACTGCAAGGTTTTCTAGAGGACTGGGGAGTAAAAGTTGACGACGATTTGGTTTTGGATGTGAGCGGCGCAGGCCGGCTTATGGGAACAGGGCCGAGCGTTCCGCTGGTGCTGGAGTATAATTCGCACCAAATCACCGACAATTTCGACACCATGACTTTCTTTCCGCTTACCAGATCCATTAAGCCGGAAAAGGACCCGCCGGAAGGAATAACCGTCGAATCGCTTTTCGAAAGCAATCCCAGCAGTTGGGGAGAAACCAATCTCGCTGATCTGGAAGCTTCCTACGACGCTTCCGTAGATTTAGCCGGGCCGCTTTCGCTTGCGGTGGCTGTCACGAAGGAAATCAAAGCCGCTTCGGACAAGGAGCCGGGTCTAAAGGCGCGTATGGTTGTGGCCGGGACCTCGAGCTTTCCCGTAAATGCTTATTTCCCGGCGCAAGGAAACGGAAATTTGTTTATGAACATGGTCGGCTGGCTTGCACAGGATGAGGACTTGATATCAATCCGTCCAAAACCGAGAGACGACCGTCGGATCCTTTTGTCCCAGAGCCAGCTCTCCATGGTGCGTCTGATCACCCTTTTTGTCCTTCCGGGAATTGCTTTGGTCATCGGAATCGCGGTCGTTTTGAAACGCCGGAGGAGATAGGGATGCGGTTCAAAGGTACGCTCATCTTGCTCATCGCCTGCTTGGGGTTGGGTCTATTCCTTTACTTCTACGAAGTCAAAGGCGGCGAAAAGCGCGAAAAGGCAGAAGAAGCCGAGAAGAAGATCTGGGAACTGGAGGGAAAGGAAATCCAGCGGATTGAATTTATCCACCCCGAACGGCACATCGTTGCGGAGCGCCGCGGAGAGAGCGAATGGTGGCTGCCCGAACCTCGCCAGCTCGGGGCCGATTCTGAAGAGCTGAATAGATTGGCTCGTTATGCCGCAGAGATAGAGCGGGAATCCGTTGTGGAACAAAATGCGGCGGATCTTAAAAAATTCGGATTGAGTCCGGCCCAATACACCCTGAAGCTCAAGACAGAAAACGGCCAGGAGCGCGCCGTTGCTTTCGGCGGAAGCAATCCGACCGGCAATTCCGCCTATGCCGTTCTTGCCGGTGAAAAAGAAGTATTCCTCGTGCGCGATTCCACGGCAACGGCATTTAACAAGAGCCTGAACGATCTGAGGGACCACTCTGTTATGAGCTTCGAGCAGCAGGAGATCCAATCGGTGCATCTTAGGAATCCAAAAGGGGATCTCACGCTCATCAAGGATGGAGACGACCGTTGGTGGTTCGATCGAGCGGATAAAATAGCCGCCGATTCGCCGGGCGTCCGTGGAATTTTAAACGCGCTTTCCATGGCGAAGATTGAAGAGTTTTTCGACGAAAATCCGGAACAATATGCAAGCCTCGGCTTAGACAAGCCGCTTATCGACGTGCGGCTTACCTGCGGCAAGGACAAGGCCTTAAAGCACCTTGCCATCGGCGGACAAAAATCTGCAATCCGCAGAAAGTCGGACGGGCGCAAGTTTCAGAAAAGCGGCCAATCGGACAGCGATGCGGCGGAGGATCCTTCCGCGGAAAGATATCTGGCGAAAAACGAGTCCAGGAAGGATCTGTTTTTTGTTGAAAAGGATCTGGTCGATAAACTCCTCAAATCGCCCGATGAAATGCGGGACCGCGCTCTTGCTCCCTTCCAGCGATGGGATGTGGATTTTATTATTCTGGAAAATACCCAGGGCAGCTACAACTTCGTTAAGTCGGGAGGCGAGTGGTTTTTCAGCAAGGATAAAGAAAAAGCGCGGTGGGAAACCATCAATGGGATTTTTGACGCTTTAGAAAAACCGGTCAGTGGATGGATAGAACCGGCGTCTCCTCTGTCGGCCTATGGTTTGGACAAGCCGGCCGCGCGTGTGGTGCTCAAAAAGGGCAGCCACGTGATCGTAGAATGCTCTTTAGCAAAGGGCAGGGGAGAGGCTGTGTACGGCAAAGTGAAAGGCGATCCTTCCGTTAAGAAAGCCGATCCTGAAAGCCTCGCGCTGCTGGAAAAGGGAGAATCCGACTTCAAAGAAACTCAAGCCGGAGCCGAGCAAAAAAAATAATTTAACGCCTTTTCAAAATGCGGCCGGGCGGACAGGTTTTACCCATTAATCCGGG
>CAZDMR010000040.1:30640-35557 GCA_964506795.1 uncultured Acidobacteriota bacterium | reverse complement strand
CGGCAGGCTAACATGGCTAGCCGATATTTGTCAATACTTAACGTAGTAGTACTAGAGCCGGGTCAAGTTTGCGTACCTCTCCATCAAGGATTTCTTCCCCACGCGGCTGAAAGCGACGACGAGTTTTATTTCTTTTCCCATGCGCTCGCGGCTGAGCACAATTCCGTCTCCGAATTGTTCATGGCGGACGCGCGTGCCGGCTTTGAACAGAACGCCGCTTTTGGCATCTTCCTCTTGCGCCCCGGTCGATTTATGCATCTGTTGAAGGTAGGCCTTGAGTTCCGCGATGGATTTCGGCTGTACGAAAGCCTTCCCGCGGATCTTAAGTTCCTCTGCGACAAACTCCCGCGGCGGCTTTTTGTTCGTTTTAAAGAAGCGATTGCGCTGCTCCGCGCGCTGCTCCGAAAGATCGTAGGAGAAGCTGTCGAGACCTTCCATTAAATCCTGAGGCATCTCTTTCAGAAACCGGGAGACATTGCAGGCAAAGCCGGCTTCCGAGCCGTAAGCCTTACGGTACGGCGTCCAACTGAGGAAAAGCTTCTGCTTGGCGCGGGTAATGCCCACATAGCAAAGGCGGCGTTCCTCCTCGAGCTCCTCTTTGGATCCCATCGATTGTGAGTGCGGAAACAGTCCGTCCTCCATGCCGACCATAAATACGGCGTCGAACTCCAGCCCCTTGGCGCTGTGGAGGGTCATGAGCGACACGCGGGCGTCGGGATCCAGTTGGTCGAGCTCCGAGGAAAGCGAAGCCCGATCCAAAAACTCCGAGACGCTTTCTCCCCGTCCTTGGGATTCCTCCGCCGCGCGGATCAGCTCTTCGATATTCGCCATCCGGTTTTCCGCCTCCGCGGCGCTTTCCTGCTTTCGGAGCATATCCGCGTACGCAATATCCGCGAGTATGGTTTTCAGAAGCCCGGACGCGGACGAGGCGTCGCGCATCCCGATCCACTTGTCCATAAGCTTCTGAAACCGGGACAGCGCCCGGGAAGCCTTGAAACCGGATTGCGGATCTGCGGCCGCTTCCCGCACCGCCTGCAGGATAGGCATGCGTTTTTCCAGGGCCATTTTTGTCAACATTTCGACGGTTGTTTTGCCGATGCCCCGGGGCGGCGTGTTGAGGATGCGGAGAAGCGCGATGTCGTCCCCGGGATTAAAGAGAATTCGCAAATACGCCAGCAGGTCTTTCACTTCGGCCCGGCCGAAGAAACCGACGCTGCCCACCACCGCGTAGGGAATGCCTTTATCGATAAGAACGTCTTCAAAATTGCGGGAAAGGGAATTGGCCCTGTATAGGATTGCGATCCGCCATTCCGGGTTTTCATCGAGAATGCCCTGGATTTTCTGGGCCGCCCATGCGGCTTCCTCGCGGGCGGACTCGGCGCGGGTGCAGGTGATGATGTCTCCGCTGTCGCGGTCCGTCCAAAGGACCTTTCCTTTTCTTTCGGTGTTGTTTTCGACAACCGAACCCGCCGCCCGCAGAATGTTCGCGCTGGAGCGGTAATTCTGCTCCAGTTTGATGATGCGCGCTCCCGGGAAATCCTTTTCGAATTTCAGGATGTTCTGAATGTCGGCGCCGCGGAATTTGTAGATGGATTGATCCTCGTCGCCCACGACGAAAAGGTTGCTGTGCGATTCCGTCAAAAGCCGCAGCAGTTCGTACTGGGGCCGGTTGGTATCCTGGTATTCGTCCACCAGAATAAAACGGTACCAGTCGCTGTAGTATTTTCTCAGCTTCTCGGACTTTTTCAGCAGGGCCACGGATACCAGGAGAAGGTCGTCGAAATCCAGGGCATTGGCGTTCCGCAAGCGGGTGTTGTATTGCCGGTAAATATCCTGGATTTCCGCCGCTGTCTGCGACGGGTAGTAATCCGCATAGCCGTCGGGAGCGACCCCGTGATTTTTGGCGTAGCTGATGCGGCTGATTATTTCCCGGGGCGCGATCTTAAAGGCCTGTCCGAACATTTCGTTCAGTATCCGCCTGATCAGGCGCTTTTGGTCATCGGTGTCGTAAATGGAGAAATCGCGGTGATAGCCCGCGTGGTGGATCTCTCTGCGCAGCAGGCGGACGCAAAAGGAATGGAAAGTGGAAATCAGCGGTTCGGCGCTGCGCGAGGCGCCCACGATTTTCTGAACGCGTTCGCGCATTTCTCTGGCGGCTTTATTGGTGAAGGTGACCGCAAGGATGTTTTCCGGGCGCGCGGCCGAGTTTTGGATCAAATAGGCGATTCGATACGCGATGACGCGGGTTTTGCCGCTCCCCGCGCCGGCAAGAACGAGAGCAGGCCCTCGTCCGTGCTCCACGGCCAGGCGCTGCTGGGGGTTCAAATCCGCCAATAGGTCCATTGCAAAAATCCCGTAATAAAAGCCGCAATTTTTCGGTCTGGTCTCCAACAGTGATTCTACACGGAGTAATTTTTTTGTGAAGGCTGCGGTTTGTTTTTCCGGGGTTTCTCCATTCCTTTCTTGACATCGCGGTAACAAACAAGTTAGTGATATTTCGCTCTATCCAATTTTACTGAAGCGGAAATTTCAATGAAATACAGCACACAGAAATTCATGGATGCAAAGCATTCGAAACCATAATTCAGTTGCTGGGAGGCACCCTATGGGACTTGAGTGGATTCCGAGAGAACACGGTATCAAGGACCACAGCAGATTCGGTCCGGAACACTGGGGCACGGAACCGCCCTGTGTGGTCTATGAAAAGAAACCTTTAAAAGATCCGAAGGGAAACGTGATGCCGGGGCTTTATACGGCCTGGGTCCGGCTGAATAATCCGGCCCAGTACAATTCCTATACAACGGATATGGTGAAAGGCGTGATTGCCGGTTTTGAAAACTCTTCCGTGGACAGGGAAGTGGTCGCGACTGTTTTTACGGGAACCGGACCCTATGCCTTCTGTACGGGAGGCAATACCAAAGAGTATTCCGAGTATTACAGCAAAAGGCCCGAAGAATACGGCGCTTACATGGAGCTGTTCAACAACATGGTGGATTCCATTCTGATGTGCAAGAAGCCCGTAATCTGCCGTTTGAACGGCATGCGTATAGCCGGCGGACAGGAAATCGGGCTGGCCTGCGATTTGGCGATTTCCTCGGATCTGGCCATCTTCGGGCAGGCGGGCCCGCGGCATGGATCGGCTCCTGTCGGCGGTTCTTCCGATTTTCTGCCATGGTACCTGAGCATGGAAGACGCCATGTGGAACTGCATCAGCTGCGAGATGTGGAGCGCCTACAAGATGAAGGCCAAAAACATGATTTCCAAAGTCGTCCCCGTTCTGAAAGACGACAAGGGAAATTGGGTGCGGAATCCTCAGGTCATCACGGACACTTACTTGGAAGACGGGGAAATTGTCTTCGGAGAATATAAGACCGGCGACGATTTCAAAAAAGCGAGAGCGTGGGTGAACGAGAAGCTGAAAAATAACGACTACGATTTCTCGCTCCTGGATGCGGAAGTGGACAGAGTTGTCTGGGCCTTTGCAAATCTCTTCCCGGGCTGCTTGATGATGTCGATCGACGGCGTCCGGAATAAAAAGAAATTCTTCTGGGACCAAGCCAAGAATTCAAACCGGCATTGGCTTGCAGCGAACATGATGGACGAAGCCTTTCTGGGGTTCGGCGCTTTCAACACCAAAAAAATCACCGGCACCGACACAATCGACTTCATCAAATATCGCCAATTGATAGCCGAGGGGGCTCTCATCGATGACAGCTTCATGGAGCAGGTGCTTGGGAAACCCAAATAAACAATCTGCGGCGGATGGTCGGCAGTGGGCAAGACGCCCTCGGCGGATGCCAACTGCTTGGGTTGTGCGAATGAATATGAAACGAAGGTATTTTGGAGAAATTTAAGAAACGGAGACGTCATGGCGGTAACGGCTGAAGGATATGTTTTGGAAGCTGCAAAAGCGCCCCTCGTGCGCCGGACCATTCAAATACCGGATCCCGGGCCGAAGGAAGTCATTGTGGAAGTTATAGCCTGTGGCTTATGCCACACGGACTTGGGATTTGCCGACGGGTCGGTCCCGACAAAAAAAGGAATTCCGTTGGTGCTCGGACATGAAGCGATCGGACGCGTGGTCGCTGCGGGCAAAAATTTTGAATCGCTCTCCGGAACCACGGTGCTCGTTCCGGCGGTGCTTCCATGCGGGGAGTGCGCCTTCTGCAAGGCGGGACGAGGGAACGCCTGCCCGAATCAAAAGATGCCCGGGAACGATATCGACGGGGGATTCTCCACGCACTTTCTTGTTCCGGGGGGCCCCCTGGTCAAGATTGATTCGGGTTCTCCGTCGGAGGTGGCAAAGCTTTCCGTTGTGGCCGATGCCGTGTCCACAGCATACCAGGCGGTCCTTCGGTCGGGCCTGGCGGCGGGGGAGATTGCGATTGTTGTCGGCGCCGGCGGAGTCGGCGGTTTTGTAATCCAGATCGCCAGCGCCCTGGGGGCGCGCGTCATTGCCTGCGACATTGCCGCGGACCGGCTCAAGTTGTTGGCCAATTACGGGGCGGAGGAAACCATCGATCTTTCCGTCAAGGATTTCAAAGAAGTCCGAAAAATAGTCCAGGCGTTTGCGAAAGGCGTCCCGTCGCTGAACCATAAAATTTTTGAATGCAGCGGGACCCAGGCGGGGCAGCTCACCGCTTACGGGCTGCTGAACCGCGCCACAACCATGTTGCAGGTGGGATACACGCCGAATAAAGTGGAATTGCGCCTTTCAAACCTCATGGCTTTTGACGCCACGATCCACGGCACGTGGGGCTGTCCTCCGGAAGTTTACCCCGGCGTGCTTAAGCTGATCGATGAAGGAAAGGTCCAGCTGGATCCCTTCATCGCGTATGGACCCATGTCCAAGCTTAACGATTATCTCTCGGATATGGCGGCGCACAAACTCGAACGCCGCATGGTATTGGATCCGCG
>CAZDMR010000040.1:0-30540 GCA_964506795.1 uncultured Acidobacteriota bacterium | reverse complement strand
AGCAAGAAGAAAGAAGCAAGAAGCCGGAAGCCAGAAGTGAGAAGCGGGGCGTCTGGTCAACGGTTATGCACAAGCCATTCCGGCTTCCGGCTTCTTTATCCGGCTGTTTTTTAGCGGACTTAGGGCGCAGCCCTTGGGTTCGTAAGTAGGGTAGCGTATGCCGGCAGGCTCTGAAAGGATTCCGTTGGTTCTTTTTGAAGCATCGGAGACTGCCGCCCGCAATTCAAATGAACAAGGAGCAAATATGGCTTCAGAAACCGTTTCACCGATCGTGAATGCCGCTGTTGTCGAGGACGGGACTCTTCTCCGGCTCGAACTGAACCGGCCCAAGGCCAATATCTTAACGCTGGAAATGATGCAGGCGCTTTCCGAAGCGCTTACCGTCCACGGGGACAATCCTCATTTGCGCATGGTGTTCATTCGCGGCGCCGGCAACCATTTTTCGTTCGGCGCGTCGGTTGAGGAGCATCGGAAGGAGCAAGCGCCTTCCATGCTTGCCGGTTTTCATAGAATGATTCGCCAGGTTGCCGCCTATCCGGTCCCGATAGCGGCGCTGGTGGAAGGATCCTGTCTCGGCGGCGCGTTTGAGCTCATTCTGGCATGTCATTTTGTGTTTGCGGCGCCGACTGCCAACTTCGGCTGCCCCGAAATCAAGCTGGGCGTTTTCCCGCCGGTGCTTGCGGCTGTCGGGGCCAAACGTCTGGGCGGTCCCTTGGCGGACAGGCTTGTGGTGACGGGCGCTTCGATCGATGCCGCCGCTGCGGAAAGGGCAGGGCTGGTATCGGCAATTTTCGCCGGAGGCAACCCGGAGGAAGAGCTGCTGGATTGGTACCGCAAAAACCTCCTCCCCCTTTCCGGCTACGCCGTTCGACAGGCCAATCGTGTCGCCCGGATCGGCTCGGGAGTGCTGGAAGCGCTCGGGGAACCTCTGGACCGGATAGAAAAACAATACGTTAACGAAGTGATTACCAGCAACGACGGCAACGAAGGGATCCTTTCCTTCATTGAGCGCCGGAAGCCGGTTTGGAAAGACTCCTAGTACTCGGACGGGCTCCTAGCCAGTCAAGGGATGCGCCCTTGATATCCGGCTAGAAAACAGCGGGATATGGAAACCGGAAGTCGGGAGCCGGAAACCGGAATGACTCGTGCATAACCGTTGAGCGGGCGAGCCCCTTCCTGCTCCTTGCTTCCGGCTTCTTACTTCTGGCTCCTGGCTCCTAGCTTCTGGCTTCTGGCTTCATACTCCCGGCTTCTGGCTTCTTGCTTCTTGCTCCTGGCTCCTGCCTCTTACTTCTGGCTTCTGGCTTCTTACTTCCGGCTTCTGGCTTCTTACTTCTGGCTTCTTACTTCTGGCTCCTGGCTCCTGACTTCTTTCTTCCGGCTTCTTACTTCCGGCTTCTCTCTTCCAACGCGAAGGACATTCCTGATAAATAATATTTTCATTCACAAATGTCTTGACTCTTTGACCGCGCTCATACCATATTGGTAACCGATATCGGTAACCAAAACTCATGGAAAACAGTACGCATGCCCATTTACTGGACCTTCTCCGGTCGGCCGAATCCGGCCTCCAGATGGAGGAGCTGGCTGAGAAGCTCGGTTTAACGCGCCACACCGTCGCAAAATACCTCGAAGTGCTGCGGGCGGAAGGAAAGATCCATTACAAGAAAATCGGACGCACGAAACTCTGGAAGGATGTCTCGGCGGCCATTAGAACCAGACTTCTGGGAATCGAGGATCTCGAGGAAATTCTCCGGATCGCCGAAAGAATCGAGCGCAAAAATGATTCGGAGAAAACCGAGAAAATGGCTTCCCTGAAGGAAACGGCGGTCTATCAACTCCAATCGGGCGATCCTCTGCTTAACCTGGGCGCGGAAGTCGACGGAAAGCTGGTCGGCTTTATATTCGGGGAAATCAAGATCTGGGAATTCGGCCGCGGCGAGAAAACCGGCTGGATCAAAGTATTGGGCGTGGATCAGGAATTTCAGGGGATGGGCGTGGGTTACAAGCTTGGGCAGATGCTTTTGGCCCATTTCAAGAAAAAAGGCGTCAAAAAAGTCCGGACGCTGGTGGATTGGTACGAAGGGGATCTAATATCCTATTTTAAATCTTTGGGATTTACCATGCTCAGCATGCTGCCGCTGGAGAGGGAGATCTAGCCCGCATGATACAGAAGGATTCGCAGCGAGGAGCCGCAGACATGCCTGGATCCGCCGCCGAAGCGGAACTTCGTGAATCATCCGGACGGGGAGCCTCTCCAACTATGGGGAGACGCCGCTCAACCATGGCGACGGTCACGGGGGAAGCAAGCGATGAGGTACGCAGAGACGGGGTTTAATTTAGAAATCGATCTGTCCCGGGGAAGCATAGAAAGGGTGGAAAGCGATCCGAAAGAAACCGAACTGTATCTGGGGGGACTGGGGACGAACGCGAAGATCCTGTGGGACAGGGTCCCGCCGGAAGTGGAGCCTTTTTCTCCCGATAATCTGCTGATATTCAGCGCCGGTCTTTTATGCGGCACTCCCGCCGTCGGCTGCAACCGCACGATTGTTTCCTCTCTTTCTCCGCAAACCAAGCTGATGGCGTTTTCCATGATGGGAGGATTCTGGGCGCCGGAATTGAAGTATGCCGGTTACGACAAGGTGATCGTTCGCGGCCGCTCGCCCCGCCTGGTCTATCTGTATATCAACAACGACAAGGTGGAGATCCGGGACGCGTCTCACTTGAAGGGCAAGGGCTGCAATGAAACGGCGGAGATGATTCGGCGCGAGTTGAAGCAGCCCAAGGCTCAGGTGGTCGCCATCGGGCTGGGCGGGGAGAACCGGGTCTTTTTTGCCTCCATCGAGCAGGGCAGGTCCAGCGCCAGCCGGGGCGGGATCGGCGCGGTGATGGGCGACAAGGGGTTAAAGGCCATCGTGGTTCGCGGCACAAAAGACATTCATATCGCCCGGCCGGATGAATTTATAGGACTTTGCAACGAGGTGCTGCAATACATACAGTTCCGCACCAGTAATCCGATTCAGGGGGTGCCGCCCATTTTAGCCGGGCTCGGGTCGCCACAGGAAATGGCCATTCACGACGAAGAGTGGCATACCACCAATTTCGCCTGGGGCAATGCCCGCCACCGCAGGAAGGATTTTTGGACTGAGGATATCGAAAAAAGGTGGAGCGAGTCCCTTGAAAATGTGCGGGAGCGCTTGATCAGTTGTTATAACTGTCCCATGAAATGCGGGGCGACTCTGTCCGTCCCGGGCCTTCCGAATTACATGATGAAGTGCTACTCCAAACTGACGTACACCATGGCTTCCATGACGGACTTGGATGCGGGTTTTAGGCTGGCCCAGCGCGCCACGGAATACGGCGTGGACGCGTTCTCGGCCCCGCAGGTGATGGCGTTCGCCATTGAGCTGTACGAAGCCGGCATCCTGACGGACAAAGACCTGCCGGGGATGCCGACCGAGAGCGAAGGCAGGTTTTTCTGGCTTCTGGATAAGATCGTCCGGCGGGAAGGCATCGGAGATGTATTGGCCAACGGGACTTATTGGGCGGCGCGGGAGATCGGGAACGGAGCCGAGGCGTTTGCTCATAATAACATCAAGAAGCACGAGCAGCTGCCCCTGAAGCTGGGAATGCTCAATCCTATTTATTATTTGATGTACTGCACCGGCGAGAAGATCAACATTACCCAAATTGAAGGGCAGTTCCCCCAGGCGCCTTTCCCCGACAGAAAACAGCGCGAAGAGTTCGTGAAAGACTGGATCCAGGTCCCCGATGAAAAATTCAAGCAATATTTTTTGGACTGGGAACCGCGCGGGGAAAACTCGATCCCTTATTATCCGTCGCCTGAAGCCGCTTGCGATATTGTCGATTGGCAGGAAAGGATGCATTACATCGACGACGCTATCGGAACATGCGCCGGGTTGTCCGCTTTTCCGCTGAAGCCTCCGTATCACATACACAATTATCCGAAGCTGATATCCTCGGCGACGGGGATCGAGATGGACGAATCGAAGCTGACCGCGGCGGCCAAGAGGAACCGCACTCTAATCAGGGCCATCAACGTAAGAAGAGGCATGAGAAGAGAAGACGAACAACCCCCGGAGGATCACTGGAAAAAAAGATTTCCGGAGCTCGAAGCCAAGCTTTTGGACACTTATTACAAATATAAGGGTTGGAACAGCCAGGGAATCCCTACGATTGAATCTCTTCGCGAACTGGCTCTGGAATACGTCGGGGAAGACTTCCTGCAGAGGGGGATCTTGACGGACGGCGGAGATCCTGCCGCCGACCAGGCTTCCGCGGGGGAAGAACAGAAATCAAGCGGAGGAAGCGAGCCGTGACGGTCGAGAAAAAAAAGAAAATTATAAAAACAATAAAAGTCGATGTTGATAAATGCAACGGCTGCCGCGCCTGCGAGTTGATTTGTTCCGCCTTTCACGCCACGCCAAAATACAGCAGCAATAATCCGGCGCGATCGCGCATCCGCGTGATTCATGAGGCGCTGAGAGATATATACATTCCCGTTTATGCGGGCGAATACACGCCTGCCGAATGCCCGGGCAGGGATAAATATGTGATCGACGGGAAGGAATACGACGAGTGCGCCTTCTGCAGGGCGTCCTGTCCGTCACGGGATATTTTCAAAGAGCCCGATTCCGGCCTCCCTATCAAGTGCGACATGTGCGAAAGCGACCCGCCGCTGGACGAACCGATGTGCGTTCAGTGGTGCTTGAACGACGCTTTGACTTACGAAGTGCGCGAAGAAGAAGCGGAGGACGGGGAGGAAGAGACGGCGGAGGATTTGGATATAAGCTTGGAATCGCTGGTGGACAAATACGGATTGCAGAAGATAGCGGATACCGTCGCCCGAATGTCGAAGAGGGGCTGACGACGCCGCTTCCGAATAAAAGGGACAGTCCCGTGGAGAATGTAAGCGATTACAGAGAGATCGTCGACGCCGTAAAAATCCTGGGCGGCGAAGCCTCCAAGCTCTGCTATCAATGCGGACTGTGCGATACCGTCTGTCCGTGGAACAGGGTTCGGAATTTCAGCATGCGCAAGCTGATCCGGCAGTCCGCATTCGGCATGACCGAGATAGAAAACGATGAGATCTGGCGGTGCACCACCTGCGGGAGATGCCCGCAGCGGTGTCCACGGGGAGTGGGGATTATAGAGGTCGGCGTCGCGTCGCGTCGCATGGCGACGGAATTCGGGGTTTTCCCTTCTCCCGTTCTGCCCATCCGCGCGGTCAGCGCCAGTCTTATGAGCGACGGGAATCCCTTGAACGAAGGGCGCGACAAAAGAGCGGACTGGGCGAAGGGGCTTTCCGTAAAGGAGTTTACCGGCGAGGAGGAAATTCTCTATTTCCCCGGCTGCTATTTATGCTACGACCCGAGAATGAAAAAGGTGGCCGCGGCGACCGTGGAAATCCTCAAAAAAGCCGGGGTGGATTTTGGAATCCTGGGCACGCGGGAGAACTGCTGCGGGGAAAGCATTCGCAAGACGGGGAACGAAGAATTATTCAAGCATTTGGCAAAGGAGAACATAAAAACTTTTATTGACAGGGGGGTGAAAAGAATTCTGGTCTCTTCCCCGCATTGCTATCACACGTTTAAAAACGAATATCCCGAGTTTATGGTCCACTTCGAAATAGTTCACACTTCCCAGTATTTGTTTGAACTTATGGATGCGGGGAGGCTGAAACTGAAGGGGGAGTACAGGAAAAAGGTGACCTATCACGACCCGTGTTATCTGGGACGGCACAACGGCGTCTATGACGAGCCCCGGGAGGATTTGAGGAAAATCCCGGGCCTGGAGTTGGGCGAGATGCCCGATTCGAGGGAGGACAGCCTCTGCTGCGGAGGGGGCGGGGGCAGGATTTGGATGGAGACTCCAAAGGGCGAGAGATTTTCCGACCTCAGGGTGGAGCAGGCCGTCGGCATCGGGGCCGAAGTCCTCGCTACGTGCTGCCCCTATTGCATCACCAATTTTGAGGACAGCCGGATGAACCGGGAGGACGCCGGAGCCATAGAAATTAAGGACATCACGGAAATCATCCGGGAAGTGATATAGGTTCTTATATATAAAAGTTTTATGAATGATCCGTGCTGAAAGCCGGCGGCCAGATCTTGAAACCCCGGTTGCTCCGGAGAGCCAAAGGAACACGGCGGGGAAATAGAAAAGTGGAAAAAGAACCGTTGGAAAGCGGATTTTTCGGCGACCCCACACCCGGAAATTTCGGAGATGTTATGGTTGTTGGCGGAGGGATCAGCGGCATTCAGGCCGCTCTCGATCTCGCCACGGCGGGTTATAAAGTCTACCTGGTCGAGAAATCGCCGACCATCGGCGGCAAGATGGCGCAACTCGACAAAACCTTCCCGACCAACGACTGCTCCATGTGCATTGAATCTCCCAAATTCATCGAATGCGATAGACATCCCAACATAAAGATCATGACATATACCGAGGTGGAAAGCGTGGAGGGATCGGCGGGAGATTTCAAAATAACTCTGATTAAAAAGCCGAGGTATGTCCATGAGGACAGATGCACGGGCTGCACAACCTGCGTGGAGTACTGCCCGGTCCTGGTGCCGGATGCATTTAACCAGAATTTATCGAAGAACAAAGCCGTCCACATATATTTTTCGCAGGCCGTTCCCCTGATCACGTATATAGACGACAATTGCCTTTATCTCAAAGAAAAGAAGTGCAATATCTGTGTAGCAGTTTGCGAAAACAAAGCCATAGATTTCAATCAAAAGCCGGAAAAAATAGAGGTAAAAGTCGGCGCCGTCATTCTGTCCCCGGGGTACGACACGTTTAATCCCCGCCTGAGGAACGACTTCGGCTACGGGAAGATGAAGAATGTGGTGACGAGCTTGGACTTTGAACGGCTGTTATGCTCCACCGGGCCTTACGAAGGCGAGATCAGGCGTCCTTCCGACGGACAGCCGCCGCATAAAATAGCCTGGATTCAATGTGTCGGCTCAAGACAAGTCCTCGCGGGGGGCAACAGCTATTGCTCCGCCGTGTGCTGTTCCTACACGCAGAAGCAGGTCATTCTGGCGAAGGATCATGACGCCGATATCGAGGCCGCCGTATTCCATAACGATATCCGGTCGTTCGGGAAGGACTTCGAGAGATTCTATCAAAGGGCGGCGGAGCTCCCCGGAGTCCGGTTTATAAGAAGCTACGTCTCCATAGGAAGAGAGATCCCGGAGAGCAAGAATGTAACGATACGGTACTCCACCGCCGCGGACGGCGTAAAGGAGGAGGAATTCGACCTGGTCGTGCTGTCGGTAGGATTAAATCCGCCCGCCGACGCCAGGGCCTTGGCGGACAAGTTCGGCGTGGAGCTCGAGCCCCACGGATTCTGCAAAACCAATATCAAAAATCCCATCGAGACCTCGCGGCCGGGGATTTTTGTAAGCGGGGCCTTCCAGGGCCCGATGGATATCCCGGAATCCGTTGTGAGCGCCAGCGGGGCCGGCGCCCTTGCCGGCCAGCTTCTTTCTTACCGCCGCGGGAAACTGGCCGAATCCAGGATATATCCGCCGGAACGGGATGTTTCAAAAGAAGAGCCGCGCGTAGGCGTCTTTGTTTGCCAATGCGGAGCGAATATCGGGAGGGTGGTCAACGTCCCTTCCGTCGTGGACTATGCTTTGACTCTGCCTCATGTCTCTCACGCCGAGGCAAGTCTCTTTGCATGTTCGACGGATACCGCCCAGCAGATATCGAACACGATCCGCGAAAAAAAACTCAACCGCGTGGTGGTCGCCGCCTGCACCCCCAGGACGCACGAACCCCTGTTCCGGGACACGCTCCGGGAAGGGGGAATTAACCAGTATTTCTTCGATATGGCCAATATTCGGGAGCATTGTTCCTGGGTCCATTCCCGAGAAAAGGAGGAGGCCACCCAAAAGGCAAAGGACATTGTGCGAATGTCGGTGGCCAGGGCCGTCCGCCTGGAGCCTTTGCAGGAGTTTGAACTGCCGGTCAACAAAACGGCATTGGTGGTCGGCGGCGGCGTTGCCGGAATGACCAGCGCTTTGAGTTTGGCCGGCCAGGGCTTTGAAGTTTACCTGGTCGAGAAGGACGCGGACCTGGGGGGGATGGCAAGGAGAATTTATTACACCCTTGAGGGGATGGATGTTCAGGCCTATTTGAGCGAGGTCATAGGCAAAGTCTACCGGCATCCTTTAATTCATGTGCTCACAAACGCCGCCATCGAGGACGTCGCCGGTTATGTGGGGAATTTCACAACCAAGGTGATGGTTGAAAAAAGGGCCAAGGAGATCCACCACGGCGCCGCCGTCATCGCCACCGGCGCGGACGAATATAAGCCCGAGGAATATCTTTATGGAAAAGACGACAGGGTAATGACGCTGCTGGAATTGGAGGAGCGGATCGTCAAGCGGGAGGAAAGGCTGATCCATTCCGGGTGTCTCGTAATGATCCAATGCGTAGGCTGCCGGCAGGAAGGCAGAAATTACTGCTCCCGCGTGTGCTGCAGCCAGGCCGTAAAGAATGCCCTGAAGCTGAAGGAAATAAACCCCGGGATGGATATCTATATTCTATATCGGGACATGAGAACGTACGGATTTAAAGAAGACTATTACCGGAAGGCGGCGGATAAAAATGTGAGGTTCATACGCTACGAGCCCGAGGACAAGCCTCAAGCGGAAATTGTCGAGGAGAATGGCCGGCGTATTTTAAGAGTCGCGGTAACCGATCCTATTTTAGGCAAGAAAATCGCCATAGACGCCGATGCCGTCGCTCTAGCCGCCGCCGTTATTCCCTCGAGCGGGATCCGGCAGCTGGCGCGGTTGTTTAAGGTGCCGCTGAGCCCGGACGGCTTCTTTCAGGAAGCGCACGTAAAATTAAGGCCGGTTGACTTTGCCGCGGAGGGCATTTTCCTTTGCGGGACAGCGCACTATCCCAAGCATATATCGGAGACGATCAGCCAGGCTTACGGCGCCGCGGGCCGGGCCGGGGCTTTGCTTTCGCAGGATTCCGTCGTCGCGTCCGGCGCCGTCTGCGATGTGGATGAAAGAAAGTGCATATCGTGCGGCGCGTGCATCTCGGTTTGCAAATACGGTGCTATAGAGTTTAAGGATACGCCCAGCGGAAAGAAGGCCAGCGTCAACGCGGTGCTCTGCAAGGGAGACGGACTCTGTAACGCAAAATGCCCCACAGGGGCCATTTATCTGAAGCATTTTACCGACGAAGAAGTGTTTAGCCAAATTGACGCGGCGGCTCCAAGGCCCGCGGAGTTGCCCGCTCTCGCGGGCGTCTCCCCGTGAACAAAGCGGAAGGAACCGTCGAAGGAGCGCTCCAAAGATGGTTGGCGCACATGAATTCAAGCCGAGCATTATAGGATTTCTATGCAATTGGTGCTGCTACGCGGGAGCCGACCTGGCCGGAGTGTCCCGGTATCAGTACCCCGCCAATATGAGAGTGATACGACTGATGTGCTCCGGCAGAATCGACCCGGCGTTCATATTCCGGGCTTTCTCGATCGGAGCGGACGGAGTGTTTATGGGAGGCTGCTGGCTCGGCGAGTGCCATTATATTACGGAAGGCAATTACGACGCCTTAAGCACAATGCACCTGAGCCGGAAATTGCTGAAGCAAATAGGAGTGAACCCCGAAAGGTTGAGGCTTGAGTGGGTGTCCGCATCGGAAGGGATTCGTTTCGCCGAAATTATGAGGGACTTCACCGCAAAGCTGAAGGAGATGGGGCCTCTCGGCACGGGGGAAGGCATCGACGCAAAGGAGTTGAAGTTCAATCTCGAGGCCGTTGAAAATTTGATCCCCTATATCAAGCTTGTGGAAAGGGAAAAGCTGAGAGTCCGTTTTAAAACCGAAGAGGAATACAGCCGATTTTTTAACAGCGAGGAAGTGGACAGGTTGTTCCATGAGCTGGTTGCGGATAAATTGGACACGGGACGAATTATGGCGCTTTTGCGCGAAAAACCCCGTTCCGCGGGAGAAATCGCGGAGGCTTTAGGCGTAGCCCCGTCGGAAATATTAAGGCACCTTAAAAACGCGTCAAGGCAAGGATTGACCGGCTTCGATGAAAGCGGGAAGCGCTATTTCGCCGCGCCGGTTTAGAAAGCCGGAGCTGTCGGAAGGAGAAAAAAGGAATCGGGAGAGGGGGCCATGGACAACGACAGGATCGATCAGATTATAGATAAATATCACAACGCCGCCGATTCGCTCATTCAGGTGCTGCTCGAGATTCAGAAGGAAAATTGCTGGCTTCCCAGGGAAGCCCTGGAAAAAGTCGCCAAAAAATTAAATGTGCCCCCGACGCGGATCCAGCATATTGTCACCTTTTATAAAGCGTTCAGTTTAATTCCCAAGGGGCGCCATCAAATTCAAGTATGCACCGGGACCGCATGCCATGTCCGCGGCGCGCCGCGTCTTCTGGACTCCGTTCAAGAACTGACGGGCATCAAACCCGGCGAAACGGCTCCGGATTTAAGATTCAGCCTGGAGACCGTCGGCTGTCTGGGCTGTTGCGCCTTGGGCCCGGTGATGGTCGTCGACGGCGAATATCACGGAAAGATGACGCCGGACAAGGCAGAGAAGGTGTTGAAAAATTATGGATAAGGAAAGATCATGCCGCGGATAAATTCTCCCGCCGGACTGGAAGAACTCAGAAAAAGCATCCTCTCCAAAAGAGATCCGAACAAGCGCTCCATTACGATCTGTTCCGGGACCGCATGCCGGGCAACGGGCAGCGAAAAGGTGGTTGATTCCCTCAAAAAGGAAATAGAAAAACAGGGATTAGAATCCCAGGTGGAATTCAGAAGAACCGGGTGCCACGGTTTTTGCGAGAAGGGCCCCATTGTGGTTATTTACCCTGAGAACCTATGTTATCTTCAGGTAAAATCCGAAGACGCGCCCGAGATTGTCTCCAAAACCTTGAAAGAAAATAAGATCGTAGACCGTTTGCTTTACACGGATCCCGATACGGGCGAAAAGATCAGCCGTGAGTCCGATATCCCCTTCTATAAGAATCAAAATCGAATTATTTTCGGCCCCAACAGGATGATCGATCCCCAGAATATCGAAGACTACCTGGCCATCGGCGGCTATCAGGCTTTGGCCAAGGCCCTTTTCGAAATGGCGCCGGAGCAGATTATCCAAGAGGTGAAAAGAGCGAATTTAAGGGGCCGCGGGGGAGCCGGCTTCCCGGCGGGAGCGAAGTGGGAAACCACCCGCAATTCTCCGGGCGAGCCGAAATATGTGGTCGTCAATTGCGACGAGGGAGACCCCGGAGCGTACATGGACCGGTCGCTGATGGAAGGCAATCCTCATAGCGTGCTGGAAGGCTTGATTATCGGCGCCTATGCCATCGGTTCTCACGAAGGTTATATTTACATCCGCCAGGAGTACCCTCTGGCGGTGGAGAATCTGGGCATTGCCATCCGTCAAGCCCGGGAACTCGGCTTTGTCGGCGAAAATATCCTCGGTTCCGGATTTAATTTCGACATCAACGTGCATCGGGGAGCAGGCGCCTTCGTATGCGGCGAGGAAACAGCGCTCCTTTTATCGCTGGAAGGCAAGGCGGGCGAACCGAGACAAAAGCCGCCGTACCCTGCAGTGGAAGGGCTCTGGGGCAAGCCGACGAACATAAACAATGTGGAGACCTGGGCCAATGTTCCTTTTATTGTCAACAAGGGAGCCGATGCGTTCAGGTCTGTCGGCACCGAGGGAAGCAAAGGAACGAAGATCTTCTCACTGGTAGGCAAGGTGAATAACACCGGCCTTGTAGAAGTGCCCATGGGGATAACGCTCAGGGATATCATTTTTAAGGTGGGCGGCGGCATTCCCGGGGGCAAGAAATTTAAAGCGGTGCAAACAGGCGGGCCTTCGGGCGGCTGCATCCCGGAAAAATATCTGGATATGAGGGTCGACTTCGATGAACTGGCGAAAGTCGGCGCGATCATGGGCTCCGGAGGCATGATCGTCATGGATGAAGACACCTGCATGGTGGATGTCGCAAAATATTTTCTTAATTTCCTGAGCGATGAATCCTGCGGGAAATGCACCCCTTGCCGCGAAGGGATCCGGCAGATGCTGAAGATCCTGACCAATATCAGCGAGGGAAAGGGAAAAGAAGGGGATATCGAGTTGCTTGAAGCGCTGGCCGAGACGACCCGCGACGCATCGCTGTGCGCTCTGGGGGGGAGCGCGCCGAACCCGGTCCTGAGCACCATACGTTATTTCAGGGAGGAATACGAGGCGCACATCAAGGAAAAGAGATGCCCCGCCTTTGTCTGCAAGGAGCTGGTCTCTTTTTACGTTGATCCGGAAAAGTGCAAAGGCTGCATGATCTGTCTCAGAAAATGCCCCGCGGACGCCATTATCGGCGGCAAAAAGCGGATTCACGTAATTGATCAGGAAAAATGCACCCGTTGCGGGACCTGTTTCGAGGTATGCCCGCCCCGCTTCGGCGCAGTCCGAAGGATATCGGGGGAGCCGGTGCCTCCTTCCATCCCTGAAGAAGCAAGAAGCTTGGTTGGGGAGAGCGAAGAATGAGCGAAATAGTCTTGCAGATTGACGGAAAAGAGGTAACGGCGAAGCCGGGAACGACCATCCTGGAAGCCGCGAAAAGCGCCGGAATCTCCATCCCCACGCTTTGCTACCATGAAAAACTGAAACCTTACGGCGCCTGCAGGATTTGCACGGTGGAAGCGGAAATACGGGGCAGGACTCGCCTCGTCGCCTCATGCGTGCATCCGGTCGAGCAAAATATGGTGGTGAGGACCAGGTCGGAAAAGGTGGATCGAACCCGGAAGGTTATTCTGGAAGAAATGCTGGCCCATGCGCCGGATTCCGAGCCATTGAAAGATTTGGCCGAAGAATACGGCGCCGAAAAAAACCGTTTTGAAAAAGAACCGTCTTTCTGCATCCTGTGCGGCTTATGTGTCCGATACTGCGAAGAGATAAAAAAGAAGGATGCGATTGGATTCTGCGAGAGGGGATCCAAAAGGCAAATATGCTTCGTCCCCGAGATAGCAGCCAAGGAATGCTGGAATTGCAAGGAATGCTTTTCGCTTTGTCCCACGTCGTATTTGCAGGCGGCTTACGTGTTAACCGAGGCGCTTACCTCCGCGTCCCATTCTTCTGCACCCTTATCGAATGAATAGGTCCGAGTATTAGAAAGCGCCCGGCAAAGGAACGCACGGCATGAAAGAGGGAGACGTTTCCGGTTGAAGGCGTTTATAATTAAGACGATTTCACGGATCACTTAAAAAAATCAGCGCAGAGGTCGCAACCCTCAAAAAGGGGGAACGGCTTCGCTCTAGGAGACATTACTGTGGAACTTGAAGGAAAAGTGGCGATTGTAACGGGGGCCAGCCTCGGAATCGGAACCGCATGCGCGATCGATCTCGCGAAAAACGGGGCCGATGTGGCAGTCAACTACCGCAAACATGATGCGGAAGCGCGCGCGGTCTGCAGTCAAATCGACGCCATGGGTCGGCGCGGGATGCCCGTGCGCGCCGACGTTGCCAGTTTCGACGATGCGCAGGCGATGGTGGCGGCAGTTGTTAAGGATTTCGGCCGGCTGGATATTCTGGTCAACAATGCGGGAGTAAACCGGGATGCCGTTATATGGAAAATGACGGAACAGCAATGGGACGAGGCTGTGGATATCAACCTTAAAGGTTATTTTAATTACATTCGTGCCGTAGCCCCTCTATTCAAGCAGCAGGGGAACGGCAAAATTGTCAATGTCACATCCATCAACGGCTTGCGCGGCAAATTCGGCCAGGCCAACTACGCGGCGGCCAAAGCGGGCATTATCGGGCTTACCAAGACGGTGGCGCGGGAGCTGGCCAAGTTTAACGTCAATTGCAACGCGGTGGCCCCCGGTCTGATCGAAACGGACATGGTCAAGCAGGCCCCGGAAGACGTACGCCAGAAAGCGCTCGCCGAAATCGTTTTGGGCAGAATAGGGCAGCCGGAAGAAGTCGCGTGGGTCGTGACGTTTTTGTGCTCGGAAAAATCCAGGCACATCACGGGCGAAGTGATCAAGGTGGACGGCGGGCAATATATCTGATGCCCGACGCTTATTCAGCATCTTAGGTTCAGGCTTTACCGGGCGCCCGCCCGGAGCTTTTATCTTTAATCCGTCCGGAATTAATTAATTTTCGGAACAGGGGAGGCAATTTATGGGGAAAGTAGCAATTATAGGCGTCGGTCAAACGGCGTTTGTCCGCGGCTACTCCGGCTCCATCAGGGAGCTGGCATTTGAGGGCTTCAGGGATTGCATGCTCGATGCGGGCATTTCCGTAAAGGACATTGACGCTTCAGTCGTCTGTTCGGCTCCCGAATATGATAAGCAGCGGTCTCCGGCCGGAGTCTTCGCGGAATATCTCGGCCTCACACCGCAGCCGACTTTTTATGTCGAAAGCCTTTGTTCGTCCAGCACAACCGGGGTGAAATTGGCCTATTCCATGATAAAGGCGGGTCTCCATGACATCGTCGCCGTCATAGGATTTCAGAAGATGTCGGAAATTTCTTCGGCGGAATCTCAAGAAAGAATGGGCCGCGGCACGGACGTTCAATGGGAAAGCCCTTTTGGAACGATGATGCCCGCGTATTACGCCATGTTCGCCAAGGGCCATATGGAAAGATACGGCACCACGCTGGAAGACCTGGCCCTTGTGCGGGTCAAGGCATCCACCTACGGTCAAATCAACGACAAGGCTGTGTACCGGAAAGCCGTGAGCCTCGATATGTTCAAGGATCCCAACAGTCCCTTGTCCGGTCCGGTCGCGAGTCCTCTCCGGGTGGGAGACTGCTGCGCCAACGCCGACGGCTGCTCCTGCCTCATCGTTGCCTCAGAGGAAAAAGCCAAAGCGCTGTGCAGGAAGCCCGTATGGATAATGGGCCTGGGAGCGGCATCGGCCCCTGTAAACATGGCGGCAAGGAGCAAGTTCGACGGTCTGGAAGTCGCGGAGTTCGCATCGAAGGAGGCTTATTCCATGGCCGGCATCACGCCGAAAGATGTGAGCGTGGCCGAGGTGCATGATTGCTTTACGATAGCTGAAATTATGGCTTACGAAAGCTTGGGCTTTGCCAAGCCGGGCGAAGGGAAAGACCTCATCAAGAGCAAGGAGACCTACCTCGAAGGCAGCCTCCCGGTCAATGTGGACGGAGGGCTTTTGTCCAAAGGCCATCCGATCGGCGCCACGGGGGGATCGCAAGTGCGGACCATCGTGCTTCAGCTTAGGGGTGAAGGCGGCGATGTTCAGGTCAGGAATGCGGAAATCGGACTCGTGCACAATGTGGGCGGCGTGGGTCTTTACGCAAATGTTATCATTCTGGGGAGATCCTGATATGGGTAAAAGAGAGGTCGACGATCGATTCAAGAAATTCGGCACGGTGAGTTTCACTGCCATCACGAAGACGAATGATTTCATCTCAAATCTGGAACAGGGAAAAGTTACGGGGACCAAGTGCAAAAAATGCGGCCTTGTGTTTTTCCCTCCGAGGGCCGATTGTTACCAATGCCTGTCGAGCGACATGGAATGGTTCGAGGTTTCCGGAACGGGAAGGCTTTTGACTTACAGCAAGCTGCAGTACGGTCCCGTCGGATTTGAAGGAGATCTCCCGTATTGCATAGCTGTTCTGGACTATGGAGAATATAAGGTATTCGGAAGAATCGCCAAGGACCTCGCGGACGAAGACATTCGAATAGGCATGGATATGAAGGCGGTCGCCAACGCCCTGCCTAACGGCCAGTTGAATTATGTTTTTCAAAAGGTTTGAGACATAGGATTATGGAGATGAAAGGTTTGCTTGCGGGGATTCGCGTCCTGGATATGTCGCGGGTTTTAGCCGGTCCTTACTGCTCGATGATGCTGGGCGATCTTGGCGCCGATGTCTTGAAGGTGGAGCGTCCGGGCCTCGGCGACGAAACCAGGCAATGGGGGCCGCCGTTCGCCGCGCCCGGAGAAAGCGCCTATTTTCTCTGCGTCAATCGCAACAAGCGCAGCATCACCATAAATCTGAAGAAGCCGGAAGGCATTGAAATCATCAAGGCGCTGGCCCGCAAGTCGGATGTTTTCCTGGAAAATTTCACGCCGGGCACAGTCGAGGACCTGGGAATCGGCTACGAAGACCTCCGCGCCGTCAATCCGGCCATCATTTTTTGTTCCATTACCGGATTCGGTCCCGACGGCCCGTACCGCAACCGTGCCGGATATGATCTGGTTGTGTCGGCTCTAGGCGGCCTCATTGGCATCACGGGCGAACAGGACAGGCCTCCGGTGAAAGTCGGCGTCGCCATCACCGATGTGGCCACCGGCCTTGCGGCTCAGGCGGCTATTTGCGCCGCTTTGTACAACCGCGAAAGGACGGGACAAGGACAGCGCATCGACCTTTCGCTGCTGGAAACGCAGGTTTCGGCGCTGGCCAACATGGCCAGTTCCTACCTTATATCGGGAAAAGTCCCCCAAAGATGGGGAACCGCCCATGAAACCATCGTTCCTTATCAGGGATTTGAAACCAAGGACAAATACGTCATTATAGGGGTGGGCAATGATGCGCTCTGGACCCGCTTCTGTAGAATTTTGGGGCGGCCGGAGCTGGCTGAGGATCCGCGCTTTAAGACAAATCCGCTGCGCGTTAAAAATCGCGCCGAATGCATCGGAATCATTGCCCCGATATTAAAAACGCGGGCCCGCGACGAATGGGTGCAGTTGTTGAACAGCGAGTCTATTCCCTGCGCCCCCATCAATGAGATGGACGAGGTTTTCAAGGATCCTCAGGTCCTTTACCGGAAAATGCTGGTTGAAGTGGATCACCCAAAGGCGGGAAAAATTAAGCTGGCGGGCGTACCGGTCAAGTATTCGGACGCCGAGGCTGCGGTTCGCCTGCCTCCGCCTTCTTTGGGCCAGCACACTGAAGAAATCCTCCGAGAGGTTCTTGAATACGACGATGCCCGCATTGAAAGCTTAAAGTCCGAGGGTGTGGTATAGTTTTATGGATGTCGGGAAAGAAGCAGAAGTCAGATACACTGTATAGATTTTCAGATCCGCAGGATAAGCCGTCCAGCCCTGAGGTCTTTTTCTTCGATCTCCTCTGCTTTACCGTATCGTGTCGCCCGAGGATGGGTCGATTCCTCATAAAGGGATTTCCCCTTCCGGAGGCCGGAAGAGTCCGATTCCTATGTGAGATGCCGGTTTAATATGCGGTGTGAGGGACCGGCGGCGCTCCGCTATTTTGCATGAATACAGAATTTTCTCAAATACTTATAAGGAAACGTTAACGTGACAAAAGCAGAACAGCTAAAAACAATTTTTTCTCCCCGTTCGGTGGCAGTCATCGGCGCTTCGGCGAAATCCCAGAGTCTCGGCCGTGCCGTATTTGCCAATCTTTTATTCGCCGGATACGGCGGCTGTGTCTATCCGGTCAACACCCAGTCAAAAAGCGTTCTCGGAGTTCGCGCCTATCCGTCGGTTCTGGATGTCCCGGACGAAGTGGACCTGGCCGTTGTACTTGTGCCTGCCGGCGCAGTTCCCCAGGTTTTGATAGACGTAGGCCGCAAAGGATGCAAGGGCGCCATTGTCATCAGCGCCGGTTTCAAGGAGATAGGCGGAGAAGGCATCGAGCTGGAGCGCCGCCTGCAGGAAATTGCCCGCAATTATGGGATGGCAGTGGTTGGCCCCAATTGTTTCGGAGCCATCAACACGGATCCCAAAGTTTCGCTCAACGCGACGTTTTCCCGCAATTACCCGTTGACGGGAAAGATCGCCTTCATTTCGCAAAGCGGCGCCATCGGCGTCGCGGCTCTGGAATATGCGGCCGCGGAAAAGATAGGATTTTCTAAGTTCATATCGATAGGGAACAAGGCCGACATTCATGAAAACCACGTGCTGGAAGCCTTGGGCGACGATGAGCAAAGCGAGGTGATCCTGCTGTATGTGGAAGACCTCGAGAATCCGAAAGAATTCGTCGAGCTGGCCCGCCGGATTTCGGAGAAAAAACCGATCCTGGCCGTGAAATCCGGCCGCACCATGGAAGGCGCCAAGGCCGCCGCTTCGCACACAGGCGCGCTTTCCGGGTCCGATGAAGTCTACGATTCTCTTTTCGCTCAATGCGGCGTGCTCCGTGTGGAAACGCTTGAGGAGCTTTTCCGCTTCGGGATTGCTTTCGCCAATCAGCCGTTGCCGCGCGGGAGCCGCGTCGCCATCGTCACCAACGCCGGCGGCCCCGGCATCATGGCCACCGATACCTCGGTGCGCCACGGTTTGGAACTGGCCAGCTTAACCGAGCGGTCAAAGTCTATTTTGAAATCTAATCTGCCTCCGACCGTGAGTTTGAACAACCCGATCGATCTGATCGGAGATGCCGGAGAATCGCGCTACCAACTGGCGCTGCAGGCAGTGATAGCGGATGAAAATATCGACGGAATTATCGTCATTCTTGTCCCGCAGATGACGACGAATCTGAAAGCGACAGCCGCCGTTCTCGCCCAGCAGGTGAAATTTGCGAATAAGCCCGTATTTGCGGTGTTCATGGCCACCGGCAATATCGAAGAATCACTGAAGATCCTGGAGGAAGCCGGGATCCCCTTTTACCGTTTTCCGGAGGACGCGGCGCGGTCTCTGGGCGCGATGGCGCGTTATTTTCGATGGAGGAAACGTCCGCGCACGGAATTCAAGCGATATGATGATGTGCAGCCGGACAAAGTGCGGGAAATTTTTGCCAAGGCGAAGCGCGAAGGCCGGAAATTCCTTCCGGAACCTGAAGCCTATTCGGTTCTCGGAGCTTACGGCCTTCCCCTATGCCGGGCCGAACTTGTGCAGGACGAAAGCGGGGCGGTGCGAGCAGCGGATAAGATAGGATACCCCGTCGTCATGAAAATCGTCTCTCCCGACATTGTGCACAAGGTGGATGTGGGCGGGGTCCGCTTGAATCTGAACTCCCAGGCGGATGTCAAAATTGCTTACAATGAATTAATCTCGCATATAAAGGCCCGCATGAAAGATGCGGCTATCTGGGGCGTTTTTATCCAGGAGATGGTCGGCAACGGAAAGGAAACAATCCTGGGGATGAAGCGCGATCCGCACTTCGGCCCGCTTTTGATGTTCGGCCTGGGCGGAATTTACGTGGAAGTTTTCAAGGATGTTATCTTCCGGATTGCTCCCATTCGGGAGCTCGGCGCAAAGTATATGATTGAGGGAATCAAGGGCTTCCGGCTCCTGAAGGGATTTCGCGGAGAAACGCCTTCGGATCTGGAGGCGATTGCGCAATCTTTAATGCGGCTCTCGCAGTTGGTTACCGATTTCCCGGAAATTGAAGAAATGGACATCAATCCGCTGATCGTGCTTTCGGAGGGAGGGGGCGCGCGCGTAGTCGACGCGCGCATCCTCCTAGGCGAAGTCGAGCAGCCGGCGGGGGGAAACAAACACAAGGGATAATCGGTGCGAATGCATCGGCGGCGCCGGCGCGGAAAGCCGGCGCCGTTTATGCGTCAGCGCCTTATGCCTTCAAAAAAGTCTTAATGAATTGCGGTCCCTCCAGCAATCCCAGGGATCCTTTTTTCACGCTCTCTTCGTCAAAGCGATCAACGGCGTCGCCCGGAAGGTTCGGGAATCGGATTGCGACCGGAACCGGATCGCGCACGTGAATCCCGCTGACTATGGGAGTCGGATGGTCCGGCAGAACCGCCACCGTGGTTTCCCATCCCTTCCGACGCAAGCCGTCCAGGACGCGCTGGATCAACCGCCGGTCCAGGTCTTCGATGCAGCGGATCTTTAGCGCGAGGTTCCGCTCGTGGCCGGCTTCATCGGCGGCTTCCACGTGAATATAGACAAAGTCGACGTCCTCAAGAGCCTTGAGCGCGGCATCCGCCTTCCCCTCGAAATTAGTGTCGAACAATCCGGTGGCTCCGGGAACATCGATCGGCTTCATTCCCGCGTAGATGGCTATGCCTTTAATCAGGTCCACGGCTGTAATGGCGGCGCCGCTGATTCCAAACCTCTCATGAAGAGTTTTCATCAGCGGCTTCTTCCCCGGCGCCCACGGCCAGAGCGAATTTGCGGGCTGCTTTCCGTCCCGCATACGCTTTTGGTTTACGGGATGGCTGCCGAGAAACGATTGGGATTCTTCGACCATGCGATTTAAAAGATCGGCCGTCTCCTTGCCTTCGGGCGTCATCGGCCTGATTGCAAGCTCCCGCCAGGGAGTCCCCACATGATCGTGAGGAGGAAAGCACTCAAGCCGGAATTCTCCATCCGGAACAACCAACACATGCCGGTAGCTAAGTCCGGGATAGAACCGCAGATTCCAGCCGCTGAAGCGGGATTGCGCGGCCTGGATCAGCGCGTGCGCTTCCTCGTTGGAAATATGTCCGGCCGAGTGGCTCCGGATCCTTTCGTCTTCGATGCAGATCAAATTCACCCGCATGGCCAGGTCGTTTGTTCCAAGATCGATTCCCAGGCTTGCGGCTTCCAGAACTCCGCGCCCTTCAGTGCCGTGAAAGAGCTCTTTAGGGTTATAGCCGAGCACGGACAGGTTGGCGATAGCCGATCCGGTCATCATGTCGGGTTCGATTGTTCGGAAAAGACCGGTGCGCCCTTCCCGCGCTATCCAATCCATCGCGGGCTTTTTTGCCGCCATTAAGGGAGTTTTTCCCCCCAACTCAGGGACGCCGTAATCGGCCATCCCGTCGCCCAGAAAAATGACATATTTCATGAGAATTTTAATAAACTCCGTTTCGCTTCTATTTATATCCTATTCCAACCTGAGCCCGGCATTATTGCCGGCGGTCCCCTCCGGCTTCAGGAAAAAATCGCGGATGAGAAACGTGTACTTTCCTGCATCGCGGACGGAGGGAAATCTCTCAAGGGGATCCTTTTCCAGATTGAATACCTTTACGTCCTTTCCCAGGGTGTCGAAAAGATATTTTTCCGGGTATCGTACCGCGGAGATATATCCCCCTCCGTAAGGCTGAATGGATATCTTGCTTCTCTTGGGACCTTTCCTTTGGGCGACTCCGGTTCTCAGAAGCCATGGCGCGAAGGATTCACCCCGAAGACGCTCCTGCTGCATCCCGATCAGCTCAAGAAATGTCGGAAAAATATCCATTTGACTGAAGCGTTGTTCCACGACGCGGCCGGCCGCGAAAAGGTGTTTTTTTGAACCGGGGGGGACAAACAGCATGGAAATCAGGAAGTTTTCCTCAAAAGCGCCCCGTTCATTATAAATATTGTTTTTGTGGATCGGGATCGGCCATGAATGGTCGCTGGCGGCCACCAGCGTGCTTTGCTCCGCGTAGTATTTCTTGAAAATGTCGTAGAAGCGGCCGAAATAGGCATCCTGGACAAAGGTTGTATTCGAAATGCGCTGTTCGAATTTGTCCGGCCGCGGGAAGGGAACTCTGTCGCGGAGAGAATCGTCCAAAACCTCGAAGGGAGTGTGATTGGTGGCTCCCGTATCTATAAATACAAAGAGCTTTTCATTTGCGCAATTGGCCTGGATGTATTCGTGAACGCGGGTATAAAAAATGTCTTCGCGGTAGCCCCAGTCGAACTTGATGTCGCCGGGCTTCGCGATCTCGTCGGCCACAACTCTCTCGAAACCTATGGACTCGGCAAAGCGCTTGATCCTGGGATTCCGGCTGCCGCCGAAGAAGTAAAGCGTGCGGTAGCCCCGCTGGCGGAACAATTTCGGCAGGCAGCAGAGCTCCTTCAATTCACGCGCACTGTATTCGTCCACAAGGGCGCCGGCCAAATTGGGAGGCACGCCGCACAGAATGCATTCGTAGCCCCGGATGCTTTGGATGGAATTGGCATAGGATTTATTGAAAAGAACGCCGTCTCCGGAGGCGCGCATCAAATGGGGCGTAACCCTGGGTCCCGCCAGAAGGCCGTTGAGGCTTTCCAGCTTGACAAAAAAGACGCTTCCATCAATTAGCGCCGGCGTTGTTTTAACGGTGGGAGCGCTCTTTCGCAGATCCGCGATGTGATTCCGGTAAAGCTCGCGGTAGTCGGTCCTGAGCTGCCGGTCGCTGAGAAAATTTGCGTACACAAAGCCCGCTGTGGAACCACGGATGGCATCAATCGTGGCGAATTGGCTGAGAATGCTGCAGCCGACAAGCGCGGCGAGAGCAATGCCCGCTTTCCTCGGCGCATTGATGAAAACCGATTTCAGCGGAGAAAAGGCCGGCGCTTGAAAATAAGCGAACGCCGCGACGGTTAATAGGATCCCGATCAGCCAGGGCGCATAGATTTTCCAGAGCACCGGCAGGGCGTCCGATGTGTTGTACCAGAAAAAGTAAAAGTCGAAGTCAATATCCCTCGCTGCCTTGTACAGCAGAAGAAGAACCACGAAGTGAATGTAAACGGAGTTCACAAGAAGCATGCCGATCGTTGCGGCGCGATGGTTGCGGAGCGGCCGGATGGAGTTAAAGAGCGCGTACACAAGAGGCGGAATGAGCAGGACCGAAAGGACATTGAGAAGCAGAACAAACGTGCTGATCTCAAAAAACGGCAGGTCTTCCACAAAGGTGTCGATTTCAAGGCCGCAGAAGGCCCCGACGATCGCCGCATAAAGGGCGAAAAAATACCACCGTTTCTTTTTCTGCATAAGCTGTAAGTTTCAGGCTCCGGGCCGCAAGTTACAAGCAAAAAACCAAATCCCGGGAGCCTGTCCGGGCGCTGCAAGGATTTACTCGTATCTCAACGCTTCCACCGGATTCATGCGGGAAGCTTTAAGCGCCGGCACCATTCCGAAGGTCAATCCCACAAGCAGGGTGACGCCGAATCCCAGGGCGACGGCCGCCAGCGGTATCTTGATTTGTATTGCGGTGGTGAAAAAGCGAACGGAATAGGGGACGGCAACGCCCAGCAGAATTCCAACCAGCCCGCCTCCTCCGCTGAGTATCAAAGCTTCTATAAGGAACTCCGCCAACAGCACCTTGCGGTAGGCGCCTATCGATTTTTTGATTCCGATCTCCCTGGTTCTCTCCGTCACCGTTATCAGCATGACATTCATAATGCTGATTCCGCTGGCGATCAGGGAGATGCCCGCAATGACCAAAAGCACCAGCGTAAGTCCCTGGCTGATTTTATCCGCGGTCTTCAGAATCCCCGCGAGGTTATCTATTCTGTAAAACGACTGATTCCGATGGCGGCTCACCAAAAGCTTCCTGATTTCTTCGGTAACCCGCGGAACCACCCGCATGTTCTCGGCGGATGCGTATATCATGTCCAGCGTATCGTCCGGTTTGAAATAGCGCATGATAGGAAAGGGAACTATGGCGCTGTAGTCCGCAACTTCGGTGTTGCCGAAAGTATTGACCCGTTCGCGGAAGACTCCGATCACTTTAAACCGAACGCCGTAAAAATCCACGTACCCTCTGTAAAAAAGGTCGCGTTCCAGCTTGTTGATGAGGGGAACCGTCACCAGGCAAACCTTATTGCGGAACTTCAAATCGTTTTCATCGATAAATCTTCCGCTCACCACTTCGATGTTGCGGATGTACTGGTAATCCGGGGTCGTGCCGATCATGGAAATTCCCCGCGCTGTGCCGTCCAGCGTGATCGTGGGATGGGCCGTGGCCAGCGGCGCCGTGCGCTCAACGCCGGGTATTTCGCTCTGAATGGCCTTGAGATCCTCCATGTTCATCCTGTCTGCCTGCGTTATTTTGCCCCCGACCGAGTCTATGGATTCATGGGAGAGGGATATCATGTTGGTCCCCACGCCGCTGATCATTTCAAGGGTATAGGCCCTGCCGCTGATTCCCGCGACGACCACCAGAACGAGCGAAGCCGTTCCCACAACCATGCTCAAAGAAGTCAATACCGCGCGGCCCCAGTTGCGCAGCAAGGCTTGATGGGCGGTCTTGAGAATTTCTATAACGGGGATCGTTGTCTTCATATTGGCGCCGGCCTTGCGGCCTCAGTGCAAAAACCCTACATTGCCGTTTTGGCTTCGGCGGGATATAAAAGCACGGAATCGCCCTCGCGGATTCCCTCGAGTATTTCGATTTTCTCGGCCGTGAAAAGGCCGGTGACTACCGGCCTTGTTACGATGCGGCCGCCCTCCGAGAGCAGAACGGCAAAACCTGCGCCTTCGGTGAAAACGGCGCTTCGCGGTACTACGAGGGCGTTGGCTTTCAGGTTGGTTGTGATCTCCACTCTGACGTTGAGGTTCGGGATCAGTTCTTCAGGTTCTCCGTCGATGGAGCACAGGATATAGCCGACGGAACGGTTATTGAGCTCCACAACCTGTTCCGCTGGTCTTTCAACCTTTCCGGTCCATTGCCGGTTGGGAAGGCCGTCCCATTCGATCGCCGCAGGCTGTCCCTTGGCAATCCTTCCAAGGTCCGGTTCGTCGACGTAAGCGCGGACCCTGACATGGCCCGGTTGATAGATTTGAGCGAGCAGTCGGCCCTGCGAAACGTAAGCTCCGGGCTCGATCGAAAGCGAATATATCAATCCGCTTATGGGCGCGACGACGGATTCGGCTTTAAGCTGCTCTTGCAGCAGCTCCACCTGTTTGTTCAATTCAGAAAGCTTGGCCTGTTCCCACTCTTTTTCTTCCGCAGAATAACGCTGCTGCAAATCCCGCATCCTCTGTTTGAGGGATTCAATGCGCAGTTGGACGAGGTCTCGTTCCTTCCGCAGGCTGTCCAGCGCCGATTTGGATACGGCGCCCTTCGCATACAGGGATCCTTCGACCGACAGTTCCTTGTTATGCTGCTCCAGCTTCATTTCATGTTCGGCAATGGAAGCCTGCAGTTCCGAAAGCTCTTCCTTTGGGGGCCCGGTAAGGACCATCCGAGCCTGGCGTTTTTGTCCCAACAAGGCAGCCTTGGCTTCCGCGAGCGCCGTCCGCAATTCCTTTGACTCGAGTTTAATAAGGAGTTCTCCCCGGGCGATTTCAGATCCCTCCGGTTTTTCAATCCGGGATACAAAACCGTTGATGGGAGCATAAATATCGCTTCGCTCGACAGGCTCGATAATTCCATTGGTGCTGACCGCGACCCGGATGTCTTGGCGGGCTGCCTTGGCCAACGGAGACTGCAGGGAATCCGGCGTCCGATTCCCCAGGTAGGCTGCAATGGAGACTGCAAGAAGAATGACAACGATCAGGGCGATTAGAATTCGGTAGGCGCGTTTCATAATATTAATCTCGAAAGTTCCGTTCTTGTATCCACATCCAGCGGGCGAAATCCGCCGGACGATTATCTTGCCTTTCCCTCTGCTCCCTCAGCCTCTCATACTTCAATCTCAATCCCGATCCTCCCGCGGAGCTGCACTTGTCAGCCATTGTGGGAAGAAAGATTCGATTTGCCATTCGAAATTTTACAGTGTAATGCTATCATCGCTAATGATTCTAATCAGAAAATTGTTTGATCGGGAAAGAGAGCTTCTGCCATTCATGGGTTCCATTCGTGCAGACTGGATTCTGGAATCGCGGATGATCGAAAGCGTATTTTCCGCCACTTGAAAAAACAGCGCGGTCCCGCCCGGAAAGATTAGAATACATCCCAAAATCATCATTTTGGGGATATTATCATATTTGAGCTTTTGAATGCGCAAGCTTGCGCAAAGTATCGTTATTGCTTCAGAATGCCGATAAGAGTGTCCTATGTATGAAAAATTCTATGGTTTAAAGGAAGCGGCATTCAATCTGACGCCGGATCCCTCTTTTTTATTCCTAAACAAGCGGACCAAAGAAGCGCTCGATCACATCCTGTACGGAATTGAACGCAGGGAAGGCTTCGCCGTGATTGTGGGGGACATCGGAACCGGCAAGACCACGATGTGTTGGGCTCTTCTCGATAGGCTGGCGCGAAGGAACATCTGCACTGCTCTGATACAAAATCCCATGCTTTCGGAAACGGATATCTTGCGGGCCATACTTCAGGATTTCGGCGTGCGCCCCGAGCAATTCCCGGATCCATCGGAACGCGGCGGCAGCGTGAGTCCGAAAGAAATATTCAACACCGACTGGATGCAGGGAATGAACAAAAAACAGCTGCTGGACCGGCTTAATATTTTTCTGGCGGCAAAGGCGCAGGAAGACGTCTTTACGGTTCTTATCGTGGACGAAGCCCAGAATATATCGATGAATCTTCTCGAACAGATGCGCTTGCTTTCCAACCTCGAGACGGCCAAGAAGAAGCTGATTCAGATTATCTTTGTCGGACAGCTGGAGCTTGACAAAAAGCTCAGGCTGCCGTCGCTGCGGCAATTGAACCAGAGAATTTCGGTTCGCTTTGAAACCAAGGCCCTGTCGAGGGACGATACCGAGCGTTACATACGCCACCGGATCGCCGTTGCCGGCGGCGCTCCCCGATTGCGCATCAAGAACAGCGCTTTCAAAGCAATCTGGCATTGCTCAAAAGGGTATCCGCGTTTGATAAACCTGATATGCGACCGGGCTCTGCTGGCCGGCTATATGGAGCGCTCTCCTGTAATATCACCGAAATTTGTCCGCAAGGCCGTGCGCAATCTGCAAGGGAAAGAGAATCTGGTTTTAAACTTTCCTCCCGGATGGTTCCGCAGGATGGTGCCCATTTTCGTTCCGGTTCTTCTCCTCATTTTTGCCATCTTCTTCTTTGTCTACAGAGGATTAGCCCTCTAATAGCCGCAATCCAATAAAATTTCAAAAAAAACTGTACAACATACCAAATATAGCGTATAAGGTTCGCATATATACAACATTTTGAGATTTTGCCGATTGCGCCATGCAAACACCAATCAGGCCTGAACTGGTATTTGGTGGGAGACACGAAGACGGCCGCTTTGCATTTGCCCCTTCAGTTGCCCCTCTGTCGGTTGAATCCCAACTGAAGCTGAGAGCGCTTTACGAATATATTGAAACCTGCCGGACGGCGATCAACGATATCAGGAAAAATCTGTCTCTCCTGAAGATGTATCCGGAATGCTCCGAATACTCAAAAAAAGCCTCCGAGCAGCTGGGACGATTATGCATGGAAGCGGACAGCTGGGGATTCGACGCGTTTTATCAGATTTCCATAGGCATGCAGATGCTGCTGCTTGATTCCAGCCACGGGTACCAAAAAGAAGCTTTCTGGAATGCGCTGAATCGCGGATGGTCAATGCTATGGGATCTGTTGGAGCAATGCGAAAGCGATTTTCGCTGGAGACTGGCGATAGCCGATACACTGGATATCTTGAAGACGGTGCGCGAGTGCTAGCGGCCTTTTGTAGTTTTACCACGGGCTGCTAGGCGCCCGTTATGACATCCGCGATTCTTTCTCCCGCTTTACCGTCCCATAAAGGGGGAATGCTTCCTTTTTTGGCGTTGCCCGCAAGTATCTTCCGCGCTTCTGCTTTCAGCAAATTCATGTTGCGGCCTACGAGAATATTGCTCCCGATGCTCACGGTAACCGGCCGTTCGGTGTTCTCTCTTACCGTCAGGCAAGGGACTCCAAGGAAAGTGCTTTCTTCCTGAATGCCGCCTGAATCCGTAATAACAAGAGCAGCTTTGCGCTGCAATCCGAGAAATTCAAGATAACCGACGGGATCAATGAGTTTCAGGTTCGGCGCCGATTTAATTCTTGCCAATTCGCGCATCATCCGGCGCGTGCGCGGGTGAACAGGAAACACTACGTCGATTTCCCCTCCGATTTGGCCCAGAGCTTCAATTATCTTTTCAAGCTCGGCAGGGTCGTCGACGTTGGACGGGCGGTGGAGCGTAACCAGGGCGTAGCTTTTTTCGGCATATTGAATAGGAGCGGCGTGCGGCAGCAAGTGAATAAGCGTGTCGATCATAACATTCCCGACGAGGTGAATTTTCTCTTTTGCAACCCCTTCGCGGATCAGATTTTCGTCGCCGTCGCTTGAAGGCGTGAAGAGATAATCAGCAACCCGGTCGGTGAGCATGCGGTTGATCTCTTCGGGCATCGTCCGATCGAAAGACCGCAGTCCCGCTTCCACATGTCCGAGCGGCACCAGCAGTTTGGAACACACGAGAGCCGCGGCAACGGTAGAGTTGACGTCGCCGTAAACAAGCACAAGGTCCGGCTTAGTGTCCAGGATGACAGGTTCCAGCCTGACCATAATATCGGCGGTTTGCCGTGCATGGCCGGCCGACCCCACGTTCAGGTTGTGGTCGGGTTCAGGGATGCCGAGCTGCCGGAAGAAGATGTCCGACATGAAATCATCATAATGCTGGCCTGTATGAACAAGGTTCTGATCAATGCCGGCGCGCGAAGCCAGCGCCGCATGCACCGGCGCCACCTTCATGAAATTCGGCCGCGCGCCAATGACGTGTAATATCCGCATATTCTCTCCGGATGCCGTATCTCTTTTCGGGCGGAAAAACAGTTTACTTAAGCTATTGGCGCAATGGAAATTAAATTCTAGACAAATATTCATAACGAGTCTTTTCTGTAAATCTTCTTTACAACTGCCGCATTTTTGAAAATATTTCCCTAATTGTCTGAACAAAATGAATTTATGCATAAAATGGCGCGCGTAACGCGGGTGTTCAATCGCTGAATGTCGAACAGCCTTACATATTTAGACAAGTCATGAAGTAAACGTGAAATGTGAATCCGCAGGTTGATTTCATAGATATTGCTTATTCTCAATCATTTATGAATTAACCGCATTCCGCCTCCGCTTCCGGGGCATGGAAATTGCTAAGAAAAAGGCAGCAAGAGAAGGCGCTGCTTAACCGTCTTCGCTTGTTTTTACTGGGAATCGGGATATTGCCGGCTGCATGCTAATTTCGCCGAAAAAACTTATTGTGAGGAAAACTCCCGATTGATTGTTGGAACTGCACCTCGATGAAAAAACGAGCCGCTCCCCCGGGCGGCTCGTCCTTTATTCGCTTCCTTTTCAAAGCGACTCCTCCTTCCGCCAACCACCTCCTACAGCAACCCTTTTAAAAACTTGGATTACACGGATCTTTTGCCGATATGGTCTATGCTAAACTAGGTTTTAATCTGAAAGGATGCTCACATGAAAATAGCCGTTATCGGTCTTGGTTATGTAGGATTGCCCCTTTCTCTGCAATTCGCGCGCAACGGAGTCGATGTTTTAGGCTTGGACGTAGACAAAAAGAAGGTGGATTCCCTTAATGCCGGCGAAAGCTATATAAAACACATCGAGGCTTCAGAAATCGCCGAAGTCCTGAAAAGCGGCAATTTCGAAGCGTCGCTGGAATTTCCGCGAGTCAAGGAAGCGGAAGCTATTATTATCTGCGTGCCGACGCCGCTGAATAAAAACCGAGAGCCTGATATCAGCTATATTGTCGAAACCGCAAAATCCTTTGCTCCTCACATGGCCAAAGGATGCCTTGTGGTCCTTGAGTCCACCACTTATCCCGGCACAACAGACGAGGATTTGCGGGCTGTACTTGAGGCTGGCTCAGGAATGAAAGCGGGCAAGGACTTTTATCTTGCCTTTTCGCCCGAAAGGGAGGATCCGGGCAATCCGGACAGCAAAGTCGCGCTGATCCCAAAGGTTGTGGGGGGCTACACGCCGGAATGCCTCAAAAAAGCGGTTAATCTTTACTCAAAGGCCATCAAAACGGTTGTCCCGGTTTCATCGTGCCGGACTGCGGAAGCCACAAAACTGCTGGAAAACACCTTCCGCGCCATCAACATCGCGCTGGTTAATGAGTTAAAAGTTGTTTATGAAGCAATGGGCATTGATGTCTGGGAAGTAATCAATTCCGCAAAGACAAAGCCCTTTGGATACATGCCGTTTTACCCCGGTCCCGGCCTGGGCGGCCATTGCATTCCCATCGACCCTTTCTATTTGACATGGAAGGCGCGGGAGTACGGGCAGCACACGCGCTTTATAGAGCTTGCGGGCGAGATCAACACTTCCATGCCGCAGTACGTCGTCGATAAAGTCGCGGAGGCATTGAATGCCGCGCGCAAATCTTTGAACGGCTCGAAGGTACTCATTCTGGGTATTGCGTACAAGGCGAATGTGGATGATGACCGGGAATCTCCCAGCTATGTGCTGCTGGATCTGCTGAAAAAGAAGGGCGCGGAATTGAGTTACTACGATCCTTACATCCCTGTGATTCGGCCGTCCCGCGAATACGGGCACTGGGCCGGCACAAAGTCTGTGCCGTGGACGCGCGAAGTCGTGAGCGGCTTCGATGTCGTGCTTATTTCCACCCAGCATGAATCGGTAGATTACCGTGAGCTGGCGGAATGGGCAGACTGCATCGTGGATACCCGCAACGCGATGGCCGGCACTAAAACTCGTACCGGCCAGGTCTGGAAGGCATAATTCATATCCATCTTCGTAAAATAAAAAGCGCCTGCAAAAAGAAAGTTTTCGC
Source organism: uncultured Acidobacteriota bacterium (assembly GCA_964506795.1). Taxonomy (GTDB): domain Bacteria; phylum Acidobacteriota; class UBA6911; order UBA6911; family UBA6911; genus UBA6911. The sequence continues at coordinate 231 of CAZDMR010000040.1, read as the reverse complement.
AGGCGCTCTGACGATAATAAATTTGTATTAAATTTATCTGCTGATTTTCCTTCTGGCGAAAACGCCTATCCCAAACAGGCCTGCCCCCAATAGAAGAACGGTTGACGGTTCCGGTGTGTGCTGTGTTCCGCCCTCAATGACATCGTTGCCGCAAGTCATTGTCCAGTGGAAACCAAGCGAAGCCGGATTGCCGAGAGCATTCATTGAAATGGTGTAGCGTAGATAATCGTC
>CAZDMR010000039.1:0-36205 GCA_964506795.1 uncultured Acidobacteriota bacterium | reverse complement strand
GGTTCAAAGCGCAAGCCGAATGTTCGCTCATTCCACAGCACGCCAACCTATTGGCAATCGGCCCATCCGCACGAATTGACCTCATAGATTATTGCATGCCCTGTGAATCCGCATGGCGCACAATCGGCCCGCAAATGGCCGGAAGCGCTTCTCGTATTCCCTTGAAAATTCCCTATCGTCGCAAAAGCCGTTTCTATAATTCATATATTCGGGGAAGGATCCTCGCTTTTGCCAGCGCCCGGTAAAGAAAAGAAGATGTCATCGCGTGCGCCAGTTTTTTGGAATAAGCGCGCTCCTTGGCCACCTCCGATTCCAACGACAGAGCCCAGCGCGTGCGTTCCTCAAATTCCTGCTTCAGCTTGAGAATCGATTTATCGCGCTTATCGATTTCCATTTCCATATTGCGCACCCATTTAGTTCGCTCTTCGAACTCCTTTTCCACTGCTTCAATCCTCTCGTCCCGCTCCTTGATTTCTCTTTCAAGATCGACAGCCCACCTAGTTCGCTTTTCCAATTGCAGTTGGAGATCTGCTATGATTTGGCGCTTCCGCTGCGCTTCGGCATTCTGTCGGGTGACCCAACGAAGCCATTCATTCGTCTGGTCTGTGGCCGATCTCTCAAAATAGAATGAGTTGCTTTTGCCGAGGATATCTTCTGCCACTGGCTCGTTAGTGCAAATCGCGATGACGTACAACGGCGGAGAGAAGGATTCGTCGGGCGGAATCTCCTCGAACAATTCTTTTCTCGCGTAATATTGAAATTGCGCCTCCCGCCAACCTTTCAATTGCCAAATGGCCGAGAACGAAAGGACTCGCTGCGCCAACAGATAGACGTTTTTGAAATAGCCCCGCAGAAATGCGTCCAGTTCCGAAAAGGTCCGCTCATATCTGTGAAATCGGTTTTTTTGCTCAAAGGCGCTCGCGTATTCGTCCCTGTCGGGAGAGGAAACAATAAACAGCCCGTTCGAATTGAGGCTTTGCCGCACCGAACTCAGAAATATCTGTTGGTCGTTCTCATCGAGATGTTCGAGAGTTTCAAAACTAATAATTGCGTCGAAGCTGCCTTGTCCTGACCAAACATCTTGGCAGCGGCCGTTGGCGAAAATCAGATTGCGAATCGAAGAATATTTATCGCGCGCGCGGTTGATGGTATCGATATCGCTATCAATTCCGACGACCTCTCCGGCCCGTTGCGATAAAAAGGCGCTTCCGTATCCTTCCCCGCAGGCGATATCCAGCACTCTTTTGCCGGTTACAAACCGGGAGGCAAAGCAATACCGGTGATAATGCTCTAAAGCCAGCAGCGGGTCCGTTTGATGAGGGATGAATCTCTCCCCCGTAAACACGGCTTCGTTTCTTTCGGGATGATGCTTGTCGGATGATGGCATGGCATCCTGTCCTTTCTTTTCCGGGCATCAGTCTTGTGTATCCGCATAAATATTGCGGCTCATGCGGCGGTCAGATCCGGCGGCGCCTTTTGCTTCCGGCATGTGCGGCCATTTTAAAGCCCCCCCAGCATGCCAAGGCTGATTTTTGCAATAAGCTCCCTTTTGAATTACTGAAATCCGATTATTCACCGGGACTTGCAGCGATTCGGCGCAAATATGCTTGGCCCCGCCGCCTGAGAAGCTTTATGAATAATCCGGGTGAATGCCATGGGGCATTAAAATGCTTTTTATTTCGGAAAATGCTCTGCCGTTTCAACAGCGCTCGTCTTTCAATGCCTCAGGACTTGAGAAATATTCCGTGTTTTGAAGACGGTAAAACCTGCGATAAACTCCGTGTTTTTCCAGTAAAGCTTCATGATTCCCGCATTCCACGATTCTGCCGCCGTCCAGAACCACAATCGTATCCGCGCTTCGGATGGTGGACAAGCGGTGGGCGATCACAAAAGTGGTCCTATTCGTCATCAGATTTGCAAGAGCCTGCTGCACGAGTTTTTCCGATTCCGAATCCAGCGCCGACGTTGCTTCGTCGAGTATCAGAATCGGAGCGTCTTTCAAAATGGCCCGCGCGATGGAAATCCGCTGTCTTTCTCCTCCGGAAAGCCTCTGGCCCCTTTCCCCTATAAGAGTGTCGTATTTCCCGGGAAAAGCCTTTATAAATCCGTCCGCCAGGGCCGCGCGGGCCGCTTCCATAATCCTCTCTTCCGAAGCACGGATATCTCCGTATGCAATATTGTTTCGCACGGTATCGTTAAAAAGGAAGGTTTCCTGCGTCACGATTGCTATCTGTTGCCGCAGACTGCTTTGAGAGTATTCCCGGATATCTATGCCGTCGATCATTACGGAACCGGAAGTGGGATCGTAAAAGCGGGGGATCAGCCCCACCAGCGTGGTCTTACCTGCCCCGCTGCTGCCCACAATGGCGATCACCTGGTTTTGCCCGACCTTCAGGTTGATATCCTTCAAAACCCTTGTTTTCCCGCTAGGGTCCGCGTAATCGAAACTGACATCGCGAAATTCAATCGCGTCACTAATTCCGGTCAGAGTGCGCGCATCGGGCAGGTCTTGAATTTCTGTATGCATATCAAGCAATTCCATGATTCTCGATGCCGAAGCCGACGCCCGCTGTATCTGGACGTGTATGCGGCTGAGTTTGCGGATCGGATCATACATGCGGAAAAGCGCAAATAACGCAGCGCTGAAATGTCCCAGCGTCAGGGTATCCTGAGCAATTCGAGCATGCGCATAGTATAAAAGAGGTATGAAAGCGACGATTCCGAGAATTTCCATAATGGGAGAATTGATGAATAAAACGGCGACGGCTTTCATGTTGCTGCGGAAAAGCTTCGCCGTTGTTTCATAAAAACCCCTTTCCTCGTGCCGCTCCATCCCAAAAGCCTTGATTATGCGCATTCCCGTAATGGATTGCTGAAGCCGGTCGTTGAGATTGGCCGCATCCTGCCGGCCCCTGAGGCTGACGCGGCGGATTCGTTTCCCCATTCCGAGGGTTAACCCAAGCGCGAGAGGGGCTATCAGAAGAGAAAGCAGGGCGAGTTTCCAATCAAGGACAAAGACAAACACGATCAACGCCAGCAGAAGAATCGCCTCCCGAAATAATTCTCCCAGCACCGTCGAAACCGCTTCCTGGACCTGCTCTACATCATTGCTCATCCTCGACATCAGCCGCCCTGTTGAATTCAAGGAGAAGAATCCCATAGATTGCGACAGGACGTGATGGAAGAGCCTATTGCGCAGATCCATGACAACACCCTGGCCGACCCGGCCCATGGAATAATTGGAATAATAAAGGCACACCCCCTTAAGAAGCGTGAGAAACAGCAAAGCTAAAGCAAGCTGGGTGATTACGCTGCCCGGAATCATGGAGAGGATCCAGGAAACATACGTTTCTATGAGGCTTAGAGCCTTGCCCTCAATGACTGAATCGCCGGCCCGGGGCGCCAGCACATTATCAAACATCGGGATGGTCAATCCCGGAGTTGTAGAGTCAAAGAGGCCCACAAAAAAGAAAAGCAGAAGGGAGAGCGCAAGGCGGCCCCGGTAAGGTCGGATAAACGGAAATAGCCTCTGGAAATCATTCATGGTTAAAATGCTCAGCGTTTAAAGCTGCGAACCAGAGACTAACGGAGAATGAAGGGCGCGTCAAACGAGAATTGCGCGGCGGCTTTGCATGGAATCCTATTCTGATTTGCCGGAAGTGCGGATTAAATTACCGCTCAGCTTCCGGCAAATGCATCCTTTTCGCAAATGCTCGGCGTCATCTTATCTGCGATCCCGTCCGCTGCCGGAGGAGCCTCGTTTTACCGCTTCCGACGAGCCGTGGTCCCTGCGCGCCGCCGGAGAGGAAGATTCGCTTCTAGAAGACGGCCTCGCGAAATTCCTTCCGCTTCCGACGTCCGAAGGCGTCCGAACGGAGCGAACGGCTTTCGTTCGCTCCGTAGATGACCTGGACGGTGCAGGCGTCAAACGGGTCCGGGTGTTCGCATTGATTGAACGGGAGGCCGACCCCGTATCGCGCCTATTGATCTGAATGCTCGGCCGCGAACTGGATCCCAAGACTCTTTCCTGGCTGCGATAGATCGTTCCGGGCGTCCTTTTCGCTTCCGAACTCGGCGCTTTCCCTTGTTCAGGAATTCGGCTTTGATAGCTCTGCCTGACGGGATTTTGCGCCTTCGAAGGAGCACGGAGTGCGCCATTTGCCGTTGGAGCAGCTACGCTTCGCCTCTGAGGCGTTGCGCGATTATTCACCGATCCGGTTTCTGCCTCCCCCTGGTTTGTTTCAGCCGGCCGGAAATGAATAATCCGGGTCCCTGCTTCACTGCGGCGATTCATTATGCCGGACTGGCTCCGGCTGGGTTCGGATAAAGCGGTTTCTGCCGATCTATTTTTTATCGATATGGACCGGACATTAGCGGACGGCCGGGTCGGTTCCTCCCTGTTGGTTTCAGCGCCCCGTAGCTGAATTGAACGGGAATCGAGCCCGTCTTTAGGGTTCGTGACTGCAGATTTGCCGCCCCTTTCTGCAATCCTGGACCGCATAGAAGCCGTTTCAGGATTCGTGATTCTGGCGAATCTTTCCCGGTTGCCGCTGTCGATCGCGGGCGTGTTTCGAATCACCGCCGGTCTCGCCTTTCTCGTCGCAGCGGGGCGGACGGCTTCTCGATCCGGCATGGCGCGGTAACTTGCGGAGGTCGGTTGGATATTCAGCCGGTCTTTAACCAAGGCGCCCTTGCGCCACGGTTGATCGATGTTTTCCCACCTTCCGTCCCGTTCCCTATCGTGGAATCCCCTGTTTCTGAAATGGTCGATATGTGCGGTGCGGAAAGCCCCCCGAATGCCGCGGTTGAAGTTGTCTCCCGGCGCCCGCGTATGCAGGGCGTGCAGCCGTCCCAATTGATAGCCGTGGAGTTTCCGATTGAAATGATAATGATTGATATTGTAATAATCCCCCGGCCCCAGCGGACACCAGGAAATCCATCCCGGTCCGCGATAGAAAGAGACAAGTCCCGGCGACCAGAAGTTGAAAGAAAAGGAGGGCCCTGGAAGCCAGCACCATCCAAAACTCGCGCTATGATGCCATCGACCATAGTGGTAGGGCAACCAGCCCCAGGGTTCATAAGAAATCCATGTCCAGCCATAGAAGCTGCGATAGCACCAGCGCCCTATCGAATAGGGGGACCATCCCACACCCACGGATATCGGCACCCAGGCGATTCCATAAGATCCGATGTGCATCCACCGCCCATACCGATCCAAATCGGAAATTCCTATGTGGACCGCGGCCGGAATATAATCCCTGCTTGCATAGGCTCGTCTATCGGCATTGCGGCGATCGTTCCATTGATCCCATGAATCCCGCCGGCTGTAAGGCGAAACTTGCGGACGTCCGCCGATCCGGACGTGCAGCAGTTCCCCTGAAGAAATCCGCTGGGCGAATTCATTGCTTGCCGCTTCGAGTTCTCCCTTCTGCACAATGGCGTCCGTATCTCCGTTTTCGACGACATCGAACCTGTAGACTCCTCTGCGCACGGTATTAAACGCTGCCGCGGGAGTATTCACTTCAAAATCCGCGCCACCCGCAGCGGTCAGCGTTGCAAGTCCAACAAGAATATTCAACTGGATGAGTCGCTCGCTCAAAGCCAAGATTTCAACATCCGTATTCTCCGCCAATCGCAAGGTCGAACCTTCATCGAATTCGATCTCGGCCCTGCCGCTCCTTCCGGTATATATCCGATCCCCCGGCTCCAGCGGCATATTGATGCTTGCGGCGGACCAATCAACATCCGGAGCGTGCAAAAAGCTTGCCTGTCCTTCTATGAAAGAAAGACGCGCAATTCGCATGTATTCGCTGTCTTCGGGATGCGCCGGTATCGCCGTTCCCGCTATAAATAAAGCAGACAAAAGGATCCATAATTTTCGGGCCATGGGGATACCCTCCTCTCTCAGCCGGTTAGTCACCTTCTATAAAGATCAGATGCGCACACCCCGGCAATGTCTCACGAAAATCCGACCGGCACTCCCCAGCCGTAAGATAGACCGCCGTGAAAAGCTCCGCGCAACGGCCGCGCCGACAAAAACGCAACGCTCAGTTATCGCCGCGTCCGTTCGCTAGAGCGATTTCATTTTCATACGCGGCGATACTCCAAGGGATCAGCCGCCCAACCGCTCCAATCAAGTACTGATAGACCTCCTGCGCCGTAACGAAGGTCCGGGCTTTTTCGGCTATTGCTCTGGAGGAATCCATGGAAACTTCGCGGAGCACCTTTCGGATAGTGGGAATGGAAAGGGGATTCATGCTCAGTTGAGTGAAACCCATGCCCAGCAGCAGCACGGCAAAAAACGGATTAGAGGAAATCTCGCCGCAGATTCTTACAGGCTTGTTCAGCTTCGCGGCCACTTCCGATATTCGGAACAGGCAATTGAGAACCGACGGATGCAGCGGCTGAAAAAGATACGCCACTTCGGGATTTCCCCGGTCCACAGCCAGCATGTATTGAATCAGATCGTTGGTCCCAACACACAATAAATCGACTTCTTCAGCCAAAGATTCCAGCGAAAGCACAGCTGCCGGGACTTCAATCATCGCCCCCACAGGAACATCCCCCAAAACCAGGCCGGAAGACTGCGCAATCTTGGATCGCACTTCTTCTATAATTTTCTTTGCCTGCCAGATCTCTTCAACGGTGGAAATCATCGGCAGGACAATCTCTACATTGCCCTCGCGGCTGGCGAGGAGAATCGCCTCAATCTGCGTGCGGAATGCATCTCTCGAGCTCAAGCTCAGCCGGATACCCCGCAGTCCCATGCTCGGATTCGCAAGGCTTGCGGGATCAGGAGCGCCGCCGACTCTCTCGGAACCGGCATCCAAGGTCCGGATAGCCACCGGATGCGGGCTCATTTCCTTGGCCAGCGACCCGTAAACGGCGAGCTGCTCCTCCATTTGAGGGAATCCGCCGGGATGGCTGAAATACAAAAACTCCGACCGATGAAGACCGATCCCCTCGGCACCGGCCGCTTTGGCCTCCGCGAGCTCATGGAGCAATTCGGTGTTGGCGCGCAGAGATATCGCAGTGCCGTCCCGAGTCAAAGTCGCCCTCCCCGACGCAGGGGCGGATGAATCATCCGCTGTTCGGATCGAGCCGACGCGAAACTGCGTTGATTTAATGCGCTCCGCTCCGGGATGGACAATAACCCGGCCCTCGTCCCCATCCAGTATTAGAGCGTCCCCTGTAGATACCGAAGACATGAAATCGGGGATTCCCATAACCGTCGGGAGCCTTAAGCCTCGGCTGATGATGGCGGTGTGCGAAGTCCGGCCGCCGGATTCCAAGGCCAGGCCGCGCACCTTTTTCAGGTCCATGACAGCAAAATTTGAAGGATTGAAATCATGCGAAACTATAATCAGATCATCCGGAAGGGTTTCCCAGCTGAACGGCCGGTCGCCTGAAAGATTCAATAGGATCCGCTCCGCGACGTGTTCTATATCGCTGTGCCGCTCGCGGAAATACTCGTCGTTGAGAGACTCATAAGCGTCCACCAAGCGTTCTGTCGCCTCAGCCACCGCCCATTCTGCATTTACGTTGTTATTTCGGATAATCTCCAGAATTTCGGCTTTCAGCGTTCGGTCTTCCAAAATCAGAATGTGCGCATCCAAAATGACTCCGTGTTCGCTCCCCATTTTCTGTTCCAGCCGCGATTTCAGCGCCTCTAATTGTTCCTTGGAAGCATCCATCGCCCTTACGAGCCGCGCGGCTTCTTCTTTCACATTATCGATATGCAGCTTGAGCACGGGCCGATTATGGCTGTCAATCTTAAGCGCCTGCCCAAAAACCACTCCTGAAGAAACCGCGCTTCCCCGGAATATCTTTTCGGGTTTTAAGTCCATCAGAACTCCTCTCCGAACTTGCTTTCGAAAAGTCGGCGGATTGCTTTCCCCGCTTCAGCTTCGTCGCTTCCCTCAATTGAAATGACGAGGCGCGTCCCCTGCGAAGCGGCAAGCATGAGAATCCCCAAGATGCTCTTGGAATCGATCTGCTGGCGCGCATCCTCGCGCGATATGTACACTTCGCTGGAAAAACGAGAAGCAAGCCGCACAAGCTTCGCCGCGGCACGGGCGTGTAGCCCTAATTTATTGACTACCAGAACAGATTCTCGGATCATTCGCCCAAAAAGTCGCTGGCCATTGCGATACTCGAACGCCCTTTGTCTCTCACGGTACGAGCTAGCGAATCCAGCGAATCTCCATCCTTCTGGCCGGCGATTTTTATAATCATCGGCAGGTTGACGCCTGTAACCACATCCACCTTTCCGGGATTAAGGAATGACAGCGCGATATTCGAAGGGGTTCCCCCAAACATGTCCGTTAGGATAAGCACGCCCATCCCGCCTTCGACTTCCGCGATACGTTTCTCAATATCCTTGCGCGCGTCATTTACATCGTCATGCCAACCGATCGAAACGGCTCGTATATGGGATATTTCCCCCACAATCATTTCCGCAGCCGCCACGAGTTCCTGCCCCAAATGTCCGTGAGTTACCACCAGTGCACCGATCATAGGATTTACCCTGTTGAGTTTATGTATTTTCGTCCCGATGGCGAACGCGAATTGCACGATTCTTCTTTTTAAGGATTCTGGCAAGTTCTTCCGCCACAAAGACCGAACGATGCCGTCCCCCCGTGCATCCCACCGCAATCGTAAGGTAGCTCTTGCCTTCGCGAATGTAGCGCGGCACAAGATATTTTAAAAGATTTCCTATTCGCTTGACAAATTCTCCCGTTTCCGGGAAAGAACGGAGATATTTTGCGACCCTGCGGTCTCTCCCGCTCAGCGGTCTGATCCGAGGGACAAAATAAGGATTTGGAAGGAACCTTGTATCGAATACCAGGTCGGCTTCCACAGGCAATCCATTCTTATAACCAAAGCTCAGCAAATTGATATTAATGGTTGAAGAGCGCGGCCGCTTTTGGAATCGTTCCACCACCAATGCTCTTACCTCGTGAACCGTGAGGTCGGAAGTATCGATCGTAGCGTCCGCCAGTTCCCGCAGCTTACCTAAACGGCGGCGTTCCGCCCGAATCGCCTCGCGCAGCGATTTTCTATCCGACAACGGATGCGGGCGGCGGGTTTCGCTGAATCGCCGCATCAGGACTTCATCTCTGGCCTCAAGAAAAAGCATAAAAAGGCTGAAGGAAGCCTCCCTCAATTTTGTGAACACGCGCTCAAGATCCCGCAGCTTTTCGCCCGCTCGCACATCAATAACCAGGGCGGCATCGCCGACTCCGCCGCCGGCTGTATGAATGCCCTCGATAAACTTCGGAATCAGCGGGACCGGGAGGTTATCGATACAAAAAAACCCGAGATCTTCAAACGTCTTGAGCACAGTCCCTTTTCCGGAACCGCTTAACCCTGTTACGATTACGAGATTCTGAAGACTCATATCGAATGACGAATAGAAGCCATGCCGTAGTTTAAAAACTCAGGTAATTTCTCCCGAAGGACGGTATCCGCGCTGACGCAACAATTGGATTCGCGCCGCCACCTCGACCAGAGTGGCGATATTTCTACCCGGCGCCACCGGCATGTCGATCAAGGGGATAGAAACCCCGAGATAGGAAATAGAGGATTGTTCCAGTCCGAGCCGATCATATTCCTCGTCGGATTCCCATCGCTTGAGGCGAACCGCGAAATCGATATTCTGAAAGGTTCCCGTAGCCGAAATGCCGAAAAGCTCCCGGATATTTATTATCCCCAGGCCGCGCAATTCCATATGATGTTTCAGAATCTCGGCGCCCGAGCCCGAAAGCCTGTCGATTCCATAGCGCGTTATCTCCACGTAATCATCCGTGATGAGACGGTGCCCCTTTAAAACCAATTCCAGGGCGCACTCGCTTTTACCGATTCCCGAAGGACCCATGATTAAAACGCCCAGACCGAAAACTTCCATAAGCACTCCGTGAATGGTTATATGCGGAGCGAGGCGTCTTTCAAGATATACGGTTATTTTTGTGATGGAGCTGGAACTGGGGACCGTGCTGCGAAGCACCGGAACTTTTTCCTCTGCGGATAAATCCAAGAGGCCTTCCGGGACGGCCAGGCCCGTTGTTACAAGGACACAGCAAATCCCGTGAGCGCGAAGACGCCGGATGGCTTGTATCCGGCCCTCGGGATTCAGAGCCTGAAGATAATTCGCCTCGCTGACGCCGATCACTTGAATGCAACCCGGATCGATATAGTCGGTAAAACCGGCCAGCGCCATCCCCAGTTTTTGGATTCTAGCGGAGCTGATCTCATTATCCAGACCTTCGTGCCCCGCCAATATCTCAAGTCTCAGACCTATATTTGGAGCGTTGATGAATTCCCGGACGGTGACGCTGCCGGCTTCTTCCTCCAATCCTTCCTGCGGCTTTTCTGTATTCCCCGGAGCGGATTTATCCATATTCTTGCCTGCCCGCAGCCCTTCCCAATTCCTTCCATTCAAGTTATGCCTAAGTCCGCACCAGGCTAAGGCCCCCGTCTTCGCGGCGATAAAGCACATTAATTGTCCCGGACTCCGAATTGCGGAACACCACAAACGGATAATCGGAGTGGCCGAGCTCAATCATGGCTTCGTCGACCGTCATCGGTTTCCCTTGCGCTTCCTCTTCCTTAATTCCGCCGCTCCTTTTGCCGGAAACCCGGCCTGCCGCTTTTTCTTTCTTCTTGCTTCCAGGGAGCGGTTTTGTCTTGGCGCGCTGGCGTTTCCCCTCAATAATTTTGCTTTTGTGTTTCAAGGCCTGCCGTTCAAGTTTTTCAATGGCGCGTACGATGGAAGAGTACATGTCATCGGTTTGCCCCTTTCCCGTCAAATTCAGCAGCTTGGATTTGAGAAGAATTTCGGCTGTTTGGCGTTCCTTTTCCACATCGATAATTACATGGAAGCTGATGCCGTCGCCGAATATCCTGGAGAATTTTCTCAGCCTTTTAAGGATGTATGCGCGTATTGCAGGCGTGATAACGATATGCCTACCGGTGATTTCCACATTCATTATGAATTTTCCTTCCAGATAGATGGTTCAGTGACTTCCCGCAATTTGGCTCCGGAGGACACCTCCTAAAAGATAAAGCGTTTGTTCTCCCGTTTCTCGGAATTAGAACAGGTACCCTATTTTTCGTTCGCGGGATCCTGGGATCTGCATCTGTTCACGGTATTTGGCAACCGTGCGTCTGGTGATAAAAACATTGTCCTGACGCAGCATTTGGCCGATTTGATTGTCCGAATAAGGCTTCTTTTTGTTCTCGCCATCGATCATTTTTTTTATCTTTAATTTGACCTGAACAATGGAAAGCTCCTCACCGTCGGGACTCTCCACTCCCATCGTGAAAAACTTCCTTAACTCCATAACTCCCTGCGGCGTATCCGCATATTTGTTTGTGACCACCCGGCTGATTGTGGAACTGTGGACTCCAAGTTCATTGGCGACATCCTTAATCAGCATCGGCCTCAAGTTGGAAGGTCCGTTTTCCAAAAAATCCTTTTGTCTGTTTACAATACAGACGCAGACTTTATAGATGGTCTGTTTCCGCTGATTGACGCTTCGAAGCAGATCGACCGCCGACCGGAATTTTTCCCGCAGGAAAGCCTTCGTTTCACTGTTCACCCCGTTGCTCTTCAATAAATCCCTGTAACCTGCATTGAGGCGCAACTGCGGCATTCCTTCGTCGTTGAGCAGAATGACGAACTCGTCGTCCACTTTCGAAATCGTCACCTCCGGCTGTACGTAGGCAATCTTCTGGTTGTTGTATTTTTGTCCGGGCTTCGGAATCAACTTTCTGATTAATTCCACCGCTTGCAGCACTTCTTCGAAAGACGAACCGGTACGCCCCGCGATTTCCTTGTATCGATGAAGTTCGAGCAGCGAAAGATGATCCTGTATTATTCTGTACGCAAGGCTGTCCATTAATTCAAGATTTTGCAGCTGCAAAGACAGACATTCACGCAAATCCTGCGCCCCCACGCCAACAGGGTCCATCGATTGAACAAGTTTCAGGGCTTCCTCCGCGTCTTCCATGGCGAAATTGCCCGTTTGGCAAAGCTCGTCCAGGCTGACGGTTAAATACCCGTCCTCGTTGAGATTCCCGATAATTTGCCTGGCGATTAACTCAATCTGGGGTTTGGCATCCGTCAGCCCTAGCTGCCAGTTCAGATGCTCTTCGAGCGATGGGGGCCGCGTCAAAAAGGTTTCAAATGAAGGCTTCTCAAAATCTTCCACTTCCCGGTTCTTATAGCCGGTATCAAGATACTCATCAAAAAAATATTGGAAATCTATTTCATCAAAAGAATCCCTTTCACCGTCCGGCGAACGACTCTCCTCAATGTCCGTTTCCTCCTCGGATTCCGTGTTCATTTCCGAAGGCGGATCGGGCTCTTGAATCTCCTCCAGGATTGGATTTTCAACCAATTCCTGGTTAAGCATTTCCTGCAGTTCCAATTTGTTCAGTTGGAGTAGCTCTATTTTCTGAAGCAGCGAGGGAGTGAGGGCCAATCTCTGGCTGAGACGTAAATCCAATGTCTGTCGCAGATATTGTCTCCGATTCATAATCGCTTATCGCAACCTGAAATTCTCGCCGAGATATACTTTTCTGACTTCATCGTCGTTTGCCAACTCTTCCGGAGATCCCTCACGTAAAATCTTTCCATCGCTTATTATATAGGCACGATCCGTGATATTCAAAGTCTCGCGGACATTGTGATCGGTAATCAGCACTCCGATTCCCCGCTCCTTCAGTTTTCTAACAATCTTCTGAATGTCCAGCACCGCCAAGGGATCGATGCCCGCAAACGGTTCATCGAGCAGGATAAACCGAGGCGTCAGCACAAGAGCCCTCGCAATCTCCAGACGCCTGCGCTCTCCTCCCGACAGGGTATAAGCGCCCTGATGGCTCAAATGCTCGATGCCGAACTCCTTTAAAAGCGATATCGTCAAATCTTCACGCATTGCGGGAGACATATTTAGCGTTTCGGCAATACTCTGCAAATTCTCCAGCACTGTTAATTTCCTAAATACCGACGGCTCCTGGGGAAGGTAGCTTATTCCCGAACGCGACCTTTTATACATCGGCAGATCCGTGATGTCCTGCCCGCAAAGGTTCACTCGACCGCTCTCGGCGCCAATTAAGCCGACAATGATATAAAAGGTCGTTGTCTTGCCTGCTCCGTTGGGGCCGAGAAGCCCCACAACTTCACCGCGCTCCAACTCGAGGCTGACATCCTTGACAACCTTCCTGCCCCGATAGGACTTGTTTAAGCCAAAAGCCCGAAGTGCGCCGTCTAGAATATGCATCTTATTTATTTACAATAATTTATCTGCCTTTGGGGCCAGAAAGTTGAATCGTATCATCCGTGGTATTGAATGTCAATCGACCGGCTTTGGAACGCCCACGGCTCGGATCATAAAACTCGGCCGGGTTTCCATGAACCACAAGTTTTCCCGAATTCAGGCGCCATTCGGCAGTATCGCCATGGCACTCATTTCCCCCGCGACGCGCTATCACATTTCCCTTCGCCGACGCACGTTCGATATCGTTTGTCTCGCTGTTTAAAAAAGCGCTGAAGCTCTCTGAAGAGAGATCCAAATCATCGGAGGTTATGCGGACATCGCCCGTATATTTTATTGAATTATCTTTTTTAGAGAATCGAACATTCTCGCTTCGTACGACGATGGGAGAATTGAGAGAATCCGCAGCGTTTTTCTCTTTCCCGGAATTGAAAGACTTTCGGGAGCCTTCTTTTTCGGAGACCCGCTCGATGCGATGCAGGACATCTCCCCGAGCCTTGATTTGTTCCCCTCCGCCGAAGATCTCCAGTTCTTGCGCTTGCAGCTGTTGGCTTTCGGAAAGCAACTGCACTCCGCCCGTATAGTGCATTCTTTCATCGTCCGTCCAATACAACATTTCATCCGACGCAATGATTGCGGAGGAAGACGACGGCGCGACCCCGAAAAGGGTGTTTCCATCCCTGCCTGAATTTAACCGCGAACGGACCGCTTTATGGACCGAAAGCACTTTTCTTTCTTGATCGTATCTGATTTCCTCTCCCGTCGTGACGCCCGTTGCATCGGAAATTTCGGGGGACTCCTGGAGCATCATGATACCCTTTTCCGCACTGTATTCGCTCCTTCCCGCGGTCCCATTCCATGAAGCGCTCTCAAAACGAAAATCACCCCATAGCGCCGCGGATCGAATAGCGCTTTCGTTATCGCGGATTGAAAAAAGCGCCCGCATTTTTTCGCCCGTCGCCCGGAATGGCTCCGCTTTTGGATTCCCTTTGGAGGCTATTTGCTGCTTTTGCTCCACCTTCACACGCCCCTCCGCGTAAATATCTTTGATCTGATTGCGGTGCGGGTAGAAATGAAACAAGGCCGAATCCGCTTGCAGGCTCCGCCTCGGACTGCGTCCGGATTCGTCTTCGCGCTCCTCCGTGATCGTCACATTGCCGCCTGCGCTGCCCGATTCCACATAATCTCCATCGCTGGAATAAATCATCTGCAGCCTGGACGCGCTTAAAACGCGAACCGACGCGGGCGGGGTTTCCGGGCCCTGATTCCTTGATACGGAACTCCATCGCGCCGAACCTGCAGCGAGCAGTTTTTCCATAATGCTGCGTCCATCCTTCCGCAGGAAATTCAGCCGTATTTCATCGGCCCGAAGCTCATTGCCCGGAGCATCCCGGGGATCTCCGGCGGAGAATACCGCACGGCCGCGAACGCAAAGGTCCTCGACGCTCTTTGTTTCCCCCTGCAGTCCGGCTTCCAACTGATCCCCCGATATCCTGGTTCGCGATTCCGCGCTTTTGATTTCAAACTTCACATCGGTGCGGCTTTGAATGCCCGCCGGCCATTGCCCGGCTTCGTCAAATCCTAAAACAATCTCGCCCGCGCGCAGTTCCAAGTCCCTAATGGAAGAGCGTGAAGAAAACAATGCCTGTTCATTCACACGAATGTTTTCCAGCGCTTCCATTTCGCCGATTTCGAAAGCCATGCGATCCCCTGTCAGCAGCCAGGAATCGTTTGGATTTTCGGATCGATAGGCGCAGGATCCCGCTGCGGTCAGCTTTGTGATCTTTTTTTGGTCCTCGCTCAAAAACAATTCGATCCGCTTTCCGGAAAGAGTCCCGCCGCCGGATTCGATCCGCGCCTTTCCTTCAAATACGATCCGGCGCATCCCGTCCACGCAGGAGGCGCTTTCCGAGGAGGCGCGGATTTGGCCCGCATCTTCCGACGCGCCCGGAATCGAGTTTTCCGGCATCAGCGCGAAATCAACACCGCCGCCGAGCCGCAGCGTGTTTTTTTTCTCGTCGAATCGGATGCCGCGCGCCTTGCCGCTGCCCTCCCCTAAGTAAAATTCCACGGAGTCGGCCGTAGCCGCTATTTTCGATTTCAGATCGTAGTGAAGGGAATCGGTCCGCAATTCGAAATCTCTGCCCAGAAACAAACGAACATCCCCTACAAAATCCACAAGCTTGTTTTTCTGATCATATACGGCGGTGGAACTGCGGATCTGGTTCCGAATGCTTTTATCGGAGCTGAAATCATTGGCTGAAATTCCTTGAAGGTAGCTTTTCCCCTCGCGCGTTTCCAGCAGCTTCCGTGCGTCGATTTCGAATTGACGCACCCCATCCCTATAATCGGTATACTTGAATCCCTCGGCGGAACGCATCATGTCGGAGCTGAGGACCGCCGCTGTTTCCCGAACCGAGCTTTTTTGGCGGCGCCGGGTGAGCCAATAGTTCGCGGCCACCGAAAGAATTACAAGAAAAACGACACCGATCATCAACAGGCGCAGATTTTTGACCACTGACGGACGCATTTGATGAGTATATGTGAAAAGAGCGAAGGCGGCTATTTATAATGCGATTTATAGAAGACTGCGGGCGTAATAGCTGAGCGGCGTAATTTTCTTGGAAGCAAGATTGACTTCCCAGATATATTCCATGGCCCGCTTGCCTTCGGATTGGAACGTCAGCCGCACCCAGAAGTTGTCCTCATCCCTGTGCGCCGCGTCCCATGCTATAAACCGAAGCAAAGGATCTTTTCCCCCGACCATTTCCGCAAGTTTCGAATTCGATTCTATCAGCAGGTTGTAGGCTCTTTCTTCCGCTTCTCCCTTTTGATATTTCAGAATCGCTTCCTTAGATCCGCCGATCCCGCTCTCGGCAGCGGGGTTCTCCGCGGCGCTCATAACCACCAGCGGCTCATCCCCCTCGCGTTCTATTATCGTGACGACAGCGCCTGAGGACCCGATGGATGAAGACCGAACGGACGGCTCGACCGCAATCCGGGCCCCGCTTCCCGCGGGGAGCGGCTCGGGAACCCGTGGAATCGGAGACTCCGGATTATCGTATTCCGCCGGAAAGGCCCCCCGATCCGCGCCCACTTGTGCGATTGCAGGCCTATGCCCTCCGGTCATAGCACTTTTTAAAATCAGGATCCGTTCCGCAAACCTCTCGCGAAGCGGGGGCCCCCACACTATGGGCATGCCGACCGCCGCCACGAAAAGAAGCAGCACAATGTAAAGCTTCCTTTTCTTCTCATAGAGACTTTTCGAAGCCGGCGCTGTTTTCCCTTTATTCCAGTCCCTCAATGATCCTCACCCCCGGCCGCCGGCGGCAAAAGCCAAGCGGGCCACGCGCAGTATTTTCGCGATCTGGCTGCCTTACCCGCGGTTTTTCGCGCCGCGATGCGCCATATATTTATAGATAAAGTCTTCTATGTCTCCATCCAGAACACGGTCCGCATTCGAGGTTTCATGCTTCGTCCTGTGATCTTTTACCATCCGATAGGGATGCAGCACATAGGACCGGATCTGGCTTCCCCACCCTATATCCGGTTTTGCATCCTCGAGGGCCTGAATCTGCTCGCGTTTCTTGCTTAATTCCAGATCATAGAGTCTTGAGCGAAGGATTGTCCGCGCCATTTCCCGATTGCGGATCTGTGATCGCTCATTCTGGCAGGAAACAACGATTCCGGTCGGCAAATGCGTAATTCGTACAGCGGAATCGGTGACATTGACATGCTGTCCCCCGGCGCCCGAGGACCTGTAAGTGTCGATGCGGAGTTCCTTCTCATCGATCTGAATTTCTATTTTGTCGTCCAGCTGAGGGTAAACGTAAACGGATGCAAAACTGGTCTGCCTCTTTCCCATGGCTCCAAACGGGGAAATTCGAACCAGCCGGTGGACGCCCGATTCAGTCGAAAGATAGCCATAGGCATAATCCCCTTCCACCAGAAAGGTCACCGCTTTGACGCCCGCTTCGTCGCCGGGTTGATAGTCCAGAATCTTTGTTGCGTAACCGGAGCGCTCGCTCCAGCGAAGATACATCCGTAAAAGCATTTCGGCCCAATCTTGAGAATCAACGCCGCCGGCGCCCGGATGAATGGTCACAATGGCGTTCGCGATATCGTTTTCCCCGGACAGGAGCATGCGAATTTCCGTATGCTGCGTCTCCTGTTCCAGCTTCTCGATTTCGCGGGAAAGCTCGCCCAGGACATCTTCCCCTTCTTCCGCAAGTTCGGTGAGCGCTTTCAGATCTTCTATGTCCTTTGCCAGTTTGGAATCCAGATGGACATCCTGTCCCAGGAGGCTGCGTTTCTGCAGAACCGCTTGTGCTTCGTCCTTATTATTCCAAAACTCCGGTTTTGCTATTTGTTTTTCAAGCTCGAGAACCTGTCCGCGTTTGCGTTCCGCATCAAAGATAACCTCGAATCTGCCGAATCTTTTCTTCAACGGCGTTCACTTTCTCATTGAGTTCTTCGAGCATTTGTCCCTCCGCGATTCCGCCCCCTCACGGCGGCGATTTTTCTAAATTCGCTAAAAACGATAAATCCGAATAAAATGATAGCACAGAGAAAAACCAAAACGTCGCCATAACGCGTATAAAGCGTTTTCCCCGATAAAAACGCGAAGCGGCCCATGCAGATCTGTTCCTGAAAAAGTCCGGTGGACGCCTGGATGTTGCCGCTGGGTTCGATGACAGCTGAAATGCCGGAGTTGGCGGCACGGAGCAGATATCTCCGATTTTCGACGGCTCTTAAACGCGCTATAGCAAGGTGCTGGTAAGGAGCGGCGCTCCGCCCATACCAGCCGTCGTTGGTCAAATTGACCGTCAGTCGACTTCCCATGAATACAAACCGGCGCACCAGCGCCGGGAAGACCGCTTCGAAACATATCACTGCGTTCGACGGATGGTTTCCGATCTTGAGTATTCGATAGTCCCTCCCCGGAGAAAACTCCCCGACATCCCTGGTAATCGTTTCAATAAAAGGAAAAAGCTTTTTAAACGGGATATATTCGCCGAAAGGGACGAGATGCATCTTATCGTAGACTCCCGCCAGCCGCCCGTTTCCGTCGAGGTAATAAGCGCTGTTGAAATACCGACCCACCCCTTCTTTTTCCCGGTATTGGATATTGTTGAAAATAAGGCCCAAGGGATATCGAGTGGAAAGCTCCTTGAGCTCGTTTTCGAAGGCGGGGTTGTATTGAAACAAAACCGGAGACGGAGATTCCGGAAGTATAAGCAGATCCACTTTTTTGTCTTTAATGCTGTCCGCCATCCGCCGGTATCCCTGCTGGTACTTTTCAACAAGAACGCTTTCCGAATCGTCCGGCGAAAGATTCCCCTGCAGCATGGCGACCCTCCTGTCGGGCGGCAGCTTTTCATAGCGATGCAGCGAAATCCTTCCGTAAAGGACGCAGCCCGAGACCAGGGTTAACGCGGCCGCCAAAGGGACAAACCTGGCCGGGCCGCGGAATTCGGGCAGCACCACCCAGGCAATCGCCGCATTGGCCAAGAGAACAACAAAGGAAATGCCGTATATCCCCGCAATATCCGCAATTTGTATGAGCGAAAGCCAATCGGTTTGGGAATACCCGGCCAGCAGCCATGGCAGGCCCCCGAACGGAAACAGCGTTTGAGCGTATTCAGAGAGCACCCAAGCAGCAGGAAAAAGCAGAAGGCAGTATTTTCCGCCGCGCACCATCAGGTATTTTGCGGCCGCACAAGTAGCTGCGGGATAGCACGCCAGCAGCGAAACCATGAAGGCATAGGCCCCCCACGCCAGGCCGCTGTTTAATCCGCCGTATTGATGCATCACTGTCGGGATCCATAGCAGCAGTCCGAAAAGCTCTATGAATCCGGCGACAAAACCGCCCAAGGCAGCCCGGCCTACGGTTTCGCTCCTGAAAACGAAAATCAGCAAAGGGACGAAGGATACCCATGCCAGGTAGCCCTGGCCGATGTTCGGGAAAGAGGCGACTAGAAGCAATCCTGTTAACGCCGGAAGAAGCATGACAGCGATTTGTTATTCCGCCTTTACGAAACAGGGGAATCCGCTTTTCTTCAAGCGAAGTTGCATGGCCACCGCATCCGCCCGCGTGTCGAATTTTCCCACTTTGACAAAATGAAATTCTGCCGGCGGGACAGGCGCCTCGATGCGGCATTCAAATCCCTTATCCCGAAGCATCTTCGCCTTTACTTCCGCTTCCTTCTTATGGATGAACGCTCCCACTTGAACGGTATAGGTCGCTGGGGTCAAAAGCCCCCCGAGAACCGGAGACTCCTTGGCGTCGGATGAAGGCTTTGGGGGCGCCGGCCTTTCGATTTTTTCCTTTTCGGAGCCCGATTCGCGCGCCGGAGCCGAAACCGCCGGCGCCTGCCGCTCCCGGTTCACATCCTTATACCAGTTGAGCGCCTGGGCTCCCGATTCTTCCTCCAGCAGAGCGGATTCTGTAACTGCAGCATCAGGCTTCGACGATTTTTCTTGCGATTCCGTCCTTGCGGCAGCCTTCACTGCAATCGACGCTTCCCGGAGGCCCTGCCGTTTCCCTTCAAAGAATCCAACGAGAAAGAAACTGCCGCATATTGCAATGAGCACCACAAAAGCAATGATGAGCTTCCGGTTGTCGAGCACCACCTCAAGACCGGACTCCGTATTGTGATCCATCATGTATGCCTACACCTGTTTTTAATTTTTTATCCAGCCTTTAATAATATCAATAGGTACAGGGAAAACCACAGTCGTATTCTTTTCCATGCCTATTTCGGTTAATGTCTGCAGATACCGCAATTGCAGGGCGACGGGCTCTTTTTCAATGACGGCCGCTGCTTCTGCCAGCTTGGTTGAAGCCTGGTATTCGCCTTCGGCGTGAATGATTTTCGCGCGTTTTTCGCGTTCCGCCTCCGCTTGTCTCGCCATGGCCCGCTGCATTTCCTGCGGCAGGTCCACCTGCTTGACCTCGACAAGGCTTACCTTGATCCCCCACGCATCGGTGTGCTGGTCAAGTATCTCCTGAAGCTTTACATTCAGTTTGTCGCGGTGGCTCAGCAGATCATCGAGCTCGACTTCCCCGAGGACTGATCGCAGCGTCGTTTGCGCAAGTTGGGAGGTTGCGTACAAATAATTCTCAATTTCCACGATCGCGCGCGGCGCATTCATGACCCTGAAGTAGACGATGGCGTTCACTTTGACCGAAACATTGTCGCGCGTGATGATATCCTGCGGCGGGACATCAAGCGTGACGGTCCGGAGGCTGACGCGCACCATTTTGTATATCGGCCACAAAACAAAAATCAGGCCCGGTCCCACAGCCTTTGGGACAAGCCGCCCCAGCCGGAATATCACTCCTCGTTCGTATTCCCTAAGAATTCGGATCGTACTCCAGAGGTACAGCAATACAATCACGATACCCATCGTCAATAGTTGTGGCATAACTTCCTCCCGCATGCATAGGTTTTACCGCTTAATCCGGATTTTTCATGAGGATTCGCGGCTGGGCGAGCCTCATGAATCATCCGGTTTCATTTCTTCGACCGTCAACAAAAGATCCTCGACCGCCAAAACTCGTATTGGCTTTCCAGCAGATATGGGAGAAGACGAACGCGCCGCCCAGTATTCCCCGCGAACTTTGCTGCGGCCGGTTTTGTATATATCGGTATCGGCGATTCCTGTTAGCCCCACCATGCCTTGATCCCCCGTAGCTACCTTCTGCTTGTACGATCGCAATAACGCTACCAGCAAAATGATCAGTATGGCGGCAAACGGCAGCGCCAGCGCCAGCGCCGTATACAACCCTATCCGAACCGCAGGATCCGGCGAGTCTATAAGAATCAGCATACCAAAAACCATAGCCACCAATCCTCCAATTCCTAGGACTCCGAAACCTCCGACCATGACCTCTGCGACGAAGAGCCCTATCGCAAGCAGAATCAAGAGCACTCCCACATAATTGATGGGAAGAAATGAGAAGCCCAGCACGGACAGCAGGATGCAAATGCCGCCGATCACGCCCGGAGCTACGAATCCCGGGTTTGTAAATTCAAAATAGAGCAATATCAAGCCCGCAATTCCAAGAAGAAGCGCAAGATTCGGTTGAGTAATTGCGGCAAGCAGCTTTTCCCGCCCCGTCATTTTGTATTCGACAATATTCCGGTCCTTTGTATCCAGGATCCGGTCGTTTCCTGAAAACAACTGCACCCTGTAGCCGTGAATCTTTTCAAAAAGCTCATCCTCGTTTTTGGCCACGAAATCAATAAGATGCGCCTCCAGCGCCTCGGAATCCGTAAAGGATTTGCTTTCCACAACTCCCTTTTCCGCCTCTTCCACATTTCTGTTGCGCTTGGCCGCAATGCTGCGCAAAAAAGCGGTTGCATTGCTCGTGATTTTTTCCGTCAGCGTTTTGCCCGCCTCTCCGCTGTCGACCGGGAATCCGCCGATCGCCATCAGAGGATGCGCCGCTCCTGTATTTGTACCGGGCGCCATGACGGCGATATCGGACGCGAGAAGAATAAAAAATCCCGCCGAAGCCGCCTTGGCCCCGCTGGGGGACACGTACACGACGATCGGAACCTTGCTGCCCAACATCCGGGTGATGATTTCTTCCATCGACGCGCCGAATCCTCCGGGAGTCTGAAGGCGAATCAGAAGAAATTGGGCCCCGTTCTCCTCGGCCAGGTCGATACTGCGAACCACGAACCCTGCGGTTACGGGATCGATGGCTCCATTGAGGTCGATGCGGGCGATTTTTGCGCGCGCCGGGACTGCGGCAAAAGCGATCAGAATCCCTATTGCAATGCACTTGCTTCTCATGGTTTTTGTAATCATATCACAGGAAAGATCCCCGCCGGCTGCAAACTCTTAATCCGAATTCTGCTGATGCCGGCGGCTTTTCTCTTCCTGCTGTTCCGCATGATAGGAAGAACGAACCAGGGGCCCGGACTCGACGTGACGGAATCCTAGGGAATAGGCGTAATGCTGGAATTCCATAAATTCATCCGGAGTGTAAAACTTCTCCACCTCCAAGTGCTCCTTCGTCGCCTGCAGGTATTGCCCGAGCGTCAGAATATCCACCTGCGCTTCTCTCAGGTCGCGCAAGACCTCGCGGATTTCCTCTGTAATCTCCCCCAAGCCCAGCATGAGGCCCGATTTTGTTAAGACCGGCTTTGCCGAGGCGTGGGAGCGCTTTGCATTCTGCAAAAGTTCCAGAGACCTTTCGTAGCGAGACGCCGGGCGCGCCCGAAGATACAGCCGGGGGACCGTCTCCACATTATGACCAAGCACATTCGGCTGCGCTTCAAGCACCGTCAGCAAAGCTTCCCGCATCCCCTGAAAATCCGGGATAAGCACCTCCACCCGGATGCCGGGACATGCTTCCCTGGTTTTGCGGATGGTTTCCGCAAAGATGAATGCTCCGCCGTCTTGAAGGTCATCGCGGCTTACCGACGTTATCACGGCATATTTCAAGGCAAGTTTCCGAATCGCGGCCGCCACGCGCCTCGGTTCGTCCAGGTCGTATTCGCAGGGCTTCCCTTTTTTCACGGCGCAGAACCTGCAACCCCGCGTGCAGATTTCCCCCAATATCATGAAAGTCGCGGTCCCCGCTCCCCAGCATTCCCCGATATTCGGACAGCGCGCGCTTTGGCACACGGTATTCAGTTTCAGTTCGCGAGTTAATGCTTTGAGGCGGATATATTCCTTCCCGCTCGGGATCCTCACCTTCAGCCAGTCCGGTTTGCGTCTGACTCCTTGCTCCGACATAAACCGAAGTATGACAGCTTATGGATGCGCCGTAAATCAAAACACAGATCGGAACCTATTTTGAAATTGGCTTATTTCGGCATGGTCAGACTTTCGCGGCGAGTTCGTCGACAACGGCTTGCAGCTTGGAGGTATCAAATCCCATGGCCACGGTCCGGACGCCGTCCGGAACATGGCACCGCCCATCTTCATATTCGCCATCCATAACAATCAAGCAAGCTCCCAGCTTTGGATTTAACGCTTCCTTATGCTGTTTCACGCGGAGAATCGTATCCGCATCCTCCAGATCAACAGCCCGGATGGTCTCAATAATCCAATGCGGATCCGTGCCGGTCCACTCGTAGATATCCACCAATACCGGGATATTCTCGAGGGACGGCATAAAGCATAATATCAAAGCGCGGGAATCCAGCACCGTCGACGTATCTCCCGTCTCTTTTCTCGGCCTTATGGGCGGTTTGTCGCGAGCTACATACATTTCCATCTCGCGCATGGGCGGCATTTTGAAAGCCACATACTGGTTGAGCTTCCGCGAATGAATCAAGAACTCGGGAATGCGGAGGGTCTGATGCGGCACCTGCCTGCCAAAAGAAATATCCTTTATTCCTTTTGCGCACGGCCGGTGATCCTGATCCAAAGCCACCGAAAACGCTTCATCGGGCTCGAGAAGCTTGATCAAGAGAAGAGCCGCCCAAAACTGATACCCCAAACGAAATAGTCCTTCCGCCGCGGATTGAAGGTCATTCGCCATCCGCTCCCCAAATTCTTCCAGGCTTGCCTCAGCCTGAAGCGATTCAAAAAGCGGACTGTATATCGCGCGGGCCAATCCCTCTTTCGGATTGTGAAGGAACGAGTATAGATCCACCGGCATTCGAATAGCTTCCAGTCCCAGCAGTTCCCGGATCTCTTTTTCCAGCTGCACATACTTGCGGCTGAGGGCTTCGGCGTCGAGGAACTCCGAGCTGTAATTCGCCAGCACCACGGCTCTTCGCACATCGTCAAAATGCCGGTAAAAATCGCTGCGCAGATTCTGCGGGACTGAAACCTCTCCTTTCTTTATTACAATCTCGGAATGGCCGGCGATGAACTCGCCCAGCTTAAGGTATTGCTTCTCCCAATCGATTCCTTCGCGCATAGCACACCCCATCTTGACAGATTAAGACGATCCAGCCGTCGATCATGCGACATTTCCCAACCGAGCCGAGAAAGCCGCCTTCGTCTACGACGGACGCGCCGGATTTGGCGCTTTCCTCGGAGGGGGGCTGTCGGCTTCCTCCCTCCCTCGAAATTTCCATCATAGAACAAAACTATAAATCTCTCCAAGGTTCGCGACATTCTCATTGTCTCAAAAGCCCTTCGACTTGGTGCTTGATGCCCCGAGCCGTATTCCACTACCATAGAATTCGCCGTAGATGTCCGACGCGGGAAGCGCAAATATTTGCGCGCATCCCCGCGCCGCAGGATTTTTAGGAGGGTTTATGCTTCAGCAGCTTTTTTTTGCCGCAATCATCATGACGCCTTTCGCTTTCCTTGAAGCTCCATCCGACGCACAAAAACCGGCGCAAATCGACGAAACCGACCGGAGCCGGCCCGGCAAAGCGGAGATTATGGATTGGATGGTCCGCGTCAGCGCAATGCCTCCCGAGCAGCGCGACGAGAGAATCGACCGCATATGCCGCGCACAATCAGATGCCGGAACGCCTCGCTCGGATTTTCTTTTCTGCATCGGACTTGCCTACTGCGGCAGCTGCCGAGCCCAGGCCTGCGTGGGCAAAGCCTATGAAAGCGGCCGCGGAATCATTGAAGATCTGATGGAAGCCCATGCGTGGTACGACACGGCGCTGCAAAATCCCGATATCGACAAATCGGAAGCATCGCGCATTCAAGCCGACCAGGATCGGGTGAAAAGCATTCTCATTTCCGTATACCCCGCCCCTTCAGACTTCGAGCTGCAGGAATCGGCGGCGTTTCTGAAGAATCAAATTCTGCATTATCAACAGGAAATCAAGAAAAGGGGCGACTAATCAACAGTTGCCTCCGGGAAAATGTGGGAGGAAGGACTCGCCATGCGTTATCGCAAGATGGGCAAGACAAATTTGGATGTTTCGATTTTGGGACTCGGAGCTATGCGGCTTCCGATGCAGGGAAACCCGGGAGGGTTGGCGGGCTTTGACCCCAAAATACCGATCGATGAAGATGAAGCGGCCAAAATGATCGAACATGCGCTTGAACAGGGAATAAACTATTTCGATACCGCTTACGGGTACCACGGAGGGCAGAGCGAAAAATTTCTGGGCAGAGCCCTGAAACCGCATCGTTCAAGTGTGATGATCGCGACCAAGCTTCCCATATGGAACATTAAAAGAACCGAAGATTTCGAAAGGATATTCAAAGAACAGCTCGCCAAGCTGAGCACCGACTATCTTGATTTTTATCTGGTCCACAGCCTCGGCAGGGAAAGCTGGGCTAAAATGAAGGAATTCGGCGTCCGGGAATTTTTGGACGGACTGCGCGCCGGCGGCCGCATTCGTCATGCCGGTTTTTCATTCCACGACGAGCTTAAAGCGTTCAAGAGCATCATCGACGACTACCAATGGGACATGTGCCAGATTCAGTACAACTTTTACGATCAGGACTATCAGGCCGGCAGAGAGGGATTATATTACGCATCATCCCGCGGGATCGCAGCTGTAGTCATGGAACCGCTGCGGGGCGGAAAGCTGGTCGACAAGATTCCTGAAAAAGTCCAGGCCCTTTGGGACCAGGCTCAAGTCAAGCGGAGTCCCGTTGAATGGGCGATGCGCTGGGTTTGGAATCATAGGGAGGTATCCACCGTGCTCACCGGCTCAAGCACTCTGGCTCAGCTTCGGGAAAACATCACGTTGGCCGCCGATGCGGCCCCCGATTCGCTCACGCCTGAAGAGCTGTCGCTGATAGAACGGGTCAAGGCGGAATACCGAAAAATGTTGAAAGTCGATTGCACGGGGTGCGGCTACTGCATGCCCTGTCCCTACGGCGTGAACATCCCTCAGAACTTCCAGCTATACAACGACACTTTCTTATTCAAGGATCCCGAATTCAACGCATTCTTTTATAAGAATATGCTTCCGCCTGAAGAGCGGGCATCCAGTTGTACCGAATGTCTGGAGTGCATAGAAAAGTGCCCTCAGAAAATCGACATTCCTGAACGGTTAAAAGAAGTTCACGCGTTTCTTGGTGAGAAGTGAGAGGTTTTCCGGATCTCTGCGGTGTCTCGGAGCCTGGTTGCAACTCTCGGCAGATTGCGAGACGCTATAACCAGGCGCCGAAACATCCGCGAGGATTTAACTCGCCGCCAGCGCAAGCAGCGCCCTTTTGACCAGGGTCTTGGCGATCTGAACTTTATACTTGGTCGCGGTCAGGGGCCTTGCATCCGCAACGGCGGCCGCGCCCGCCGCTTCTGCATTCGCCTCGTTGATCGGCTTGCCGGCAATGACGGCCTCGGCCTTGGTCGCCCGGTAAGGTTTGGGCGCGACCGCATTGAGGCAGATGCGCGCCGTGCCGTCGCCCACCATTACCGCGCAGTTCACAATAGGAAAATCGATCGACTTGCGGACGGCGAACTTCAAAAATGAGCTCTTGGCGCCCGCCGGCGGCTCAGGCACTTGAATTTCTTTAACAATCTCATCCGCGGCAAGGATCGTATTGCCGGGATTCTTGACGTCGAAGAAATTCTCAGCATCGACCGTCCGCCTGTCGGTGACGACTTTTGCATTCAGCGCAATGAGCGCCGGCGCAGTATCGCTCGGATTCACCGCGATGCATTTATTGACCATGCCGAAAATCGAGTGATACCGGTTGTCTCCCGTCATGGCAAAGCAGGTATCGCCTCCCTTTCGGTAGCAGTAAAAGCGGTTCTCCGGTTTCCGGAAATACCAGCATCGGTGCAGCTGGGTGATATTCCCGCCGATGGTGGCCATCTCGCGCACGTGCGGAGTCGCCACGCGCGATGCCGCTTGAGCCAGGGCCGTGTATTTCCGGTTGACGACGGGATGCGCGGCGATATCGGCAAGCCGCGTGACGGCTCCGATTTTAAGCATGCCTCCTTCTTCCTTGATGTAATCAAGGCCCGGAATGGTTTTGATATTGATCAACGTCGAAGGATAGGCGGGAAGGATATTATCTTTGAGTGTGCCTAGAAGGTCGGTACCGCCGGCGATCAGGGCGGATTTGCCGTCGGCAAGGGCGGTTTTAGCCTCCGCCAAGGTCTTCGCGTTCGTATGATTAAAGGGTTTCATAAGTTGTGTCTCCTCCTATGCCTTGCCTAGCGCTTTGAGAACTTTATCCGGCGTTGCCGGCGGATCGACCCACTTGCCGATCGCGTTATGGATAGCCATGATAACCAGATGGGTATTCGCCAAGGAGTGGCTGATGCCGTTTGAGCCGTAGCAGGCATTACCCACCCGCGTTTCCAAAAGCTCCAGATCCACTCGGGGCATATCCAGCATGCTGACCTTCTTGTAGTCGAACATATTGGTGCTCAGCCTCACTCCGCTTTTTGGGTCGAAGACAAATTCTTCCTGGAGCTGGCATCCGGCGCTGAAATCCATCACCTGGTCTATCTGGCTTTCCAGCGACGTGCGGCGCATGATTTTGCCGGGATCCGCAACCACTCCGAACCGGAGTATTTCCACTTCTCCGGTCTCGGTGTCCACGGCGACCTCGCACGTGGCGACGTTCATGGTATCCAGTGCTTTGCCCCGCTGGGTCCAGAGGGCTGCCGGAGGTCTGCCCGAATAAGTCGCGAACACATTCGCCCGAACGGCCTGCGAAAGGGGAAGCCCTTTGCTGGGATCGGCCTTGAGGATGACTTTTCCGTCCTTCATGTCCAATTCTTCCGGCTTAAGCCCCTTAAAGGGATTGGGCGCCTGTTTTTTGCCGAAGCCGCCGAACGATCCGAATCCGCCGGCGTCGGGAGGATTATCGGCTTCCTTGATTGCGGTTTCCAAAATTCGCTGTTTCAGGATATTGGCGCATTCCTTCAGCGCCCAGCCCGATGCGGTTGTTCCGTCGCTGCCGCCTCCCCAAGGCCTGAAGATTTCATGGTGATCCAGTTCCCATCGGACATCTTTGAATTCGAGGCCAAGCTCCTCGGCCACGACCATGATGTTCGCTTCCATGATATAGTTGCCGATTACAGGGCCCTTGGTCGCCATATACACGACTCCGTTTCGAAGCTCAAGTTTGGGATTGTATCCCGAAACGGAATGGCGCGGGCACTGCTGGTACCGGAAGCTGGCGCCGTGCATCCTGCCGTCGGGAAGCTTTTTGGCGCCCGCAGAATGCCAGTTCCAGTCCATCATCTTCTTTAAGCTTTTGACGCATGCTTCATAGCTCGGCACGGGATTGGGGTCGGTCTGGGATTCCGGCCCGTGGAGATTCAGCGTTGCGATGTCTATCGGATCCTTGCCCAGCTTGTCCGCGATCACATATAGGGCCACCATCAGCGAATCCCAGTTCATGGGATTATGCTGCCCGCTGACCCACATCTTCCCGCGGTTGCTGTCGACAATGTCCATATTCTGTCTGACGTTCTGGCATCGCGTGGTGAAATAGGGGCCGTAGGTCTGGTCCATGGTATTCCCGAAACTGGAGCTGCCCCGGACGCCACCTTCCGCAATCGAAAAATCGTCGATCGCCGTAATCAATCCATTGCTTTTGTACCCTATCTTCAGATGGACGTAGCGCTGGCACAGATTGAAGTCGTACATTCCGTAGCGGTCATGAACGCAACGCACCGGTCGGCCGGTTCTTTTTGCGAGCAGCGGAGCGATCAGCTGGGTTTTGCGGATCCCCCAATCGCAATATCTCCCCCCTACGAGCATGCACTCTTGAAAGACCTTCCCGGCAGCCAGTCGATACATGCCGGAAACCTGGTCGTGTCCCCAGGGGACGCCCTCAATGCGCAGGCTCTTTCCTTCACCGTGGTATGGGTCGTCGAACCACCATGCCACCGAACCCACGGGATTGGGAATATGCCCGGAAAAGGCGCCTGTATTGACATCAAATTCGATGATATGGTCGGCTTCCTTGAAACCCGCTTCGACATCTCCCTCGCTGACATTAGAGTAGGAAACATTGCCTTTTTTAGGGGGATTGTTGCTTCCTCCTCCGAATCCTCCGAAACCGCCTTTCTTGGCCGGAGAAGGAGCCCGAATAACGGGAGCGTCGGGTTTTCTGCCTTCCCGCAGATCCACGACATGGGGCAGGACTTCCCATTTGATATCGAGTTGTCTCAAAGCTTCTTCGCAGATGTCTTCATTTTCCGCGACTACGATAACTCCTACCACAGCGCCTTCCTGGTCCGCGATGTTGTCGAGAAAAGGCTGTGCCGGTCCCATAAATCCGCCGCCGGAACTTAGATTTTTTATGTCTTCATCTTCCCAGGTGACAATGTCGACCACTCCAGGGATTGACTTGGCTTTAGTGGTGTCCACGCTGACAATTTTTGCGTTTGCATATGGGCTTCTGAGAAACTTGGCCTCGAGCATGTCGGGCACAACATAATCGATGCCGTACTTTGCCACACCGCTCGCCATCGACCAGGACAATACCCCAGGAACATTCGGTTTCCCGACAACCCGGAACTCTTTCCTTTGTCCGTTTACTCCCGCTAAATCAGCCATACTATGCCCCTCCCTTCATTTTCGCAGCCGCTTCCATGATTGCGGTCGGATGACGGTGATAGGTCCCGCAACAGCAGATGTTGCCGGCCAACGCCTGCTTGCAATCCTCCTCGGTCGGATTGGGATTCTTATCCAAAAGATTCTTGGCGCTGACCACCATTCCCGGGGTGCAGTAGCCGCACTGCATCGCGTCCCACTTGCAATAGGAATCAATCAGAGGTTTCCACTTCTGATCCGCGGCGATGCCTTCAACCGTCTGAATAGATTTGCCCTCGCACTCCACCGCAAGGGTCATGCACGAAAGCACGGCCCGCCCGTCGATGATAACCGTACAGGAACCGCATGCGCCTCGGTCGCACATATGCTTGGCGCCCGTGAGGCCCAGTTTGAATTGGAGCGTGCGCTGAAGAGTCCAATGCGGCTCAATCAACACCTCGTAATCCTTTCCGTTGACGTTGAGCTTGGTAGGCACGGGAGCGACGGCGCCCGGATGCGCCTCGGCAAAATGCTTCTTCAAGTCAGAAAAGGTATTGAATTCCAGGCCGTCGATGGGGCACCGGAAAACCGTAATCGTCGAGGGCGCCACCCCGGCCGCCGCGGCGGCTGCGCTAGCCGCCGGCCCGGTCCCAAGCGTCATCCCCGCCCCTAGAGTTCCGCCGGCAACTACAACACCGGCGCTCTTGAGAAAATTCCTTCGGTTGAGACCGCTTCCTTCTTTGTTTTTGTCTTCGTCAGCCATTACAGGTCCTCCGTTATCTTCAATATATGCCGCCACTAAAGATATGCCATGTGGCCTTCCACGGGGTAGTATAGATCAGCATTGCCCCATGAATGTCTGCTCTTTTTTATACTAAAAAAATCCCGGTGTCCTTAATTAAATTCAGGTTTTTGTTTTTTCGTCGGCTTCTACTGAAACTCAAAGCGCGTTGTTTCGGCATCGGAATCATCCGGTGCATGGTCGAGATAACGGCGCATCTCTTCATCGGAAGCAGCCGTATCCTTTCTGCCCGCGTAAATATTCGCCAATATCAGGAATGCCTGAGGGAAGCGATGCATAGAATCCAATCGTTCCAATTGCCGGGCGCTTTTTTCCGCAATATCCAGCTTTTTCAAATTATAGTTTGACAGAGCGTTCAGAAAATATAGTTCCGGAAATCTTACCGGGTCCAAATTTAAAGCGTGATTGCTGAATTCGGCAGCTTCCTGCCATTTCTCCTCAATGGACGCTAGCCAGCTGAGTCGAATGTAGGGTCCAATATGCAGCCGGTCGATATCCACTGCTTTCAAATACGCGCGGCGGGCTTCTTCGTTTCGGCTTTGCTTTAAATAGAGATCACCCAATTCCAACCAGGCTTCTCCGTAATCCGGATAGATCGTCACGGCCGAGAGCAGCAATTCCAATGCCTTCTTCAATCTGTTTTTCTTAAACGCCTCCAATCCCTTTTCCCTGAACTTCCGGGCCTCTTCCGGAGCCAGAAGGCCTGCGGCGCTTGTTGTCGTCCCCTCAATCCTTTCAAGGGGATAGACTACGATGGCAGGGAGGTTGTTTTGTCCCATTTCCGGTTCTTTTTCCAATCTTATAATGCTGGATTGGTAGCCTGGCAGTTGAGCGCGCAGCTCGCAACCGATAAGCCTTTCGGGAAACGGTAAGGCCTGCACAAGAGGCAAATTTCTTTCTGTAACTGAGATTTCGTAATCGGAAGAGATGGCGAACATGTCCGGCCTTAAACCTTGGCTGGCATCAGGAATGATGTTGAGCGCGTTTATACCCCCGACCTGAAATCCGAAATTGCCCTGCAAGTCCACTGCCGCCTGCCGCGTTATTTCCCCGCCGCAAACCATTTCTATAACAGCGCCGAACGGAGGGGGTGTCCCGTCTTCTGCGATAACGGTGCCGGAAAAAAACAGCATCGGCGACTGGAAGGGCGGCGGCATTTTAAAATCGGCCTTGGGTTGCGGCGCTGGAACCACGGAGCGCGGCGAGGCTTTGGGCTTTTCAGGCTGCCTTTTTTGATCCGGCTCGTCAGATTCCTGCTGTCCTGAAATCGCCGGTATTATCGACAGCAGAAAAACGATGCATGCCGGTATCTGCAACCTTCTAGAAAATTTCATTGGCGACTGCGTCTCAAAGCTGCGGCTCTGAAATCAGAGATGATTAATTTTACTCAAACATAAGTAACATACATTACGCGCAAACCCAAAGTAAAAACAGTTCAAGGAACAGACTTCTAGATATTGAAATGTTTCAGTCCTGCAGCTCTTACCCAGGAAAGCGCCCTTGTCCATTCTTCCTTTGTTATGGGCCGCGAGATTTCAGGATAATCGAAGGCTTTATGCTCGGGGCGGTACTGAGCCATGATATTTACCCAAGTCGACGTACCAAGCTCTTTCGCAAGCTCTTTCGCCACCCACTCGACAAAGCCGTCGGTACCCGCTATGTTTTCGGGCATCACTAAATGCCGGACGATCAGTCCACGATAGGCAACACCCTCGGAATCCACGCGGAGTTCCCCCACTTGCCGTTGCATTTCCTTAATTGCGGCGGCGGCAACCTCCGGATAATCGGCCGCCCCGCTTGAATACTTGGCCGCCAACGAACCGTTCTGATATTTGAAGTCCGGCAGATAGATATCCACGATTCCGTCCAGTTTCCGGATTACGTCCAGGCTGTCGTAACCCCCGGTGTTATAAACCAGCGGCAGTTTAAAGCCTTTACTTATTGCCAAACGAAGAGCTTTTAGGATATGCGGGACGACATGAGTGGGCGTAACCAGATTGATATTGTGGCAGCCGCGCCCCTCAAGAAGAATTTCCAGAACAAACATGCATCCAATTGATTGCAGAGTCCACTCTTATCGGAGAGTTTCTGTCAAGAATTGTCTCTTTTCTAAAGGGGCGGCGGCCGCTGATTTTAATGATCCATCCCATGAGCTTTCCTGCGATAAGCGCTTATTATATTTATATAAATTACGGACAGAAAATATTTTGATCTGCTCCTCATTTGTCCCTTTGTTTAAAAGAATCGGCGCAAGATTGGCCGCTTACATCATTCTTTCAAATGCATCCGCGGATTCGGTGATTTCGATGTTTGGGAACAGAAACAACCTTGAAGCGTGCAGCGTTATTCCTTCACGTGGGGAATTGTCAGACTTCCATCCAAAAGCACCAATATTTTCGCATCTTTGCCCTTCTCGTTCAGAGCTTCATCAACCGCCGCCTGCAGCGAAGAAAACGGGCGGATAAAAATGCTTTCCAGCAGTTTTGGATCGAGGCCGGTTACTCCCCAGATTTGGGCCCACAGGCCTATTTCAGCCATTTTTGCGGCTTTGTGCCACCCCAACACATATTTTCCCTCAATGCGCTCCAATGCATCCTTTGGGGAACTCGCCGAGCTTAATAGATTCACGAACGATTCGTCTCCAATCCCCATTCGGCATTTGGCGACCAGTATTAGAATCCCGCCGTCTTTCAAGGCGTACTTGGCATTGTCGATCCCTTTCTGGGATTGATATAGGTCGATATCGGAAGGGAATTTTACGACCGAAACCACGATATCCGCTTTTTGCGGGATTTTCGCAACAAACACTTCGTCGGCTTTGGCAACCGCCTGTTCCATAGATTGATGGATATCTCCGGCCGCGGCCGCATAAATACGATGGTTTTTATCGAGCACCGTATTGATGGCAAATATTTCCTTTCTGACGGTTCCGAGCGCGTCCATCATATCTTCATGGACAGGATTGCCCTTGAGCTTGAGGGCGCACGCTTCCGGCTTCAGCGCCAGTTTGTGGTTTTGCTCTATGGTTTTGTAAGAGGCAATCCCGGGGAGGAAGGATTTGCGCCCTCCCGTGTAACCCGCAAAATAGTGCGGCTCCACGGAACTGATGATCACGATTTTGTGCGCATCGACCCCCCGTTTGTTGATCCACATTTCCGTGCCGTTCTTCGAAGTGCCCAGAAACACCATTTCGCTGTTTCTGCCGTCGTGGACGAAAATCCGGTCCTTATACTTGGAATAATGCTTCTCGGAAAATATCTGCAGGAATTCTTCCTCGGTGGGCGCCCGATGAACGCCGGTCGCAACAATAAAGCTGATATTTTGTCCCCCGATATCGTCCTGGATAATATCCAGGACGCGCGCCGTAGGAGTGGGGCGGGTGCCGTCGTTGACGATGAATAAAACGTCCCCGGCATCTTCTAAGAATTTCCTCAAGCCCGGCGATCCGATGGGATTCGCCAGGGCCTCGCCGATGACCTTCGCTTCTTCGCGGATCTCCACTTCATTGGGTTCGATGATGCCGATGACGGACCGGTCGTTGATTTCCGCCTCAAGCTTCGAATCTTTGCCGTACGGGACCTGTAATCTCATTTTTCTCTCCTACCGGCTCGCTTTCCGGCATTAAAGCAAGGACAATCCTTACCCCATGGATAAAACCGCTTGCCGCTTCCGCATATTCTCTCATGTTATCCCGGAGAGAGGATTTCATGCGTTCCCCGGCATTCGGTTTCCGTAGAAGATCGGCATTTCGCCGGCCCTACGCTTCCGCAAGGCTTTTCCGCCTTGCCAGAACTATTAATTATATACCCGGCCGGCGCGGATTTTTCACGAGGCTCCGCCGCAGCGAAAGATTCGGGAATAAGCCGGGCCGGGATCCTGTCCCCGCAGAGAGCTTGCGTTTCAGGAAGATATTCGTTGATTTAAGACAATTTTCGGCCGCGTCGACATTTGATGCTGTTCTGTTATAGAATATGCGGTCCTATCTGGCCGACGACAGGGTTCGGCAACCAGAAACAAAAGAAAGAGGAACCGGAATAATGAAAATTATCGTGACTGAGAAAATCGCGGACGAAGGGATCCAGTATCTGCGCGATCGCGGATTTGAGGTGGATGTAAAATTGGGGACATCCCCTGAGGAACTGCTCAAAATTATGGGTTCTTACGATGCCATCATCGTCCGCAGCGTGACACAGGTAAACCAGGAGCTTATTGAAAGCGGCGTGAATTTGAAAGTTGCGGGACGGGCCGGCAACGGGATCGATAACATTGACGTCCCCTTATGCACGAAAAGGGGAATCATCGTTGTCAACACTCCTGAAAGCAACACTATGGCTGCCGCTGAACTGGCGATCGGCCATGCCTACAGCATCTTCAGAAACATCCCCCAATCGACCTGGGCTGCAAAGATCCGTGATTTCAGAAGAGCCAAGTACATCGGCAACGAGCTCGACGGCAAGGTGGTCGGGATTATAGGGCTTGGGAGAATCGGTTCGATCGTCGCCAGAAAATTGATAGGCGCCAACATGAAGGCTATAGCCTACGATCCCTATATCACCGACGAGAAGTTTTCGAGAAACGGAGTCGAGAAATGCGAAAGGCTGGAAGATCTTCTGCGCCGATCGGATCTTATCACGATCCACACTCCTAAGACCGCTGAAACCTACGGCATGATCGGCGAAGAACAGCTGAAAATGTGCAAGAAAGGAGTCCGCATCGTCAACGCGGCAAGGGGCGGATTGATTAATGAAAAAGCCCTTTATAATGCGATCAAGAGCGGGCAATGCGCCGCCGCCGCGCTGGACGTGCTGGATCCCGAACCGGGTTACGATAAGCCGCCCGAAGAGCAGACGTACCAAAATCCCCTGCTTGAACTGAATAACGTTATCGTGACGCCGCACTTGGGAGCCTCCACCCAAGAGGCGAATCATAATGTCGGCGCCGAGATAACGAAGCTCGTCGCGGATGCCTTGGACGGAGAGGTAGTGGCGGCGGTCAATATGCCCCCGTTGAAATCAAGCGATCTTATACAGCTTAAACCCTATATCAACCTCGCCGAAATGCTGGGCAAGATTTACTACCAGGCTGAGAAGGAAAGAGTGGAGAAGATCGAAGTCCTTTATTTCGGAGACGTGGCGGACAAGGAAACCAAAGTCATTTCGCTTTCCGTACTGAAAGGATTGCTGAGTCCCATCATTGAAGAGAAGGTGAATTATGTGAATGCGGAGTTGATCGCGGAAAATATGGGGATTGAACTTGTCGAGAGCAAGAGCTCCCACCTCGATAGATACACGAACCTGATCACGGTAAAGTTTTATACGAAATCCAGAGAGCTTTCCATCTCAGGCACCATATTCGCAAGGGAAGAACTTCGCATTGTGGATTACTTCGGCTATAAGTTGGACTTCGAACCTTCTCCTTACGTGATTGCCCTCCAGAATCTCGACAAGCCCGGCATCATTGGAAGGATAGGCACGCTGCTTGGTTCTAAGGGCATCAATATCGCGGCGATGCAATGGAGCCGGGACAAAAAGGGCGAGCAGGCTGTGTCCCTTTTGAGCGTTGACGGCGAGGTGAGCGAGGAAATTCTTGCTCAATTGCAAAAGACAGAAGGCGTATTGAACGCCTCCATGTTCAAGTTATAGGAAACGCCGACCGCGGTTTTCGGAATGGACCCCGGATGAGATGGTACGCCTGGCGCGATTCGAACGCGCGACCTTCGGTTCCGGAGACCG
>CAZDMR010000038.1:7194-36620 GCA_964506795.1 uncultured Acidobacteriota bacterium | reverse complement strand
CACTTCTGTCGGCTACCGCGCCCATTCTCGACTCTACTGAAGCTTCTACTGCGGCACCGGATCCAGGCATGTTTACTGCGTTGCGCTCCTTCGAGCTCCTCGACGTACTGTCGAGTACGCCTGCGGGGCTCTCGGTCGCGCGCCTTGTATCCATACCTGTCTACGCCGCCTCGCTGCGAATCCTCATGAATAATCCAGGCTTAGCCGCCGGAGAGGTAAGGGAAAAAGCAGATTCTGGAATTGTCCCGCACGATGGCGTCCAGACCGCTTTGAACTCCGTCGATGAAGATCAGCTCGATTTCAGAGCGATCCAAACCAATCGCATCCGCAATCCCGCCGGCCGTGGTCGGTTCATGGATCTCCATCTCGCGGCGCCGGGGCTGGCCGGGAAGAAGCTGGGCAAATACTTCGATATCCACGGGCACGAGTTCTACCTACAAATTGTCGAATATCGTTTCCAGGTCCGAATCCGGGACATCAAAAACCGTATTGTGAGGGGGCAGAGGTTCTTCGCGCATATACTCGGGAATCTTGTAATCGGCTGCAGTGATGCCCGCTCTCCGATTGAATTCTAATTCGTCGCGGATGACCTGGCGGTTAAACTGGTCGTAGTCTTCCACCGTCCAGCCCCATCCGTATATCCCGTTGATCATATCGACCATAAGCTGCGGTTTGGCGATAATGGGGGGGCGGGCGAAAAGACACAGCCCCGTGCTGTCGAGCATTGCGGCGATAATTTGCAGGTTAAGTGAAAGCTCCTTTTGGCCCTCAATCCCCAGCGGGTTGATTTGATTGCGGGAGCCGAAGGCATTCCCCGCCGTATGGTCCGCTCCTTGGGGCGTTGTCGCATAGGTGACGCCGTTGCCTTTCAATGCTCTCGGATCGTATGCCGGCATCGCCTGCCCAAGGCATACAGGCACACGGCGCACGCCCAGCACTTTCCCCATGGTTGCCGCTCCGCACCCGAGCGTCCGGCCGAGGACGGTCCCCTCTCCGACCTGCTTCAGGAGGGCGGTGAAGCTTTCGATGTCGCCGAATTGGGCCAAGCCCGCTTCCACCGCCACTCCCAAGGCGGCGCCGATCTCGATGGTATCGAGCCCGAAGTCGTTGCACATGTAATTGATCTTTGCGACATCGTCAAGATTGCCGAGTCCGAGGTTGGAACCTGCAAGGCCGATTGTTTCATATTGGAGGGAGCCGACAATGGGCTTGCCCGATTCGTCGACATAAAGGTTGCGGCAGGCAATAACACAACCGGGCATGCAGCGGGATCCAACCTTGCCTCCGCGGGCCAGGGTCACTTCGCGGATTTTTTCGCCCCGCAGTTCGGCGGCGTGTTCGAATTGGCCTTTAGAGAAGCTGTAAGTCGGGAACGCGCCCATTTCGTTGACGGCGCCCACAATCGATGCCGTCCCGTATAGGTGCGACGATCCTTTCGTCCCGAGCTTGGGACTTTTAATCAATTCCTGTGCAAAGGCTTTTGCCGCTTTGCGGAACAGCTCCTCGTCATGGAGTTCAACAATTCTGCCGAGGGGTTTCTGGATGACGACGGCCTTCAGTCCTTTGCTTCCCATAACGGCCCCGAGTCCGCCGCGGGCGGCTTGGTTGCTTCTCTGGTCCGCGTCTCCGGTTACCGATATGCCGGCGGCTGTTAAAAGGTACTCCCCCGCCTGTCCGATGCAAATTATCGTGGCTTGCGCTCCGTACCGCTCGCGGAGACGGTCCGTGGTTTCATAGGTGCCGGTCTTCGCCAAGCCGTCGGCCGGAACCAGTTCGGCTTTATCGCCGTCGATTACAAGCACCTTATGTTGCTTCGGTTCCCCCTGATTTTCGACAACGACCGCTTTGATTCTAAGCTTTCCCAGCGAGTCGCCCGCGGTGCCTCCGGAGTTTGATTCCTTAATGCCTCCGGTCAAAGGACTTTTGCCGCCGACTGAAAGCCGTCCGGCGGTCGCGACAATGGCGCCGCCTAATAGGCCGGGCGTAAAAATAAGCTTATTATGCGGGCCCAGCGCGTCGCACGCCGGCGGTATCTCATTAAGAAGGAGTTTTGCGATTAGGGCTCTACCTCCAAGTCGTTGATAATCCTCAGGTACAGGTTCCCATCGGACTTTGGATTCTTTCATATCTACTCGCAACATCTTCACGGGCGACACCTCCAATATAAAAATGCCTCTATCTTACTTTATAATTCCGCCCTGCGTCAATGAATTTCATTCTGCGGAAATTATGAAAAATAGAAATGCAGAAAACATCCGGAGCGATAGTTCAATATCTCTCTTAAAAGAAAACTGATCCTGATTGCAGGCAATGAGTTAGAGAAATTATGACGGAAGCCTCCTTTCAAACGGTGCAGTCGGCCTGCAAAATGTGGTATACCTTATTCGCGTTGGAATTTCCATCGGAATTCTGGATGATTTCATCAAAAGGCTTCAACAATCCGGTTTGACAACGGCGGCCGTGCCAGGGGTTCTCCCTCGACCAAGGCGCAGCAACAACAACGCCGGCTGAAATAAGGAGACTATGAAACCCCGCAAATCAAAAATATTCTGGACTTGGACGGATGAAGCCCCCGCACTGGCGACTTTGTCTTTTCTACCGATTGTCCGGGCATTTACAAAGGGCACAGGCATATATTTTGAAACAAGCGATATTTCGCTGGCGGGACGAATAATCGCCAATTTTCCGGGTTACGTCGCTGAAGAACAAAGGATCCCCGACGATTTGGCCATGCTGGGCCGGCTTACCCAGATTCCCGAAGCCAACATCATCAAGCTGCCGAATATCTCCGCGTCCGTGCCGCAGCTTATGGATGCCGTTAAAGAACTCCAAGCCAAGGGATACGGAATCCCCGACTATCCGGAGAATCCCGACAATGACGCCGAAAGAGCTATCCAGAAGCAATATGCCAACGTTCTCGGCAGCGCCGTCAATCCCGTAATTCGGGAAGGGAATTCGGACCGGCGTTGCCCGGTGTCGGTAAAGGAATATGCTCGGAAACATCTCAAGAAACCGGGCGCATGGAGTCCGGATTCCAAGTCTCATGTGGTGCACATGTCGGACGGCGACTTTTACGGCAGCGAAACATCAATCACCGTCAAAAACCAGGCGACCGCGCGATATGAATTCGTCGGGGCGGACGGAGCGCGGGAAGTTCTGAAAAAAGACATGGTTTTGAACGAAGGAGATATCCTCGATGCTTCCGCGATGAGCGTCCGGAAACTTCGTTCGTTTTACCGCGAACAGATCGAGGATGCAAAGCGGCAAGGGCTCCTGCTGTCGCTGCATCTAAAAGCAACCATGATGAAAGTGTCGGACCCGGTTCTTTTCGGCCACGCCGTCAGCGTCTATTTCAGCCCGGTTTTTGAAAAGCACAGCGTTGTCCTTGACCGCATTGGCGTAAATCCGGACAACGGCATAGGCGATCTTTACTCCAAGATCACAGTGCTGCCGCCGGAGAAAAAAGAGGAGATTGAAGCGGATATCATGGCGGTATATGCCGTGAGGCCGCCTCTGGCGATGGTGGATGCCGACCGGGGCATCACAAACCTTCATGTCCCTAATAATGTCATCATCGATGCTTCAATGCCGGCGATGATCCGCGATTCCGGAAAAATGTGGGGACCGGACGGCAAGCTTCACGACACCAAAGCGATGCTCCCGGACCGCTGCTACGCGACTATTTATAAGGGAATCGTAGACGACTGCAGGCGGAACGGCGCTTTTGATCCGGCCACGATGGGCAGCGTGCCGAATGTAGGCCTTATGGCGCAGCAGGCCGAGGAATACGGCTCCCACGACAAAACTTTTATAGCGCCCGGAGCCGGAATCATCCGCGTAATAGACGAAGCGGACGGCAGAACGCTGCTGAAGCAGGAAGTGGAAAAGGGCGATGTCTTCCGCTCCTGCCGGACGACGGATGCGTCCATCCGCGATTGGGTAATGCTGGCAGTGAGGCGAGCCCGCGTAACGGGCGTGCCGGCTGTGTTCTGGCTCGACGGCCGCCGGGGGCACGACGCGGAGGTAATCCGCAAAGTTGAATTCTACCTCAAGGAACACGATACGACCGGTCTCGACATCCGCATCCTCGAGCCGGTGGAAGCCATGAAATTCTCTCTCGCGCGGATCCGCAAAGGCCTGGATACCATATCAGTGACCGGCAATGTGCTCCGCGATTATTTAACCGACCTCTTTCCCATTCTTGAGATCGGCACGTCCGGCAAAGTGCTTTCCATTGTGCCTCTTCTTGCGGGAGGCGGACTTTTCGAAACCGGCGCGGGCGGATCGGCTCCTAAACACGTTCAACAGTTCCGGAAGGAGAATTACCTGCGGTGGGATTCGCTCGGAGAATTTTTGGGATTGGGCGCCTCCCTTGAGCATCTGGCCGCGGTTTTTCACAACGAGCAGGCGGCGATATTGGCCGAAACTCTCGACAGGGCGGTCGGCAAGCTTCTCGAAAACAACAAGTCTCCCGCCCGAAAGCTGGGGAGTATCGACAACCGCGGCAGCCACTTCTATCTGGCGATGTATTGGGCCGAAGCGCTGGCCGTCCAATCCAAAAGCGTGGGAATGAGCGCGCGATTCGCGCCTGTGGCAAAACAGCTTATCGAAAACGAGGAGAGGATCGTCTCCCAGCTGATCGAGGTTCAGGGCAAACCCGTGGATATGGGAGGCTACTATAAAATGGATCTGGTTAAGACGAGCCGCGCGATGCGGCCGAGCGCCGCTCTAAATGCCGTCATCGACGGCATGTCTTAATGCGCGGCTTGCCCGGCTGATGGAGAAATCATCAAGCACGGGCTGCTAGGTGAGAGGGAAGCGCAAATTTAAGAAGCCGCGCGACAACCGTTGTGTTCGGTGGACTCTGTCTGCGCGGCTTCAAACCACTGTTGGAATCTCCAAACCGCGGAGAAAATGCAGTACTTATTTCTTCTTGTCAGCCGGCGCAAGAATCTGCGAAGGCTGGCTCCTGATGAATTCCGCGTCTTCATCGTCCGCGAGCCAATCAGAGACTTGGCCGATCTTGTCGGGAGTTTCATAAAGGGCCATATAGACGATGCATTGTCTGTTTTTTTCGTCGATCGCGATCTTTGCAAGATAGCTCGTTTCGTAGTTCAGCTTTTGGTGGATCTGGTCAAGGACCATGTTGGCGACCGGGCAGAGATACGGAGCAACGCCTTCCCCTTTGGTCTGCGCTTCTTTAGCGTGGTGGATGCAGCCTTTGATTTTCAGCTTGAGCATTATGCCGTCCGACCCCAATTTAAAGCTGATGTCGTCGGCGATTCCTTCTTCGGTAATCGCTTTGGCGCAGCTGGCGACGATTTCGCTTACGTTCTTGCCCTGGATGTTCTTGGACCGAATGAAATCGACTCCTACAAACTCGCATTTCCAGTCGATCATCCCGGAGAGTTCATGGTACGCGAGAGTTTCAAGCCTCGACAGTAATTGGTTGAAATATTTTATTTGATCCATTTATGGTCTCTCCTTTTGTCCGAATTTTTCCCAATACACCAAATCCTCAAGCGGCAATTTGGGCCTTGGATGCTTACGGGCTTCCTTGGGCCAACCGACGGCGAGATAAGCGATGACCTTATAGTCTCCCATGCCTGTAGGAATGCCTAAAATCTTTTTGAACCTCAGGGCATCTCTCGTGCTGGCCACAGGGCCGTGCACCCAGCAGGACCCGAGCCCCATGGAGTGGGCCTGCAGGATCATATTCTCAATGGCTGCGCAAAGGTCGTAGGGAACATCCACGCTTCCTACCCGCAAATCGCCGATTATGGCAAAAATCACCGGCGCCTGCTTGCAGAATTCCGACACTCTGCCGGAGTACATAAACTCCAATACGTACGCTCTTTTTTCAGGATCTTCGATCCCCTCAAACCTCTCCTGCAATTCCCCGAGGCTGTACCAGGCGGTCATGCGGGAACCGGTTCCCTCCTTGGACAGATCTCCAATCTTGTTCCTTGTTTCCTGGTCTCGGATAACGATAAATCTCCACGGCTGATAATTTTCGCCCGTAGGGGCCCATCGCGCCGCCTCAAGAATCTTGTCGATCATTTCATCCGGTACGGGGTCCGGTTTGTATCTTCGGATACTCTTTCGCGATGTGAGCACATCCAGAAATTCCGGCATACTGATTACCTCCAAACTTGTAAAAATATGTAAGCGCTGGCTCTGTCGGAAAAATCCATAAGCTTATGCGGGATAAATCCAAACTGGGTAGCAAACAACAAAAACAAAATTTTTTATCAAATCTCAGATTTTGTCAACCAAAGAACGGGGAAAGATTCCCGGCGACGCTATAAACTGCCATGCCGGCGAATGAAATCAAGCCCGTGATAGCGGCCGGCCGGCTTCGCGCCCGGGCGCGGTCAGATCACGGAATCTTTCTTGAGATCCGCCATATCCTGTTCATCCATTCCCAGAAGCCCGCCGTAGATTTCTTTGTTGTGCTCGCCGACGGCGGGAATGATCATCTTCCGGTTGCCCGGTGTTTTGGACATTTTGTATACGGAACCGATAAGCTTCACCTTCCCGGAAACCGGCTGGTCCACCTCCACGATCATCTCCCTGCTCAGCAGGTGGGGATCGTTCGCGACTTGCTCGAAAGTGGGCAGAGGCGAACAGGGCACTTGATATTTATTGAGGGTTGCGAGGGCCTCTTCGACTGTTTTGTCCTCGCACCACCCCTGCACTATGGCGTCGACTTCCTTCATGTTTTTTGTCCGCTTCTCGCGGGTGGAGTAGCGTTCCTCGCCGATCAGATCCTCCCGGCCGATTGCCTGAAGGACCTTTTGCCATTGAGGATCCGTGATCGTGCAAATAACCACGTGGCCGTCTTTGGCATTGTAGGCGCCGAACGGAGCGGAGCTGCTGAGCTTGTTGCCCATTCTTTTGGGAACGATGCGCGTGTCAAAGTAATCGGCGCGGTCCGGGAAAACCATTGCCCAGATGCTGTCCTGCATGGAGATGTCGATAGCCTGTCCCTCGCCGGTTACGGTCCGGTAATACAGGGCCGCTAGGATGGCGATGACCCCGTTGTACCCTCCCATGTAGTCGGCGAGCGATACGCCGACCTTAAGCGGCTCGCCGTCGGGATAGCCGGTCACGCTCATCAAGCCGCCCATCGCCTGGGCGACCACGTCGTAACAGACGTCATTGCGGCGAGGTCCCGTATGTCCGAAGCCTGAAATGGAAGCATAGATCAGCCGCGGGTTGATCCTGCTGAGTTCTTCATAACCCAATCCCATTCGTTCCATGACGCCGTTGGCGAAGTTTTCCACGAGCACATCCGCTTTGGCCGCCAGCCTCTTGGCAATATCCAAGCCTTTTGGATTCTTCAAGTCCAAAGTAATACTCTTTTTGCCCCGGTTGTAGGATAGGAACTGATACGACTCGCGTTTGGGAGTCATGGGCATGGCGACGCGCTCCGGTTCGCCGGTGCCCGGTCTTTCCACCTTGATGATCTCCGCTCCCAGCTCGCTCAAAACCCCAGTGCCCTGAGGGCCGGCCAAATACTGTGTAAAATCCAATACCCTGACGCCTTCCAATGCTTTAGCCATTAATCCCGTTCTCCTTTTTACGATGAGGACTGGAGTCCGTCTTTGTTCAATTCGTCCTCCGTTTCACTCTTTTGAAAGATTTTAGGAAATAACACTTCTCAAGAATTAAACGACAAGTGCTTGTCAAACCTCTTAGTATCAAATCTGAATTTTCCGGAGAGCCAGCCTCAAACAAAGCCCGCCCCGAAAAAATTTTGTAACACCTTCCCGCAAATATTACAACCGTCCCCCCATTCGCAAACCGCGGCCGTCGGTCCGAACAAACCGCATCCGGCGTCCTGACCAAGGGTTTGTCGCCCCGTTTTTGCGGATGCGCCCGTCGATGATCAGTAAAACCGGATTATTCCTGAAGCTTCTACTGCGGCGGCGGATCCTGATGAATCATCCGGGTTAATTCAGATGAGGGGGAGTCCGGTTATCGGAAGAAAAGCTTGCAACTGCGTCCAGGAAAAATGCAATGGTCAGCAGCGTCAGGCCCATCGCCAGGGTATATGCAAAAGGATAATAGGGCATTTTCAGGACCGCTGTGGTGGCCTGCTTTTCATAGTACACGTGGGCCTGAACAAAGCTTGCGTAGGTTACAACAGCGCAAACGGCAGCCGTAATCGTCAGA
This sequence comes from uncultured Acidobacteriota bacterium, assembly GCA_964506795.1. Taxonomy (GTDB): domain Bacteria; phylum Acidobacteriota; class UBA6911; order UBA6911; family UBA6911; genus UBA6911. The sequence goes on along the minus strand of CAZDMR010000038.1, from coordinate 28,442 downwards.
AGAAATCCGTCAATCCATCTTTTAACGCCCGGCGGAAACTTTTCGACGAGCATGGTTACGCGGACATGGCCCTTTAAAAACTGCGTATGGGCCAATGCCGCGAAAATTACCACGATCATTCCCATTTCGATAATTTCATAGGTTCCAAGAATGGATATCTCCGCGGCCAGCCTTAGTGCAATATCCAAGAACAGGATCGCGGCGACCAGGAACAATGCGGCCATGGAAATATAATTGAATATATTTGAAAGCATGGCGGCTGCCGCCGGCAGCTTTTTTCTAAACATGGTCGTCCGCCTTCCCCTTGTCTCCGCCTCGGGCTGCTGAATAAGCGCTGCTTACCTATGCTTCGCGAGGAGCTCCGCCGTCTGCTCCATTACTTCCCGGGCAGAATATCCATCGGCGGTCTTTTTCTGCACCCATTTTTCATTGGACCTTTCCGCGATCTGTTTCAGTTTTGCGGTTTCCTGAGGGGAAAGATCATAGATATGCCCGCCCTTGTCTGCGATTGCTTTTTTCATTTCTGCGGTTACTCTGTCATATTCGGCGGCGAATGCGGCTCTGGCTTCCGGAGTCCGGGTCAAGCCATCCAGTATTTTTTGAAGGTCCGCGGGAAGGGCGCCATAGCTTTTCTTGTTCATTAATACAAAATAGGGGTTTACGGTTATGCGTTCGTCCAGAATGTAATCAATCTGGTCGTATAACTTAAAAGCGTCGTAGGCGTTCCAGTCTGTGACGATTCCGTCGATGACGCCTCTTTCAAGAGAAGAGTACAGCTCCCCGATAACAATGGAAATAGGAGTCGCCCCGGCTTCGATTATAAAATCCGTCGGCGGTCCGCTGTTTACTCTGAATTTCATTCTTTTCAATTGGTCGACAGACGTGATTTTTGTGTCGGTTGTTCCCAATGAAGAATAGTTCATGCCTATAAGCATCAGCACAACGAAATCGGAGTACTCCTTCTTGAGATAGTCTGTTGAGTCGTAAAGCTCCCAAAAGGCTTCTGTCGCCTGGGCGGAGCTCTCTACGCCGATCAAGGGAAGGCTCAGCGCTTCGGACATCGGGAAAAGCCCCGGAAAGAATGAAGGAAGCCCTCCGCCGATATCGCATGTGCCGTTAAGCACCATATCGACGGTATCTTTCGAACTGCCGAGCTGGGCGCCGTGGAAGACAATGATTTTCAGGCGTCCCTTGCTTTGCTCCAAGGCCCGCTCGGCGAGCGCATCAAAGAATATGCCCTGTGAAGCGGTCGGAGGGTCGTGGTGATGGAGCGTCAGCTCATAAACCTTATCCGCCGTCGCCCCGGATTTGTTCCCCGTCCCGCCGCAGGCGGCCAAAGTCATAACGACCGGCAAAATGAAAAGCATCTGAAGGATCGATCTTTTGTGCATTATTTGCTTCCCCCGACGATTGCAAACTTCATGCGCGCCTGCCGTTAGTAAAAGAGCCGCGGAAGGAAAAGCGCGATCTGCGGGAAAACCATCACTGTGGCCGCGCCGAGAATAAGTGCTATCAGGAATGGGAATATTCCTTTAAATATAGTCTGCATTGGGACGTCATTTGCAATTCCTCCGATGATAAATACATTCATGCCGACCGGCGGAGTAATCAGGCCGGCCTCCATGACCATAACCATTAACACGCCGAACCATATCGGGTCCATGCCGATTGCCGTTATGACCGGGAAGAATATGGGAACAAGCAGAACTATCATTGCAAGCGAATCCATGATACATCCCATAAAGAAATATAACGCGAGTATAAGGATGAGCACTGCATAAGGAGAAGCGTTAAGGGCCAGAATGAAGTCTGCAAAACTGGATGTCAACCGGGTGACGGTAAGGAAGTAGCCGAATATATTGGCGCCGATGATGATAAGAAGAATCATGGAAGATATTTTAACCGTATCGGACAGCGCCTGTTTTATCGCTCCGAGAGTGCATTTCCCCCTCGCGACCATAAACAAGAAAGCCCCGATTGCGCCAACAGCCGCTCCCTCGTTGGCGGTAAATAATCCTCCAAATATGCCGCCGATCACCAGGACAAACAAAAAAAGCACGGCGGCTATCCCTTTGACAGCCAGAAGCTTGGCTTTTAGAGTGAATACTTCTCCTTTGGGGCCGAGAGCCGGATTTATTTTAACGGATATCACAATGGTCGCCATGTAATAGAGAGTCAGCAATAATCCGGGCAGAAAGCCCGCCGCAAACAAGGCGCCTATGGATTGTTCGGCCGTAATTCCATAAAGTATAAATCCTACGCTCGGAGGTATCAGTATGCCGAGCGTTCCGCCGGCCGCAACGGAACCGGTGGAAAGGCTGCCCGCATAACGATATTTTTTCATTTCAGGCAAGCAGACGGTGCCCATGGTCGCCGCAGTCGCCGTGCTTGAGCCGGATATGGCGGAGAATCCGGCGCATGCCGCGATGGTGGCGGTCGCCAATCCTCCGGGCATGCGGCCCAGCCATTTATAGCAGGCATTGTACAAGTCGGCGCTGAGTCCCGCGTGAAAGGAAAACTGGCCCATCATTACGAACAATGGAATGATCGACAATGAGAAATTTGCGACGGTGTTGAATGGAACTGATTTTAAAAGCCCGAGCGCGGCGTCCAGATTAACGGCTGCGGCAAATCCGAAAAAGCCCACGGTGAGCATGGCCATGCCGATGTTCATGCCCAAAAAAAGGAGGACAACGAGCAGGATGATGCCGAGAATGCCAATCGTTAACAAACTCATGGATCTTTTATTATGAAAATGCCCCGCTTCACGCCGCTGTTTACCTGTCGAAACCGTCTTTTTTTCTGGTAAAAGGTCCCGGATAAAGATTCTTGAATCCGGGGCGATTTTACTATGATTGCCTGAGGATTAGCCAAAAAATGAAGTAAGAGGGAAGGAAGAAGCAAGAAGCCGGGAGCCAGAAGGAAGAAGCCAGGAGCCAGAAGCAAGAAGCGAGAAGGCAGAAGCCAGAAGGAAGAAGCCGGAAGCCAGGAGCCAGAAGGCAGAAGCCAGAAGCCAGAAGCAAGAAGCCAGGAGCCAGAAGATAGAAGCGAAGAGCAAGAAGCCGGAAGCCGGAAGCCAGGAAGCCAGAAGGAAGAAGGCAAAAGCCAGAAGCGGGAAGCAAGGGGCCGGAAGAAAGAATGCGGTCGACTTCTCAACTGTAATGAAGAGGCATTCTTACTTCCGGCTTCCATATCCCGCTGTTTTTAGCGGGTTAGGTGCTCAGAAACCAAGGCCGTGGTGCGTCATATGCAATTCCTCGCACATGGTATTAAGAGATCTCTGCACCGCTGCGGGGATCCGGACCCCCTCCTTCAAAACGAGTTGTTCATGCGCGCGGGATTTTTCTCCGGCAGTGTAAATCCTCTCCTCGCCGTCCGCTTTCTTTGAGTCGCGCAGCTCCCGCAGGATGCCTCCCACCGTGTGGCTGAAATCTTCGCGCGGCACGAAGCTCTCGATATTGATAGCCAGGAAGAAGTGTCCGATACGCGAGGGATGCGGGTGCCCGGACTTATCCGCGTCATTGAGTTCGGAAAGGAATGCTCCGTTTTGGAATGCGGCGGAAAATATCTCCACCAATGTGGAAAGCCCGTACCCTTTATGGCCGCCCATTAATTCCCCGCTGCCGCCCAGCGGCAGGAGGGCGACGTTGCCTTTATCCATTTCCTTGAGCAATCCTTTGCTCTCTGTGGCGAGCGAGCCGTCCCGTTTAATCACCCAGCCTTCCGGTATGGGGCGGCCGGCGCGGGCGGCAACCTCGATGGCGCCGCGCGGCGCGATGGAAGTCGCGGCGTCGAAGGTGTACGGGAATTCCTCGTCGCTCGGGGCGCTGAATGCAATGGGATTAGTGCCCAGAAGGGGTTCCACTCCGAAGGTAGGAGCTGCGGATGGATGCGAATTGGTAAAGCACATTCCGACCATCCCCTCCTTTGCCGCCATTCGCGTGTAATATCCGGATATCCCGTAATGACCCGAGTTGCGCACCGCCACCGCGGCCAGCCCGCTTTTGCGGGCTTTTTCGATCGCGATTCTCATCGCGTGGTGGGCGGACACCATGCCCATTCCGTTGCCGCCGTCCATCACAGCCGTGGTGGGTGTTTCATGGACGATGGTCCAGTGGGTAACAGGTTTCTGCAAGCCCGCTTTCAACCGATTGTAATACATCTTAAGATGGGCAATGCCGTGGGATTGAACTCCGTACAGATCAGAGGCAAGGAGCACCTCGGCAATGATTTTCGCATCTTCGTGCGGAACTCCCATTTTGCCCAGAACATTGATTATGAAATGTCTCAATTTTCCTATTGGAACCAAAACGCTTGTGTCAGTCATTGCAATAACTCCATCAGTCTTTAATTTCAAAAATTTTCCCGGGATTCAGGATATTCATTGGATCGAGCGAATGTTTGATGCTGCGCTGCACATCGACGGAAACCGGTCCCAGCGCCTGTTCGAGGTACGGACGCTTCAGCACTCCGACGCCGTGTTCCCCCGAAAGCGTTCCTCCCAGTTCCAGCGCGGCGGTGAATATTTCCCGCACCATCTGCTCGACTTTTTCATACTCTTCGGGCTTTCGTTTATCGAAGAGGATATTCGGGTGCAGGTTCCCATCTCCTGCATGGCCGAAGATGACGATCGGCAGGCCGTATTTGCTGCTGATGGCCTTCAGGCGCTCCACTACTTCCGGAATAGCGCCGCGAGGCACGGTAATGTCTTCTCCCAACTTGTTGGGAGCCTTGCGCGCGAGAGAAGGTGAAATGGAGCGGCGCGCCGCCCACAAACCCGTTCTTTCCGCTTCATCCCACGCCACCCTTGCCGAACGGGCGCCGGCGGCGCGGCAGATGCGGCTCGCGGCTTCAATTTCGCGAACAACCGTCTGTTCGTCCGATCCGTCGGTTTCGACTATCAAGGAGGCTTCGACATCCGTCCGAAGCCCCAGGTGCATTGCTTCTTCAATACAGGCTATCGCCGTCTGATCCATCAACTCGAGCGAAGCGGGCACAATGCCTTCTTCAAGAATCGCATTGACCGAACGCGAAGCGTTGGCGAGGGAATCAAATTCGACGAGAGCTGTCCTGACATATCGGGGACGGGCCACCAGCCGCAGAAGCGCTTCGGTAATCAGTCCGAGAGTTCCTTCGGACGAAGCGAAAAGCGCCGTCAGGTTATAACCCGTGACGTCCTTGATCGGTTTGCCGCCGGTTTTCAGGATTCTGCCGTCGGCCAGCACCGCGGTCAGGCCAAGGACGTAGTTGGACGTGACGCCGTATTTAAGGCAGCGCGGACCTCCCGCGTTGCAGGCAATGTTGCCGCCGATGGTGGAATGCCGGATGCTTGAAGGATCGGGCGGATAAAAAAGCCCGAGCTTTTCGACTTCACCCTGAAGAGCGGACGTAACAACTCCTGCCTGTACGCGGGCAGCGGAATTCTCAACGTCGATTTCCAAAATCCGGTTCATGCGCGTAAAACAGACAACAACGCCGCCGCCCGGAATCGGAATGGACCCGGCGGCGAGCCCCGAACCCATCCCGCGGGCAATTACGGGAATCCTGCCGGCGGCCGCGACCTTCACGATTTCAGCCGTCTGCTCGGTTGTTTGCGGCAATACGACCAATTCGGGAACGCCCTCAAAAAAAGTGCCGTCGTAGCTGTACGCGGCAAGATCTTCGGGTGAAGACAGGACATTATCCCTGCCGACGATGCGCGCGAATCTCTCAATCGTTCTATTTTCCATTCGCTCCCCCGTAGGATTCATCCAGCAAAGTCACCGGGTGCACAACGCGGACGGACAGCCCCCGCCGCTTTAGTCCTGTGGTCAACTGCATCTGGCAGCCCGGGCACCCCGATGCGAGAATATGCGCTTTCGTTTTCTCAACGTTGTCGAGCTTCCGGTCGAGGACTTTCCGGGAAGCATCATAATGAGTAATAAGCTGGCTTCCGGCGGAACCGCAGCACCAATCGGCTTCCGGCAATTCCACGAATTCCAAACCGTTGATGAGAGACAGGAGTTTTCTGGGCTGCTTCCATACATTCTGCCCGCGGCGCAGGTGGCAAGGATCGTGATAGGTCACTTTGTCGTCGATGCGCCCTGCAGGCTTGCGCAAAGGGATCTCGTCGAGGAATTCGCTGATATCGCGAACTTTGATGCGGAATCTATCAGCGCGTTCAGCCCATTCGGAATCGTCGGCCAAAAAGGAGCCGTATTGCTTGAGCGTTGATCCGCAGGTAGCGCAATCGGTAATGATGAAATCAACGTTCAAACCATCAAAGACTTTTATGTTATGGCGGGCTTGTTCTTTGACAAGATCCATGCGGCCGTAGGAGCGTGCCGGCATCCCGCAGCACTTGACCTCTTTCGGAGTAATCACGGTGCATCCGTTTCGGGCTAGAACGCGCAGCGCGGCTGCGCTTTGACTTGCAAAGAGCAGGCTTTGCGCGCATCCCAGAAAAAAGCCGACGCGATACCGTTCCTCCCCATAAGCCTTGGTGACCCTGGGAAGAATGCGCCGCAGCGGCCTCTGGGGAATCCTGGGTAGCATGGCTTCAAGGTCGCGGATGCGTCCGGGCAGAAGGCGGTTCAGCCCCAGCATATAAACGAGACGCCGAATCCCAAGCCTTTCATATAACCGCAGAGGCAATGTGGCAAGTTCCATGCGGCGGGCATGCGCGATCAACCCTCCGAAGAGCCACTGTTTCCATTTCTCGGGATGGATCTGTTCATCGAAATGCCTCATCGAAAGAGCGAGGTCTGCCGGGCGTATGCCCACAGGGCATATATCGTTGCAAGCCATGCAGTCGAAACATCCATACATCTGCTCAATGAGGTTTGGAGACAGCGCGAGTTGGCCTTCCAATCCTTTGCGTGCAAGAGCGACGCGGCCCCGCGGAGAGGCTGTTTCGTTGAGATACTCGCGGTAAGTGGGGCAAACCGCGAGGCATAGGCCGCAGCGCATGCAGTTTTGATATTCGGATTCGGCTGGCTTAACAATATTCAATGCTATATGCCTTATGCTTTCTCGAAGCTTCGACCCCAAGCTACAAATAACTGATTTTATTGGGTTTCAACTCGTTTTATTCGTGAAGCTTCCACTGCGGCGGCGGATGCGGGCGTGTTTACGGCGTACGCATGGTTTTTATGCGCTCGCTCCTACGCGTCCCTAAACGTACGGATTATAACGCCTGCGGCGCCATCAGTCCCGCGCCCTGTATTCATATGCTTGGGCGGCCTCGCTACAATTCCTCACGAATCAACCGAGTTAAATCAAAATCGCCGTGTTTCATATTGCGAAACTTTGTTTCATAGAGCAGAATAATAGGATAAAATTCTTTTGAAAATTTGTCAATCCCGGCATGAAGTTTCTAAAATCGATTGACTGTGGCATGAATAGAAATTAGCATGAAGGATTGTTCCATACAAGTGCTTAATTATAAACGAGATGCGGCGAGCATATTCCTGTATTGTTTCAAAAAGATTGAATTTGCAATGAGGATGCAAGCAGAATGACACCAAACAGGGAGAAAACAATGAGAGGAAACATCAAGTACGATGATCTGACCGCTTTTATGATAAAAGTGCTCAAAAAGTTGGGCTATCCTGAAAAACAGGCGGAAGTAACCGCATGGTCTCTGGTGGAAGCCAATTCGCGGGGCGTTCCTTCCCATGGCGTAGGCCGTTTGGAATTTTACGAGTCCAATATCAAAAACGGTTTCAATATTCCGGATGCCGAACCCGAGATCGTTCATGAAACGCCTTTATCCCTTACGGTTGACGGGCACCATGGTGTGGGATCCTATGTTGCTAAATTCACCATGGCCCGCGTGCTTGAAAAAGCAAAAACCGCCGGGGCCGGGTTTGGCGCTGCCCGCAATTCCAATCATTTCGGTATGGCGGCGCTATGGTCGGAAATGGCTCTTGCCCATGGTTTCATGGGAATGTCTTTCTGCAACACCCGCATCTGCTCGATCGTTACCTTCGGCCGGGACCGCATTTTGGGCACAAACCCTATCAGCATTACTATTCCCTCGTCCGATAAAAGGCACTTTGTGCTGGATATGGCCACCACAACGGTCGCGCACGGGAAAGTCGAAGTTTACGAGCGCCTCGACAAGCCCTTGCCGATCGGCTGGGTCGTCGATGAAGAAGGGAGGGATACTACGGACATCCATGCGTTCCAAAAGATCTATCGCGAGAAAAAAACCGGCGGGCACCTGTTCCTCGGCGGCGCCACCGAAGAACTCGGCGGACACAAGGGATACGGCCTCGGTCTATTCGTTGATCTGCTGTGCGCGGGGATGTCGATGGGGGCGTGGAGCCGCGATACTTTCGTAAAAAACGGCGGCGCGAGAGTGTCGCAGTTTTTCGGCGCCATGCGCACGGATCTTTTTGGGGATGCCTCTGAAATTGCAGCCCACGTTGAAGAAATTCTTAAGGGAGTTCGCGAAAGCGCCAAGGCTGAAGGCCAAAGCAGGATATATATCCACGGCGAGAAGGAAATGGAAAAGCGGGCGGAATCCATGGAAAAGGGAATATCGCTGGACGAGACGGAATGGAAAATGCTCGATTTTTATGCCGAAAAGTTCGGCCTCGAAAAACTTAAATCGTAGCCGCGCCGGGTCCGCTCATCGCGGCTGCCTCCAGTCGGCGGCGTCCAATGCTGCCTTCAGAATGCCGTCTTCGTGTTTCTCGTACATGCGGAATGCTTCTTCTGCTCGATGAATAGGCATCCGATGGGTAATAAGTTTCGACAGCGCGTCCTTGTTTTCAAGAAAAAGGTCTCGGGCCTTTGCGAGATATTCTTTCCAGTCCGGGGTGACGGAAGCTATAAGCAAGGCGTTCTTTCTGAAAAAGGTTTCGTATTCCAGGGCGTAAACGGGCTGGTCGGGGACTCCGAAAGCGACAACGGTGCCGTATTTGCGGACCAGTTCCACGCAGTCGTTGAGCGTTTCCATCTGATGCCCCGCCGCCTCAATGCAAGTATCCGGCGGGGACCACTCGTCGGCGTTCCGGCGTGCCGCATGCACCAACTCGATTCCCCGGCTGCAAAAAGTCCGGGTCGCTCCCAGACTTTCGGCCGTGCGACAGCGGTTTTCTAATGGATCGATGCCGATAACGGGATCCGCGCCCTTTCTTTTCGCAAGCCAGCAAAACATCAATCCTATCGGGCCTAGGCCAAGGACAGCCAAAGATTTGCCTCGTAGATCCCCCAACCGATCCACCGCGCTCATGACGGTCGAGAGCGGCTGTATCATACAGGCGGTTCCGAGGTCGCCGATATCGTCGTTAAGAGCGACGGCCTTGGAAGCCTGCGCCAAAAAAAACTCCGCAAGGCCCAGATTCCCTTCGGGGATGGCAAGCACCCAGTCGCCGGCTTTGAATATTTTCGAAGAGCTTTCCACGACTTCTCCGGTGCATTCGTGAATCGGGGCTCCGGGGCTCATTGGATAGGAGCACGACCGTTTATTCCCGGCATAAAATGCAATATCGCTTCCGCATGTCAATGCCCATGCGGTTCGAACCAGAATGAAATCCTCGCCCTCGGGCAATCGCGGGACGGGCGCTTGTACGAGATTAAAGGAGCGTGGCTTAACGAGTTGAAGAGCTTTCATACGCATGATTTATTCCTAAATTAATCCGGATTATTCATGAGGATTCGCGGCGAGGGGGTCAGAATCCCGGACAAACTAATAATCTGACAATCTCCTCCTCCTATGCAAGAAAGCCATGGGTCGGATTTATGAATTCCACGCATTGCAGGCCCCATACAAAGTTGAATTAATTTTTTATTTCGCGGGAATTTATACATTTTAACGAGTTTCACCTTGCGAAAACTTGTTTCATCATGCAGAATATAGCTCATAGATAAAGTTTGTCAATCCTGCTTGATTATATGCACGGACTGAAATTGATTGACATAAAATGAAAAATGAATAAAATGAAACTAAGTTCCATAAGACGGAACAAAATAATTGGAGGGTAATAATGGGCAAGGTACCTTTTGTCAGGGCTGCGGATGTTGAAGGTGAGTTTCGAACTCCGCCGCGCACTTCAAAGCTTCTGTTGGCTCCCAAATTTGGCGGCGTTAAAAATGTGTCTATGGGCATGAATATTACAGAGGTCGGAAGCATGATTCCCGACCACGTTCATGAGGAATCCGAGGAGGTTCTTTTCTTAATCAGCGGGCGCGCAAGGATCGTGATTGAGGGAGAAGGTTCCTGGGAGATTGGCCCGGAAACGGCTTTCTATTCGCCGATTGGAAAGAAACACAGAGTAGAAAACATCGGCGATGAACCTCTTAAGCTTGTCTGGTGCTATTGCCCCCCTTTACCGTCTCATCGCAGCTAATTCTATTATTTTAAGGAGATTGCAGTCATGTTTGATTCAAGTCGCAAGTTTTTAAAGAAGCTCGGCCTGCCCGAGGGAGATCTCTTTGACATGCCGGACTCCAAAAAGAGGTTCCCGGACGGAGCGGCTTTCCGCATTGAATGTCCCACGGTTAATTCTTCCGATACGGTTGCCGCGCTGTTGGATACCGCGACCAAAATGGATATCACCATCAATCGCGTGACCGAAACGTACGGAATGTTCCGCCACACCCAGCAGGAAATGAAGCAATACAGCAAGCTTTGCAATCAGTACGGCGCGGAATTAATGATGTCTATCGGGCCGCGGGCAACCTACGATACCGGCGCGACCGTTCTGTCGCCTCAGGGCGTCCGGATCAGCTATCGGCTGCGCGGAATGGAACAGGTCCTGCGCGGTATTGAAGACATCCGCCGCGGCTACGAGCTCGGCGTCCGCGGTTTTCTGGTTTACGACGAAGGGATGCTTTATGTCGCCAATGAAATGCGCAAAGAAGGGGAACTCCCCAAGGATATCATTTTCAAGTGCTCGGCGCATCTTGGCCACTGCAACGGCGCCTCCTTCCGCGTCCTGGCGAACCTGGGAGCCGACAGCATCAATCCGGTCCGCGATCTGCAGATCCCGATGATCGCCGCGCTCCGCGCCGCAGTGGATACGCCTATCGATGTTCATACCGACAATCCTCCGGGATCGGGCGGATTTATCCGCGTATATGAAGCCCCGGAAATTGTTCGTGTGGCGGCTCCGGTGCACTGCAAAACCGGAAACTCCGTCATCGGCGGTCACGGCGAAATGACGGGCGCCGCCGAAGGAAAGAGAATGGCGGAACAAGCAGCCATCGTTGTTGAAATGCTCCAAAGATTCTATCCGGACCTAAAACAATCCAAAAAGGGAGCCAGCGACTTGCGTATTCCCGTCGCATAGGTCCATTTTTACTAGCTGTCTTTGATTTAAGGAGGAGTCATGGGGAAATGGGAATTACCCGTAAAGGGCGGTCACATGGAACGCCCTGAAGGCCTGTACTTGCAGACCATGAACATGACGCAGATTGAAGAGCGGCTTAAGAAGAACGACCTTATTATCATTCCTGTCGGAAGTACGGAGTGCCATGGGGCCGCTCAACCGCTCGGCGAAGATGTATTCCTCGTTACGCGCATGGCCGAACAGGTCGCGCTTAAAATGGGATGTACGATTGCAGAACCCGTATGGTATGGATCTCATCCATTCAACCATCTTGGCATGCCCGGCACCATTGTGGTTCCGGAAGATGCATTTCTGGGAAACCTTCGGGCTATCATTGCCGGGTTATGGAATATGGGATTTCGCAAGCAGATCTTTATCAACGGGCATGGCCAGGAAGAGGTCATCCCTCTCGCGCTTCACCAATGGGCGAAAAAATACCAGGTGCCGAGCATTTTAATCTCGCTGCATTGGCCGACTGCCATTCACGACTATCTGAAAGACAAGGAGCACGGCGGCCCCTTCGAAACGCCGTTTCGACATGCCGATGAAGCCGAAGCTTCCTATTCGCTGGCTTTGTTTCCGGAGTTCATGGATATGAAGCTGGCGGTGGATAACAAACCATCTGGCTTTCTGCCGCCAGGGCACGTGGATAAGGGAGGCGAAGTTTATCACGCGCCGATCAAAGGACACGAGCATATCGGACTGAGCGGCGTCGAAGTACTGGTATCTCCGGAAGGCGTTATAGGAAGTCCGACATTAGCCAAAGCGGAGAAAGCTTTCGAAGGCATCAGCGCTTTTATGGATTATTTTTGCAAACTGATCGACGACATCATGACGCGTTTCCCCGCCGGCAAACTTCCGGATGTGGATAAGGTGACCATGAGAGATCCTAAGGAAATCGAGGCTTTGTTGAAAGGACCGCTGAAGGGCGGAAAGCATATCTACACCGTTGCCTATCCCCCATAAAAATCGGCGAATGCCGGACAAAACAGGAACGGGAGCCCCGGCGGGCTCCCGATTCCAATCTTCCACGGGGCGCCCCGAAGGGTTCCCAGAATGCTATTGTTTTAAGATGAGGCAAGACATTGTCCCAGTCTGTTCGCGCCGTTGAGAGAGCTCTTGACATTTTACTCTGTTTCACAAAAGAAGAACCGACGCGCTCCCTGACGCAAATCGCCGAATCGGTGCAGATGTCCAAGACCACGGTGCATCGGCTCCTGGCAACGCTCGAAAACAAGCGATTTATAACCAGGGACAAGTTGTCCGGCTCGTACAGGCTCGGTTTCCGCTTTATTGAAATGGCGTCTCTCGTTTTGCAGAATGTGGAACCCCATCGCTGGGCATATCCATATCTTCAGCGCCTTTCGGCGGAGTGCGGGGAAACAGTGGACCTGTCGATACTGGACGGGTCCCATGTGATCTATCTCGAGGTGATTGAAAGCCCGCAACGGGTTAAACTGGCGGCCGCGGTGGGTCAGAAGTTGCCTGCTTTCTGCACCGCATCCGGAAAAGCTTTGCTGGCTTATCTGCCGGAAGACCAAGTCCTCAAAATCCTCGCGGAAAATCAAATCGAATATACCGGGGGCAGGCCCTTTTCGATACCGCAAATCCTTGAAGATTTGAAAATCACGGCGGCGCGCGGTTATGCCGTGTCCGAACAGGAATACGAGGATGACATCAATGCCGTGGCTGCCCCGATTTTCGATGCGGAAAATTATCCAATCGCGGCCTTTGCAATTGTAGGCCCGTCGTTCCGCCTCACCAAAGACCGGCTCCCGGTGCTCGGGGAGACTATCCGGAGCTTGACAAAAGCCATATCCGACGAAATGGGGCTTGTGGCTCTTTCAGCCATCGTTTCCAAAACCCGCATTTCCTGAAACCATGTCGCGGGGAATTCCGCGGCGCTCCTTCTCATACGCGATCCAGCAGACGGTACCATATAAAACCGATGTATTCGTGGTAGGCCCATTGAAGCCTGGTTAGGTTTCTCGAAGACGGATTGCGGATACCTCCAAAGAAATCGACGAACTGATCCGCGGTGTTGCCCGGCTTTGGTCCCTTTCCCAGCGTCCAAATGCAGGACGGCGCGGGCAATGGGTTCATGCCGAGCTTCTTGGCCACTGCGACGGCGCGCCTTAAATCGCAGGCTGCCGCCACCAGGATAAAGGGCTTGGATTGCACCAATTTCCTGACCTCAAGCAGGTTTTCATAGGTATTGCGTGAATTTTCCTCCACGAGAATATGTCCGGCCGGAACCCCCATCTGCCGGATAAAGTCCGCCATCATAGCGGCCAACGATTTGTCGCCCGGCCCGATCCTTCCTCCGGACATCAGCACCTTTGCGCCCGGCATGAGCCGGTACAGCCTCAGTCCTTCCGCGATGCTGCAAATGGTTGTTCCCCCCACCTTGCTTGTGATGGGAAGAGCAGGATTTTCTTCCGCATAACCGGAAAGGACTACGATCCTGTCGATTTTCGGGGATTCGGGAGGCGCGATCATGGGCGGAAATTGCCTTTCCAGATTCCAGATAAGATAGTGAGAAAGGGGCGAGAAAAGAAAAATAAGAAAGAGAAGCCCTGCAAGAACCAGAATTTTGCATCCTGCCCGGGAAGATCTTTTTAACGCTCCCAAGACAATGCCTAAGATTGTCAAAAAAGCCATGATCCCCAGCGGCGAAAAAAGCACCTCGATTGAACGCTTTAAGATTTCCATGGATCCCTCCATGCCTTCGCCTGCGTCATGCCGTCTTGCATCTGCCCCTGCGGCTCTCGGGGCGCGGCCCTTTGAAGTTCCACCACTCGCTGTTAAGTCCTTCAAATGCTTTTCGAGGCGATTATGGAGTATACCCGATTAAGGTCAGGACAAGAAAAACGTTCTCGTGGAGTCCGTTCTGGATTTGGCGGGCGGCGGTTCCAAATATGCGCGCCTGATTTTCTTTGGCATGGTCGGGAATGCTGACATTTTTTGGATTGCGAAGCAGCTGGACCGCTGCGTCCATCCGAGACAGCCCTATTCTGCCTTCTTTTTGCAGCTGTTTGGCCGAGTCCTCCAGGAGGCGGCGGACAGCCTCTCTTTTAACGGGCACTTCAAGGGAAGAGACGGATTTGACGGCAAGATTCTCGAGCACTGGATCTTGCTGAACTGAATCGGATCCGTTCCGCTGCCTCAGCTCGTTGACTCGGTTCATTACGATTTCCTGCACGGAAGCCGGCTGATATTCTTTGCGGGGGACGGCAAAAATTTCCGTAATGTACAACTGCTTGTCGAACGGCGGATTATACCGGACGACACCGATGCCGACGCGGGATACGTCGCTTGCAAGTATGTTTTCCTGGTGCGGAAGACTGGCTATTAAAAGGCGCTGGGCAGTCGCCACGGTGCACGCGCTGGCGACGTTTTCTCGAACCACTTCGTATAGATATCCGGCGCGTTCCATTCTGGATTGCAGATTTCCGGAAGGCCTGTCATGACTGATAAATCCCTGCTTTGCCATTCCGCGGGAGTGATTGCGCGCGATTTGCGTAAGCGCTTCGTCGGGAATCAATTCGTGGAGCCCTTGCTGGAGTCTTTGTTGATTGGTAAGCGACAGCAATTCCTTTTCCAGAGCTGTTTCGGCCGCAAGATCTGCGGAATCCGGCCGGAACGGCAATACCTCCGATCTGCAAGCCGGTATCAGCATGGTTTCGGGCGATCCCTGAGACAGTAATCCGGCAAGAAGCAAGCACAAAGGCAGCAATCCGAATGACCGTCCCCAATACATTGGCAAATCTCCGATTCCGTCGTTTTTCAATTCTTATCGGCGGATAGGAGCGAAGGTTTAGGCCGAAGGCTTCTGAAACAAGAAATGGGTTAAAGATTGGGATTCTTCCTAATGATATGAATGTCTTGCTGCTATTAATTGGATGAATATGGCAGGAGTCGGCCGGATTCAAGTGCGATTTTATTTCACAATTGGCCGCCGGAAACCGATATAAATATTGTCTAGAGTTGCAAATGGGGTGATATAATTTAGTTTTCTCACCCTATTTATTGTGAAGAGCTTGTCAGGGGGAAGATCCTTGTACATACGAAAAAAAATCGGAAGGAAGCGTAGCTTTCTTCGGAGGAATAGATCCTTGCTGCTCCTCCTGGCAGCTTGCGGCGTCGGCCTGTTTGCGTTTGCTTATATAAATGGATTTCAGGATTCCATCACTGTAAACCCCTTAAAAAATGAACCGGCAAAGATAGTAGCGCCGGACTGGAACGGCAAAACAGAGCTTGCCCGGCACGACAGGATTGTTTATCCATATTCGATTATTTCGGGAGGAGTGCGCAGCCGCGAGGAGCTGATCGCCAATATGGCGGATGATCCAGTTGTTTCCGCGCATTTCTCGGATTTTAAAATCAGCCGCACACGGATGGCAAGAGCGGAAAAACCGCAATTCGTTCATGTTTCCTACCGAATGCGGGACCAGGTTTTTTGGACCGCAAAACTTTTGAAGATACCCGAGGGGGAAGCGTTGATCACGGACGGCTCCGAAGTAGCGCGGGCGCGCTGCGGGAACCGCGTATCGGCGGCGCCGAAGGAGCCGGTTTCTGAAGAGGAACCGTTGATTGAGACGCTGGATATTCCGATGGTCGGCGGATTGCAATCGTTCAGTACCGAGCCTATTCCAGAACCCACCCTGGCTTTAAGAGAATTTTCTCCTTTAGATCCCTTTATTACGATTCAGGAACCGAACATTCTGCCTTACTATTACCGCCCGTTGTTTGTTATACGGACGCCCCCGGATTATTACGTCCCGGAACCCTGCACCTTAAGCCTGCTGTTTGCCGGCCTGGCTGCCTTTTTAGCGATAAAACAAATCAGGAAACACCGTCAATAATCCGGGTTAATAGCTCGCATACATCGTCGGGGCGGCGCAGACTGAAGCGGGCGCATGTCTTTTCCAGACCGACGCGCAGAGAATAAGCGCTTGGAGGGAGGCCCTGAAAGAGGTCCTCGTCCGTCCAGTCGTCTCCCGCCGCAAGAATGAAGTCATAGGACGCCCGGGAAAGCCAATATTCAGCCGCTCTGCCTTTGTTCACGCCGGCATTCCGGACCTCCAATACCTTGTTGCCCTGCAGCACCTGCACATCGATGTTTGCCGTGAAGTGCATCAGGTTGTCCACAAGCTCCCCCACGATTCGCCTGGAATGCTCGGGATCGGCTGTGCGGTAGTGCCATGCTATTGAGAATTCCTTTTCTTCCACGAAGGCGCCGGGCAATCGATCCGCGTACTGCACAAGGACAGGGAGCAGGGAAGCCTTCCAGCTCTTGCTGTGGGGGCCGATGGTGCGCCATTCCTCCCCCTTTTCGGCGCGGAGCCACATGCCATGTTCCGCGATAATGCCGATGGGGAATGCTCCAAGCCATCGTTCGAGCGTTGATTTGTCGCGCCCGCTGGTAAGCACAACCGTATTCCGCGCATCGGAGGAAAGAGCCCGGATTAAAGCCAGCGCCCTTTCGCTCGGCGCTGCAAAAAGGGGCAGCCGCTCGAAGGGAACCATGGTTCCGTCGTAGTCCAGAAACAGGAGCCGCCGCGAGGCGCTTGCATATTCCCGCATCAACTGTTCCCGGGCCGCCGGCGGCATGAGGTTGGCGTTATACTGCTCTTGGATTTCCTTCATTTGGGAGAGCTGGTGGACGAAATCCGTCGCCCAGCGCATGATGTCGTACCGGCGCAGCCTTTCCTGCATAATCGTATTTCGCCGCTCCTGGTCCTCTCTGGGCATTTCCAAAGCTTCCTTCAAGGCTTCCGCAATCTGCCCGCGGTCATTTGGATTGACGATGACGGCTTCGCCCAGCTCCTTGGCGGCTCCCGCCATCTCGCTCAGGATCAGGACTCCGGATTTATCCGTGCGCGAGGCGATGTATTCCTTTGCAATCAGGTTCATCCCGTCCCGCAGCGGCGTCACCAGAGCGACATCGCTCATGCCGTACAGCGCCGACAGAGGATGAATGGTCAGGTGGCGGTACTGATAAATAACGGGCGTCCACCCGATTGATCCGTATTTTCCGTTGATTTTCCCCACCTGCTCTTCAATCTGTTTTTTCATCTGCTCATAATGCATGACTCCGATGCGCGAGGGGACGACCACCATGATGAGAACGAGTTTCCCTCGGTATTCCGGGTATTTTTCGAGCAGGAGTTCAAATCCTTCAAGACGATTTAGGATGCCTTTGGAATAATCCAGCCGGTCGATCGAGAGAACGGTGCGGAAACCGTGGAGGATCTGCAGCAGATAGGCGCGCTCTCGTTCCGTTTTCGGATCGATGCTGGTCATGAAAAATTTCTGGAAATCAATGCCCATCGGATAGGTTTCCACACGGGCCACATGGTCGGAAAGAGAGAGCGAGCCCATGTGATGCTCGTAGCCCAGAATGCGCAGAACGGACTGAAGGAAATGCTCCATGTATTCGTAGGTGTGAAACCCTATCAGGTCCGCTCCAAGCAGTCCCTCGAGGATTTGCCGGCGCCACAGCGGAGGCATTAGCCGGAATATCTCGAAAGACGGGAAGGGTATGTGAAGGAAAAACCCAATCAGCGCCTGCGGAGCTTTCTCCCTCAGGAGCCGCGGGAGCAGCATCAAATGATAGTCCTGAACCCAAACGATATCCTGCGGCTGGATGAGATCGATCAGGGTGTCCCGGAAATGCTCATTAACGCGGCGGTAGGTCTGCCAAAACTCGTCCTCGTAGCTTGTGTAGGAAGGGAAATAATGAAACAGAGGCCAGATGGTTTTGTTGCAGAAACCCCAATAGAACTGCTCCATATCTTTCGGGGAAAGAAATACGGGGTAGGCCCCGCACTCCCGCTGAGCCCGCAGCAGCACTTCCCCCTTCAGCTCATCGGGAACCGCACTGCCGGGCCATCCAACCCATAGATGTTTTTCCTGCCTGGGCAGGTGGTATTTATAGGAATCGAGAAACGTGCTCAGGCCCGTAACAAGGCCGCCGCTGCTTTCGTCGAACCGGACCTGTCCTTTTTCTACACGCACACTGAATGGAAGCCTGTTGGATACCAGGATCAGCCGACCCTCGTCCAAATTGGGAATGTTCATGGCCCCATCCCTGTTTGCGGCGGGCGGAAGGTTGCTCGCCGTCCGGCTTCATGACTTGTTCGGGTTGATTCCCGCCGCTCCACCTGGCGGGAAATGCCGGTTTCCCGCCTGTGCGTTGCCGGGTTGTCTACCCCGGCTGGCGGACTTTTTCCAATGCCCTGCCGAAGATATTGATGGCTCGATCGATTTGCGGCTTTGAAATCACCAGCGGAGGCTGGAACCGCAGGACATTTCCGTAAACGCCTCCGAGGCCGATCAGCAATCCGGACCGCAAGCAGGCGTCCCGAATTGCTTCCCCTTCGGCCGAAGCCGGTTCGAGTCCGTCTTTTTTGACTAATTCGATGCCGATCATCAATCCCAACCCGCGCACATCTCCAAGCAGGGGGTTGTTTTGCTTGAGATCCAAGAGCCTCGATTTTACATATTCGCCCATTTCGAGGGTCCGGCTGCACATCTTTTCGCTCTCCAGAAATCGAATGTTGGCCAGAGCGGCCGCGCAGGAAACGGGATTGCCTCCGAAGGTGGACAGATGATCGCCCGGTTTGAATGCGGCCGCAATATCGGCGCGCGTGGTGAACGCGCTTAATGGGAAACCGTCGGCGATTCCCTTTGCCGTGACCAGAATATCCGGGACGACGCCGAAATGCTCGCTGGCGAACATCTTGCCCGTGCGGGCGAAACCGCACTGGACTTCATCCGCTATAAAGAGGATCCCGTGCCGGTCGAGAACCTTCTTGACCTCGCGAAAATAATTGAACGGAGGCACAATGATGCCTCCTTCTCCCATAAGCGGTTCCGCAATAAAGGCGGCCACATCGCCGGAAGTCGCAAATTGGATTGCGTCCTCAAGGGCTCTGGCGCATTGCCGGCCGCATTCTTCCGGATCGGAGCGCCACTGGGATCGATAGGCGTAGGGGGCGGGGACAAAAGAGACGCCGGCGGCATAGGGACCGCCGCCTCTTTTCCTTCCCTGGTTCCCGGTGATGCTGAGAGTCCCCCAACTGCGCCCGTGAAATCCCCCATATAGAGCGATGAATTCATGTCTGCCGGTGTAGAGACGGGCAAGTTTCAAGGCTCCTTCGACCGCTTCCGCCCCGCTGTTTCCGAAAAAGGATTTCCGGAGTTCGCCCGGCGTGATGCCGGCCAATTTTTCCGCAAGGTCGGCCATGGGCCCCACATGATAGAGATAGGAGGAACAGTGGACCAGTTTATCCATCTGCGCCTTGGCGGCTGCAATTACTTGGGGATTGCAATGGCCGGCATTGACAACCGAGATTCCCGAGAAACAGTCAATATATTCCCGGCCCTGCGTGTCCGTGACGGTCGCGCCGCTCGCCCGTTCCACAGCGATTGGAGCCACGGATTTCACAAAACCGGTGATGACGTAATCCCGGTATTTTTGAAATGCGTCCCCGCCGTGCGCCGAGTGAGTGCTCTCCCCGGGATCCTCTGCGGAAAGTTTATCTATCTCCATTTGTCTACCGATGCGCTCGAAATATAGCCGAAATCGCCTGCCTGCCAGAAAAGATTCGTGCCCCCACCGACCGAAAGAATGTGGATGTTGTCGGGACTCGCAATCTGCGGAATCTTTGCGTCCGCCGGCAGTTTCAACCAAGAGGCAAAGGGTTCCACCCCCCGCCTTCCGACCGGCAGGATAAAATTCTGCACGCTGTAAAAGTTATCCTTCCAATCCCCGACAGTCACGGAGGTGTTCTTGTGGATCCAGTCGATCAACTGTTCCTTGGAATCAAATCCTTCCCGCTCTTTCAACTGTTTGATGATAGTCGGATCCAGAAGCAGCATGGCGGGAGAAAACGGACTGATGAATTTCAGCCAGAAGGGTATTTGAATATGGAAAGGTTTCCCAAAGCTCTGATCCGGATGGATGAATCCCCATCCATTGAAGGTGCTTACAACGCTGTCCTCGGGCTTGTATCCCTTCTGGACATGGAAAGGATTCCATCCTTCCGGGAGCTCCTCCTCATTCTCCGGCACACATAAGTTGTTGTAATTGAAATTGTTCCCCTGGCTGCCCATATAGGTCTCGCCCGCTTTTCCGCCCGCGCAAAGATTGATGGACATCAAGGTCCAAGCCCTTCCGATTACCGAGTTCGCCTGGTTGAACGGACCCAGGGCCCCTATGCCCTTGTTCATTTTTATCTCATTGCGCACCGGCCCGTTTACGACCACCATCCTCGCAAATGATGTTGTTGAGGTGAAAAGGGAAGGAACGCCGGTGGACGCCAAGGCAAGAATCACGGGAAAATACTCCGGCTTGGCTCCGGCCATCACCGCGTTCACGGCGACCTTTTCGACGGTATAGCTCCACGCTTCGTGGGGAGAGGACGGCTGCATTTTACCCACCAGCTCGTCGGCCGCATGGCTTGTGCCCTTGAGCATCTCGGCCACGCGCTCTTCGATGGGCAGTACAATGGGGAGCCCGTCGGTCCACCCGTTTTCGACAAAAAGCCGATCGAGATTAGCCGCGGTGTCCGGTTTTACCAGCCGAGGCGTAGGCCTTTCGATAAAACCCGTTTTCTTGTCCTCGGCGCTGAGAGGATCGGTGAGAGCTTTCAAGATTTCCTGGAGGACCGGTTCTCCCGTAACGGGATCGCGGCCCTGAAGGTATTTCCGGCATAGCGCGGCAGGCGTTCCGGTGATGGGATGAGGCACGAAAGTGAATCGTTCGTTGGGCATTCCCCGCTTGAATGCGTATGTCGTAACCAGGTCCCGAAAAACATGGGTAACGACAGGCGCGGTGGGGACGCCGAGCTTTTCAACCGTCAAACTGTGGCCGACGACCGACGGCGCGCAGGAGCTTCAATGCCCGACGCCGATGATCATGCC
>CAZDMR010000038.1:0-7094 GCA_964506795.1 uncultured Acidobacteriota bacterium | reverse complement strand
GCGGTTTGCTGCGCTTGCGACATGTTTAATGACAGCGAAAGCGCAATAAGGACGGCGGCCGATGATGCAAGGATCCTTTTTTTCATTTTCCCTGCCCCCCAAAGCGGCGTAATTATATTCTATTAACTCTAACAAAATTGTTCGGAGCCGAAAACATAAATGCAGTCACATTTTATTGCTTCCTGAATAAATAACTTAATTGAGCGGGATTATTCATGAAGCTTTTACTGCAGCCCCTGCGCCCTTTTCCACAACTGATTGGAGATTTTCTTCAGCGGCTGTGTGCTTGACGCGAATCGCCGTAGCGGATGGCAATATAATGCCGCAACCTTTGCGGAAATCTGAGGTAACAGGCCAAAAACGCTCGATAAGGCCATCCGGGGATCACCGACCATCGATTTTTTGCAAGGGCGTGCAGCGAAGCGTCCACCACCTCTTCGGCGGTCATCCACAGCCGCCTTGGAATCAGACTTCTGTCAATGCCCAGCGTGTCGTGAAATTCCGAGTAGGTAAATCCAGGGCAAAGCGCCTGGACTTTCACGGGAGAATTCATGGCCTTGAGTTCCAGATACAATCCCTCGGTGAAGCTTTTGGTCCATGCTTTTGATGCACAATAGCCGACCGAGTAGGGAGTGGTCAAGAATCCCGCCACGGAAGATACATTAACGATGGCTCCCAAGCGGCGCCTTATCATGCCCTGAAGGGCTGCGTGAGTGAGGCGGCCGGTGGCCAGGATGTGCACGCGGTGCATCCTGTCCTGGGCGTCAACATCAGATTCATAAAAACTGCCCGGAACGCCGAATCCTGCGTTGTTGACGATAAATTCCAGATTCTGTTCCTGTAAAATGCAGCGTTCTACGGCCTGCAGATCGGATTCAGACGCAAGGTCTGCGCGCAAAACCTCCGCGTTTTGCAGTTCCGCAGCCAGTTTTTCCAGGCGTTCCCTGCGGCGCGCGACGATAATGACACGGTATCCCCGCGCCGCCAGTTTGCGGGCGAAAACCTCTCCGATGCCGCTGGAAGCGCCGGTGACCAGTGCGGTAGGTTTATTATGCTGCATGATGAGGCGCGATCAAAAAAGGGTTGCCGCCCATTTCCGTTCGGCGTTCTGTCCGGGGCCGTTTCTTTTAACAACTCCATCCAGGGACTTGCCGTTGATGCGCGCGGAATATTCCCAATCTCCTGCATTAAAATGGAGGCGGTCTCCTTCGATCTTCCCGTTTTGGATGATCAACTCCTCGCCGTTTGCTTTCAGTGTTCCATGAATCATTTGGTAATTCTGGGCAATCCGGAGTTCTGCGGCGCCCGATTCGTCCTGCCAGGTCCAAACTCCTGCTGCTTTTGCGGGGACAATCCAAAGATATGCCGTTCGCCCGTCGCTTTCGATCGTTCTGTCCGGGGGCCAGTCTCCCATATCAAAGGCGTGGGAAACCACACGGGTCCCGGGCTTCAGGTCAAGAATGGCCGGGCGAAGCTTTAGGTTCAGATTAGGCAGCAGATATAAAGTGATGACGGTGGCGCGGTTGAGGTCGACGGAAAAAAGATCCGCATTCAAAAAACTTGCCCTGGAAGATACTCCTTCCTTTTCGGCGTTTTCTTGAGAAAGGGCAACCATGTCCGGATTGAATTCCACGCCGACGGCCGTTGCTCCCCGCTTGGCGGCTGCTATGACAATGCGCCCGTCGCCGGAACCCAGATCCATCACAAAATCTTCCGCCGTTACTTCTGCGGCGTTCAGCATGTCTTGGACAAGAATATCCGGAGTCGGCACCCAGATAACATCCTTGCCCATTTGGCCCACATAAGGCTCGAATTGCTGGGCGGCGCTCAATCGCGGAAACGCAAGGCACAATAACAGCAAAGCAAAGACAACAGCAACAACCGGGTCCGATCTTTTCATACACTGTCCTCCGCTATTTATCAGACTTGGGTCGGCAATTTGAAGCCGGCAGTGGAGCCGACCGCCATGTTTGAATACAAGAATCGCGATTCATTATAGCGCAGAATCGGAAATAATAATTCTCCGCTTCGCGCTGTCGGCTTTTTATGGAATTATGGGGGGTGTTTAGCCCGGATGATTCATGAGCATCGGAGTAGTAGGTTCATGAATCATCCGGGCTAAAGCTCTTGAATTATGATCGGCGGACTGCCGGAAGATCGTGCCCGATGATTATCCTCCCAAGGCGGAAATTATCTGTTTGGCGATTTCGACCTGCTCCGGTTTTTCCCCGATCTGAATGTATTTTTGGAGAGCTTCAATGGCAGCGGGAATAGTGTCGGGATTCCCGGAAAGGGACATTCCGAGCTGATAGTAGGCCTCGGAAAAATTGGGATCGGCTTCAATAGCTTGCTTAAAAGAATTTGCCGCCGCTTCGGAATTGCCGGCATTCACCTGGGTGACTCCAATATTGTAAAAGCTCTGCGCCGCGGAGCCGGGGCTCATTGCCGCCGCTTTTTGAAATGCCTGCTGGGATTCTTCCGTTTTCCCCATATTGCTCAGAACGACGCCCATATTAGTGTATAGGGCGGGATCGGCCGGGCTCAGTTCAATGGCTTTTTGGTAATAGCTTAAGGCTTCGTCGTTTTTATTGAGTTTCGAATATGCATCCGCCACACGAGCAAGAATGCCGGGCTGTTCGGGATCTTTTTCCAAAGCTTTGTTAAACGCATCAATGGCTTCCGCATACATGCCCTGATCCGAAAATTTCACTCCTTCATCGAAGCGCTGTTTCACTTCCGCGGAGAATTCTCTCATCCTTTTCTGTCGTTCAAGTTGCTCCGCATACTTTTGTTTTTCTTCGTCGGTCATTTCGAACTCGAATTTAAAATCCTGGCCGGGACTAAGCTGGAAATCGACCACAGTCTCCCCGCCCAATTCGGGCTTGACGTTCTGTTTGATCTGCGGTGTATAGCCTTCCTTGCGCGCAACAACATTGTATCTCCCCGCTTGAATGCCCAGCAGATATACATATTCGCCCTTTTTGTTGGTCTTGGTTTCGTTTTTTACGACGAAATCCACTCCGTGAAGGGTTATTTGGACATCCTTAATCGGTTCGCCCTTCTCATCGGTGACTTTTCCCTGAACACGGCGGCCTTGCGCAGTGGCTATGACGGCAACCAGCACTATTAAAGCTAAAGATATGGCTGCCGGCAGGTAAGTTTTTCGGCTAACTCTGCTCATGAGTCCTCCAATTCTATTATTACTACAAATAATATTATTGCCGCATATCGCTATTGTCAACCGAAGCGGCGACGTGTTTCAAGTTACTTTTCCGCCTGGAATATCCTCTCGTCGAAAGATTTATCAACTATCCAAGCTTTAGCCTCCATGGACCACCGCCCGATGAATGTGTAATTCTGTTCTTCAGCGGAATAATCAATGGAGTAGCTTTGGGGCATGGTAATGCCGGCCACTTCCACGAAGTTGTCGAATTTTTCAATCAGATGATATCTGTATTCGGGTACAACCTCCATAATGCTGAGACCGGCAGGAGGGAGGGACAAGTCGTCGTGGATCCGGACGAGATATTCCGTCCTTACATGGCGAAATGTTTCCCAGTCAAAGTACAATTCAATCTTCATATTTCCCAGGCCGTCTTTCGGGAGGTAGGTGAGTTCATGCAGCCGGCGTCCCTCTATCTCGCGCACGTCGTACTTCAAAATCCTCGGTTGCCTTTTATCGATTTTCAAAAGCGCCCAAGAGGTAGACAGCGCGCCGCCCAGAAGCCCTTCCCTGATGATGTCATCGAAGCGGTAAACAAACTGCGCCAGAGGGGATTTCACTCCGGGGCTTATATGAAAAACCGAAACTTCTTTTCCATCGAAGGCAAAGTACTCCCCCGGATACTCCCGGTCATCGTATTTCATGGAAATTCCGAGTTTGCCGCCTTCAGATGCAAGCATAGACGAACCCAACGGAGGCCTCCCGACTCCGCCCAGGATAACTTCGAAAGTCGAGATTCCCACAAAACCGCGTGATTGCGCATTGGCCAGAGCCGCAGGCTCGCCCAGGGACTGAAGGTGCCTTTCTATTAGTTGCTCTGCGGTGATTTCCCCCGCCGCATAGGAATCTACGGACGGTCCGATTAAAGAAAAAGACAAAAGAACGTTCAAAAAAGGGAAGATATATCTTTTCATTATTTCTCTCCACGGGGCCGGTGATTAAGCCGGCCTCTCTATTTTGCATCAGTTTTAAGATTATCATGGGCTCAAATTGATGTTAACCGGTGATGACTGGTTCATGAAATCTAATTCCTTTGTCCCAAAACCGCAAAGGAATTAAAGGCAAAAGGACAAAAAGTAGATTATTATGAGCCGCGATCGTTATGTCCATGAAGAATGCGGAAGGTTTTGATTCATCGGATTTTTTGTCGTGCCCGATTTGCGGGGGCTCAAAGAAGCCGCTGCGCATCCTATGTCCGACGTTGCTGTACGGAAATGAGCCGGTCTATGAGCTGGTGGAATGCGCCGAATGCGGCACCCGTATGATGAAGCCGCTGCCCTCACAGGAAGTTCTGAATCAATTTTATGCCCCTTATTATTACGGGTCCGATTGGTACAAACAGCAGGCAAAGGGGCGCGTTTTCGGGAAGGCAATGCTTCCGCCCGGGCAGTCGGGAAAATTTCTGGACATAGGCTGCGGGTTGGGGTTTTTTCTCGAGGGCGTTCGCCTCAGTTCGAATTGGAAGGCCTATGGCGTGGAGATCAGTGCAGACGCCGTGCAATTCGCCCGGATGAAGCTGAACCTCGATGTCCGCTGCGGGGAATTAAGTGCCGCGGGGTTCCCGGAGGCATTCTTCGATTACGTATACGTCAATAATGTTCTCGAGCATGTCCGCGATCCCCTGGCTTTTCTCAAGGAATGCCGCAGGATACTAAGGCGCGCGGGACTGCTTTATTTATCCGTGCCCAACGGGCCGGCAGACAGCGCCAATATGATAAGGTTTTATTCAAGCGAAGGCGTTCCGCCTTTTAGCAGGTCGGGGCATTTATTCTACTTTTCTCAGACTGCGCTGCGCCATTTGTTCCGCGAGAGCTTTTTTGAAATTGTATCAAGCCGTACTTACGGGATTCGACGCGGTTTGAGCGCTTTGGGCTTTTATCCGCAAAAGCCCGGATGGAAAAAGCACTATTGGCCGCGCCCGATTATCCCCGCCGGCTCTTCCATTATCCTGCCTCCGGAAAAACGGCGATTCCCCGGATATTACGCCTACCGCTACCGTCAGGCGCGTTTGAAAATGCTTCCCGGCCTCTGGAAGATCGGATTGGATTTCGAAATTGTTCTTCGGGCGGTTTGAACCTGGTATTTAGGATACAAAGCGCTGCGAGCGGGCATGTGCTTTAGTTGGCGATCCTCAAGAATGTCTCCGGATCACCTGCGTCACACCGCTTTGCATCTGCCCACGCCCAGCGGAGAACCCGAAATTTCCTAATACTCCAGCTTGCCTTTGTAATTCATCTTCTTGGTCTTGTACTCAAGGTATCCCCTGCCGTCTCCCATGTTTCCGACGATGGGGTATGAAAACTCAAGCTGAAGCGATTTGTCTTCAGGCCCCAGAATCTCTTTCCCGTCAATTTTACGCGGGAAAACGAATTGAAATTCGCGCAGGTCGCCCTGCTCCACGTAAAAGCTTGCTATAGGGACCTTGTCTCCCTTAGAACCCCTCAGAAATACGTTATTTTGGAGAAGTTCGGTGGTCTGCATTTGCCAGTGTCTTGAGAGTTGAATATCGTTTTGCTGGATATTGCTGGCATACACGGCGTAAACCACCACCGCATTATCGAAGTTTGCATTCAGAAAGCCATCGGTCTGCTTGTCGAATTCCTGCTTTTGTTCGTCCGTAAGCTGGTCGTAATTTCGGGCAAGCTGCATCTGCCGGACAATAGCCTGGCGGATCGGCAGAGCGGAGCGCAGCTGCATGTGGTAAACGATATAGGGATTGGTTTCTCCGCCCCGCATGGCGTCGTCGCGGGCGCTTGAGGATACGATGACTTGCTGCTGCTTGTATTCTTTGGCCCATGGGGAATCCGTCAGCATCTTTTGACATTCCTTCGCGGACCATTTGGTATATTCCTTCTTTTCCCAAAAATCAGCTCCCAGGGAGGCCTGAA
The DNA here is from genome assembly GCA_964506795.1 of uncultured Acidobacteriota bacterium. GTDB lineage: Bacteria > Acidobacteriota > UBA6911 > UBA6911 > UBA6911 > UBA6911. The sequence goes on along the minus strand of CAZDMR010000038.1, from coordinate 983 downwards.
CGCTGGCAAAAACCACGAGAAGGAAAAAAGGAAGGAACTTTCCGTAAATGGAATGCTGTGCCTTCAGAGCATTTGCTGGCAATTTCATTGAGTAACTCCCTTCTGCTGGATTAAGTCCATTTGGCTAGCATAATCCTGTAACCGGCGCACGGCAACAAAGATTGAAAAGTCCGTCTTTTTAAACGAGAAAGAACGCCGGCCCAAAACTTCCGGAAACCCGATAAATTGCATGCTCCACTACGCGCTGACGAGTGCGCCCAAAAGCGGGTGCCGGCACTGTTCATATAAGATCTCGGATATTTACGATGCAGCAACCACATTAAAACAGCCGGCCGCTTAGATCCATGCTTTAGATCCCAGAAATATATTCACGCCGTACTAATAGGACCGTACTAATTATTTAATATTATTCTCTTGACAGGTATGAAATTGAGATTAAAATGGCGTCAAATATCAAATAAGAAACAAGATCAGACGGGAACTTATTGTTTTTAGCGAGTCAAATTGCCCTTGCGGATGAAGGGCCGCAGAGGCACTGAACGTTAAACACTCAACCTCCAGCCCTGGCCGGAGATCAAAAAGGCTAGAAATCATTTGACGAGGTCAAGTTAGCATGCCCAAAAAGAAAAGCAAAAAACAGAGATTGATCGTCGCGATAGCCATGTTGCCGATTATGTTTCTGGCTTTGCATGCATTCGGGCAATCCAGCAGTTCATTGAGCGGGACTGTTCAGGATGCTTCGAAAGCGGTACTGCCGGGAGCAAGCATTACGGCGACGAACGTGGAGACAGGCGTATCCACAACGCAGATAACAAACAACGCGGGTGTTTACAACTTTGCGGCTCTTCAGCCGGGGGTTTACAAAGTTGTCGCTGAAATGCCCGGATTTCAAACCATCACCAAAACGGATGTAAAACTGTCGCTGCGGGGCCAGCAGAGGCTGAACTTCGAGCTTCCGGTCGCGGGAGTCACAACCGAAGTGG
>CAZDMR010000037.1:0-38044 GCA_964506795.1 uncultured Acidobacteriota bacterium | reverse complement strand
CGCTTTCCGCGGAGTTCCGGAGGCGGCGGACTGAACGGATTCAAGGCTTTTATAGCGCGCTCCGCCTGCTGATCCATAAGTATATTCCCTGACGATTTTTCCTTTGTTACTGCGTAGATAACCCCCGTGTCCGAAATATAAAAACTATATACCATTTCTACGCGCATGCCTTCTATGGGACGCGGCCAGTTTTCTCCGATCCGATTTTCCACCTGTCGAACATACCAGTGGTTTCCGAACTCTCCCGATCCCGTTCCAATGGATAGGCCGCTTCCGCCGCCGCTGCCGCGGCCCGCTATCCCTCCGGATCCGGGCTCCGGCGCCGTGGGTATCACATTAGACTTCGAGTTTGAATCGAGCGGCTGCGATCGGCTGGGCGGGCTTGTTTTTTTTCTCAGGGGTTCAGTGCTTCCGGGTAGGGGGATCGCATTGCGCGTATCCTTTCGAGGCTTCTGCTCAAGAACCGGCGGCGCGGGCCTCAATGAAGGCTTTACCATGCCGGCGCCCCCCGAAAACTCATCAACGACTCCCACAGAAGCAATATCCGCCCCTATGCCGCCCCCCGAACCTCCTCCGAATTGGATCACCTGCTCGGGCAGGAGGTACCCCGCCAGCACCACAGAGAGAACCATGAATCCGTGGAAGCCGATGGAAGCGATGACGCATCCTCTGTATTTCTCTTCAATCAACGGGATTCCCAAAAGATGGGCCTGTCCTAAATCACGGGCCATAGCAGGATTAACCTCGGGATTTATCGTTTCCCCGCTTCAACAAAGGGTTTTGTCACCAGCTTGATTTCTGAAAAACCGGCGCCCCGGATCGCGTCAATCACCGAGACAATGGACTTCCATTGAACATCCTTATCCGCCCTAAGGAAGATGGAATCCTTGGGGCTTTTGGCGTCTTTTTGAAGATAATCCGGAATGGCGGAAAAATTAATCTCTTCCGAACCATAATAAATGTTTCCTTCGCGGCTGATGGACAGGATGATTCGCTCCTCAGGATTCACATCATTCACATTCCTCGTCTCCGGCAGCTCCACATCTATTCCGGTCTGCAGCATGGGGGCGGTCACCATAAAAATAATGAGGAGCACAAGCATAACGTCCACAAGGGGAGTTACGTTAATCTCCGAGAGGGAAGTGGAAGTTTGCCCTTGCGCTGTCGTGAAGGCCATTTAGCTGAAGCTCCGTTCCACAAGATTCAAAAATTCTGAGGAAAAGTCATCCATTTCGACCGCAACATCTTTCAGCCTTTTTATGAATTGGTTATAGGCAATAACGGCGGGAATGGCGGCGATCAAGCCGGCCGCGGTAGCGACCAGCGCCTCCGCAATGCCCGGAGCCACAGCCTGTATTGATGCGGTCTTTTCAAATCCAAGTCCGAGAAAAGCGCTGATAATTCCGACAACCGTTCCCAAAAGCCCTATAAAAGGCGTTACGGATCCTGTCGTTGCGAGCCAGCTCATTCCTTTCTCCAACATGGAAAGCTCGGCCGCGGAGGCCCGTTGGAGCGCGCGCTGGATCCCTTCGATATTGCGCTCCGTAAGCTTGGGGCGCCCCGGATTTTGGGATTTTGTGTCTCCAATCTGGGCGTTCAATTCCCGGTACGCGGCGCTAAAAATGCCCGATAAAGGGGTGCCGCGAAAATGCTCACATGCGGATTCCACTTCGCTCAGCCTCGAACTTTGCCGGAATAACTCGACGAAATCACTGCTTTTCTGTCTAATTTCTCGAAATGTCATCCACTTGCGGAAAATAATAGTCCAGGAAAGAAAAGAAAAGAACGCCAGCAACAAAAGGATCGCGAATGCAAAGCCGCTTGCATTCATGATCATCCCGAAGACGGAGCCTCCAAAGGGCGCGGCCGTCGGCTCTTGCAACAAAATAACTTCCGCGAAAATTATGGCATGCCTCCCTTCTTACTATGTCACCGTAAAGTATACGATTATCATAGCTTACAGGCTAAGTCAAATGATTTAGCCCAACGGCTGCATGCCTGTATAAAAACTATCCATCGGCTACTGCCAACTGCGGACTGAAATATGCTAGACTCAAATTGATGCTTGCGCTTTTGAACCGCCAAAGGATTCACCCATGCTTCGTCTTATAAGAATTCGAAATTTAGCCCTGATAAAGGAGCTTGAGATCGAATTTGGGGAGGGATTAAACCTGCTGACCGGCGAAACAGGTTCCGGAAAGTCCATTATCGTGGACGCTCTCGGATTGCTTCTGGGAGGAAGATCGTCGCAGGAAATGATTCGATCCGATTGCGATACCGCAGTCATCGAAGGGATTTTTGAAATTGAAAAAAACGGTGCGGTTTCCCGATTGGCTTCAGCATCGGGATTTGAAGCGGAAGACAATGCTCTTTTTATCCGCCGGGAAATATCGTCGACGGGCCGCAATAGAATATTTATTAATAATCACCTGGCGACGCTGTCCGTGCTGAAATCGATCGGCGAGAAACTGGCGGATATTCACGGACAGCAGGACCAGCGGCTGCTTCTTGACCTCTCGACGCACCTCCAATGGCTGGATGATTTCGGCGGCAACGGTTCTATGCTGGAAAAAGCGCGCGAAAGCTATAGAAAGCTGAAACAAACTGCTTCCCGGCTGGATGAGCTCGAAAGGAACGAACAGGAGCGACTCCGCCGCATGGATGTGCTTCAGTTTCAAATTGAGGAAATACGGCGTCTGGATCCGCAGCCGAATGAAAAAGAAATCCTGGAAAACGAGCGCGGCATTCTTGCAAACAGCGAAAGAGTCATAGCGATGGCCACTGAAGCCTATGACATGCTTTATGAAAGCGAAGCCTCCATACTCAGAGGGATGAATCGTCTCCAAAAAATTCTTGAGGAGCTCGAACGTTTTGACCCCGCATGGGCCGCGCACAAAGAGACGCTGCGGGAAAGCGGTTATAAACTTGAGGACTTGGCATATGCGGCGCGCGACTATGGATCGCGCAATGATTTCAGTCCCGAACGTCTGGAGCAAGTGCAGCAAAGGCTGTTTGCTCTGGAAAAGCTGGCGCAAAAATACGGTTCCAGCACAAACGACATCCTCCAATATAGGGACAGATGCTCGAAGGAGCTAGAAGATCTGCTTGCATGCAAGGAATCGAGCGCCCGTTTGTCTGAGCAGCTTTCGCGGGATTTGCAGGCTTATAAACAGTATGCCGAAGAATTGTCCAGAAAGCGCGTGCAGGATTCCAAACGGCTGGCGAAAGAAATCCGAAAGGAGTTTATTGCGCTGGCGATGGATCGCATGGAAATGCAGGTGCAGTTCAAACCGCACAAGGAAACGGACATGGGCCGCCGGATTCCGGGCTTCTATGGACTCGACGGCATTGACCATGTAGAGTTTTTAATAGCTCCCAACAAGGGGGAGGAAATGAAACCGCTGACCGCGATCGCATCGGGCGGCGAACTGTCGCGCTTGATGCTTGCCATCCGGTGCTTGTGCGGCAATGACGAAAGAGATCGAACTTTTGTGTTTGACGAAGTCGACGCCGGCATCGGCGGACGGGTGGCGGAAGCGGTGGGGAAGCGCTTGCGCGACATTTCAAAATCGAACCAGGTCCTGTGTGTCACTCATCTCCCGCAAATAGCGGTTTTTGCGCGGCACCACTTCAGCGTGCATAAGGACGTGGTTGACGGCAGGACGATAACTTTTGCGCAAGCTTTAGACAATTCACAAAAGATACAGGAAATATCCAGGATGCTGGGAGGAAAAATAATCACGGAGACAACACAGCGCCACGCTATGGAGATGCTGGAAAACTCGAGCAAGGCGGAAAATAGGGGAAGAGCACAGCCGGGAAAGTTATGACCAAGACATATCATATAGAAACCTTCGGCTGCCAGATGAACGATCTGGATTCAGAAAAGATAGCCGGAGATCTTATCCGTTATGGGATGCAGCCTGCTGCGGCGGTTTCCGAGGCGGACTTCGTTATTTTAAATACATGCAGCGTCCGCGAGAAAGCAGTCCAGAAAGTCTATGCGCGGCTCGGGGAGATCCGGAAACAAAAGGGGCATCGGCCGGATCTTGTTGTGGGAGTGGTCGGATGCATGGCTCAGCTGGAAGGAGAGAAAATACTGAAAAAAATGCCTTTTGTAAATATCGTGGCGGGTCCCCAGAAATCATTCGGAATAAGCGCGCTTTTTGAACGCAGTATAATCAGCCAGAAACCGGTCATCGCTATGCGGGCGGACGAAGATCCGGTCCCGCTTGAAGATTTTCATATAGCGCGCGGGAATACATGGAGCGCGGGAGTCACCATCAGTGAAGGCTGCAATCGTCAGTGCGCTTTTTGCGTCATCCCTCTCACGCGGGGGAAAGAAAGAATCCGAGAGAGCATTCATATCGTGAGGGAAGTCGAATCCCTGGCCGCAGCGGGATATCTGGAGATTATTCTTTTGGGCCAGACCGTAAACTCCTATGTGGACCGCACAGGCGGCTTGAGTTTTGCCGGATTATTGCGGCGCATTTCCGGAATCCCCGGCCTGAAACGCATACGCTTCATTTCCCCCCACCCGTCGGATTTCTCCGACGAATTGCTGCAGGTTATGGAGTCGCGGCCCCAGGTATGCAATCATATTCACTTGCCGGTTCAATCAGGTTCTTCTCGCGTTTTGAAGGCAATGCGCCGAGGATACACGCGGGAGCGTTATCTGGAAATCGTCAAGAAGATTCAGAGCTCCGCGCGCCCGATCGCCATTTCCACAGATATCATCGTTGGATTTCCCGGAGAAACCGACGCCGACTTTCGGGATACTCTAACGCTTCTCGATGAGGTACAATATGACAGCGTGTTTTCTTTTAAGTATTCGCCAAGACCCAATACGGCAGCCTTAAGTTTGACCGATGATGTCTCCGAAGAAGAAAAGGGAAGAAGGCTGAAAATATTGCAGGATCACCAAAAACATATTCAATATCGAAAGAATTCATCCTACATGGGGCGAATCGAGGAGGTGCTCGTCGAGGACAACGCTCGGAGCCGTTTCCGACTTACGGGCCGTACCGGCAGCAATAAAATCGTTAATTTTGACGGGCCCGACGGTTTAATAGGCAAAATGGCATATGTGAAAATCACCGACTATGGTCCCCATAGTCTCCAGGGGATTTTGATTCAATATCCAGTTCTGAATTCATCGGCGCCGGAATGATTAAGTCTCCTCTTCTATGGGACCGACTCCATTAACCCCTGGTAGTCTTGCTTTAATAATCCAGGCAGGAGGGATTATGAAGGAAATTGAGTTTAAAATAAAAGGTCTGATGATGGATCCTCTTACCAACTCTCCCATTGTTGTCCTCCAGGAGACTTCAAGCGATACCTTGCTGCCGATTTGGGTTGGAATTTTCGAGGCGAACGCCATAGCGCTGCAGATTGAAAAAGTAGATACTCCCAGGCCCATGACTCATGATCTCATCAAAGGCCTTCTAACCCACCTGGATGTAAAGGTGACGAAAATAGTGGTAACTGAGCTTAAAGACAACACTTTTTACGCGCTCATTTTTCTTGATGCCGGCGGCAGGGTAATTACTGTCGATTCGCGCCCCTCCGACGCGATTGCTCTAGCGCTTAGGACTGATTCTCCAATCTATGTAACCGACGAGGTTATCTCCAAATCTTCAAGCGCATCCAATAACGCGCTTTCTGCAGACCGCAGCTCTCCCGAAGATATAAAGAAATGGCTTGAAAATCTAAATCCCGAAGATCTTGGAAAATACAAAATGTAGCGATTCTCGTCAGCCGCGGCTCATGCAAATTTCAACCATATAGAAGCGAGGGGAAGTCGAAGCAGTGTTAGCCCGTAGCCTGTTTATAATCCTGTTTTCCTAGTTTACATAAGATATCTTATCAGAAGTTGTTGATTGCGCCAAATTTTGCGCTTTCGCCGCTATTGCAATCAGGTAACATGTTTATTTGTGCCAGTTAACACAATCGGCTAGCTTTTGTGGTATTGTTTAAAAATCATGCGCAAAATAGACAAGCTCTTATATCGTGCTATCGTTCCTCCTTTTCTGATTGCGCTTGCAGTGCTGACGTTTATCGTTTGCATCCATGAAATCGGCAGCTTGTCTGAACTGTTGATCACGCGCAATGCGTCCTTGAGCGTAATCATGGGCATAGCTAGCGCGATACTTCCGGGGATACTGATATTCTCTTTACCCCTTTCGTTCTTGATTGGAATATTAATCGGGCTGGGCGGGCTCTCGGGCGAAAGCCAGATCACGGCGCTGCGGGCATGCGGAGTTCCCTTGCGAATCTTGCTGAGATTCATATTGTCGCTCGGAATAGTCGTGGGATTAACAACGGCAATATTGTCTATGGTAATTGTTCCACAAACTAATGATATTCTGCGATCGATAAAGGATAAAATAAGTTTAAGGCAGGCTACTTCTCAAATTAATCCCCGTGTTTTTAATGAAGATTTCCCGGAAATGGTTTTTTATCTTGACGATATCTCTCCGGATAAGCAGCAATGGAAAAGAATTTTCCTTTGCGACAATTCAAATTCCAAATTTCCCCGTATTATCACCGCTCATTCGGGCAGTTGGATAACGGAAGCAAAGGGTCGCCGGGCGCAACTGCATCTTGAAAACGGGGCGATCTATGAAATCGAGAAAGAAAATCCGGGTAATGATAGCGTAAGCCATTTCGATACAACCGATATTCCCTTGAAGTTGGATTCGCGCTTTGCACAGGATGAGCAGAAAAACGGGCGTACCAAAAAGGTTTTCGAAGAAAGCACTGCACGTTTATGGCAATTATGGAGAGATGGCAACAGCGAAAATAATCGTGAATCTTTGGTAGAACTGAACCGGCGAATAGCCCTTCCCTTCGCAGTTTTTCCGTTTGCGCTACTGGGGTTAGCGCTTGCTTCATGTATGCCGAAAGGCGGAAAGACTTCAGGTTTCGCGCTAAGTCTTTTAACGGTTGTCGCGTTTTATATTCTGTTTTTTAACGGCCTGCGGCTTGCATCGGTCGGGAAAATAAGTCCGTGGGCGGGAGCTTGGGGCGGCAATATTGTGCTGGCATTGATAGGCTTGCTTCTTTTTGCCAAGGTTGAGAAAAGCCATGCGCTCGGACAATGGATCTCAGGGATTTTTCATTTCCCAAGTTGGCAAATTTTAAAACGCAATCCGCATCTCAAAAAAATGCATGCCCGAATTTTGCGCTTGAACTATGCGCTGCTCCGATCCACATCCGGCTTGTCGACATATCGGTTTCCGAAAATATTGGATCTCTATGTCTCAAAGGGGTTTTTCATCTATTTCTTCTGGTCCCTTTTAACATGCGGCGTCCTTTTTATTCTCTTTACGCTTTTTGATCTTTTGGATGACATTATCCGCAATAAAATTCCGGCGATAATGGTAACGGATTATTTCACCTTTCTCACGCCGCAGATTCTCATGTTGGTCATTCCCATGTCGGTTCTTCTGGCGGTGCTGATCAATTTTGCGATTCTTGAAAAAAACTCCGAAATTACAGCAATTAAAGCTGGGGGATGGAGCCTTTATCGTGTAGCCGTTCCGATTTTGGTGGCCGCCTCCGCCTTGTGCGTAAGCTTGTTTTTGTTACAGGACTATGTCTTGCCTTATGCCAATGCTCGCCAGGATGCCATACGGAATGAAATTAAGGGGCGGCCGCCTCAGACCACCAAGCATTTACAGCGAAAATGGATCTTCGGCGAATCGGGCCGCATTTATAACTATGAATACTTCGATGGAAATAAGGATTCATTTGTAGAATTGCACATTTACGATGTGGACATGAGCAAAGCGGGTATTCTGCGCTGGATCTATGCTAAGCGCGCCTGGATAAACACCGATGGCAATTGGATTCTCGAAAAAGGTTGGCTCCGCGACTATTTATCCAATCAGTCCGGATTTCTTAACATAGAGAGAGAAACCTTTCAATTCCCTGAAAAGGCTGCTTATTTTAAAAGAGAGATTTTTCAGCCCAAGGAATCTTCTAAATTGACATACCCGAAATTGAAAAACTACATTAACTATCTTACGAAATCCGGCTATAATGCAGCAGAATTACAGGTTGAACTCAACAAGAAAATTGCTTTCCCGTTGAGTTGCCTGATTATGGCTTTGGTCGGCATTCCCTTTTCTTTCTCAACCGGTAAAAAGGGAGCTTTTTTCGGAATCGGTGTCAGCATTGCCATTGCCATAAGCTATTGGGGAATATCCGGCGTATTCGAAGCCATGGGAATATACGGATTGCTTGTTCCTGTTCTGGCCGCGTGGGCTCCCAATATAATCTTTGGCGCCGGCGGCCTCATCCTTCTTTTTACCATCAGGACATAACCCACCTTCCAAGAGCCTGTCCCAATATTAAAATGTGTCGCGCGCATGGGGCTTGAAACGCGAGCCCGAGGTGCGAGGATGAGGCGATGCGGGGACATCGTTGACAACGAGCAACAAAGAGATCGCCCCGCAATCCCCTTGCGCCCAAAGGGTTCCGGCTGCGCGTGGACATTTGCTGCGTTGGCGCTCCTCGACAATGTCACCACGTTGCCTGCATCGCGCCGCCTTGCTTCTGTCCTCGCGGCGCCCGGAACGCGGCATATTCCAATACTGGGACAGGCTCCTAGGCTCTTGGATGATATTTCCTATATACCTGCTTTAGTCGCTCGCGCGTGATATGCGTATAGATCTGCGTGGTTGATATATCGGAGTGGCCGAGCATGAGCTGGACCGAGCGGAGATCGGCGCCGTTTTCCAAAAGGTGAGTGGCAAAGCTGTGCCGGAGCATATGCGGAGTTAATTCTTTGATTATATTAGCCTTCTGTCCGTATAGTCGAAGCGTTTTCCAGAATGCCTGCCGCGTCATACAAGAGCCGCGGCGCGTGACGAATAAATAATTGCTCTTTTTCTTGCCGAGAATGGCGGGCCGGGATCCGCTTATATATTCGCGCACTCTTTCGCGCGCAGTTGTTCCGATGGGAATAATTCTCTCCTTGCCTCCCTTCCCTATGCATGTGAGCACCCCGAGCCCCAAATCCACTTCCGTTATCCGCAGACCCACAAGTTCGCTGACGCGCAGCCCGCTTGCATAGAGGATTTCAAGCATAGCGCGGTCCCGGCATCCGATCGGATTATCTTTATTCGGGGCCGCCAACAGACGTTCTATTTCCTCGCGATTGAGATAACGCGGCAATGGCTTTAAAACGCGAGGAATTTCCAGATGTTCCGTTGGATCCAAGTCTATAATGCGATCAACCAACATATATCGGAAAAAACCGCGCACGGCATTCATCGCCCTTGCCGTCGATCGCGGAGAAAGCCCTTTGTTTAAAAGATACCGGCTCCAAGCGACGATATCTTCGGCTTTCAATTCGTTTAGCGCAAGCCCTCGCGAAGCTGAAAATTCGCTCAGTTTTTTCAAGTCCCGGGCATAGGCGTTGACCGTATTGGGAAACAATCTCTTCTCAACGCGCAGGTAGGTTTCAAATTCGCCAAGCAGATCGCGGCTCATCCAAGCTTTCCAGAAGCGGCGGCTATTCGGCGCAGCAATTTGCCGCCCTCTTCTATGCCAAAAAATCCAAGCAGCGGAAAAATCGATATCGCGCCTGTCATAATAGCGAGCCCCAACCGCACAGCCAATGCAAAAAAACCGGCTTCAGGAAACATCAGTCCGCTGCCGCAAAAGACAATCCAGGCCAGGGCGCCCATTCCGAGCGATGCCAGGGCAATCCGAACATAGGTCCCGATTTCCAAAGAACCCCTAACGCCCCCGTTATTTCGGTGAAGGCTTCGGAGAAGAAGCCCGAAGTTGAGCCAGGAAGCCGCGCTGGTAGCGCAAGCCAATCCCAGGAAACCCAGAGGCGCGATAAATACCAGATTCAGACCTATTTTTGATGCGACGGTTATCAAGCTTAATCGCACCGGCGTGCGCGTATCGTTCAGAGCGTAGAAGGTCGGAACCAGTATTTTCACCCCGGCGTAGGAAAACAATCCAAACGCATAGAACAAAAGTGCTTGAGAAGTTTTATCGGTATGATACGGGAGAAAAGGGCCCCCTTGAAAAATGAGCCGGACGATTTCGCTGCGGAATATAATCAATCCTACTGTAGCGGGAAATGTAAGGCATGCAGCCAGCCTGAGGCTGGAAGAAACTGTGCGCTGTAGTTCCTCATGCGCCTCTTGAGCCGCCAAATGGGAAACGGCCGCCGTTGTGGCGACGGCGACGGCGATCCCCAATACCCCAAGGGGAAACTGTATAAGACGAAAAGCATAATCCAGCCAGGACACAGGCCCGTCTCCATAAAAGGAGGCGATTTGATAATCGACCGTGATATTTATCTGGGCGGCCGAGAGTCCGACAACGGCGGGAAGCATCAGGCCGAAAATATGCCGCAGCGCGGGATCGCGGAAATCAAGGACGAAGTGAAAGCGGAATCCCAAAGCGCGGGCGGAGGGCATCATGACGACAAATTGGCTGATGCCTCCGACGAGCGCCCCGACGGCCATGGAAACTACGGGATGAAAACCCAAATTGGGCATGAACGGGGATAAAAAAATTCCGGCAAGAATACAGCAAATATTAAAGGCGGACGAAGCCATAGCGGGAACAAAGAATTTGCCGCAGGCATTCAGCATTCCCATCCCGACCGACGCAAGGGAGACGCATAAAAGAAACGGCGACATAATTCGGGTCATTTGAACAGCGAGGTCGAATTTTCCCGGCACGGCGGCATACTTCGCAGCCAGAAGGTAAACAAATCCTTTGGCGCCGAAAAGAAAGCCCAGCGTGACGGCACCCAGAATGATCAGCAGCGCGCTGATTAAGCGGTTCGCCAGCATCCAGGCCTGTTCTTTTCCCTGTTCCGTCATCCGGCGGATAAAGGTGGGAATAAACGCGGCGCTTAACGCTCCCTCGGCAAAAAGGTCCCGCAGAAGGTTAGGTATCCTATAGGCGACGATAAAGGCATCCGTGAAACGGCCGGCGCCGAAGTATCGAGCAAGGACCATAACGCGAACAAGACCCAGAAGTCGGCTGATTATAGTGGCGACCGCAACGGAGCCTGCCGCCGAGGCCACCCGCGTTTCTTGCATTTACAGCTCCCTTGGCGCTGATCTTCTGAATCGCCGAAAAGGCGCCAAAGCGGCGCGTGGCATCCGCTGCGTAAGCGCTCCTCGGCGATGTGACCGCATCGCCTGCGTCTCGCCGCCTTATATCTACCGCCCCTGCGGCGCTCGGAACGCAGCCCTTTGTCCTTCCACCCCAGGCTGCAAAATCTCATTGAACAGCATTGAGAAAACAGTGAAATAAACCCCGAATTGCTCTTTGCCGCAAGCGCCGCTTGACGGATGCAGGCGCCTAATACTACCATAGCGATTTAGCATGGCAACACGTTGCGCGGTTATGCCTTTCGAGTGCAAAACAAGATACCTTCGCGCTTTCCGATACGATGTTTTTATTCGAAAGCAGCCAAAATAAGATCGATATTAAACGTTCTTGTCCTTGAAAACCGGGTTTTCCAAACACTATGAAGCTTTCCCAAATTGCGCTCAAAATCAACTGCCGCTTCGTAAGCAGCAGGGATGTGGAGATTACAGGAATTGCGGGGATTGAAAATGCCGGGCCCGGCGATTTAACCTTCGTCGCCAATAGAAAATACATCCCGTACATCAAGAAAACACGGGCATCCGCGATCATTCTCGGAGAGGATATCCCGGAGGTAGATTCCCCCAGTCTGCGCACCGAGGATCCCTACCTTGCATTTGCCCGAGCCCTGGAGCTTTTTTATGTCCCCTTGATACCGGAAAAAGGAATTCATCCGACTGCCGCGGTGTCCGACGAGGCCGAGATAGGCCCTGATCCAAGTATCGGCGCATACGCCGTTATTGGAAAGGGGTGCAAAATTGGAGCGCATGTGTGCCTCCATCCGCATGTTGTGCTGTATCCGGATGTTTCGATCGGCGCAGATTGCATCCTGCATTCTTTTGTGGTGGTTCGCGAACGCTGCCGGATCGGCAACAGCGTGATATTGCAGAATGGAGCCGTTATCGGCGCTGATGGATTCGGATTTGCTCCAACAAAGGACGGAGCTTTTTATAAGATCAGCCAGACCGGCCGCGTTGTGATCGAAGATGATGTGGAAATCGGAGCCAATACGACTATTGATCGCGCCGCCGTAGGAGAAACCGTCATTCGCCGGGGCACTAAATTGGATAACCTGGTCCAGATCGGCCACGGATCTCAGGTAGGGGAAAACTCAGTTGTCGCGGCCCAGGCGGGTCTCGCGGGATCGACCCAGCTGGGCCGGGGCGTCTGGGTTGGCGGCCAGGTAGGTTTTGCAGGCCATCTCAAAGTTGGCGACCGCGCCGTTATCACCGCCCAAAGCGGTACATCGCATGATATTGCTCCAGGCACGATTGTATCCGGCTCGCCCGCTTTCGAAAACGCTTCCTGGCTTCGTTCGTCGGCCGCTTTTGCAAAGCTTCCCGACCTCGTGCGGAAGGTTCGAAGACTTGAAAGCGAAGTGGAAAAACTTAAAAACTCCCTCAAGAATCCCAAATAAACTTCTGATCATCTTAGATTAATCCGCCGATAAGCACATTAGGCTATTCGAGAAGCTGATCTCAGTCTGAGGCCGATGCCCGCTAGCCGGGCCATCGGTCCCAGGCTGGGAATTTTCTCCACCCCGGCACCTTTCTATAATCCCTTTGTCCATTGGCGGATTTTGGTATACGATGAAGTGGTCTTTCGACCATGGATTTCAATTCTTCAATCGGGAGATTACACATGTCTACTAAATACGTTTATACATTCGCGAACGGTGAATCCGACGGAAACGGCACCATGAAAGATCTGCTGGGCGGCAAAGGAGCCGGACTGGCCGAAATGACAAATGCGGGATTGCCGGTGCCGCCTGGATTCACCATCACCACACAAGCCTGCAACGCTTATTATGACGGCGGCGGAGAATTTCCGGAGGGCATGTGGAACCAGGTGCTTTCGGCGCTTAAGAAAACTGAATCCGCTACGGGAAAAGAATTCGGGAATATATCGAATCCCCTGCTCGTGTCGGTGAGATCAGGCGCAAAATTCTCGATGCCCGGCATGATGGACACTGTGCTGAATCTCGGTCTCAACGACGATACCCTGCAGGGCTTGGCCAGGCTTACCTCAAATCAAAGGTTCGCCTGGGATGCCTATCGCAGGCTGATTCAGATGTTCGGAAAGATTGTGCTGGGAATCGACGGCGAATTGTTCGACCGGGCGATGGACAAAATCAAGCGCTCCGCGCGTGCAAAATTGGATACGGATCTCAATACGGATAATCTTGCAGAGATCTGCACTCAATTCAAAAAAATAGTACGTACGGAAAGCGGCGCCGATTTCCCGATTGATCCTTACTTGCAACTCGAGGAATCCATAAAGGCTGTCTTCCGTTCCTGGAATGGAGACCGCGCTAAAGCTTATCGCCGACGGGAGAAAATTCCGGACGATCTCGGAACCGCTGTCAATGTCGTTACCATGGTTTTTGGCAACATGGGCGATGATTCGGGTACGGGCGTTGCTTTCACGCGGGATCCCGCCACTGGAGAAAAAAGAATTTTCGGAGACTACCTCCCAAACGCGCAGGGCGAAGACGTTGTCGCCGGAATCAGAACGCCGAAGCATATCGATGAACTCAAGCAGGATATGCCTGAGATTTATGCCCAATTTTTGGAAGTCGCCGACAAATTGGAGCGCCACTATAAGGATATGCAGGACCTTGAATTCACGGTGGAGCGCGGCAAACTCTGGATGCTTCAAACCAGAAACGGTAAAAGAACTGGACCCGCAGGCGTCCGGATTGCGGTTGAAATGGTGAAAGAAGGTCTCATTGACGAACCTACGGCGATCCAGCGCGTCCCCGCAGGCGATTTAGATCAGCTGCTTCATAAAATGGTCGATCCCAAGGCAAGGCTCAAGGTTTTGACAAAAGGCATCAACGCAAGCCCCGGCGCCGCTTCGGGCAGGGTCGTTTTTACGCCGAAGGAAGCGGAGGTATGGAAAGAAAAAGGCGAAAAAGTCATCCTGGTAAGACGCGAAACGTCGCCTGAAGATGTTCGCGGCATGGATGCCGCACAGGCCATTCTGACATCGACGGGGGGGCCCACCAGCCATGCGGCCGTTGTGGCCCGCGGATGGGGAAAGCCTTGCATCGTGGGAGCCGGAGAAATTTCGATTAATTACGGCAAGAACGAATTCTCCGTGGGAGGGGCCCGCGTGCGGCGCGGAGACTGGATCACCGTCGACGGGACCAGCGGACAGGTTATCCTGGACCGCGCGCCTCTCATCGACCCCGAACTGGGAGACGATTTTCGCCAATTGATGGAATGGGCCGACAAGGTCCGCAGACTTAAGGTGCGTACCAATGCGGACACTCCCTCGGATGCGGCGATCGCCCGTAAATTCGGCGCGGAAGGCATAGGCTTGTGCCGGACGGAACACATGTTTTTTGCGGGGGACCGAATCGATTTCGTCCGGCAGATGATTCTGGGCTCGCTGGATTACAAGCGTTTGGAGCGTGAATTGAAAGCCCTCGATGCCGAATTAGCCAAGGGCGTTTCGCCGAAAAAGCGCAGCGAGATCCAGCAAACCCGCAAGAAACTGCATAAGGCCATCGAGCAACCTAAAAGAATGTATAAGGGCGGGCTTAAGGAGCTGTTGAAGCTTCAGCGGAAGGATTTTGAGGGAATATTCCGGGCCATGAACGGTCTTCCCGTTACCATACGCACTCTGGATCCTCCCCTTCATGAATTTTTGCCTCACGGGGAAGAAGAAACGCGCAAACTGGCCCGAAAGCTGAAGGTCAGCGCCGCAAAGCTGTGGGACACGGTTCAATCGCTTCACGAAGCCAATCCGATGCTGGGTCATCGAGGATGCCGCCTTGGCGTGGTGTTTCCCGAGATCACGGAAATGCAGGCGCGGGCGATTTTCGAGGCCGCCGTCAATGTGCAAAAAAAAGGCGTCACCGTACTGCCTGAGGTTATGATTCCGCTGGTGGCCGACATCAACGAGCTGAAGCTCCAAGCGGAGGTTGTCCGTGCTGTCGCGTCCGAGATTTTTGCCAAGTCGCAAGTCGCGCTTCAATATTTGGTCGGCACCATGATCGAGTTGCCGCGGGCCGCTCTCACCGCGGATCGGATCGCCGAAGCCGCCGAGTTTTTTTCCTTCGGGACGAACGACCTCACGCAGACAACATTCGGCATTTCCCGCGACGATTCCGGCAAGTTCCTTCCCTTTTACATCGAGAACCGTATTTTTAGGGACGATCCCTTTCAAGTCCTTGATCAGGACGGAGTCGGCCAGCTTGTGCAACTCGGCACGGAAAGAGGCAGAAAGACCCGGCCGGATCTAAAAGTCGGGATCTGCGGGGAACATGGCGGGGAGCCTTCATCCGTACATTTTTGCCACCGCGCGGGTCTGAGCTACGTATCCTGTTCGCCCTACCGCGTACCCATCGCCCGTCTGGCCGCGGCCCAGGCGGCATTGGGATCCGAGCAATCAATCTCCCATACAGCTTAGGAGAGCCTTCATCCAGGAGCCTGCGATTGACAATGAGAAAGCCTGTTTTCCCCATTGTCAATCGCACCTGAAAACCTTTAATCGTAATATTCCAATCCCAGATGGGTAATAAGCTCTTCGCCCTTTAAGAAACGAAGCGTATTTTTAAGCTTCATGAGTTGAATGAAGAGGTCGTGTTCCGGATATAACTCCGGCGCACACATGGGGCTCTTGAAATAAAACGAGAGCCATTCCTGAATACCGTTCATACCGCAGCGTTGCGCCAAGTCCATAAAAAGAACAATGTCCAGAACCAGAGGCGCGGCAAGGATCGAATCCCGGCAAAGGAAATCCACTTTAATCTGCATGGGATAGCCGAGCCACCCGAAAATGTCGATGTTGTCCCATCCCTCCTTGTTATCGCCGCGCGGCGGGTAATAATTGATGCGGACTTTATGCGTGTAATTGGAATATAAATCGGGATATAGCTGCGGCTGCAGGATGTGCTCCAGCACTGAAAGCTTGCTTTCCTCCTTGGTCTTGAAGGCATCAGGGTCATCCAGCACTTCTCCGTCGCGGTTTCCAAGAATATTGCTTGAAAACCAGCCGTTAAGGCCGATCAGCCTGGCTTTCAATCCCGGCGCCAGAATAGTCTTCATAAGAGTCTGGCCCGTTTTGAAATCCTTTCCGCCGATCGGGACGCCGCGATCTTTAGCAAGCTGAACGAGCGCCGGGATGTCGGCCGAAAGGTTGGGAGCGCCGTTGGCGTAAGCGATCCCCGCCTTAATCGCGGCGTAGGCGTAAATCATGCTCGGTGCAATAGCCGGATCGTTTTCCCGCAGTCCCTTCTCAAAACTTTCAAGGGTCTGATGCACCGCGGAGGGTTTCAGAAAAATCTCCGTGCTCGCGCACCACACCATTACGGCGCGCGACAGGTTGTTCTTCTTCTGAAAAGACAGGATATCCTCCTGAACCTGCTCCGCCAGGTCCATTTTGTTCGCGGCTTTTTTAACGTTGCTCCCGTCCAGTCGGCGCACATACGATTTATCGAAAGCCGCAGGCCATGGATGGATCGCCTCGAGCGGAGAACGGACCTGGTCGAGCAGACTTTTTTCCAGCACCCCTGCATTTGCGGCGGCCTGGTAGACATCATCCGTGAATATATCCCATCCGCCGAATACGAGATCATCAAGCGAAGCAAGCGGCACGAAATCTCTGACGGCAGGGATTCTGTTTTCCGTTCGCTTCCCCAGGCGAATCGTACCCATTTGAGTCAAAGACCCGATAGGTTTTGCAATTCCCTTTTTTATTGCTTCCACTCCTGCGATGAAGGTGGAGCTGACGGCCCCCAGCCCGGGAATGACAACGCCTATCTTCCCTTTCGCAGGCTCAATTTTAATTCCTTTGGAGATCATTGTTTAATTCCTCAAGTTGGATGATGCGGCGTGCAAAGTCCAAAACTTGCTGCAATTCCGCTACACCACCCGGATTGTTATGGCACAGCATGGGGAAAACGATCCAATGGGCCTTTTCCCCTTAAAAACCAAAAAGCGCCTTCAAATTATTACCGCTCTTCATGTTCCCATGGAGGGCTTCTATAAATCAAAAAATGCTTCCTTGCGGCAATTCCCCAAAAGCCCTTTATGCGCCGCTCTTTTCGATGACGATCTTGGACATATCCGCAATACTGCCGAAAAGCTCCGTAAGATGCCGCAACAAGCAGATTCGATTATTGCGCAATTTCTCTTCCTCAGCCATCACCATGACTTCATTGAAAAATGCGTCCACTACATTCCGCATGGATGCCAGGGATCGCAGCGCGCCGCCGTAATCGTGGTTTTTCTTCGCGGCATCTACCTGCGGACGGATTCGAAGGTAGCTTTGCCACAATTCCGTTTCAGCCGGTTTCTCAAACAGCCCCGCATCCAGCACTCCCTCTGCGGAATCGGCTTTGGATACGATGTTGACGACGCGCTTGAAATTGGAGGCCAGCGAAAGAAATTCAGGCTCCTGCCGCAATTTCTCCAAAGCGCGCAATCGTTCCAAGGCATCCAGAGGATTGTCGGCTCCAGCCGCAAGAATTGCAAGGATACTGTCGTGGGAAAACCCCATTTCCTCAAAAAGAAAACGAAGCCGGAGCTCAAAAAATTCCTTTAGAGCCGCTGAAAGATCCGTAGAAGAACGATCATAGGCTTCCAAGCTCCATGCCACAGCCTGAGCCAGCGAGAAGCTCAGCCGGTGATCGAATATAATTTTTAGGATCCCGTTCCCGTGGCGGCGCAGGGCGAAAGGATCGCCGGAACTTGAAGGAATCAATCCCACACTGAAGCAGCCGCATATGGTATCCAGGCGATCGACAAGCGCCAGCAGTGCGCCTGTTTCCGATGACGGAGAAGAACCGTTTGCGCCCTTAGGGTAGTACTGCTCGTATATCGCGCGCCAAACGGGCGCGCCATAACCTTCTGCGCGGGCATAGAGCCCCCCCATAATCCCCTGTAAATCCGTGAACTCCTTGACCATTTCCGTCATCAGATCGCACTTGAATATCCGTCCGGCGGTTTCAAGATCCTCCAGCAAATCGCGCCGTCCGATCGCGCCGACCATCTTGGGCAACAAGGACAGGACTCTCCGGCTTTTATCGTAATAAGAACCGAGTTTCTCCTGGAAAAGCACCTGGTGCAGCGCTGCCTCGCGATCCGCCAGCTTCGTTTTCCGGTCCGTATCCCAAAAGAATGCAGCATCCGCGAGCCTGGCGCGCAGCACGCGTTCATGCCCCCCGCGAATGATGTGATCGGGGTCCGTCGGCACATTTACAACCGCAAGGAATGCGGGAAGCAGCTGTTCCCGGTCGTTTAAGACCGAGAAATATTTCTGATGCTCCCGCATGACCGTGATTAATACTTCTTTCGGCAATGATAGAAATCTTTGTTCAAAGCGTCCGCTTACCACCGACGGCGCTTCATTTAAATTAACGACCGTTCTCAAAAGATCCGGATCTTCCAGCAGCCGGCCTCCCAATTCCCCGGCCGCCGCTTTCAATCCCTTGAGGATGGACGTGAAGCGCTCTTCCGGATCCGCAATGACTGAATTTTGCCGTAGGCGGTCCTTTAAAGACGCGAGAGAATCAACCGCGATTCTGCCTTTGCCCAGAAACCGGTGTCCGGAAGAATATCGGGACGACGAAACATCGGATATTTTAAAACGCACAATCCGCCCGTCGAAAAGGGCCACAACCCAGCGCAACGGCCGCACAAAACGAAATTGATCCGCATTCCAAACCATCGTCTTGGGAAACTGGATTTTTTCTATGGCTGACGGAATCACGCTCTCCAGAATTTTATGCGTCTTACTCCCCCGAAGCCTCCGTGTTACGGAAAGGTATTCTCCTTTTGGAGTCGCGATAGTTTTGATCTGCGCAAGGGGCACCTTGTTCTTGCGCGCGAAAGCCACGGCCGCTTTAGTCGGCAGACCGGCGGGGTCATAGCCGACGCCTTTGGGCGGGCCCGTAATTGTTTCCGTCATGTCTTCCTGCCGAACGGGAAGGTTTTGGAATCCCACGATGATGCGCCGCGGCGTGTACCATCGCGTACACTCCCCCGGAGGTAAATGCTGCTGTTTGAGGAATTCATCGAGCATTTCCGAAAACTGGCGGGCCGCATTTTCAACAATGGAGGCCGGGATTTCTTCCACGCCCAACTCGATGACGAGCTCCGATTTTTTCATTTCAGAATGATTGCTCCGCCTGCAATTCCGTTCGTGCTTTAAGCAAAAGGAAAATCCTGCAGCGCACGGCTTTCGAGATACCGCCGCGCGACTTCGCAGGCAAGTCTACGAACCCGGGCAATAATGCCGACCCGCTCCGTTACGCTGATGGCGCCGCGCGCATCCAGCAAGTTGAATGCGTGGGAACACTTGAGACAGTAATCATAGGCCGGAAGCGTCAATCCCGCTTCCAGGAGGCGTTTGCTCTCTTCTTCATAGAGAGAGAAAAGTTTGAACAGCATGTCCACGTTCGCCGTTTCAAAATTATATTTGGAGAATTCAACCTCTTCTCTATAACGGATGTCCCCGTACCGCACGGTGGAGGACCATTGCAGATCATAGATGCTGTCCACTTGCGCAATAAAAGTTCCTATACGTTCCAATCCGTAAGTAATTTCAGCGCTTACCGGATCAAGGTCTATCCCCCCCGCCTGCTGCATATAAGTGAATTGGGTTATTTCGAGACCATCCAACAGCACCTGCCATCCTATGCCCCAAGCGCCCAATGTCGGCGATTCCCAATTGTCTTCTTCGAAGCGGAGGTCGTGCTTTCGCAAATCTATGCCCAAAGCGCCGAGGCTGCGAAGATACAGGTCCTGAACGTTCTTGGGGGAGGGCTTCAGAATAACTTGATATTGATGGTGCTTTTGAACACGGTTGGGATTTTCGCCGTAGCGGCCGTCCGTGGGCCGGCGCGAGGGCATCACGTAGGCGACGCGGTAAGGCTGGGGGCCAAGAACCCTCAAAAATGTTTCGGGGGCCATGGTTCCCGCTCCGACTTCCAAATCGTAGGGCTGCTGCAAAACGCAACCGCACCGATCCCAGAAATGTTCCAATGCAAGTATGATCTGCTGGATGGTTTTTTGACGCATCTCAATCTATAGACCGTGAAGCGCTTCCCTTAGAAGTCCATAGGACTTTAGTTTCTTTTCCAAATGCAAATGCAACAATCTCTGTGTCCACTGTTCAATTTCGGAATCGGCGTCCCTCTTTTGAGGACGTAGCATATACTTGTCGGGGGATACCCGCATCATAGCTTCCAGATCGGCCGCCGCGGATGCTCCGATGTGCACTCCGCCTTTTTCAGCGCACGCCGCACACTTTACCTTGCCCGATTCCGGCCACGCAAAAAACCCAATACCTTTAACACACTTACCACAATCCGAGCAATAGTCATAATTGGGCAGCAGCCCGCTTAATTTTAAGGTCCAGATCTCGAAGTAGCGTATCAAGGAGAAGCTGAGCGCATGGTGTTCTCCCGCATCCATACACGATAATAATAATCGATAGAATGCGGGATTTGGCTGATTGTCTTGAATGAATTCATTGGCCAATTCGGAGAAGTAGGCGAAGGCATAGACTTTTACCAGGGTGGGGGTTTTGCCCAAATAAGAATGGATCAATTCCGCCTGCCGAACCTGACTTAATTCCTTCCCTTCCCGAGCCCAGAACTGAAGCCGGATTCGATTCGACGGTTCCAGACTCCCGGCGATTCGGCTCTTCGGCTTTTTAATGCCCTGCGCCGTCGCCCGTATTTTCCCAAACTCCCGCGTGATAAAAATTATGATGCGATCCGCATCGGAAAGAGAGTACTGCCGAAGGACTACCGCATCCGCTTCATATAGAGGCATAACTCAGGCTTTAGCCCGGATGATTCATGGGAATTCACAGCGTGGCGGCCTTGTCCGGATTAAACCTGGCCCCAAGGCGCGCGCTGAAAACCCTAGTGAATGACGCAAGCTTTAGAAGGCTGGGAGTCGGCTTTTTGCCCCGCGAATACGCCTGCGCGCTTGTCGTAATGCGTTCATGGGCTGTAAATTGGCCGCTTCATGTCAAGATCAACGGTGCTGGACCGAATCCGCGAATTTCATTTCCTCGCCTGATTTTCTGCGACGCATCATGCCGTACAACCGCACGGCCGGACCGGAAATGCAATATAGCACAGCGATAGAAAGCAGAACCGGCCGCGAATAATTAAAGCCTAAGGCAACGAGCAGAGCGATCACGAGGATGATGAGATGCGATTTCCGGCCAAAGGTCAGATTCTTCATACTGCTGTATCGAATCGTGCTGATCATCAGAAAGGCAAGCGAAAAGACCCCCGCCAGCATCAAGGCTGAGCCCATCTGGCTTTTTACCGGAGTCTCGAAAAAATGAACGATGGCCGCTATGCATCCTCCCGCCGCAGGAATAGGAAGGCCGACAAAATGCCTTAAATTGCCCGCCTGAATGTTGAACCGGGCAAGGCGCATGGCTCCGCAGATAACGAAGGTGAAACAAGCCGTCCAGGCCAGACGCGGTTCAAGCGCCGACAGCCCCCATTCAAAAGCAAGCACCGAGGGGGCAATTCCGAACGATATCACATCGGCCAAGGAATCCAGCTGCAGGCCAAATCCTGTGCAGGAATTGGTGAGGCGCGCAATGCGTCCGTCAAGTATATCGACCACGATGGCGATTCCGATCGCATACGCTGCGTTATTGAAATCTCCGCGCATGCTCGCCAGGATTGCGTAATAACCGCAAAAAATATTGCCCACCGTCAATAGGCTCGGCAGAACAAACACGCTGCGGCCCAAACGCCGGCGGCCGGACGGCGACGTCGAAATCCTGGTTTCCTCGGGGAAATCCTTCATGGATACTCTCCAAGTACGGATGTCCCGCCGTGCACGCGATCTCCCAGCTTCACCAGAATCCGCACCTTCGCGGGAAGCACTATGTCCATGCGCGATCCGAACCGAATCATGCCGATCCGCTCTCCCTTCTGGAGCACATCTCCAGGTTTTTTCCAGCATACCACGCGCCGGGCAATCACCCCAGCGATCTGCCGCACGACAACCCGGATTTCTTCGCCGTTTATGACAAGGATATTCTGTTCGTTGACCCGCGAGGCTTCTTCCAGGAATGCAGCCTTAAATCTTCCCCTCTTATATTCAAGGCTTTCCAGCGTACCGGAAATAGGAGAGCGATTCACGTGCACATCAAAAATACTCAGGAAAATGCTTATGGTGGATTCGCCGTTATCAGATTCTGAAATTTTCACAATCTTGCCGTCGCCCGGAGAGACGATCCGCTTTTCTCCTTTTGGAATAGAACGATCCGGATTCCGGAAAAAGAACGCCACAAACAATGCAAGGAGCAACGCAAGAACCGCAAGATAGGAAAATTTCAGAAGAACAAACAGAACCACCAGAACAAGCAAGGGGATAAGCAGCTTATAAACGTCGCGAACCATGTGATTTCCTTATAGTATTTTTTTATTCCGTTCGTAAGCGGTTCGAGCGCGCGGCGGGCGGCGCCGTAGGATGTCACACGCGAACGGATCGCAATGAATAAATATTCAACAGCGATGAATTATCTCGGGTCTGTTTCCATTTGTTTGCGGTATTTTTGAACGATGGAGTACATCTGATCCTTCAGCAGCAGTTTCTTCTTTTTCAGCGTTTTCTCCTGGAGCTGCTCTTCTTCGCTCAAGAAATGTTTGCTCATTAAACCTTCCAGCTGATCATCGTAAGATTGGTGCTCGGCGGCCAGCCGCCGATACTCTTCATTTTCCTTCAACAGCTGATCTTGGAGTTCCGTCTCAGGTATTAAACTGGTCATAGACCATTCCTCCTGACATCACAGTTTCAAATTTTCCTTGCTCTTGTTCCCGCGGTTTCCAGGCCGCAAAGGACCGCCGGCCTAACGCGGATCATTCTATTGAAATCCGCCGTTTATTCCTTTCTCGGTATCTTTCCTCGCCCAAACCAATCAATCGTCGAACAAGTTCTTCAAAAGATACGCCGGATGCCGCCCATAACTTTGCGTACATGCTTATGGGCGTAAATCCCGGCATGGTATTTATTTCATTAAGCCAGACCCTTCCGCTGCCACGCTCTAGAAAAAAATCGACTCGGGCCAATCCCGAGGCATCAATTGCATGAAATGATTTCAACGCCAAATCTCGGATTTCCTCTCTTTTTCCATCGTTAATTCGAGCGGGAATTTCCAACCTGCTGTCCGGGCTCAGATATTTGGCATCGTAATCATAAAACTCGTGCGCCGGGATCACTTCTCCAACTACGGAAGCCAGGGCTTCATCGTTCCCCAAAATTGCGCATTCCATCTCGCGTCCGTCAATTGCTTTTTCAACGACAATTTTGCGGTCAAACTGGGCTGAGTATTCCAACGCTCCTTCGAACTCTTTGTGGGAGTGAATTTTTCGCACGCCCACTGAGGACCCCAAATTGGCCGGCTTGGAAAACATGGGATAACCGAGTTCCTGCGATATGGATTTTTTCAAAGCCTGCATATTCTCTTTCAGATCGCGCGAAAGAATAGTCCGGAAGGGCACGATGGGAAGGCCGGCCTGAAGAAGCAGGCGTTTCATGATGTCCTTATCCATTCCGACCGCCGAAGCAAGCACGCCGCAGCCGACATACGGCGCCCCGACAATTTCCAAAAGGCCCTGGACCGTGCCGTCTTCGCCAAAGGGGCCGTGGAGCAAAGGAAAAAGGATCTCCGGCGCATTGCGCGGGATTGCACGTTCTTTGGGAAAATCCGAGGTTATGCGCATTTTGGATGTTTTAGTTTCGATTGCAGCACCAGCGCGCAGACCGGGCGATAGAGCGTCGCGCAGCATCTCCTTGATTTCCGAATTGCCAGCCAGTCTGCCCTCTTTAGTGATGCCGATTGCCGTAATTTCGTATTTGTTTGGATCCAATGCTCGGATTACTGAAACCGCCGATTTTAATGATATTTCGTGTTCTCCCGACTTGCCCCCGAAGATGATCCCCAGTCTAGTCCTGTGACTTTTTGCCATTGTTCCCGTTTCCCTCGGCATGCTTATCGCTTTCGGCATGCTTCTGGTAG
The DNA here is from genome assembly GCA_964506795.1 of uncultured Acidobacteriota bacterium. GTDB lineage: Bacteria > Acidobacteriota > UBA6911 > UBA6911 > UBA6911 > UBA6911. Next base: position 13,906 of record CAZDMR010000037.1, on the reverse strand, counting down.
GCCTTGATGATCAGACGAACCAGCCTGTGGCGCACCACATCATTTTCGTTGAATTGACAAAAAGCCAATCCATCCACCTCTCCCAGAATGTTTCCAGCCTCAACCAGCCCCGAACTTCGGCCGAAGGGAAGATCGATTTGCGTAATATCGCCCGTTATGACGGCTTTGGATCGGATGCCGATTCGGGTTAAGAACATCTTCATCTGTTCAGAGGTTGTATTCTGCGCTTCGTCTAAAATAATGAAGGCATCATTCAGAGTGCGCCCGCGCATGAACGCAAGCGGGGCAATTTCGATGGTCCCTTCCTCCACATAGCGGCGGATCCTTTCGCTATCCATGAGTATATGGAGAGCATCATACAAGGGCCGTAAATAAGGATTGATTTTCTCCTCGATATCTCCCGGAAGGAATCCTAGCCTCTCTCCCGCTTCCACTGCGGGCCTGGTAAGCACGATGCGGCAGACGCTCTTTTCAAACAAGTAAGTCAGCGCCATGGCAACGGCCAGAAAGGTTTTCCCAGTTCCTCCCGGACCGATGCCGAAAACGATATCGTTGTTTCTTATTGCTTCAATGTAACGCCGCTGGTTTATGCTCTTCGGCGTAACCTGGCGTTTTCCGGCTGCGAGCAACTGCATTTTAGGGAAAAAGTCGTGAAGAGACAACGCGGTATCTTCGGCGATCTGCTTGAACGCCGATTTGAGATCTCCGTTGGTGATCGAATGCCCCTTTTCAGCCAGCGATGAAAAATCCACCAGTATTTTTTCCAGCGCGGTTACATCTCTTTCCTCTCCATCGATAGTCAGAGAGGAATCCCTTGCTTGAATATTGACTCCGAAAAGATTTTCAAGAAATCTGATATTTTCGTCTAGAGGTCCGAACAACAACTGAAGGCTTCGATCGGAAAGCAAAACTTTTCTCATTTAGGGACTTGATGTAACCTCATGTAAAAAGGGATCGCAGGCAGGGCGGATATCCATAAAGTCTTTTGCGCGTGCCGTTTCTAGCAAATTGCCTTCGCATTATTAAATTAAATTTTAGGTCCGCCGGCTGTTGAAGTCAACGACAAAATAAAATTTGACATAGGTGTTAACTGATTGTAAATTAAATGTTTTTACTCGCGAGCTGGATCCCGCCCAATGGCTGGAGCCGCTTTTGTTCTACGCGACATTGCTCAGGAGGATTGGCCGCTGCAAGGGAATCCTCATGAGTAATTCGCATTAAGGGAGTTATAAGATGGCTCATCATAAATCGGCGCTCAAGGCAAACCGCCAGAATGTAAAACATAGAAACATCAACCGCGAAAATAAAAGCACGTTGAGGACTTTCCTAAAAAAATATGACAATTATCTGGAGAGCGGAAACGCAGCCGAAGCAAAGCAATCTCTCCATCATTTATACGCTGTTATAGACAAATCCGAAAAAAAGAAAGCGGTTAGCAAAAATGCGGCAGCCCGGCAAAAATCCCGGCTTACGAAGCGATTGAATGCCGCGCTGGCGCACCCCTCCGAGTCTTCTTAATCGGGAATATCACCCCTCTGATTTCGAATGTATTTCAAAATCCTCCCTCTATACATGCGAACAGATTAATTCTTCCAGAAGCAAACGTCCGTCTCCCGACGAAGATTTGATTCGCCGGTCGATGTGCGCTATCCGTACGTACATCTCTCTAACAACAGGGGCATCCGCTTTCCTGGCTTGATTCAGAAATTTTTCCAGCAGGAAGGCGGGGATTTGCGCGGCACGCCCTATTTCAGATCTTGATTTGCGCTGCAGCAGATATTCTTTGGCGATCAATAGCTGACGGCAGTGGCGGGCTATCATATTGGCCACAAAAAGGGGATTCTCCCCCATATCCATAAGATTTGCCAGCAAGCGCAGCGCCTTTCTCCCATCTCCCTGTCCAACGGCTTCGATGAGATCAAAAATGCCGTATTCGCGGCTGCTGTTTACCAGATCGTCTACGATGGCATCGGGAATGCGCTTTTCGCTGCCGGCGTAAAGAAAAAGTTTTTCCAGCTCGGATGCCAGGTTTTGCATATCAGAACCGGCTAATTCCGCGATTTTTTTTATGGAAGGCGCGGAAATCCTGTATCCGTTTTTACGCACGAAGTTTTCAGCCCATCTTTCAAGGGCGATGCTCTTAAGCTTTGCGAACTCGACTATGCAATAATCGGCATACAACGCCCTGTAAAATTTTTTCCGATGGTCCAATTCTTCAGCATAAAGAAGGATCGTAGTGCGAGAAGGAAGATTGTGCAGCGATTCGAGCAAGGCCTCCTGTTCGGGATCCCTCATTTTTTCGGCCATGGAAACCAGAATAAGCTTCCGTTTGGACCCGATGGGAAAGGTGTTGGCCGCAGCCAGGATCGTGTCGACTGAAGCATCCGCTGCATTAAATTCAGAATAGTCGAAGGAAACGTATTCCGGCGCTATGGCCTCATTTTTAATCAAATCAAGGGCCAATCGGCATGGGTAAAGCTCCGGCCCCAGTATTAAATAAACGGATCGCAATCCGCCTTTTTTCAAATCTTTTTCAAGCTCTTGCAGATTTTTAAATATCACGGCATTGATCGATTGAGGATAGTGCTGGCCAAACGGGAGGCAAAATCGCGGGCCAGCCTTTTTAAAGCCGGATTTTCCTCGTCAAAAAAATCCGCTACACTTGTATTTAAAACATAGCGTTCCCTGTGCAGGAAGTCATCGCTTTCCCAGAGAACAGCCGAATCTTTCAATCGAATTAATCTTACTTTGGCTCTGACCGTTACGAGGAATGCCGAGCCGAAAGTTTGGGATCCGACCTCCTGGGTTCCAAAAGTCACCGGTTCCGAGTTCACACTTTGGATCTCGCCCAGCAATACGGACTCCACGTTCGAACTCCCTGATCTGATAATTGCGCGCGTTCGTAGCGCAAATTCATCCACGACTGCCTGCGTTATCCATTGCTCGATCTTATAACGCTTTGTGGCATTTACAAACGTAGGAATTCCCAGCGACTTCATTTCCGCCGGCAGATGTCCGACCGCGCTCTGTACCTTATAGCCGCAACACGAACAAAACACGTTCAATCCCAAGAGCAAAAACAATACTAAATTCGAGGAATTTATGGCGATATATTTTCGATGATGCATTTGATTTCAAACACTTAGGTTATAAACGTGCCTCTGCCCCTGCGGCGCTCGGAATGCAGCTCACACACGACGGGCTGCTAGATTCTGGCCAGCTGGATTTGGTCCTGGCCCTGATATTTGCCTTTTCTATCGGCATAAGAGGTTTTGCATTCCGATTCTGCACGAATGAAAACAAGCTGCGCTATTCCCTCTCCGGAGTATACCTTTGCGGGAACGCCGGACGCATTGACGATCGCCATCGTGATAAAGCCTTGCCATTCAGGCTCCAACGGAGTCACGTTAATAATAATGCCGCATCGCGCATAAGTCGATTTGCCCTGGCAGATTACGATCACATCGCGCGGAATGCGAAAATATTCCAATGATCTTCCCAAAATATATGAATGGGGGGCAATAACACAGCTTGGGCCGGTGTAATCTTGGAACGAAAGGGTTTTCATATTCTTGGGATCCAAAGCATCGGCATTTCCCAAAGCAGGGATTTTATATTCATCCGATAGACGGAAATCGTAGCCGTAAGAAGAAACGCCATAGGATATTTTCCCGCGCCGTTGCTTTTGCTCTGCATAAGGCTCAATCATGCGCTGTGTCTTTGACATTTTTCGAATCCAATGATCGGGCAATGCAGCCATGGGCGACTTACTCCTTATAATATTGCGTCTATAAAACGATCCGACGCCCAGGGATAGGGCGCTGCCCTTCATCTGGGCTAAGAGTTTTTCCTTCCATACGGACTCTTTGTTCCCGGCTGGCGAGTCTATCATCGGCGACAAATCATGTAAACAGAAATGGCTTGACAGCCTTTAAAGCTACAAGTAAAATAATCTCATTTATTTAAGGGAGGTTCAGCGTGATAAAGCAGGACATCGTAAACCGTGTCGCAGAACAGCTGAATATTACCAAAGTAAAAGCGGAAATTGCGGTGGAATCTGTCTTCAATTCGCTCAAGAATGCGCTGAAGCGCGGAGAAAGAATTGAACTTCGGGGCTTTGGAGTCTTCATTGTAAAACCGCGCAAAAGTGGCGTTGGGCGAAATCCTCGCACAGGAGAGGAGGTTGCCATTCCCCCGGGGAAAACTATCCGCTTCAAGCCCGGCAAGGAAATCCGCGCCGATAAGATCGCACCCGGCGTTTCCGGATAGTTTTTTCTTTCCCGTGTTAGAAGAAAGCCTATTATTGTTGTGAGCAGTAATCTTCCGGATTATTCGCCGGCGGCCTTGCAGAATGGCGCAGACACATTTTCCGTCCTGGCATTATCCCGGCTCAGGAATTCCGGTTTGCGCAGCTGGGGTGTGTCTGCGCTATTGTTTTTTTTGACGTTAATCAGCGCTTCATTTGCCGGATTATTCTACGTTACGGGCGATCTCGGTTCGCAAATCTTTTTTGCGGTTATTTCCCATCCTCGCCTGATTCTTTTTGGCTTACCTTTTTCCATTCCATTGATTTCAATACTGCTTATCCACGAATTGGGCCACTATTTCGCCTGCCGCTACTATCAAATGCATTGCACTCCCCCATATTTTATTCCTGCCCCGATTGTACTAACCGGTACGCTTGGAGCCTTTATAAAGATAAAATCGCAATTCATTCATCGAAGAGCCTTGTTTGACATCGGCGTAGCAGGACCGTTGGCAGGTTTTGTACTTATCATTCCGGCGCTTTGGATTGGAATCAGCCTGTCGGAATTGATTCCCAAAGGCTCTTTGGCGCCCGGAACATGGATTTTTGGAGAACCGATTATATTTCGAATCTTTGCTGCAATATTGCTGGGATATTCCCCGGATAAGCAAGAGCTGCTGGCGCACCCTATTGCAATGGCCGCGTGGGTGGGTATCCTGGCCACCAGTTTGAATCTTTTGCCTATCTGGCAACTGGACGGGGGCCATATTTGCTACGCAATCATGGGGCGCTTGCGCCAGAGGAAAATGTCCATTATTTCCATAGTGTTATTGATTCTCATTGGTTTTTGGGGATGGCCGACTCCTTCCTATCTGCTGTTTACGATATTTCTTTTAATCGTAAGCATGCGCTTCCGCTTTTATCATCCGCCCACGCTGATGGAGGAAAAAAGCATTGGTCCTGCGCGCCTTTTTATCGGAATCCTTGCTTTTCTGATTCTGGTTCTCTGTTTTATCCCCGTGCCCATCGCTATTATTTGACCGCTCGGATGCTTGGCCGTTGATTTCTCGGCGTAAAATTTGAATATCTGTCGCTACTCATTTCAAAAGCATTCTGATGCTTTAAATAGAGTGCTGCGCAGCGCTTTGATAATTGAGGTTTTGAGCGGAAGGGAAAATTAGCAGAAACCGCAAGATAGTGCCCGTCGTCGGATTTCAAAGGAGCATCCCTGCGGCGGCTCATGGGGCCGTCGGCCTTCATTGCTCGGCTCCGAGCCGTATCTCAAATGAATGGCCGTTTCTCCATCAACGATTATTTTTTTACCAGTTCTTTTTCTTTTGTCTCTTCGGATGCCTTCTTGTACAGCCGCTGCATCACGACCTCGTCATGCGCACTCTGCGGGCCCGTACTCCGCTGGTGCACGTGCGATACGGCTTCGGGGTCGACAACCAAGTCGTGCTCAAAGCTGTCCAGCTGCAGAGGCTTGTTGTTTGCATACACGGGGTGCCGCCCGTGCTTTTTGTACCATTCTGCAGTCGTAGCAGTCATGTGTTTCTTTTCGACGATATTTCTCCATCCTACGCCGGTGTTGTATGCGCAAAATGAAATTTCGCCCTCCTGCGTTCCATAAGGAATAATGCACATTTCAGTGCGGCGGAAGTCATAGGTGAAGAGATCTTGAAACCACATGCCTGCGACAAAAAGGAAATTCCACGGATCTTTTCTTCGTTCCAGCCCTTTTCCGTAATCCCTTCCGGTGGCCGCCAGAGTCTTGTCAAACTTTTTGAGAATGTCCGCAAGGGTAAGGCTTTGGGGAGCTTTGAAAGGATTGTAATTTCTGAGCAGGGCGAGCGCCATCATGAAATTGGAGAAATTTTTCCCCCGCGCTAAATCCGTTATTGCCTGCGTATCCTTCGCCAGGCGCAGGACGTCGACAAATTCGGGGACTACGGCTTTTTCCTTGGTTTCTTTATTTATCATTAATCCTGTTCCCACGCCGCAGTCCGGGTGGCAACTGACACACATCTGCCCCCAACTGCGCTGGGGCCCGTGAACCAAATCTGCAAAATCCGAAAAGACGCTCATCAAAGACAGGGGAAACCAATCCCGCATGGGTTCGGACACCCCAAGCTGAGATTTAACATCCTGCACCATGTGCGACAGCGTGTACCGTTGGCGGAAGCGGCGTTCATCCGTAATTTCCTCGTCGCGCCCCGTAAACGACACCGGTTGAAATGATACAAAGGAAATTTTCTTCGGATTGTCCAGCGCAAACTGAATAATCGGGCCGACCTGGTCGTTGTTGATACCGTTTACCAGCGTGGTAACCAGCACGATATCTACGCCCGCGCTGTGCAGATTATTGATTGCCCTCAATTTGACGTCAAAAAAGTTCGATATTTTCCTGTGCGTATTGGCGTCGTTGCCGATGCCGTCAAATTGCAGATACACATATCTCAAACCGGCTTCATACGCGCGCCTGGCCAGCGACGGATCCTTTGCAAACTCTACGCCGTTGGTGGCAGCCTGCACACTGTTATATCCGATCTTCCTTGCATAGGCGATGGCGTCTATAAAATATGGAGAAATTGTAGGCTCGCCGCCGGAAAATTGGATGGACATCTGCCGCCTAGGCTTAAGCGTGATGGAGCGATCCAGGATTTTCTTTATTTCTTCCCATGGCAGCTCGTGAACGAAACCGACGTGATTCGCGTCCGTGAAGCAGTAATCGCACATCATGTTGCAGCGGTTTGTCAGATCCACGGTCAATACGGCCCCACGTCCGTATTTAATGGAGCTGGAGCCATGATTATGCACGCCTGCGTCATTGTGAGCTTCGATGTCTCGTCCTGGGTATATGCTCTCAATCCGCTGATAAAATTTGCTATCCAGCGATAAAATATCCTCGAATTTCCCGTGGATGGGACATTCCTTGACCATCCAAACCTGGCCGTTCCTTTCAATAATGGAAGCTTTTATTTCACCCACATGACTTTCCGCAAGAGTACGGTAGTCGGCTTCCCCACTGAGGATCTTCTTTCGCGCTTCCACGACGCATTTCGGACAAAGAGAATCTGTTGTACGCGGCAAGCCCAGCGGAGGCTTGGTCTTATTCCGAGATTTAAGCAAAGGTTTTTCGGACCAACTCGGAGTAAAAGAAGGATTTTCAGACCGTGTAAAAAACCGAAGAATATCGAAAACCATTCCCGCTGTCACTGCAACGGCTTTCTCAACGTATTTGATCGGTCTATGCATATGCATCTCTCCTCGACATAATAGGGAGTTATCCGGGGAGTTTTACTGATCTCCTTCCCCCTTACCCCGATTCCCTGTGGATTATCCTGTCGCCAGAACAGTCAAAATTGCAAATCAGGGTAAACGCCGCGTTTTTGCCTCCCTTTGCTTGCTCCTAGGATCGGACTATATCATGAATTCCCGCAAATTTAAGTTTAAAAATGGATTACACAATTCTTAATAAACCTGTCATAGCGGTCGTCACGGGAATGGTGCCGAAGGGGGGACTCGAACCCCCACGAGCTTAAGCCCACTAGACCCTGAACCTAGCGCGTCTGCCAGTTCCGCCACTTCGGCTATTTAAAACAGGTATCTTATGTGCGAGATGGCGCCTTGTCAAGAAGCGCCCGTAAATGCCGGCAACGGCATGAAAACAGAACCAAAGACGATACCGCAAAACCGCCATGGAGGCGTTTGCGAATGATAGTGTGTCCATCGGATTTAGAGCCTGGAATCAGGTTCCCTCATTTTCCCTCATTCTTTTATTTCCAACTTCCTATGGCTCTTTGCATTCCTTCCAGATTCTCATCGGCAGGACCCATGTATGGGGCGCCTCGGGCCGGATACTTCCCGTGTTTATTCCAAAACCTCGCGCTTCTTCCTCTGTAGGAAAGCGATCGCCGCCGTTCGCCCGCATTTTAAGAAAGGACTGCAATAATTGAAGCCTTTGATTTTGAGGATCGAGCTTAAGGGCCTGCTCCGCCGTATTTCCCGCGCGCACGGGATCGCCGCTTATGAAAAGCGCAACCGCGAGATTCAACAAGACCGTTGGATCCTCATTTGCTAGGGCCTGGGCTTCCTTGAAACAATCGATTGCTTGCACGGTATCGCCCGTTGCCAGATAGGCGACTCCGAGATTATTGAGAACTTCCACGGGGCGGCTATATTTTAAAATATGCGAAAAAATAGGAATCGCCTCCGAAGGCTTCTGTCTTTGAAGGCAGCATGTGGCTTTGATGAATTTAATTTCCAATCCCGCTTCGCCGGTCTCGAAATCCTCAGCCAAATGTTTTATGGCGCTGTCGCAGTTCCCCATCTCGAAGTAGAGGCGGCTTAAAGCCAATCGCGCTTCGCGGAAATCGGGGAATATCTCGATTGCTTTTAATAAAAGCCCTGCTGGATCCCCTTCGCCGTATCCGTACAAGCATGCAATGTAGAAATGATAGGCGTCGTCGGGTGCTTTTCTGATCCTCTCCCTGAATGTATCCTTTGAAATAGCTTGTTTTAGGCCCGTATTGGCAAGAATCAGCCATGCCAATTCATTTTCCATTTGGGCCAATGCGGAAAGAGGACCGTTTGCGGAAATGGCGCCGCTCATTTTTAAGGCGTTCATATCAAAAACATGCATCTCAATCCGCATGTTGCCTCCGGCTATCTCATATTCTCCCATGGCTAAGAAATCCGCGGACTCCAGCCTGGCAATGCGCATCATGCTTGCTTGACTCAAAGGCATCCCAAAAGGGAGATTCATGCTCTTTACCAGATCAATTCGCCGGCTCCCTTTTGTTGCGTTTATTCCGGAAAGACTCAGCTGCTTTGATATCGATTCTGCGATTCCTTCTCCAAGCCATCTCAGGGAATCATCAAGCTGGGATCCCTTGGGAGGAAATACGATTATTTTCTTTGAATCGGCGCCTTGGGCGACGCCGTGTATGCATAATGCGGCGATTAAAATTGCTAGTGCTGATTTATGCAATCGAGCATTCTCCTGTTGGATTGAAACCCCACTCAAAGGCAGTAACTGGCAAATATTTCCCCCAAAAAAGAACCATAGGCGCTTCAACTCCGTCAAATAAAGGGGCGTTATTGCCAAAACGATATACTTTATCCCCTTGGTCGCGGGATTGGAAGACCGTTGCCAACGAATTCATCTTCGCTTCCCGATGCCCCCTTTAGATTTGCAATATCTGAATTCTCCGGCGGTCCGTTCTCTATATGAGGCGACATGGGGGAAACGGCGGCCCGCATTTTCAGGAAGACTAAACAGTTTTAGGAGGATAAAATATAAAGCATGAAAAACGGCAAGCGCGTAATCTTCATGATTTTTCTTATTCTATTTTGTTCCCTATCAAAAGCGGTCGAATCGGGAATGTACCGGCTGCTTTCGGTTTCAAAATCAGAAAAACTGATTGTTGTTTCCAACATTCCGGCAAAAACGAGACACATTTTCGATGTCGCCGCCGCAAAAATTACGATTGACGATAAACCGTCGGAACTCGGAGAGCTGAAATCTTATTCGCTTATTCAAATAAAACTGGACCCGCAAAAAATGAAACGAAAAGGAATTGAGATTGACGGTAAGGCCATTGAAATTCGCGTTTCCAGCAAGGGAACGCCGAGCGATTAGGCATTCATACTATCTCTATTATTGTCAATGATATAAATTGATAAAAATTCTTTAAAAAGCTCTTCACCCGCTACTTCCCATCTAATATAATCAGAAACATTGTTGGAATTTCCTGTCCGGGATCCAGCACATGCTCCCAATAAGGGGAGGCCGAAATCGCTGCTTGAGTCTATGCAATATGGCAACCGCGCTTAACATAGAACCGAATTGGGAAACGGAAAGATATGCGCTGCTCAATACGCGCATATGCGACCTGAAGTTTAATCTTAGGCAAACTCTTCTATTCCGTTGTATTCAAAGGCTTTATTATGAGCTGGATCGTAAAAAAATCCCCTTCAAACCTCCCTATTACTTTTCCTGTTCCGGCGATGAATGGGGATGCCCGGACCGCGTTCCCATAATAGGGATTCCCTTCCACCTGGCGGACAATAGGCTTGTAAGAATTGAAAAAGAAATGGGTTACGGCAGCTATGACAAGCGTGAAATAATGATTCTACTGAGACATGAGACTGGCCATGCTGTCAACTATGCCTATAAGCTTTATAAAGAATCTGAATGGAATGAACTTTTTGGCGATTTTAACGCAACTTATCCCAAAAACTTCAAGTTTAAGTTTAATCCCTACAGCAAATCCTACGTAAAGAGCCAAGGAGAACCAAAGTATTACGCACAGGCGCATCCGGACGAAGACTTCGCAGAAACATTCGCGGTTTGGCTAACCCCTCGATCAAATTGGCGCCGTGTTTATAAAAACTGGCCGTCTATCAAGAAGCTGGAATATGTTGACCGCACGATGAAGAAGCTCAGAAATAGAAAAGTGAGAATTATTCCCCGCCCGCTCGATTCTCCCTACCATATAAAAACTTTTACGTTGATTGACTATTATGGGAAGGCGCCTGACCGCTTTAAGGATAAGGCCTTGGGCATTTATGACATGGACCTGAAAAAAATATTTGCTTTCCGCTCCAGTGGTCGCAAAAGGATAGTTCCCGCTAAGGATTTCATTTTTAAAAACAGACGCTTCCTTATAGAAACCATTTCAAGATGCACGGGCGCCCGGGAAAAGGTAGTGATTCCTGTCATCGGGCGCTTTTATCTTAGTTGTCGAGAATTGGATTTATCTCTTGTGCGCGACCGGCAGAACTACTGTTTGGCTTCGCTGGCCTCATTAGGCACGTCCGTCGTTATGAATTATCTCCACACGGGGCGTTACATTCCCGATTGACGAATCCATCCTGCAGGAGGATCGCCGCATCCAGGCAAGCGCACCGAATTCAAGCGCGTCGGCGCAGTTCGCTGCGCTGCAACAGCAATGCGCACGGCTTAACTGCCCAGAAACAATTTCAGGGAATACTCGGTCAGACGATGGATCGGATTCCAGAAAATCATCAAGCCAATTGTCGGCAACAATAATGCCCATAGCAAAATAGAACTCGACCACGAAATGGAAAATTTTGCCTCATTCGCGCCGACATCGACAAGCATGGTTTTAATAACTCGAGCGTAGTAGTAAACGGCGATAATACTGTTTAAGGCCCCCACCACGGCGTACCAGGCAAGGTCGGCATCCACAGCGGCGGCAAAAACATAGAGCTTGCCCCAAAAACCCGCCAGTGGAGGAATCCCCATGAGAGATAACAGAAAACCCGTCATCGCATAGCTTAGGAAAGGAGACCTTTTTCGAAAACCCCGATAGTGCTCCAGGTCAAAGCTTCCCGTTCGATTGAATATTTCTATAACGATAAAGAAGGCGCCCAGATTCATAAAGAGGTACGTAATCAAATACACAAGAACCGATTGCAATCCCTGGGCATTGAGAACCACCGTCCCCATGAAAATATAACCTGCGTGCGCGATTGAGGAATAAGCGAGGAGGCGTTTGATATTATTCTGCCGCAACGCGGCGATATTTCCGAACGTCATGGTCAGGATCGAAATGCCGAGGATTACAATGGGCCAGTTTATACTGCCCAGCTGCGTCCATGTATCCGGATCGGCGGAGGATTCGGAAAGGCTTGTGAAGAAAAATCGAATCAACGCGCCAAAACCCGCCGCTTTGGGGGCGACACTCAAAAATGCCGTGACCGGAGTGGGCGCCCCGGCATAAACGTCCGGACACCAGAAGTGAAAGGGGACGGCCGCTGTCTTAAATCCAAATCCCGCGAAAATCAGAATCGCCGCAATCATCAAAAGGACCGGGCTGTCCGCTCCATCCGGAATCCCGCCCAGAACCTCCCGAATACCCGATAATTTCGTCGTTCCCGTCAGACCGTAGAGAAGAGTCATTCCATAAAGCATCGCCCCTGTGGCCACCGTTCCGAACACAAGATACTTGATCGACGCTTCGTTGGATAGGCGGTCGCTGTTCAAATAACCCACCAGCACGTAGCTTCCGATCGATAGCATTTCCAGCGACAAATAAAGCATCAGCATGTCTGCGCTGGAAACGAGCAGCAGCATGGCGAGCGTCACGCCCAGCAGGAGGGTATAGAATTCACCCAGATTCTTTCGGCGTAATTCTTCGCTTCCGGGAACCGCAAGAAGAACAAGGAAAGAAGTCAAGATCAGAAAGAGTTTGAAGAATACCGCCATGGAATCCAAAGCAAGGGCGCCGAAAAACAGGCTCCCGCCCGGCTCGTTAAAAAGAGGCAGACACAACAGGAAGGCCGCCGCCAATCCCAAGGCTGCAAGGGAAAAAGTGACCCGATTGCGAATCCGCGGCAAGGCGATATCGGCGATGACGACACAAATGAGAGCCGCCGTCAGAGCGATCTCGGGATAGAACTTCGTGAGATCTGTGAGAAGCTGTGGATTCATGGCTACCCCTTGAGTGTATCCGCCCGATCCAGCTCGACCGACTTGAGGATCCGGTACATCGATAGAATAATGGCAAGCGCCACCGCGGCCTCGGCGGCGGCCACCACAATGACGAAAACGGCAAAGATCTGGCCGCTGATATCTCCCGACGAAAATTTTGAAAATGCGACGAGATTAACATTCGCGGAGTTCAGCATCAGCTCGACTCCCATCAATACGCTCACCGCGTTTTTGCGGGTAAGAATACAAAGAATCCCCAGGGAAAAAAGCGCCGCCCCGATCACAAGATAATGCCCGATTCCAATCATTCGGATTTTCTCCTGACAATCATCGCCGCCCCGATCATGGCAATCAGAAGCAGAATGGATGCTACTTCAAATGGCAGTATATAATCCGTCAGCAAGCTCTCCCCGATCGCTGCCGTCGTCGGCACGGGCGGGCGCGGCTCCACGCGGGGCCAATCGGTTCGCAGCATAAAAAAGACCAGGGTTCCGAACACAAGGAGCGCCGCCAGCAGCGCAGGTTTGAACTGGAAAGTGCTTGTCTTCAGATTTAAATCGTAGAGCTTATGGGTCAGCATAACGCCGAACAGCAAAAGGACCAGAATTCCACCGACATAAATCACCATCTGGGCGGCGGCGAGAAAATCGGCGCCGAGGAATACATAAAGCGCCGCCACTCCAAAAAACGTAAAGAGCAAGGCAAATGCCGAATGGATAAGATTCCGCGAAAAAACAACCACCATTGCGGAGCCGACGGTCAAAACGGCAAAAAAGTAAAAAACGATTTGATAAATCAGATTATTGTCCATGGGAAGCATCATGCGTTGGCCGGAGATTGCTTTTCAAAACTTCCGCCGGCCGCTGGTTTTTCTTTGGCAAAGTGATACAGGTGATCCGCTTTGTCATACGCCGAATATTCATACTCGCCCGTCATGACCAGGCAGTTTGTCGGGCACGCAAATGTGCACAATCCGCAATAGCAGCACAAGGCCATGTCAATGTTGTAAATATAGGTGCGCATCTTGATCGCCGTTCCGTCCGAGGTGAAAACTTCGGGTTCTTCTTTGCCCCGCTTTTCCGTCTTAATTTCAATACAACCGGTCGGACAGACGCGGGCGCATTGGCCGCATCCGATGCAGTCTTCGATCTTATTGAAAAGCCGCGATCGCGACCGTTCCGGAATGGCCCATTTTTTTGTCG
>CAZDMR010000036.1:0-39896 GCA_964506795.1 uncultured Acidobacteriota bacterium | reverse complement strand
CCTTTGAAACCCAGGCGTTTCAGGGCTTGTTTAAAGGCTTCTATTAGAGGGACCCGACGGCTGGCGGCCGTAATCAATACATTGATTTCATGCATGTCTTTTTTCGAAATGAAATGTTTGGAGGGATTCCACATCCTGATCCATATGGACAGCTTGGTTTTCGGATTGAGAGGATCCTGACGGAGCAAAATCTTCCCATTGTAGAATTGTGTCCTTGCCGAGGTTCCTTCGAGATGTTCTTCCAATTACCCTGTCTAAAAAGCGCGGCTCGAGACCGCTTCCGGGCCGCTTACAGGCCAGCATCCAGGGAGCAATGGTTTCGTTGGCCCGGATGTCCACCGCGGCGACGATGCTGCGCCGCCCCAGCAGGCGGCTCTCTTCTTCGGCAGGCGAAGGCCGTTTCCGGCCGTCGCCGAGGCTGGCCTCGACGTCGCGGAGATTCTCCACCAATTGCTTGAGATCCTGCGGGTCCAGACTCGACTTGTGGTCCGGGCCCGGCGCGCCTTTGTCCAGCGTGAAATGCTTTTCAATGAGAACGGCCCCCAGAGCAACCGCGATCAGCGATAGAAGAATTCCCTTGCTGTGATCCGAAATACCCACCGACATTTCAAAATAGGATTGAAGAGTCTGGAGAGCGCGCAGATTCATCTCCTGCGGCAGGGCGGGATAGGAACTGACGCAGTGCATCAATAATATTTCCTTCGCCCCCGACGATCTGAGATTTTGCACTGCATCCGCCACTTCGTTGAGGAAGGACATTCCGGTCGACAGTAGAACGGGCTTTCCCTTGGAAGCCACATGGCGCAACAGAGGAACGTGCGTGATGTCGGCTGACGCGATTTTAAAAAGCGGCACCCCAAGAGAATCCAAAAAGTCCGCGTTTTCTTCATCAAACGGCGTAGAAATAAAAAGAATGCCCCGCCGGTCCGCATGCTTTTTCAACTTTTCCTGGTCCTCCCAACTGAGCTCGCAGCGCCGCAGCAACTGAAAAGCGGATTCCTCCCCGTCCTGATGAGCATAACGATCCCCGGAGGCGATCATCAACCGGTCCGCTCGGAAACTCTGGAATTTAACAGCGTCCGCTCCCGCTTCCGCCGCCGCGTCGATCAATTTTTCCGCCCGGCCGAAATTTCCGTCATGATTCAATCCGATCTCGGCAACGACAAACACCTTCGATCCCGAGCCAATGACCTTTTTATCCACCAATATATCCGTCGTTTTCATTTCCGTTCCGCCTTAGTGCATAGATTCCACCCGGATTGTTCATGAGGACTTGCGGCAATTGCAGCAGCGAATCGAGAACATAATCCGGCTTTTCGCGAATGGGTGAATCGAATGAAACTCCCTCCAATTCGGCATGCCGGATTTCCGCGCATTTCATTCCGACGCCGTGGGCGCCCCGGCAATCCTTGTCCGAATTGTCTCCGATATAAAGCGCGGACTGGGGATCCACCCGGAGAGAATCGAGCATCACGGAAAAGGAATGCGGATGCGGCTTCTGTCTATCGGATCCGTATTCCCACGTATAAACGATTTTGTCCATGACGCTCTCAATCCCGAGAGCCCGCACTTTCCGCTGCTGCACAGCCGGCAGGCCGTCTGTAATGACGCCCAGCCGGTAACGGGACGAAAGCTCCTGCAATAGTTGGAGGTAGCCCGGGAAAAGGCATATTTCCGGCGTGTGTCGTCGATACACTTCCACCAGCTCCGCAAGCGGCACTAGACCAGCGGGGAGACGGAGCTGCAAAGCCGGGAAGGCCTCTTTCCTACCTCCGGATTCAAAGGCCATCATCATTGTTGAAAAAGCAAGATCGAAGCTGCAACGATACCGACTTTCAATATGGCGCGCCACCGCCCGGAATCCGCTCCTGGCAAATTCCTTTTCGGGATACAGCGTATCGTCCAAATCGAAAATCAGCGCCTGAATCATTTAACGGACTCCTCGGCATCGCCCGATGTATGCGCTAAAACTATTTTCCTTATAATTTCCGAAACGCGTTCCGCTCCCAACCCGTCCACCGTTTTTCGCCCCAGGCGAGACATCTCCATGCGCCTTTGGCGATCGCCGTCCAGTTCTGAAACCGCTTTCGACAAACAAACAGGGTCCATCTTCCGCCCTTGGGAAAGATCGACGCACATCCCCCCGGCCGCCAAAGAGGAAACCGTCCTTTGTTGGAGAGCGTCAAAGGGAAGAGCAAGAAGCGGTATTCCCGCGCTGAGAGCTTCATATGCCGCCAATCCGCCTGCAGTGACGGCCAGATCCGCTTTCGACAGAGCCGAGTGTACGGAATCGTATTCCCATCGGAAATCGAGCGGATGCCAATCCATCTGCGCCAGTCGTTCCTGCCCCCAGTTCACAAAACCGGGAACGCCGACGACTTCGGCTTTCCGCCCCCACAACCTCAATCCTTCCAGCACGCCGGCATAATATTTTCGCGAATCCCCTCCTCCCATATTGATATAAATCGACCGGATCCTCTCGCGGATCTGTTTTTCTTCATGGTGGAGCGATCCGTAGGCTGGATCCAGAACCATGAATTGCGTACCCAGGAAAAACGCCGTCTCGCGCGAATCGGCTTCGGCGAAAACCGGATTGATGCTTCCGTCGATGCATATATCGGACTGAAGGGGGCTGAGCCCTAAGTCGTGAATGCTGATGACGGGGATTCCCCGATTTCTTGCGGTGGCCACCCAAAGGTCCAGCCCCTCGGTCAGGCGCGTGTCTATCAGGATCGCAGCGGGATGCGGCAAGAGAGACCAGGCGTCCCACAACATGCCGGAATAATGGTCAAAGCCGTGACAGGCAAGCTGATCCCGGCTCCAACGATCCCCGGACGAAATGAGAAAAGTGGGGCGGACGCAATCGAGCAGACAGCCCGCGAGAATCATACAGCGCCTTAAATGCCCGAAACCTATTTGGGGCCCCGAAGCGGTATGTATCCAAAGAGACTGTAAGCCCGCATCCTGCGCGGCTTGCGGGGGGACTGTCAGAGTTTTGTCACTCGATAGCATCATTTGACGGGTCTTTGGCAATCTTATTCGGCCGCAGCCGAATTGTTGGAGAAATATGCGAAGATTTCCACCCAGACCGGGACCAGCGGCATAATTTCATACTCAAGCAGGTCGGAGATAAACACAAAGTCCCCTTTCTCCTGAGAATCCACCAACTGCCTCATAATGGCGGCGAATTTATCAAGATGTTCCCGCGCCGATTTTTCGCCCACAATCACATCCTTCAAATCTACATGATAATTCTGCTCGAGCTTATCCAGAAGCAGGCTCAGCCAGTAAAAGCCTTCGAAGAGCCGGCGAAGATCCTCGAATGCTTCGGGGCCGGGAGAAACCTGGAAACTTGCTGAAAGAGAAGGGATTAGCTTCTCCGCGCGCCTGACATAATCGACGGCTTCTATAACGGAATCACGGGCTATCTCGGAAAGCGTCCCCGTGAAGACTTCTATTTTTCCCCGGTTTGCCGTCGGTCCCAAAATTTCTCCAGCGCCTTTAGATATGGCATCGGGCGTAAGAGGCAATCCGTCGACTTGAATCTCCCGCACAACGGTATCAGGAGTCAGATGAGCTTTTTCTATATGCTTCAAAAGTTCCTCGAGCGACGACGTGTATGGGGGGCCTTCTATTTCCCTCTCATTTAAAAAGAATCTGGTCATGAAATCGCCTTTGCATATGGAAGCGGCTTCATGCCGCGCCCTGTCTATCAAAGCAACTTGAGTGCCAAACTAAAAATTCCCTCCAATTTAAATTTTTTCTAATCCCGGCGGCGCCTGCCGACGATATGGCATCCCGGAAGTTGCAATGAATCGGAGGTAAAAAACCGAAAAGGCAAATCCGCTATCACTCCTGCAGGGCGCCGGGCACGGATGCCCAACAAACCGCTCTCAGGAATCCAAAACAATCCCAAGAATTCACGGAGGAATTCACCATGGGAGCTTACAGCGTTCTTAATAACATCGCAGCTTTAAACGCCCAGAGTAATCTAAACGTATCCAATTCGTATCTTACCCGGACCATAACCAGGCTTTCTTCGGGCAAGCGCATCAACAGCGGCGCCGATGATGCCGCCGGATTGATGATCGCAGACACCCTCAGGGCCAATATCCGCGCTCTCGACCAGGCGGTGCGCAATGCCAACGATTGCATCAGCGTGGGACAGATCGCCGACGGAGCTCTTCAAGAAATCACCAATCTTCTAACCCGGTCCGTCCAGCTTGCCGAAGAAGCGGCCACCGAAACGGTGGATCAAAACGGCCGGGATGCGCTTAACGCCGAGTTCACCCAGATAGAAGCCGAAATCGCCCGGATCGCCCTTCAGGCGAATTTCAGCGGAGTCAAAATCTTTACCGCAACGGCCGTCCCCGAAGACGGACTTAACGGCGATTTAAGCGTATACGTCGGAGACATTTTCGACACCAGCTCCATTTCGGTTACCATCAATACAATCACCGCCGACACGGATGGCAACGTCAGCTCTTTGGGCGGCCAGAGTCTGACGGAAATCGATCTCACCACTCAAGAGGGCGCAAAAGCGGCTCTGGCAACCATCCGGGATACCTTGATCGGTGTGGCGAAGGACCGAGGCACCATCGGCGCCGGCATGAATCGTCTGGAATCGGCGGTGATGGTCATGGAGAATCAGTCCATCAATACTCAGTCGGCTGAATCGACGATCCGCGATGCCAATATGGCGACGGAAATTTCAAACCTCACCAAATACCAAATTCTGTCTCAGACGGGGATTGCGGCGCTCTCCCAGGCCAATGCAAGAGGCACTATGATCCTTACACTCTTGCAAGGCGCATAATACTCTCACCCGACCCGTTCCAGCAGGAGTCCGTGGCGGACAACGGCGGGCCTTTCTGAAAGGGGGAGGCCCGCCTTCCGCTCCCGCCCTCGCAGACCGCACGAAAATCCCCCGGCATAAAATCCGCACAGCCCGGCCGTTGATCTTATTTTCTAATTCCTCCCCGTTTGGATTCCGCTTTCATTTTTTTTGATTCGGCGCCCGCCGCAATATCATCATCCGCTTCCATTGTTTTCATGCGCCGAAAACACCATCGAACCGATGCAAAGAACATCCGTAAGCAATTTTCAGATGATTGCATGCATTTTCCTTTAAGCTTCCGGCTCCTTCTGACGATAAGCAGAGCGAACCTAAAAATTTGGAAAACCCTAACGGGTGTTTCAGCAACGAGCGAATCCCCTCGCCGCGGCTGCCAGAGCCTTTTTCTGGTGACAGGTATGTACTAGCTCGGATTCAGGGAGGAATTCCATATGGGATCTTTCAGTATTCTTAATAACATCTCTGGTTTGAATGCTCAAAACCAGTTAAACATAAACAACGTCAACCTGACGCGAACCCTGTTGCGGTTGTCTTCCGGGAAGCGCATCAATTCCGGAGCCGACGATGCGGCCGGGCTGCAGATCGCCGACAGCCTGCGGGCCAATGTCCAGGCTCTGAACCAGGCCGTGCGCAATGCCAACGACGGCATCGGAGTGGCGCAGATCGCCGACGGCGCCCTTCAGGAAATCACCAATCTTCTCACGCGCGCCGTCACCCTCGCCGAAGAAGCGGCTACGGAAACCGTGGATGATACCGGCCGCGCGGCGCTCCACGCAGAGTTTACCGAGATACAGGAGGAAATCGCCCGTATCGCCGAAACAACCAACTTCAACGGAAATGTTCTTTTCACCGCGGGACAGGGCATAGACGGTGAATTAGGTGTTTTTGTCGGCGATATTACAAACAACACCACGCAGGCCGCGTCCATTGCCGTGACAATCGGCACCATTACCACTTCCGCTGGAACCGTGTCCTCGATCAACGGCCAAGCGGAAACGGATTTGTCGGCAGTAGACCTGACCGGCAGAGAAAATGCGGCTCTGGCCTTGGAAACCCTCAAAAATTCCTTGAGTGCTGTTTCGGATATGCGTGGCAAAATCGGAGCCGGCATGAACAGGCTGCAATCTGCGGTTGCGGTATTGCAGACCCAGGCCCAGAACACGCAGTCCGCTGAATCCACCATTCGCGATGCCAATGTCGCCGAAGAAGTGGCCAATTTGACAAAGTATCAGATCCTGGCGCAGACGGGCATTGCCGCTTTAGCCCAGGCTAATTCCAACAGCCAGACCGTTCTCGGTCTGCTTCGCGGTTAACCTCAAACCAGCAGATGGAAAGAGGCGCGTTTTACGGATAAACGCGCCTCTTTTTTCTCCGTTTGGACTGCTTCGGCCGCGCGCCCCGATTTTCCTCCGCTCATTTTCATTCATTCACCCATTGATTAATTAATCCTAATCCGCCTCTTTCCCAGAGACGATAGAAATTAATGGGCTGGATCTTTTTTCATGCCCTGAGTATTCTGCCGGCTCCCCTCGCTTTCGAAATTCGGCAGAGATCCGAGGAGCTTTCTTGAATCACTTCAAGGCTAATTTGTCCCTTCTCGCCGCTTCCCAGCGTGAACTCGCTCAAGAACTGCTCCGCACCCCCCGCAAAAACGTAAAAACTTTTGCTTCGGCATCGGGACTGCCCACCGCTTCTTACGAACGGGAATCCGGGCCGCTTCCCTTGCACAGCCGCTACGATCCCATAAAAGAAGCACGGAACGCCGTTAGAAAACATAACTGCGAAGGGGCCGATTACTTTATTTTCCTGGGATTCGGCCTCGGTTATCTGCTCGACGCGGCGCTGGAAAAAAATGCCGGCCCTTCCAACAGCTTCTTTATCGTGGAATCAGACCTGGAAATTATCAGAGCCGCTTTTGAAGTTCGCGATCTTTCCCATATTTTCGCCCAAGGCAGGGTGCACTTCGCCTGGCCCGCGTCCGGGGTAAGCCTTGCGGAACAGTGGCAGAAGTTTTTTGATCCGGTCTATGCCCGTAAAAGCGTTTTCCTTTACCATGTTCCTTCGGTAACGCTGAACGCCGATCTCTTCAAATCTGCGGCGGCATTAATCCGGAGCCAGACATTTCAGATATTCATCGACATCAACACCCTCGTCAACCAATCCCAATTATTCCTGGACAACTTTTCACAGAACGTGCTGCGGGCGGCGCAATCTCCGGGCGTGCGGAAATTTGCGGGCCTTTTCAGCGGAGCGCCGGCCGTTATTGTCTCCGCCGGCCCTTCGCTCGACAAAAACATTCATGAGCTGAAAGGGTGCGACGAACGAATACTGATACTGTCGACCGACACGGCGCTCAAACCGCTGCTGGCAGCCGGGATTGAACCCCATTTCGTGCTTTCGGGAGACCCGTCCTACGCCAATTACCGCCACCTGGAAAACGCCGCGCCCTCTAATGCCTTCCTGGTAGCCGAAGCGACATCCTTCCCGAAAGCATTCAGCGAATTTGAAGGAAGAACGCTGGCCTGCATTTATGAAAATTCTTCCATGCGCTCTCTCACGGATTTGATTGGGGAAAAGGGCACGCTGCGCGCATGGGGTTCCGTCGCCACGATGGCGCTCGATTTCGCCCTTTTGCTTAAGTGCGATCCCATTGTTTTTATCGGGCAGGACTTGGCCCATACCGATGGGCGCATTTATTGCACCGGCCTCTTTTTTGACAACGAATGGTATGCCGGGATTGAGAATCCTTCGGAGCTGCAAGGGCAATTAAGAAGGATGAGATCCCAGCAGCGCACCGTCTCGGTTGAAGATATTTTCGGGCGGCCGATAGAATCCACCAACAAGCTCGTCGCTTACTGGAACTGGATGCTTAAAATTATCGCCGCCAATCCGCAAGTGAGATTCATCAACGCCACCGAGGGCGGCATCCTGCGCAATAACGTTGCAATTGCGAGCCTCAAAGAAGCGCTCCATCGTCATTGCCGCCAAAAAAGGGATTTCCGGGCGGTCATCCGCCGCGCCTATAAGGAAGCCGGGCGTAACAACCTCCGAAGCGCGCAAGCGCTACTGCCCGATTATTTCCGCGACTTAACGTCGCTCCAAGACATATTGAGACGCGGCAGACGGCTTTGCGAAATCCAAAACGGACATTCATCTGACGAACTGATTAAAAAACTTGAAGCAGTCAAGCAATCCATCTACGGAAATCCGCGATTGGCCCCCTTGCTGGATTGCCTCAACCAAATGGGAAATGTCACATTTCTGCGCAAACTGCGCGACTCTTCGCGAAGCTCCGAGGACGCTTCAACAATAAAGGATATTTATTCGGAATATTTTACTTCTGTCGATCTTGCCTTGTCCAAAGCCGGCGAAGCGCTGGCAAAAATTGCATCCGACATCCATTCCCGGGGCAAGCGGCAGTGAAAATCCGGCTCTCTTAATCCGAATTCTTCTTAAGCATTCCTAGCGAGGCCGCGCAGATTTGCCTGGATCCGCAGCCGCGGTAACAGCCCCAAAAAATCCGGCCTAAAATCAGCAGAAAGCTCTATTCATTAAAGCCCCAACGGACGATAAGTTGGATATCTTGGGATTCGCCTCCCTGAGGGCGACCCGGGCCGTAATTATTTGTTATGAAAAGAGATCCTCAAAAAGCACTTCGCATATCCTTTCAGCCCAACGAAATAGAAACAACAGGGGAAGCAGGGTTCTGATATGTCATCCATCAATCTTCTCGGCGGCTCGCTGGATGTAACCACTATTGTGGATAATCTCATCTATTTTGAGAGCGCACCGGTGCGCAGCATGCAGAGCCAGGTGAACACTCTTGAAAGCAAGGTGAGCGCATTTCAGATCCTGAATACCAGGCTCTCGGCGTTGTCGGACAAAGTCAGCAGCCTCCTATTCGGGGATTCCGAAGTCCCTCTATTGAAACCCTACGCTTATCAGGACCGGCTTTCGGACAGCATTTTCGCCAAATGCTCCGTAACTTCATCGGATGAGGAAACGATTTCCGCAACCGCGTCAAATGCAACCGTCGAAGGCTCCTATTCGATTACGGTGACAAGTCTTGCACAGGCTAAATCCATGGCTTCCGCAAACTTCGCCGATACGACCTCTTCATTGACAGGCACCGGCACATTGATTATTCAAACGGGCGCGGAGGATCCCGTCACCGTGACCATCAACAGCTCCAACAATACTCTGAACGGGGTGCGCGATGCGATCAACCACGCGAATGCCGGAGTGACAGCCAGCATTATCAACGACGGTTCCGGCACCCCCTACAGGTTGCTTATTACGGCAAACGAGACGGGCACGTCTAATTCCTTCTCCATAACCGATAATCTTACGGGCGGCCAGCCTTTGGACTTAACAGAGATGCAGGCCGCCGACGACGCGCAATTCGCAGTCAACGGCATCAGCATTACCAAAAGCACCAACAGCGTTTCGGATGTCATCAGCGGCGTTACCTTCAACCTTAAAAATACAAGCGCCGCTCCCGTGAGCCTCCAGGTGGAGAAGGATATAGACAGCATTGTTGAAGCGCTCAAGGAATTCTGTTCGGCGTATAACGATGTCAATTCCTACATCAACAGCCAGTTCGCTTATAATTCCACAACCGAAAAAGCAGGCATCCTCTCCGGAGATTCCACGCTTCGCCGCATACAAAGCACCCTGCAAAGCCAGATGATTCAATCGGTATCCAACCGCTTCACAAGCTACAGCGTTGTGACCCAGGTGGGAGTTGATTTCAACCGGGACGGCAGCCTGAACATTGATGAAACCGAACTCCGGGAAGCGCTTTCTTCAAACTTTACGGCCGTGGCAGCCTTATTTCTCGGAGACGGCACTCCGTCGGGCGACGTTACCGTGAGCGACAGCCGGGTGACTTATAACTCAAAAACATCCGCCACCCAGACCGGGACTTACGATATAGAAATAAATACGCTGGCCCAGCAAGCGGCCGCCATAGGTTCGGTGGCGGTCGACGCCCTAGCCGCTGCGGAAACGTTGACGATAGCTTCCGGAGCCGCAACCGCCGTTGTCGAGTTGGATCTCGGAGACACGCTGTCAACGGTGCTGCTTAAAATCAACAGCGAACTATCCGTTCAAGGCATGGCGATAACCGCCGCGGATGACGGAACGGGAAAGATAAGAGTCTCTACGAATCAATACGGCAGTTCCCAAAGCTTCACCATTGAATCCACATCCGATGGATCCGAAGGCACCACCGGATTTTCGACCGTTCCCGTAGTTGCCGACGGGACTGACATCGCCGGGACTATAGGCGGCAATGCCGCCGTAGGCGACGGACTCAGCTTAACGGGCGCCCCAGGACAACCTGAAGAAGGCCTGAGCCTGACGATCGCCCAGACAACCACGGGGAATTATGGATCGGCGACCGTCGCGTCGGACGATGAGGGAGTTGAAGGCTCCAGCGTTTTAATGAATCTCCAGAGCATGCTGGAGGGAATTACGGATCCGCTTTCAGGACCCATTTACCATTCAACGGATTCTTTAAACCAGAGCATCCGCAACATCAACGAACAAATTGAAAATTACGAAGACCGTCTCGAAATAAGAAGACAGATGCTTACAGCTCAATTCCAAAAGGCGGATGAAGCTTTAAGGCTTTTATCCGTCACCCAAACTTCGTTAAGCAGCCAGATCCATTCTCTGTCCAACTAGCGCGAAGGAGCTTTAAATGTCCGAAAACCCGTCAGTAGCGCATCGATACCGCGAAGTTGCGGTCAAAACCGCAAATCCGCTGCAACTTGTAGTCATGCTATATGACGCCGCCATCTGCTGCCTTCAGGATGCACAGCAACAAATGGAACGGAAGGATATCTCGGGCAGATCGAGGTCCATCAACAAAGGCATCGCCATTATTTCCGAACTGCAATCCTGCCTGAACTTGCAAGAGGGCGGCGAGATTGCAAGCTCCCTGGAGCGATTGTACACCTATATGAAAAAGAGGATCTTCCAGGCCAATGTGGAACAGAGCGTCGAACCGCTGGCTGAAATTGAGCGTTTGCTGGACAATCTTCGTTCGGCGTGGGGAGAACTTGTTCCGCAGAGTCAGGAGCCTGCGGCTCCCTCCGTAGAAAAGGAGCTGTCCCATCCCGGCGCGCCGCATACGGTGAACCCTTCATCCACTCCGTTTAAATCGCTCAATCTATCCATATGATGCCTAAAAGCGCTCTCGCACAGGAATTTCAGGATGTTTTCCAGCTCTATCTTAAGGTGGGGGAAGAACTCGGCAAAATAATGGAAACCGAAGAAGGCAACGACCCGATCGCGCTTGCGGATTCTATTCTTAAAAACCGCGATACCCTGATCCGGATCGAGAATATGAGTTTTCGCGTGCTGAAACTATCCGAGCAGTGGGAACAGTATCGCTCCAATCTCTGTCCCGATTCCCCAGACGAAATGCGCGACCTCGCCGGCGCCGCCAAGGCCCAGGCTATACGGTTGAAGGAATTGTGCCACCATCAATCTGAAAAAATCCTGGCGGTGCGGGACAGATTGGGGAAGAATCTTGAGGAAATCGGCAAGGGCTCTCAATATCTGAAAAGCGTCAAACCCATCAAGAACAACTATCCTAAATTCATCGACACCTTGTTTTGATCCTCTTCGATTGCACCCTCATCCCAAAAGCTTTTTGAATACGTCCGTTTTGGGAATTTGAGACTTGGCCGCGGCGAGATTTTCCCGCCGAATGGCCTCATAGACTTCGTGTCGATGCACCGAGATATGGCGCGGCGCTTGAATACCGACTTTTACGTTACCCGAACCGATGTTGAGAATCGTAACCTCAATTTCATTGCCGATAACAAGGCTTTCATCTTTTTTTCGCGTAAAGACTAGCATCCGTGTATTTACCTGCAGGGGATTCCGGTCCCTGCTTTAAGGGAAGCGCGACTCAGGCTTCCTGGGCCTTTGCCTCATCGGCGCCCGCGCCGCTCAACAGCGGGTGTTTTACGGAATACCGGCTTTCTATCAATATGACCTGTTTCCCGCACCGGTCCTTTCCGTTAATGACTATCGGAGCCATGAGGTTCAGCGTGGCTTCACTCGGGTCCTCGGGAATCGTCGCTACGGCGTATACCGCAAGGTCGGCGGCATTCGTGCTGTTGAGGTCTTCCATATCGGAATCCGTCAGCCGGAATTCATAAGTCGAATCCACGACAAACGGATTGATGATATAAAGAGCGATCGGAGGATCCTCAAGGGACTGAAGGTACTGGAACGGTTTCAATTCATCCAGTTCTACAATCGCGAATCTGTGAATCTGCGGAAAACCGGGGAGGCCTTCCTTAAAATTGATGATTTTGTCATCCGGTATTTCCAAATCCCCAAAATTGACAGTGTGGATTACCATTGTGCCTCAAAAAAATTAAACCACCGATTCAGCGGCGGCGCCGGATTGCACCCGAAACGGGATTCTCTCGCGGCCCGACTGCTCACAAATCAAAGCCCCAACAAATAATTAAAACCGAGGCCATTGTAGCCTGTTTACCCCATAATGTCGAACAGGTTGCCTTGCGATAAAACCCTTCCGCCTGCGCTTATCGCGGCCTCCAATGCCGTCTGCGTTTGGTTCATCCGCATGATCGCCTCCGCCATGTCTGCGTCTTCGATCCCGCTTCGCCGAGCAACCAGAATGTCCTGCCGGGATTCAAGATTCGTCTTTGCATTTTCCAGCAGGCTCAATTGGGATCCTACCCGTCCGCGAACGCGGGACAAATCGGACATGGCGGAAGAGAACTGTCCCAGCGCGTCTTTGATGCCCGACGTGTCGCCGGCATCGATCGCCCCGAGCAGCGTTTCAACCGCCGCAAAAATGGAATCAAACGCTTCCGATCCTGAAACGCCCAATTCCAATTCCAGCTCTTTGTCCACGTGGACTTTGTTGATATCTCCGTCCCCCTGATAGAGAACCGAGTCGCCGGTCAATTCAAAAGGAGCAGCCAGAACCCGCGATCCTGCGAAAATATGGCGGCCGAGCGCTTCGCTATTGGCGAGCGCCAGAATCTGATCGCGAATGGACCGGACTGCCGTGGAAACCGTGCTGCGGACATCGCCGCCCGCGGCATCCGAAGAAGCCTGGCTTCCGAGGGTATAGACGGATGTGATCAGGTTATGGACTTCATTCAGAGCCGACTCCGTCAAAGCGAGAAAATACGAAGCGGTGTCTATATTGGAGCTATAAAGGTCGATCCTGGACGCTTCTTCCGACAACGAAACCAGGTCCGCGCTGCCCTGGGGAGAATCGGAAAGCCGCGTTAGTTTCCTCCCGCTGGACACCTGGCGGCCGGCCGCTATAAAATCCGAATTCAGCGTCTCGATATCGTTTAAAAAATTTCGATACAGTTCCAGCTGTGTAATACGCATATGCTAACCGCCTAGCAGTTGAAGGATTTCATCGCTCATGGCTTCCAGCACGGTCGCGAATCGCGCGCTTGCCTGGTATGCTTTCTGAGACTGGATAAGATTGACCGCTTCTTCATCCAGATTGACTCCCGAAAAGGCGCTCCTCTGGTCTCTTAGCTTAGCCAGGACGCCCTCCTGCACGGTGATTCCGTCTTGCGCCGTTTTCTCATCGGTGCCGATTCTTGAAATCAGGTCCGAATAAAACTGAAAGATCGTTTCCGAAGAAGAGGAAAAAAGAGCCTCCTCTCCGATACCCGCGATCTGCTCTGCAATGGCTCCGTTCCCCTGGCCGGAACCAACGGCGCCGGCGGCGATCTTTAGAGGATCCGTCAAAGCAACGCTCATCGACCTCGCCGCGCCGTCGTTTAAACCTGAAGCCGGGGGCGTAAAAGGCGCAAAGAAATCTCCCCCCGCCTCCCCGTTGAAATCGATCCCCTGCGCATGCAGTTCGTTTACTCTCGCGATAACAGCGGCAGCCATATCGTCCAGAGCGGCCAGATAGCCCGCGATTCTGTTGTCGCGGACATCGATCAATCCTCCCGCCTTTCCGGATTCCACTGAATCCGTGATATCGGCGCCTTGCAGGAAAACGCCCTGGAATGAATTCCCGAGGAGGCCCAGTTCAAGAGCATAGCTGTGGTCCTCGACAACCAGCGCCGCGCCTTGCCGCGTAGCCACCGTCAGCGAACCCGATTCGGTTTCAAAATAAGAAACGTCTATGAGTTCGGAAAGCTGCTCGATCTTTTGCTGGCGGCTGTCCCGGAGCGTAAATACTTCCTCCGATTGAGCTCCCTGCGCCAATTGGATCCTTGCGTTCAAATCCGCGATCTGTTCGGCAATGGAATTGATTTCCTGGACCGCGTAGCCTAAAGCCCGGTCTTGATATGTTTGCACCTGCTGGATGGAGCCGTAAAGCCTCCGGAACTCCGCCGCCAGAGTGCGCGCGCTATCGAGTACTTGCTGCCGCAATACGGAGTTTTCGGGCGTTGCGGCCAGCTCGCCGAAACTATTGAAAAAGTCGGACAACGCCTGCCGGAGGTCCTGGCCGCCGTTGTTGATCAGGGCGTCGACCTGCTGCAAAGCGCCGCTGGAGACATTGTATTCAGCCAGCGACTGTATTTCCCGACTGATTCCGGCGTCAATGAACTGGTCCCTCACCGCCCGCAACGCGATTCCGGGGATGCCGTATTCCGTCCCGTCCCATTCTCCCACCGGGATAAAAACAGTATCCTGACGAGTATAATCCGGGCTGCCGGCGTTTGCGACGTTTCGCTGAGTTATGGACAGGGCATATTGCTGCGCCGCAAGCGCCTGCTGAATCGTATCGAAACCGCTTAATATGGATGGCATAGACTTTTCGCTCCGCTGTCTGTTGCGAGCGGCATCTCCTTTCCCGTTTGCGCCCGTCGAACCAAGTCTCCCGCGGGCTCGAGGAGGAATTCTTCAGACTCTCTGAGAAAAGGTCGGCGGGATTGAATGAATCGGCTCAAACAATCCGGTTTCCCGATAGGAACACCTCATATTGGAAATAAGAGCCAGCAGCCCCCGCGAATAGTGAAGCGATTTTTCGAGCAGCCGTGCATTGCGCTGGGATATCGACTTCAGCTGCTTCACCAAGTTGCGGAAAAGAGCGGCTTGATTTTTAATTTCCAGCGCCAGGGACTGCTCGAGATTATCGGCGAGCTTCATAAGCGTAAATTCCTCTCGCGGGATCTGCAAAGAGAGGCTCAGCTCGCGGCAAAGACGAACCATTTCGGCCTCCAGAGTGCGGAGCCTGCTGTTGAACGTTTCTTCAATTCTGTTGCTTTCCAGGATGGCTTCGGCGCCGCCTTGAACCAACCAGGCCGTCTTGCGCCTGGCGTGCTCCACGAGTCCGCGGTATAGGCTGATTTCGTCGCGAATGATTCCCAGAAGGTCTGAAATCCGATCATCCATCTTCAGATTCTGAGATCGACGTGCAGGGAGGAAATAGAGTCATCGGTCTTCTCCGTATCGTCGGACGGAGTTCCATCGCAATCTTTTTGGGCCTTTTTGGATTTCAGGTACCTTGCCCCACGCGGATGGTCTCCACTCAGCCGCTCCTCTTTGCCGATTCTTTCCAGAAGCGGTGAGACCCCAGGAATTATGGCACCAAAGTCGTCGGACATGGCAGCCTCCGCTTGTCCGAGATTAAATGATCTCGTCCAGCAGATTGCCTCCAATTATCTTTTCAGCGATCTTCTCCGCTTTGACATTATAAGTGCCGCGTTCGATTTCCCTGCGAACTTCCTCCACCCGGGCCTCCCGAATATCCGGAGCCGAGCGCACCAACTCTTCAAGGTGCGATATCTCGCGGCTCCGAACCGATAATTCCAATCGATCCGAAGCGGAATGGTCTCCGTCTTTTTTCGGGGCATGCTCCGGCTTTTGCGAGGCATCGACCCGCTGCACATTGTTGTTTAAAACTATCAAAGGGTTCGTACCGTTGATCTCCATAGCATCCTCAAGAGATTACTCTCGTTTAGCTTATCGTCCCTTTGATAATAGCACTTTAAAAATAATTCTCCACTTTCAGCTTTCAGAACTCTGCTCCGGGCTTGCTGATGGGTGTTCCCCATTCCATTCCCGCCCTGAGTTGAGGGTCCGGGCGTTGAAAATAGAAGCTGGATTGACCGGCTGCCCCATCCGGATCACTTCAAAATGAAGATGGGGCCCCGTGCTGCGCCCCGTTGAGCCGACTGACCCAATCGGGCTCCCCGCGGCTACTTTATTTCCTACTTTCACAGATATTTCTCGCAAATGGCCGTACCGAGTCTGAAAACCTCCGGCGTGTTGCACCAGTATCGTGTTGCCGTATCCCTTCTCAAATCCCGCCGAAATCACTTCTCCCGCCGTTGCCGCGACCACCTGGCTTCCCTCCGGCGCCGTTATATCCACGCCTTTATGAAATCTCATCCTGTGGCTGAACGGGTCTCTCCTGAAACCGAAACCGGAAGTCAGCGTTCCCTCCACCGGAAGCTTTAAATCGCGGGCTTCCGGCAGCGAATCCCTTGAGAACGCCCCAACGGATTCCGGCGATCCGGATTTTTCTTCTCCTTCCGCAACGATGTCGGAGAGATTTTCATACAGCAGGTCGGATATTCCGAGAGCCCCGCGCCGCGCCAGACTGAGCGCTACTTCCTGGTCGAACAATTCCGTGTATATGGATTTACCCGGCCCGGCGTCTGTAAGGCCGGATTCCTCTATAGTCTCGCGCATCACCTTCAATATTTGAGCGATGAAAACTGCTTCAAATTCCTGCGCGACTTCTCTCAGCTCCCTTTTCCGGGCATCGCCGGAAGCGTATTGCGCCGCGCGCACTTTTCCCTCAAGCCGGTTTCCTGAGGCAATCAGGATATCCGCCGGCAAGCGACCCGCCGGGTTGACTATCCCTGAATCCGACACTTTACGGCAACCCCCGGTATTTCAATCATATGATTTCAAGCTCCGCCTGCAACGCGCCCTGCGCCTTGATCGCCTGCAGGATGGCGATGACATCCCGCGGCCCCGCCCCGATCGTATTCAAAGCCCTCACCACTTCCTCTACGCTGGCTCCCTCGCGAAGATTCACGGTCCGCCCCTTATCCTCCTGAATGGAAATATCCCGCTCCGGAACCACCGCCGTCTCGCCCTCGCCAAACGGCGCCGGCTGCGAAACGTGGTAAACGGTTCCTACCTGCAGCGAGAGGCTGCCGTGAATGATGGAAACCTCCGCAATCTTGACATCCTTGCCCAGCACAATCGTACCGGTCTTTTCATTGATAACCACCCGTGCGGGAGAATCCACCTCAATCCTGGCATTCTCCACCAGCGACATAAATTCAATGATGCGGCCGCTGTAAGACGAAGGGACGTGGATTGCGACGGTCCGCCCGTCCAAAGCATCGGCGATACTCGGGCCCATACTTTCATTGATCGCTCGAACGGCGCGGCTGACGGAAGTAAAGTCGCTGCGATGTAACACAAGATTCAGATCCGTCCTCCCGGTGAAATCCACAGTCACGTCCCTTTCGACCAAGCCGCCGTTTGGAATTCGCCCCACTGTCGGATGATTCAGTTGAACCCGTGCATCACGGCCGCCCGCGCGGAAGCCCCCAAGCGTCACCGGCCCTTGGGCTGTAACATACACTTGGCTGTTGCCCGCATACAAAGACGTCCTGATCAAAACCCCGCCCTGGATGCTCTGGGCGTCCCCTATGCTGCTTACCGTGACATCGATGGCGCTCCCCTGCCGGATGAAGGGCGGCAGCGACGCCGTAACCATGACGGCCGCGATGTTTTTGACTCGCACCTGCTCCGGGTCGATGGTCAAGCCGCTGCGTTCCAGCATGTTCGCCAGCGTTTGGGTTGAAAAGTAGGTCTGGCTGCGGTCGCCGGTTCCGTTCAAGCCCACGACAAGACCGTACCCCACAAGCTGGTTTTCCCGAACGCCTTCAAAGGATGCAATGTCCTTTATCCGGCTGGCCGCCTGTCCGACCAGTGGATACATCCAAATGCTTCCAAAAATCGCAATTGTATACAGCCAATTTCTGCGCATGCGACTCCGCTTTAAAAAGGCAACACGCCGTTTAGAATTCTGTACAACCATCCGGGCTTGATGGGCTGACTGACCGCGCCCCGGCCTTGAACCCGGACGGACATTTGCGCTACGGCCGAAGAAAACACGGTATTGTCCGGCTGAATGTCCTGCGGGCGCACGATTCCTCTGAGGATAATGCTTTGATTCTCGTTGTTGACGCTGATTTCCCTTTTACCCTCCACAACAAGATATCCGTTGGGAAGGACATCGGTGACGCGCGCGGTCAGACTGGTTTGCAACGTGGTTACCCGGCTTGTCGCTCCTTTCCCTTCGAAATTGGAACCGCTTTTGCCCGATACCATTGTCGGCATTTCGCTGATGAGCTTCTCCGCCCCGAAAAGGTTGTCGAACCCCGCGGACAAACTCGTGTCGCGGACGCTTGAAGCATCCGCGGAGGCGACAGCCTGAGTCGTTTCCAAAACTCTGATCGTAACAACATCGTTGACAAAGCGGGCTTTCGGATCGCAGAAAAGATCCGATTGATATCCGCCGCTCTTCCATAAGGAACCGGTCCACGCTTCCGTTTCAGGCGCGCGCTCCGCCGCATTCTCCACGAATTCTCGAATATCCGTGGGATCGTCAACGCGGGCGCTTTTTGCGCCGCATCCGCTAAGGATCATTGCGGGCACTATTATTGAAATATAAATGCAGTGGGCATAATTCATCGCCAGAAGCTCCAGTTATTGCAGTTCCACTTCGGCCTTCCCCGTGACCTGCGCCTTTAGAACTGTCGAGAAATCAAGATTCCGCACCTTGATGATCTGGCCCATAGTTCCGTTTTGTTCGGCTCGGACCGGGGACCTGAGCATAATTCCATTTCTCTGCAGGCGGAGTTGAACGGTTTCGCCCTTTTTGACAAGGAACGGTTTCGCCAAAGATTCTTGAGTTATGACATCGCCCGCGGAGAAGGTGCGCCGCGCCGCTTTCCCCAGTGCATCTTCTCTTTTGCGGACATAGGAACCGCGGAGATCCGTGATTTCCATCCGCTTCACCTCAATATCATCCTCGCCCAGGACGGCACCGCGCGGTATTCTGCGGGAAGCCGTTGCAACCTCCGCATCGATTTCAATGGTTGCCGCCGCCCAGAAGCACCGCAGTATTTTTCCTTTTTGCACAATTTCGACGGGGACCAGCAATCTTCGCGTTCCCTTGACCGCGGAATCGGAAGAAATCCGCATCATGGCTCCCCCGACAGGCGCCTCTATGCCTTCCAAATTGTCTATCGCGCGAATCTGAATTTCGGATTGTTTCCAGCAAGTGGTCTTTGTCAGGTGCGATCGAATCAGGGGCTCGATTTCCTCGTCGCTCACCGGACGCCCCCGAAGGCGGACTTGAACCGCCAAGGCGCCTGAAAACCGCACCTCCTGTGAAAAACCACTCGATTTCAGCAACTGGCCGATTTGATGGCGATTCCATGTTTTTACGGCTCCGAATTCCGGCGCCGGTCCCAGCCGGAGCGCGGCCGCGGCGTCGACTTGCCTGCAACTCGTACTCTTGACATCCGCAATATCCTTCAGCAATACCTCGTTCGACAAAACCGAGGCTGCTTCCCTAAGATGCAGTTCCAGTCTTTCCGCTCCCTCCGCCATCCGAACCGAGAAAGCTGCAAACCATGCGGCAATCAGAAGAACGCCGATTCCATGAAGCAAGCCGCGAATCCTCCCCTCACCCAACCTGAAGTGAACAATACTACGTGGCGGACAAGACATGCCCGGAAGAAATGGGATACCATCCACGTTCTCCCGGTTAATGTAGAAAGGGGTGAAGTGGCGATGGGTGGAGCCGGCCATATCTCGAGGAAATGCCGGCCCGCCCGATATCGCGCTAAAAGGGGTTGAGAAAAGGGTGAGGAGAGAATTCGGAACTTGCTTCATGACATCCTTTACCGAACCACGTTATTTGCCTGCGTAAACATTTCATCCGCCGTGCGGATGACCTTGGAATTTGCCTCGTAAGCCCGCTGGCTGACGATCATGTGCACCATTTCTTCAACCACGTTCACGTTGGACTGCTCCACAAATCCCGCAAGAAGCGTCCCGAGACCTTCTTCGCCCGGCGTGCCGGTGATTGCATCGCCGGAAGACAGCGTGGGAATCAGAAGGTTTTTGCCTAAGCTCTGGAGGCCCGATGGGTTCTGAAACAGCGCCAATTCGATCCTTCCCACCTGCTGAGGCTCCGTCTGGCCCGCAACTTGAACGGAGACCGTCCCGTCCGATCCGATGGTGATTCCCACCTGATCCTGCGGGATGCTGATTTGGGGATCCAGCATGTCCCCTTCGGAAGTGACGATGTTTCCGTCACGGTTCAGGTGAAAATTACCGTTGCGCGTGTAGGCTATTTGCCCGTTCGTCTGGCGGATTTGGAAAAAGCCTTGTCCCTGTATCACCAAATCCAGCGGATTGTTGGTCGTTGCGTAATCCCCCTGGCTGAAAATCATCTCCGTTGCAACCGGTTTGGTCCCAAGCCCGACCTGCAGCCCCACGGGGATTTCCGTGGTTGCGGTATTGGAGGCTCCCGCCTGGCGGATGTTCTGATACAAAAGATCCTGAAATTGCGCCCTGCGCAATTTGTATCCGCTCGTGTTGATGTTGGCAAGATTGTGGGCGATGGTATCAATATTCAACTGCTGCGCTTCCATCCCGCTCGCAGCGGTGTATAAAGCACGTAGCATAAGCTCTCCTAGCGGCCCAGTTTTTCAATGACCTTGGAATTAATATCGTTCATTAAAAGATTGATGCTTTTTTGCAGGGCTTCAAAGTGGCGCAGAATCCCCACCATTTGCGTGACGGATACGATCGGATTGACGTTGGATTGCTCAAGGTATCCCGAGCGGATCGCGGCATCGGACTGTTGTTCAGCTCCCTCGCCGGTCCTCGAAACAAACAGCGAATTGCCCTGCTTCTCAAGCAATGAAAAATCCTGGAAAGCCACGACCTTTAAACGAGCGACCCCTGTCCCATCCACAGAGATCTGTCCCTGTTCATTAATGAATACAGTTCCGGGGCCCAGCGTAATCGGCCGGTTGTTCTCGGCATCCAGCACCGGAAAACCATCGGAGGTTACGAGAGCCGATTGTGCATTCACCTGGAGACTGCCGTTTCGCGTGTAGCGCGTCCCGGCCGGCGTTTGAACCGCAAGGAATCCATTTCCTTCTATCGCTATATCCAGAAAGCGGTTGGTTGCCGTCAGGGACCCCGCAGCCGGATTCATTGCGGTCCGCGCTAAAACCGATTGATTGATGGTTCTTGTGAGCTCATTCAACCCGGGAGACGATTCCAGTGATTGGTTCAAGAAAGTGAAAAATGTTTTTTCTTCCTTAAAACCGGCGGTATTCATGTTGGCCAGATTGTTGGCCAGTACCTCAAGTGCATCCACTTGAGCGCGCATGCCGGAAAACGCCGTATAAAGTCCGCTGTTCAATTTGCCGATCCTCCGGCCCCCGGCTGTCGGAGGCCCATCATTCCCGATTTCTTAAGAGCAAGTTCTATGCCAAAGCCCTTTGCACGGCATCTGCAGCTTTTGGCCCATTTCCCTTTTGTGAAATTTCCCTCTCGGAAACATCTTTCTTCACAACCGGCAATTCTTGCCCAGCCGACTGGGTAAGATTTGCGTTTTAACTGACGGCCGCAAAACGGACGTCATGCTCCTCTCCCGCTGCCTGCTCTCCCTCCTCAGCCGGCTCGGAAACCAGCCGAAACAGGTGGTGATGCGATTCCGAAGGAAAATCCATTCTCAGCCAAAAGAAGTCATGAACCAGTTCCGCCTGAATGTTTTGCGCCCTGCGCTCAATTGCGAGCGCCACCATCTCGCTTCCCGCTGCTATCAATCCTTCGAGCGAACTGAACGTCGGGAGGTTCGACAGATCCAGTTCTTCCGGCTCATACCATTGCTCCAACAATCGCTGGATTGCGGACTGGTCTCCAATATACGCGACCACTCCTTTGCGGATCATCCGCCGTATCGCTTCCTGGCAATTGAAATTAACCGGTGCCGTAACCGCTACCCGTATCGATTCCTGCGCATCGTCAAACCCAACCGGCACGAGCCCGGAGCATTTGGCTACTTTTCCCGGAATCATTCGAACCGCTTCCCTCTTAGCATCCGAATTTTTTAGGTTGATCAAAGGGAGCCCATATTGCCGGGCGAGCGCGACCGTAACCTGATGCTCTTCAACGAACCCCAGGCGGAGAAGCCATTCGCCGATGCGGCCCCTCCCTGTCTCGCTTTGAAGCTTGATCGCTTTGTCCAGTTGATCGCGCGTGATATAGGCCGTTTGCATGAGAATCGTGCCCAGCTTGGGCCTGGGAATGGCCCGAAATTTCTCCAACTGCAGCCGACGCCATTTTTCCTTCAGTTCCATTTCCACATGAGCCCATAGACAGGAGTCGCTGCAGAATGTTTTGCCTTCATACATAGGAGGGCGCCTTCTACTTGCAAATAAACTGAATTCGCCGCGCGTGCGCGTACATCCCTTTCGATGGCATAAATATTTAGGCATAAGGTCTTCCCGGTTCCTTCATGCGGCCGGACCGGGGGCTCTGGCCGCCCATGTATTTGCTCAGATTCAGCACCAGTTCCGCCTCCCCTACAGGAGCTTTGAGACGTTTTGCGATATCCTTCAGCCCCATACCCTTGCGCGCCAGAGTAAGCACCTGGTGCCGCCTTTCCAGCGGAAGATCGCAATCCTGGGAAGGCACGCTGAGTTCCAGCATTCGTTCCTCAAGATCTTCAAAATTGGCGGAAAAGGTTTTCTGGATTTTTAACTGGATTTCAGTCATTTGAGACATCATGTCTGAGAATTCTTGCAAATTCCGTTCCAGAGCTTTCAGGCGGGTTATGTATTTCCTCTGCACAGCCCAATGAAGAACACCCGCAATTGCCGCCACGGCTGTAACCAAACATAGGGTAACCATTCAGTCCTCCTTGGACGCGCGAATTGAAATGGCGATCAGCTATGAACGCCGGTCGTCGCCTGAATCGCGAGACGGGTTTCCGACATCAACGATTCCAAGGCTCCCTTATCCAATTTAAGGAAAACGGCCGCAGGTTGCTTTTCCAGAACCAGGTCTTTGTCCCTCTCGAATCCGATTCCCATATGAATCATGAAACTGTTTGCAAGGTTTACAATGCATGCCAATTCCCGGTAAGCGGGCGCTGATAAAGGATTGTGGTGATAGCCGACAGCCTCCGCAAGCTGCTGCGGAAAGTTCCACTTGCGGGCAAGCAGAGCGCCCACGTGCGCATGGGAAAATCCAAAGGCCAGAAGCTCCATTTGATGGAATTTTCCGTTGCCGCTATAGACCTCATGAATGATCTCCCTGTAGCGCGTCGGCATATTCTGAAGCAGCACCGGCTTTCCTATGTCGTGCATCAGTCCGCACACCAGCGCTTCCTCGATCTTTTCGTAGCGCACGCGCCGCGCAATGGACCTCGCGGCCAGCGCGGTTCCCCACGAATGCTCGGTCATCAGCTTGGTGCCCAGGTCCCTCGATTTCTGGAAAACGCGCTCCACGGAAGCGGCCATAATAACGGACTTGACGGTTTCAATCCCCAAAACGGCCACTGCATGCGACACCGTGGAAACTTCTCGTCGGAGCGAGTACATGGCCGAGTTGACAATCCTCAGGATTTTTGCCGATAACGCCTGGTCCTGGGAAATAACAAGTTGCAGATTGCGGACCGATATGTCCGGATCCAGTATCATTTCCATGGCTCTCATGACAACGGAGGGCAGCGGCGGCAAGTCCTTGACCTTCGCTATAAGCTCGGTCAGATTAAGTTCCGGTTCCTCGTCTGTTTGTACGCTTGGCATAGTTTGTATCCTTTAAAAAGCGGTTTTTAAACGGTCCCTACGGGCAAATCCTTTCATGCTGCAACGGCTCCGAAAGGGCGGCGCGCAAAAATAGGCGCGCCTCTTACCGTCCTCTTATCCCAGAGACCGGATCCGGTCCGCGGTGCTTTCTACCTCAAGGATCCGGACTCCGTAATAGCCGTCCACCATCACTACTTCGCCCTTGGCAATGGGCTTATGATTGACGATGATTGTTACCGGGTCGTTGACGGACTTGTCCAATTCAATCACGGAACCCGCGCCCAGCTTCAATACGTCCTTCAGCGGCATCTCCGATTGTCCAAAGGAAACGCTGACGGGAAGCTCGACATCCAAAAGCAAATCTATATTCCAGCTCCCGCCGGATCCCGAAGCCGGGAACCCTTCGTTCTTTCCTTCTTGAGCTTGTTTCGCTTCAGTGTTTTCGATATTTTCGCTCATTAAAAACCCTCCCCGCGGCGCCGGCGCGGCTTCCGAATGAAATCCAAAGTGCATTATTCTTCGCGTCTTTCAAATACTTCGAATGCCTTTTTCCCCCGCTTCAGAACGATCCTTCCCGTGAATTTGGCCATTCCGCCGACGCATAGAAAGACCGGGTCGTCGACATGCGCGCTCAGCTGAATCACGTCCCCGGCCGAAATCCTAAGCAACTCGCCCACCGTAAGCCTCGAATTCCGAATTTCTCCGCTGAGCGTCATCGCCATCGGCTTCATGAGCTCAAACAGGCGCTCCTCTTCGCTTCCTGTTGTTTTCTGCCGTCTCACGTTCCATTGTTGGTCGAATTTGTTCCGCAGTAGTTTCAACAGACGGGACGGAATGCAGAGATTCATCATCCCCGTGTTTTCCCCGATCTTGATTTCCAGGTGCACGGCGAGCACCGTCTCCCCGGGAGAGGCTATCTGGAGCATCTGAGCCTTGGTCGCCTTCTCTTCCAGATAGAAATCCATTTCCATGGTTGGGTGCCAGGCGGCCTCAAGATCTTTTACAACCAGCTTTATGACGCCTTCGATGATATTCAATTCAATTTCGGTCAGATTTCGCGTTTCGGACAGGGAGCGGCCCGGCCCTCCCAAGATGATGTCGATCATGGGAAAGACCAGAGAAGGATTCATTTCCAATGCGATGTTCCCGTCCAGAGGGCGCATTCCGATGCTCGCAAACAGCGTCGGATCCGGAAGCTGCTTGACGAATGCGGAATAGGACAACTGCTCCAACGACGACAGACTCACCTCCGCGATAGCGCGAATGTATGCGGAAAGAGACGACGCGAAGTTGCGGGCGAAATATTCGTGCAGGAGATGGATGGACCGCATTTGATCCTGCGAGATCCTGTCGGCGCCGTGAAAGTCGTAGTTGACAATTTTGCGGGCGCCAAGATCGCTTTCGCCGGAGGACTCCAGATTCAGCTCCTCAGACGCCATCGCCGTAAAAAGAGCATTGATTTCTTCTTGAGATAGTACTTTATCCATAATATGAGCTTAGGCTCCCTAATCCTGCCCGTTCATTTTTCTGAGCTTTGTGCGCAGCCTCAACATGGCTTTGGTATGCAGTTGGGACACCCTCGATTCGTTGACTCCGAGGACTTTACCGATTTCCTTCATTGTCAGCTCATCAAAGTAATACAGCGACACAACCAGCCGCTCCTTTTTGGGCAGCGTATCGATGGCGCCGCTCAGCATGCTCTGGACCTCCGATTTGTGGAATACAAAGAACGGATCCATCTGCGGAGCGTCCGGGATA
This sequence comes from uncultured Acidobacteriota bacterium, assembly GCA_964506795.1. Lineage (GTDB taxonomy): Bacteria > Acidobacteriota > UBA6911 > UBA6911 > UBA6911 > UBA6911. The sequence goes on along the minus strand of CAZDMR010000036.1, from coordinate 14,441 downwards.
TATTTCACAAGAGGCTCGCCTGTTTTTTCCTCATCCTGCGTGGAAAGCTCCTGGAAGCTGCCGAGGTTAAGACCTTTGATCTGATCCACAAGCTCATAGAAATCCTCGAGCGAGATTTCCATTTCATCGCACACTTCCTTGTCTGTAGCGGGGCGTCCCAGACGCTGTTCCAGCTCCCGGTAGATTTTCTCCAAATCCTTGCTCTTTTTGCGCAAGGACCGGGGTGCCCAATCCAGATTGCGCAGACTGTCCAGAATGGCGCCTTTGATGCGCAATTCCGCGTAGGTCTTAAACTTGACCCCTCGCTTTGGATCGAACTTTTCAATTGCATCCAGCAATCCCAAAACTCCCGCGCTCACAAGATCGTTTAACTCAACGTGGGAGGGGAGCTTGGTGGAAATTCGCTGCGCGATGTATTTGATCTGGGGCAGATGCTCCAGTATCATTTCATCCCGCTCGGAGTTCGGCGGTACGGGGGATTCATAAATTTTTTGTTGGCTTAACAAATCCTGCATGATCGTACCCTCTTGCGCAGAACCGGCGGATTGAAATCCGCAGATCCTGCAGGCTATTCAACAAACATCATTTAGACGTCTCCTTAAGGCTTTAATTGACCCAGTCGTTAAGGAGTTTTTCCCAAACAAGACCTTCCGCGGATGGATTGGCCCCCTCTTGTTGATCCAGGCGGCGGGCCAGATCCCGAAAACAGCGGCTTGCGGGGGCATCCGGAAATCGATGCATCACCAGCATCTGGCTCCGAACCGCATGCAGCACGTGTGGATCCTGTTCGATATGCCCGAGGTAGTCTATTTCGCGATTCAGGAACCGCTTTACCACGGAATTTATTTGACAAAAAACCTCCTGAGCATCCTCGGCGCGCTCCACGGAATTTATGAGTATTTGAATTTTTTTGTCGGGATCCTCCGCCAGAATTATTTTGATCACGGCGTAGGCGTCCACTATCGCGGTGGGTTCGGGCGCGCTGACGACAATAACCTCTTGCGCGGACAGCAAAAAATGAATCACATTGCGCGAGATGCCGGCGGCCGTATCAATAATGAAATAGTCCGTATCCGAATCCAGATTCGCAAAGCTTTCGACCAGTTGGTTCCTTTGAGCCGACGTCAGCTCCGCCATGCGCTGGAGGCCCGAACTGGCGGGAATAATCCGAATGCCCTTGGGCCCCTGAACCATGATCTCCGTCAGGCTTTTATTCCCGAACAATACATGGCCGAGGTGATACTTGGGCGTCAGCCCGAGAAGAACATCGATGTTTGCCAGCCCGAAATCCGCATCGAGCACAACAATCTTTTTCCCCAGTTCCGACAAGCCGACCGATACATTGGCGACAACATTCGTCTTGCCGACGCCTCCTTTTCCGCTTGTAACCGCGATAATCTTGGGGCCTGCGCTATCGACCTTCAGCATGGATCCGCGGGAACCGGCCGCGTTCACCCTGCGCGATTTCGATTCATGATTGCCGGTCGTACTATGAAGTCTATGAGGAAGCGCCATAATTATTCCTTTAGTGCGTTTTCATTTCGGTTAAGGATGATGTTCATAATGCCTTCTCTTGGAACCGCATGAAGATCGTCAGGCACTTTCTGTCCATCCGTGTAGTAAGAGAACAACTTTTGCGTGCGAACCAGCTCGTTTAAGATCGGACCCGGGGTGGACGTTTCATCCAGCTTGGTAAAAAGCAAATGATCCGGCCGACAGCACTCGAATTGGTCCACAATCCTGCGCAGGTCCGAGCTTTTCGTTGCGGCGCTCAAAACCAAATGCCGCTCGATAAATTCCGCCTTTTTTAGAAAAGCCGCCAGCGCTCTCATGGCTTCCATATCCTTCGGGCTCCGTCCAGCGGTATCGATAAGAATGAAATCCTTTTGTCGATTGTCCTCGAGCAGCTGGGGCAAATCCGACGGCTCTTCCACGAATCGAAAAGGGATTCCCATAAGCCCCGCGTAAGACCGGAGCTGTTCGACAGCCCCGATGCGGTATCCGTCCAGAGTCACCAAAAGAACTTTCTTTCTTTGTTGCAGGGCAAGACGCGCCGCCAATTTGGCGATAGAGGTCGTTTTCCCCACTCCGGTGGGACCTACAAAAGCAACTGCCTTTTTCCCGGGCATCCCACTCTGGCTTGCCGGACCTGCTAGAAGAGCCAGGGCGGCCTGCGTTACCGCACGATGCAGCGCCGGACGGCTGCGCCGCTGGCCGGTTGTCAGGTTTTCTACGGCCCGCGCAAGCAGATCGTTTGCCAGGGAAGCTTCCACTCCGCAATCGAGAAGCTCCCTGTAAAAATTGAGCGGAACGCGCCCTTTAAAAGGAAGCCGCATCCCGGCCGGCCCTTCCTCGCCGGCTCCTTCATAGAAATCGACGGGCCTCTTTTTGACCGGGGCGCGCTTTTTGGAAGATCCCCGTTTCCTTTTAGCGGGCGCGGAGGAAATGCATGCTTCCGGCTGCGCGTCTTGAAGCTTCGCTTTGGAATATTTGGGGGCGCCGATACGCTCCGCTGCCGGCAAGTAAGCCGGATCCTGGCGGACTTCTTGCGCGTCTCCGCGGGAGAAAATGTCCACGTCCTCCTCGTGATCGATTGCGGCAACCACTTCAAATCCCGAGGAGCGTCCCCAGATTCCGGATCGGCGCGCAATTTCCTTGGTGGATAGAATCATCGCATCCGGCCCCAGATGCGCCTTAATCTCCCTTAACGCGTCCGACATGCTTTTGCTATAGAAGGTCTTGATTCTCATCCTATGTCACCATCCCCAAAGAAAGGACTCGAATGTTCGGCGGTATTTCGCTATGCGACAATATCGCCGCATTGGGCAAAAATCGTTCGAGCAGTTGACGCACATACATCCGGATTCCCGGAGAACAGAGGACTACGGGATTGGCTCCGCTGCCGGCTGCCTCCAGCGCATGCTGGAACCGCGTCACGATATCCTTGGCTTGACGGGGTTCCAGCGCCAGATAGGAACCCTGTTCTGAGTTTACGACTCCGTCCATGATGCTCTTTTCAAGGTCGGGGGCTACCGTAAACACCGGCAGATCACCGTCTTCGCTTTGATACAGCTTGCAGATGGAACGCCCTAAAGCCTGGCGGCAGTATTCAGTCAAGGCGGCGACATTCTTTGTATATGCGCCGAAATCGGCCATGGTCTCCAGGATCGTGACGGCATCGCGGATGCTGACGCGTTCCCTCAATAGATTCTGCAAAACCTTTTGGACCTCTCCGATCGACAGGACTTTAGGCACAAGCTCCTCCACCACTTTGGGATGCGTCTTTGAGACCGTGTCCAAGAGACTCTTGGTTTCCTGCCGGCCAAGCAGCTCGCAGGCATGAGCCTTGATGATTTCCGTCAGATGCGTGGCCAATACGGTCGCCGGATCCACAAGCGTGTACCCGGCTAGCTGCGCCTTTTCGCGCTCTTGAGCCTTGATCCAGCGCGCCTGTAAGCCGAATGCCGGCTCCACGGTCTGCAGTCCCTGGATTTCTTCGCGCGCCGTCCCCGGATTGATGGCAAGGAGGTGATCCTGGACCAATTCCCCGCGGGCAATTTCCACTCCTTTAAGAAGGATGGCGTACTGCCGCGGATTCAGCTGGAGATTATCCGTAATGTGCACCGGAGGCACGATCAGACCCATTTCGAGGGCGATCTGCCGGCGGATCGATTTAATCCTTTCCAGAAAATCGCCCCCCTGGTTGGCATCCACATACCGGATCAGCCCATAGCCCATCTCGATTCCGAGAAGGTCCACCTTCAGAAGCCCCTCAATTTTGTCTTTTGGTTTTTCGGCCTCCGCTTTTTCCGCTCTGGCCCTCTCAAGCGCCTGTTGCTCTCTTGAGCTTGCCTTGTGCCTTTGATAGGCCATCACCGCCGTAAGCGAGCCCAGTACGAAGAACGGGAAGAAAGGCAATCCGGGGACAAGCCCGAAAAAGAACAAAAATGCCGCTCCGATGCCCACGGGAGATGGGTTGGCAAACAGCTGCTTCGCCACATCTTCACCGAGGTTCGATTCGGAAGCTGCGCGTGTCGTGATGAGGCCGCCGGAAACGGAGATCAACAGCGAGGGGATCGCCGTAACAAGACCGTCCCCGATGGTCAGGACGGTGAAACGCCTGGCGGCGTCGGCTAATTCCATGCCGTTTTGAATGACTCCAATCAGGAAACCGCCAATGATATTGATAAGGAGGATGATGACGCTTGCGATTGCATCCCGGGACGTGAATCGGATGGCCCCATCCATGGCGCCGTAGAACTCGGCTTCCCGGGAAATCTGATCCCTGCGTTCCCGCGCTTCCGTTTCATCTATAAGGCCGGCGTTCAAATCCGCATCGATGCTCATTTGCTTTCCCGGCATTGCATCCAAAGTAAAGCGTGCGGTCACTTCCGAAATGCGGACGGCTCCGTGGTTGATTACGATATATTGGATGGCGATAAGAACTAGAAAGACAACGATGCCCACAAAGTAATTTCCGCCGACGACAAACTGCCCGAAAGACTGAATGACTTTGCCGGCCGCATCCTCGCCTTCAAATCCGCGCAGAAGGATCAAGCGCGTTGAAGCCACGTTCAGGGAGAGCCGAAACAGCGTGATAATGAGGAGAAGCGATGGGAATACCGAGAAATGAACCGGTTTCATGATGTACATGGAAACCAGCAAGACGATAATCGAAAGCGTGATATTCAGGCTTATAAGGAGATCCATGATCATGGTAGGCATGGGCAGTATCATGACCAGCAGGATTCCCATCACTCCTATTGGAATTGCAAGGTGGAGTCTGCCGAAGATATTGGAAAGATTTTGAACTGCGGATTTTTCTGCAATATTCATTTCTTTCGTGGATCTCCCACCTGAATTTCCAACGTTCGGTCCCTGATTTAAGCAATTTGTATTCCATCCCTGTAAAAACCTGCTCTCAGGAGGGCGGGACCCCGGATTTCAGGGCGGGAAACTCATCTATAGAGGGCGTTTTTAGCCTTATATACGTAGGCGAGGATCTCAGCGATGGCTTTATAGAGGCTCGCGGGGATGGAAGCGCCGATTTCAACGGATTTATAGAGAGTCTGGGCCAGAGGTTTGTTCTCGACCAAGGGAACGCCATGTTCCTGTGCCAACTCTTTTATCCTGAGCGCCAAAAATCCGACACCCTTGGCGACAACTTTTGGAGCGTCCATGGACTCCATTCTGTAGGAAAGAGCTACGGCGTAATGGGTGGGGTTGGTAATGACCACATCCGACACGGCTACTTCCGCCATCATGCGCTTTCTGGCCATTTCGCGCTGAATTCTCCGGATGCGTCCTTTGGTGATCGGATCCCCCTCCGTTTCTTTGAATTCCTCCTTCACCTCTTGCTTGGTCATCTTCAGCTGCTCCATGTGCCGGTGTTTTTGAAAAGCGTAATCGGCTATCGCCACAATGATCAGCAGTACGGCAACCCGGATGAATATTTCGAAGCTTATGGCGAAAATCCAATGGAAAAGCTTGTCGACGCTCATCAGTACGAGCCTCGGATAAAGCGGGAGATGGTCGGAAATGACGTTATAGCTGATATAGGACACGGCCGCGACCATTACCAGGCTTTTAACCAGCTGGACGATGCCGTTTTTTGAAAAAACTCTTTTCAGGCCGTTTTGGGGATTCAGTTTATTAAATTTTATCCCAAGAGGTTCAGTGGAGAAAACCAGCCCTCCTTGCAACATATTGCCGAAAACAGAAAAAACCACGATCGACAGCAGTATGGGCCCCCAGACCATTCCCGTCCGCAACCCGATGCCTATGAAGGTAGCCGAAAGGGATGGGACCGTTAATTCGGGAACAACCCGGAAATCCAGCAGATATTTCATCTCGGACTGAAGCGCCTGCACGAACCTGCCGCCGAAGAAAAAAAACACCAAAAGGCCGCCGAAAAGCACCGCCGCGGACGGCACCTCCCGGCTCCGGGCCACTTGGCCCTTTTTGCGGGCTTTTTCCAGCCTTCTTCGCGTTGGTTTTTCGGATTTATTGTCGCTTCCGCCGGCCATGGAATTCCTTTAGATCATCGCGCGCAGCAGCGAAAACAGCGCCCCATGCAGCTCGGAATAGATCGCGCCCAGATAGCGCGGAAGAAAATAGAAAGAGAAACTCAAGCACAAGAAACCGACGAGAATCTTAAGCGGCATGCCCACTATCAGGATGTTGATTTGCGGCGCCGTCCGTCCCACTACCCCCACAATGACATCCGTGATAAGGCCGACGGCAATCACGGGACCGGCGATTCTTATGCCCATGACTAGAATATGGCCGGAAAGCCGCACCATTTGTTCAATCAGGGGGCCCTGTATCTGCACGCCTCCAACCGGAAGCAATGCGAAGCTGTCGTTGACGGCAATCAGGAACCAGTGGTGCCCATTCATCAGCAGGAATAGAAGAACGCCGATGGAACTCAGCATGAAGGAGAATACGGAAGCATCGACATTGCTTTGCGGATCGATCATCTTGATCAGCGCGAAGCCCAGCTGGAAGGAGATCATCTGCCCCGCGAACTGCAATCCCGCAAAAACGCACGCGGCCGCAAATCCGAGGATCATGCCCATCATTATTTCGTTCAAAAACAGGCCGGTAATATTGCCCATATTCAAATCGCCCGGGATCCTATTCAAAGGGAGCGACGGAATCAGGACAAATGAAGCCACGAGGGAGAATGCAATCCGGACGGGTACGGGAAAAGCCCGGCTGCTGAAAAAGGGCGCAAAAATCATGATTCCCGAAATGCGGAGCAGGACTATAAAAAAACGAATGATTTCAGCGGTCGAAAAATTGACGGGTCCCATTTTTCATAACGATCGCGGGGCTACGAAGCGCGGACTAAGGCGCTTTTCCCGCGGGACGGAGAGGGCCGTTCCTTGAGTCGCCGGCAATCGGCTGCGCCTTTCTTTCATCGGATGATTCTTCATGGGCGCAAGAACCCCTCGCGCCCCTTCAGCGCGCAAAGGCCTCGAGATTGCCGAAGAGCTGGCCGGTGAAGGCTGTCAGGATTTTCATAATCCAGGGGAACGCAAAAAGAAAGGTCACGAATACCGCAATCACGCGCGGGACAAACGTCAGCGTCATGTCCTGAATGGACGTAACCACCTGCGCGATGCTGACCAGTATTCCCATGGCCAACGATATGATCAGCATCGGGCCGCTGATCATCAAAGTGACTTGCAGGGTATCCTTGGCCAGCTTTAAAATCATTTCCTGATTCATAGTCGACAAATCTCCAAGCTAATAAAAACTCTTTACAAGCGAGCCGATGACCAGGTTCCAGCCATCCACCATGACGAAAAGCAGTATTTTAAAAGGCGTGGATATCACCACCGGGGGGAGCTGCATCATCCCCATGGATAAAAGGATGGCGGCAACCACCATGTCGATCACAAGGAATGGTATGTACAATGCAAACCCGATCTGAAAGGCGACCTTCATCTCCGATATCATGAAACTTGGAATCACAATGCGCATGGGGAGATCCTGCGAATTGTCAGGCTTCGGATATTTGGCAATGTTCAGAAAAAGCGCCAGGTCTTTTTCGCGGGTGTATCGCAACATGAACTGCCGGAGGGGAACGCAGGCCTGATCCAGCGCCTGCATCTCGGTTATCTGTCCATTCAACATGGGCTGCAAGGCCTGCTGATTAATGCGTTCGCCCACCGGCTGCATTATGAAATATGTCAGAAATAGAGCCAGCCCGATAAGAACTTGGTTCGGCGGCATCGACTGCGTTCCAAGCGATTGTCGAATAAAGTACGAAACGATAATCAGGCGCGTGAAGGAGGTGACCGAAACGAGCACTGCCGGCACCACCGACAGCAGCGTCATCAACAACAGTATTTTTAAAGGCGTTGTGAGGCCGCCTTCGCCTTCTCCTCCGCCGATGCGCAGTTCCAGGCCCGAGAAGTTCTTGTCCGCCGCCATCGCGGAATGGACCGAAATCAACGCAAAAACCGCGGCGCTGAGCATCAGCGCCCTGGCCGCCGATCGATACGGCATCCTCCGGCCGCCGGAATTTCTTTCATTGATCTTCATGACGTGGGCGAAATCTTTTTCACCGCTCAAGGGACGCTCTTAATTGACGCATTTTTGCGCGGAGTTCTTCCGGCAGCGGATTGAATAGGCGCGAGGCCCGGGGGTTTTTCTCCGCCTCGAATAGATTCCGAAACATCGTTCGGCTTTCAGCCTTGGATGAATCGGGCAAAGACACCGCCGACGGCTCCGGTTCACTAACCAATGAGATAGGATCAGGGAATACCGCCAGGAGGCTGATTTGATGAGGCGTGTTTCCCAAAAGGAACCGGCGGTCGGCCGCTTCCACCAACGATATCGAGCGTTTGTCGCCCATGGAGAGGGTTTCAATCACCTTCAGGTTTTTTGCCGAAGCGCCCTTGGTAAAGTATTGGGGCGCATATTTTCTCGCGGCAACGTATAGACCGATCATCAAACATACAACCAGCCCCAGCCCTCCGACGGTGCGTATCATGGAAAACTGCGTTTCAGCGCTTCCCTGTCCTTCCTGAACGGATTCCGGAGGTCTCTCCTGGGCGGCTGCGGATTCAGCTTCCGCGGCATGGCGCTCGACTTCGGCGGGCGCCGGCGCCGATTGGCCAAAAGCCGGCGCCAGAACAAACATCATCAGAAAAGCGGCCAGGATCATGAGGCGACAAAGAAGCGGCTTCATGCTTTTTCCCTCCTATCTCGAAACGTTAAAATCGGCCAGCCGAATCCCCGTGGACCCTTCCATTTCAACGACCTCTCCGAACGCAATAAGTCTCTCATTCATGAGTATGTCCAGGTTTTCGCCCGCAGATTTCGGAAGCTGCACGATCGATTTCGGCTGAAGCTGCAAGATATCCCGCACCTTCATGGAGCGGTTGCCAAGTTCGATCCTAACTTTGATGGGGACATCCAAAAAGCGTCCGAGTTCTTCCATTGTTTGGCTGTGCGGCACGGTTTCTTTGAATTCAGGGATTTCAGACATGACTGGCCTTTTTGATCCTATAATTGGACGACGAAATCGACAATGTACACTTCCAGCACTTTTGTTCCCGGAGAAATGGAATTTATTCGTGTTCTTATCTCTTCCCGCAGCTTATCCTTGCCCTCGGACGACATTATCTGGTCGGCCGTTTTTGAACTGAGCAGCGAAATGATCGAATCGCGGATAGCGGCAACCTTGACGGATCCGGTTTCATCCTCCTCCCATTTCTCAGCCAATCCCAGTTGAAAGGTTGCTTTGAGGAACCGAGCCCCATTTTCGTCGGCTAAATTAACCAAAAACGGGTCCAACCCCAGTGCGGCTTTCACCTGTTCCTGTTTGTCCGTTGAATTCGCTTCACTCTTCATTCCCATTCCGGAGTTCTTGAAATAGAGGAAAATCAGAGACGCTAGGACTACGGCAACCAGAATGAGGAATGCGATTAAAAGCCGCGGTTTGCGCGATTGAGTTTTTACTTCTGCATCGGGCTTGCTTTCCACAATAGGTTTGCTTTCGATTTTCCGCCTCCCGTCCATTTTTTGTTTTGTATCCCGGCCCAGCGCGCACATGCGATGACGCTTCCGGTACACGATTCATATTCCGCGAAAGTTCTAATGCAACTCACATGCCAAATAACCGCACGCCTGATTCCCGCTTAAACTGCGCCCGGAGCTTGCGCGCATCCTCCGCGCCACGGGATAAGAAAAATGGATCCCTGCAGCCAAAATCCTCAAGAATGGTTTCCTGCGGAATGGACGGTCGGAATTTCTAAACCAGTAATGGGATATATGTTTATATAATAAGGGCTTACTGTCTATTGCAGAAGAGGGGCAAGCCGACGCAATATCAACACGAACACGCGTCCGGCTTGGGGAGAGGTATTCAGCGGGTGAATGAAGACGGAGCGACTGCGCGAAAGGCCGATATTCAGTTCCTGGCGGTTCTCCGGTCGGACCGCGCCTGTGTCATGCAGGTTTCATCCAAATGACAAAATCCTGACTCTCCGCCCCTGCGGCTCCGATTTCGTCCGCAAAGCAGATCCGATTCTTGCCGCTTTGCTTGGCCCGGTACATGGCTTCGTCCGCCCGCTGGATGATGCGGTCGGCATCCACTTGATCGAATGTCGTACAGCAGGCAACTCCGATGCTTGCGGTGATATACACGGAAGCCGCCGGAATGATGAATTCGTGAGACATAAAGGTCGACAGCAGGTTTTGAGCGGCTCGAAAGGCGCCTGCGCCGCTCGTTCGCGGAAGTACTACTGTAAACTCTTCGCCGCCGTACCTGGCGACAAAATCCGAAACACGAAGCGATCGCCGCAGCAGCGAGCCGATCTGGCGCAGGATTTCATCCCCTGCCTGATGACCGTAAGTGTCGTTAATCCGCTTGAAATTATCGATGTCCAGCATGAGGCAGCTGAAAACTTCTCCATACCTTCTGGCGCGCGCGATTTCCATTCCCAAATGCTCGAATAAACGGCGCTTGTTGAACAATCCCGTGCATTCATCGGTGTGCGCCAGCTGCTTCAGCTGCTCATTCATTTGAGTCACCTGGCAATCATGATCCTTCAAGCGGACATTTGCGGCGGTCAGCTCTTGCCGTGTCATGATGTTTTCAAGCGAACAGGAAATGTGCGCTGCCACCAAGAGTCCCAAGTGATATTCCAGTTCGTCCAACCGATTGGGGCTGTTGGAAAGCATTTCCAGGCAACCGATCACCCTGCCTTGGACCGAAAAAGGAATCACGAGGATGGAACGGGCGAGCTCTTCGCTCGGCACGCCGGCAAATCGGCGGATTTTGCGCGTGAGATAGACATCCGGGATCCAAAGCGGCGCCGGGGATTTCAACGCGGATCTGGCGATTCCATTTCCCAAAGGCACTCCGTCCGCATCCCCGGAACCATCCGATCCCGAAAGGCGGTATTTCTTATATCGGTTGCCGTCCCGGATGCAAAGGGAGATCGATTCCCCGGAAAGATACTCCCGGAAATAGGCCGCCAGCAAACCTCTGATAGCCGAAAGATCCTTAGACGAATTCATGGAACTGGAAAGCACGTTTATCGAGAGGAGACGGCGATAGAGCTCTACCGCCCTCTCCTCGGGGGGGACAATCTGCCGAAGCAGATCGAGAAGATTTCTATCATTAGTGATCGGAGATGCTGCGATGGCCATATCGTGCCCCTGCCTGTCCGGCGCTTATTCGGATTTTACCGCTTTAGGTTAATGGATTCCTGGTAAAGCTCGTCCGTGGTTGTGATGATGCGGGAATTCGCCTGATAAGCTCTCTGCGCCTTGATGAGATTGACGAATTCCTGCGCCATATCCACGTTGGATTGTTCCAGCGAGCCTCCGACAACATTGCCGCGGCCTCCCGAGCCCGCAGTACCGATCGAGGGCTCTCCTGAGCTGGAGAAAGGAACAAAAGTGCTTCCCTGATACTTTTGCAATCCCTCCACATTCGGAAAATCCGCGAGGGCCAATTGGGCCAGAGGAACCGATCGCCCGCTCTCCGTCAAGCCTACTATCACGCCGGAATTATCAATGCTGATTTCGCTCACGGCGCTGGCGGCAAACCCGTCCTGTTTTGTCGTAGAAACCGATGATTCCCGCGCATAGCCCGTTACATTTGAATTCCCGTCGGGATCCAACAGATTGAGCCTAACTTCAAAATCTGCCGCGCCGTTGGCGAGACCGGCAATGTTCAATGTCGGATTGGCCGTCGCAGGGTTCAATACGCCGTCATCTAAAAATGTCAGGCTGCCGCTTCCTATTTCAACCGGAGGATCTGTGACTGCCCCCCCTGTATCTTCGGCGGGAATCGTTGCGACACAATCCCAGGTAAGGGGCGCCGTAGCTGGATCGGGTTTGGTGAATGCGAGGGTCACCAAATGGGCCGCTCCCAGGGAATCAAAAATCTGCACCGTTGTGGAAAATTCGGTCGCTTCCACCGCCGCATCCAGGTTGGCATGGACGCTCATGTTCTCCGTGACGCTTGCAGGGATTATTTGTCCTTTCTTGACACTGATGGGCACTACCGCGCTCGTGGAGTCTATCACGCCGTCAACGCCCATATACCCCATGACGTGGAATCCGTCGGAACTTATCAGATCTCCTTCCTTATTGAAGGTAAACGCCCCGGACCTTGTGAAACCCATTTCGCCGTTGGTTGAAACAACGAAAAAGCCGTTGCCGTTTATCGCGGCGTTCGTCAAATTCCCCGTGTAGGTAACGGTGCCCTGGCTGTTGTTGTGGGTGATTCCATTCAATGTGCTGCCGAGTCCGGTTGAAATCGGATTGCCCGCGGCATCCGTGCCGGAAACGCCGGCCAGTAACTCAGAAAATGTTGCCTGACCGGACTTAAAAGCGACCGTATTCATGTTGGCAAGGTTGTCGCCGATCACGTTAATCGCCATGCTGTTGTTGTTAAGTCCGGTTAAAGCCGTGTAATAAGATGTTAAGGGCATCTCAGGTTTCTCCTAATCCGGATAATCCGGAATCAAGTTACGTCTTGCGGTTTAAATCAAGGATAAATAAACCTACGAACCTTCAGATCCGCCCGCGCTTGAATCAGCGTTTTCCCCGGAGTCAGCCGCAAGGCGGCTGACCGCTTCATTGATCGATATGAGTTGCTCCAGGGAACTGAATGTTGCCAGTTGCGCGATGAACTGGTCATTGTCGACGGGATTCATGGGATCTTGGTTCTTGAGCTGGGCGACAAGAAGTTTTAGGAATTCGTCTTTCCCGATTTCTTGAATTGACTCCGTCTTGGCGGTTGTCTGGCCGGTGTTTTGTTGATTTGATGCCGGACTCATGCTGTCAACTGTATTCATAGGTTCCATTTCTCCTTTTTCGGGCTTCCCCTTCCACTCGGATTTCTATCGCCCGCTTCCTGCCGGCAGCCGATGGATTCACGGGATTTCTTTCTCAAGACTGCCGAAATGAGGAATGCATTCGGCGTGCCAATCCAAAAAACGAGGCCGGACAGAAACTAATTATTGCATTTACAAGACTTATTATGCTTCCTGATATTTGGCGCGCGGCTAGCGAAGATAAGCAAAAATTGCCCATGGGTAAATTATGCAATGGTATGAAAGCTTACGTTCGGATTGAGCGCTATCCAGGCGGCGGGATCGACCGTCATATCTTCCACCTGGCTCAACGCAATCGACGCGGAAGATCTGGAATGTCGATGACGCATTTCGCCGTTCTGTCCGGAACCTGCGTGGCCGAACTGAGCGGCATATCCCGATGAAGATGAAGAATCAAATCCATTCTGAACAATAATCTGGATTCGATCAGCCTTCAGTCCCTGATCCTGCAAACTCTGCTGCAACAGGTGGAGGTTGTTTTCCAAATAGCTTTTGACATTGCTCGATTCCGCAGCGATCCTGGCAATGACGCCGGTATTTGTTGTTTCGGCCCGGATTTCCAGCCTTCCCAGGCTCTCAGGCTTCAATTGAATGCGAATCTCCCCTTTTCCGTTTCGAAGCTGAACCTGAATCCGTTCGGCCAATTGAAAAACGAACTCTTTCGGTTGTGCCGCCGCGCTGTTTCCTTGGGATGCATTCTGAGAGCCGACGGATTCGTTGGCCCGCACGGCGCCTTGCATCGTCTGAAAAAATGCGGCCCGCCGGGCTTCCGGCATCGGATTTGCGTTTTTCCCGGCATTCAACTGAGAGTTTCCCGGCCTGCCCCGCAATGAGTTATCCGACGCATGGCGGCGCGCGTCGGCATTTGCCGCCGTATCTTCGGCAGGCTCGATTTCCGGAAAAGCGGGATCTATGTACTCGGCTTTTTCCGCCGGAGTATTTCGCCCATCGGCGCTTTTTGAATATCGCCCCGACAAAGGATCCGGAACGGAGCCCGCCGGTTTTGGAAGCGGACTCGGCTCAGGGAAAACAAAGGTGGCTTGCTTTGATTCCTGTTCCGATGAAAATGCCGATGCGCCTTCCACTTTTGAATCTTTCGAAGCGCTGTGATGCATTGTCGGTGAAAAAGAGCGACTCTTCATGCCGAACCAAGCATCATTCGGATGTTCACTTTCGGTAGGATCGGGAAATATTGCAGTATCATTCTGCGCCCTGCCGGATTCAAGAGACTCCGACGCTTTTATTGAGGAATTCCGCGGAAGCGCTGTCCCTTCAGAAAGCTCGAAAGCTTGGGACCGAAGCCTCGCTGATGCGACCGATGAACTCCGCTCCGAGGACGCGCCGCTAGTTTTTGAATCCAGCTCATTAACATCACGGGCTAAATTGGCATCAGTATTGGATGTTTTTAGGTCAGACAAATTTGACGGATTATCATTCCCCTGGATGTTTATTCCAACTTCATTCACGGAATTTAAAACATCCCCCGGAGCAGTCTCGTCTTCTCCCGCGGAACCGCCGCCCTGCCGACCATTGACAGACTTATCGATGCAACATTCCTCGATTCTTCCGGATCGT
>CAZDMR010000035.1:0-39980 GCA_964506795.1 uncultured Acidobacteriota bacterium | reverse complement strand
TTGAAAATTCTGGGGGGTCAAATGGGGGGTGGAAACTTGGCCGATTTGCAAGCTATTAATTATCAAGGACTTATAAATGCAGTTGGCGGAGAGGGCGGGATTCGAACCCGCGGTAAGGTTACCCCTACACACGCTTTCCAAGCGTGCTCCTTCAACCACTCGGACACCTCTCCGATGACGGCTGCTTGCCCACTGCAGGACTCCCCATAAGGAGCTGCAGCGGCCAGTTGATTGTATGTCGCAGGTCACGGGACCGCAAGAGCTTAACCTGGATTATTCATGAAGCTTTTACTGCGGCGGCGGATCCACGCATGTTTACGGCGTTGCGCTCCTTGGAGCTCCTCGACGTACTGTCAAGTACGCCTGCGGGGCTCTCGGTCGCGCGCCTTGTATCCATGCCCGTCTTCACCGCTTCGATAGGAATCCTCATGAATCATCCGGGTTAAAAAAGCGCCCGCGGAAGATCGGCTGCGTCTCCCTGCAATCTGCCCCGGCGAAGGAAAGAAAGCTGTAGGTTCGCTGCCCTTAAGACTTTTTTGCAGGCTTTCGCGGAGGCTGTTTGGGCTGTTCGCCGCCCGGATCTCCCCGGCGTTTCAATTGCCGGTATACGTTCTTCCCCAGCTTTATGTTTTTAAAGCTGCTTTTTCGGGCCGTCATTTTAAAACCGCTTTTACGATAATTTCGACCTCTCGTAATCCACAATTTCAGCCAGAATGCTGTCCAGGTCCTTCGTATTCTTATAGCCGATAAGACTTTTTATCTTGCCTATATCGGGGACGCGGCGCCCCATATCCTCGAAGCCCTCCTGGTATGCTTCCTCGTAGGGAACATAGCGGATGGCCGATGCGCTGCGGGCAATAAATTGGATCCGTTCCGCAAGCTCCTTGATGGAAATCTCGCCGTCTCCGCCGATATTGAAAATTTCTCCTACAGCTTTAGGTTCATCGATTAGATCGACGACTCCCCTGACAACATCCCCGACGTATGTAAAACTCCGAGTCTGGGTTCCGTCTCCGTAAACGGTGATGGGCTCGTTTTTCAGCGCTTGCCCCACAAAGCGCGGAATCACCATCCCGTAGCGACCCGTTTGCCTAGGCCCGACTGTATTGAAGAACCGGCCGATGATAATCGGCAGCCTTTTGGTCCGATAGTAGGCAAGGGCAAGGAATTCATCCATAGCCTTGGTTGCGGCATAGCTCCATCGCGCTATGTCCGTGGAGCCGTAAATGCGGCTGTCCGTTTCACTCAGGGGCACTTGGGAATTCCTTCCATAGATCTCGGAAGAGGAAGCCAGAAAGGTCTTTTTCCGGAATTTGTTAGCCAGTTCCAGAACGATCTCGGTCCCGACAATATTGGTGTGGATTGATTTGAGCGGCTCGTCGATGATCAGCTTGACCCCCACCGCCGCCGCCAGGTGCGCCACCACGTCGCATATGCCCGTAAGCTCAAGCATCATGTCCCGGTTGAGGATCGTGTCCTTTATGAAGTGAAAAAGAGGATTCTGCGTAAAAGGCCGAATATTATCCAGGCTGCCTGTTGAGACATCATCAATAACATAGACCTCGTCCCCGCGGGACAAATAGGCTTCGGTCAGGTAAGAACCGATAAATCCGGCGCCGCCGGTTATGAGGATTTTCAATTAGTCGCCTCCATTCGAGTGTTGAATCTAGCCTGTTCGTCGGCCGCCGTCAACCCACTTTGGTTTTCATGCAGCCGGGTCGAGCAATGATCTATAATGGAAGCGATTCCGCTGCCGGGCGCCGGCGGTTTATGATATACGCGTTTTTCTTTCCGGCTTTGGATTCCGGCCGAATTAATCTATGAGCAAGCTATCAGGCTTCATAACAGCACCATCAAAACGCAGAGGATCCCGAGCGCGCCGGTATATTCTGGCCAGCATTATATTTCTTGCCCTGTCATTGATTGCCACCCATACCTTCCTGCACCGGACTTCTGTGGGGAGCCCAAGATTCATACGCATGACGTTCCTGGTGTACACCGGCACGGTTGTGGTCGTTCTGGCGATTCTGATCCTGGCGACGATTCTTGGAAGAAACCTGATCAAGCTTTATTTCGAAAAAAGGAGCAGGCTGCCTGGAAGCGGATTCAAGGCTAAAATGGTCATTACTTCCATCGTGCTGTCCCTTCTTCCGGCCCTGCTTCTGTTTATTCTGGCTTACAGCCTGATCAGTTCTTCCATTGAGCAGTGGTTTCGCGCGCCACCCCTGCAGATGATGGAAAACAGCCGGATCCTGGCCCGGCAGTACTATGAAGAGGCCGAAGAGCGGGCAAAGCATTATGCCGTA
Organism: uncultured Acidobacteriota bacterium; assembly: GCA_964506795.1. Lineage (GTDB taxonomy): Bacteria > Acidobacteriota > UBA6911 > UBA6911 > UBA6911 > UBA6911. The sequence continues at coordinate 37,674 of CAZDMR010000035.1, read as the reverse complement.
AATATCGCCGCTTACTTCAAGTTCCAACAAGATCTGTATCCGGGATGGCGTCCGAGAATCCATAATCAATTGCGGGAGTTTTGCCGAAGATACAACCTCCATAACATACAGGTCTTCGACAATCATGCCCGCCTTGTAGCGGAATCCGGGTCTTCGCTTTCTTCGAGCGATCACAAAAATGCAAGGAACGCCTTAATCGCCCAGGCGATCCTGGGGCAGGAGGGTTTCAGCGTTGAACGTGCTTCTCCTGAAGACCCTCTGAAAGAGATAAGCTGGGCGACCGCTCCCATTCGCGACAGCCGCGGCGACGTTATCGGCGTCATTCTGACGGAATCCGTCAGCAGAGACAGCGCCAAGTTCCGCGCGGACGCGGTAATGGAAGCCTATGATAAATACGAGCAGCTGCAGCGCGAAAAGGAAGCTCTTCGCTATAACATCCTTTTAATGCTTGTGCTCTCCACGCTTCTCGTTATTTTTGCTTTCTCCTGGTTTGCACTGTATCTGGCCAGGCGCATCACCGGCCCGATCCAGGCCCTGGTGCAGGGAGCTGCCGCGGTGGCCGCAGGCGATCTTGGATTCAGGGTTGAAAGCCAGTCCTTCGATGAACTGGATAACCTGGTGGCCTCCTTTAACCGGATGACGAGCGACCTGCAGGAAAAAGAAACGCATATAAAATCGGCCCAGGAAGACCTTCGCCGGGAAAGCATAGAGCATGCCGACCGGCGCCGCTACATTGAGACGGTGCTGCAGACGATCGGCGCCGGCGTTATCTCCCTTGACAGCCGCTATCGCATTCGCACGATGAACCGCGCCGCAATTGAAATGCTTCAAGCGAGGGAAATTTCTGGAGAAGGTCGGATTGAGGACGTAGTGCCGCCGCCCGCTTCCGAATCAATACGGGCGCTCTTGAAGGAATCTTCCATGTTCGGGCCCGTAATGAAAAATATAGAGCTTGCATTCCCCCGAAAAAACTTGCAGTTGGCCGCGACAGTCAAGCCTCTTGTCGACACGGCGAGCCAGGAAACGGGATGGGTTGTCGTCCTTGACGACATGACCGAACTCCTGCGAATGGAGAAAATGGCAGCATGGCGGGAAGTAGCCCGCCGCCTGGCTCATGAAATAAAAAATCCGCTCACTCCCATCCAGCTCTCCGCAGAGCGCATATTAAAACGATATCATCTCATAGCGCCCTTTTCGCGGATGGAAAATTTCGAAAGCCGGAAAGCCGAGCTATCAAAATTCGATAAGCTGATCACCGAGTGCATCCAGGTTATTATTCAGGAGGCGGGCTCGCTGAAAACTCTGGTCGATGAATTTTCCGGCTTTGCCCGCCTTCCTGAAATCCGTCCGGAAGCGGTGGATGTCAATTCCATCCTCGAAAATACCCTGAACCTTTACAACGGCCGCGTCTTGGATGTCAGCGTGCGGAAGGAATTGGATCGGCACATCCCCAAGCTTCGGCTCGATCCCGAACAAATGAAGAGGGTGTTTATCAATCTGTTCGACAATGCCTTGGAGGCAATGGCGGAAAATTCGCACAAGAAAATACTGCATCTTCGCACATTCCTGCGGGCACAGCAGAACTCCGTGCGCATCGAGGTCGCCGACACCGGCCGCGGCTTCCCCGAGGAGTATCAAGACAGCCTTTTCCTTCCCTATTTTTCAACGCGCAAAGGCGGCACAGGGCTGGGATTGGCGATCGTCCGGCAAATTGTGTCCGATCACCACGGAAATGTACGCGCCGAGCCGAATATTCCCATCGGCACAAGGATCATTATAGATTTGCCCTTGGCTCCTGTTTGAATCCGGGTCAAAATAAGCGCTTATGGTTCGATCATCCGTCTTGATCGTTGATGATGAAAAAGGCGTTCAATCCTCGCTCCAGGGGATTCTCGAGGACGCGGGATATGATTCCGAATCCGTATCCAACGGAGAAGAAGCTCTGGAAATTATTCTGAAGAAAGAGTTTCCGGTGGTGCTCCTGGACATATGGCTGCCCGGGATGGACGGCCTTCAGGCTTTGGAGAAAATAAGGGAGATAGCCCCCGAAACAATTGTTATCATGATCTCGGGGCATGGATCGATCGAAACCGCCGTCCGCGCCACCAAGCTGGGTGCGTTCGACTTTGTGGAAAAACCGCTCTCCCTCGAAAAGACTCTTCTGGTCGTTAAAAACGCGCTGCATCAGCACCAACTGCAGCAGGAAAACTATCTGCTTCGAGAGCAGATCGAACAGAAATACGTGATGATCGGAGATTCGGTCCCGATGCAGGCTCTGCGACAGCAGATTGCATTTGCCGCTCCGACAAACGGCAGGGTGCTTATTTATGGAGAAAACGGTACGGGTAAAGAACTTGTAGCCCATATGCTCCATTTTCACAGCCAGCGGCGCGACGGATCGTTTGTTGAAATGAATTGCGCGGCCATACCGGAGGAGCTTATAGAAAGTGAACTTTTCGGCCATGTCAAAGGGTCGTTCACGGGAGCCTCTGAGGACAAAGAGGGAAAATTCGCTCAGGCGGATTGCGGGACCTTGTTTTTGGACGAAGTCGGAGACATGAGCTCCAAAACCCAGGCCAAGGTTCTACGAGTTTTGGAGGAGCAGCGGTTTACGCCTGTTGGAAGCAACGCATCCCGGGAAGTCGACGTCCGAGTGATTGCCTCCACGAACAAAAATCTGGAACGCGAGATAGAACTAGGTAATTTCAGGGAGGATCTGTATTACAGGCTCAACGTTCTCCCTTTTCAGATTCCTCCGCTGCGCGAGCGGAAAGAAGACATTTCTTCGCTGACCGTATACTTTCTAGATGATTTCGCGCAGAAATACGGGAGGAAACCGCCCACGCTTACGCGCAAGGCAATGGAGATGCTTGAAAATTATGCCTGGCCCGGCAATGTGAGAGAACTGCGCAATATCATGGAGCGCATCATCATCATGATGCATCAGTCCCGCATCGACATTTACGACTTGCCGGAATCCATACTTAACCGGACATTGCCCCTGGCGCCGGAAACAGGGGGGAATTCCTCCCTGCAGGAAGCGCGGGAGCGGTTTGAACGGGAGTACATCCTGCAGAAATTGGTGGAGCATAAAGGCAACGTAAGCCGCGCGGCGCAGGATCTGCATATAGAACGCAGCAACCTTTACCGCAAGATCAAGCAGTTGGGCGTCCCGTATTCCGGGAGGGAAAACGGCGAGGATTGAAGCAGCCGGATAAAACGCCTATGATCCCGTTCCGGCGCCGCCCGGTATTTTCTGAAATTAAGATTTCAGCATTATTTAAATGCTCCGGAGGCCTTCCCCCTATGCAGTTTCTTGTGGAAGGGGATCGTTTAATCCATTACTCTTGAGTTTTTATACGGATTAATAAAGGAATATGCAAGGCTCTGCGGAAATAAGGGAAAAACTGGCGACGCTGATTGGGCATCTCATTTCCCGCTGCATCCAGGATGCGCGCATGATCCCCGCCGTTCTTCACCGGGACGAGGTCATCAATATTCTGGTTGACGATCCGGCGCTGTTTCAAAAGCTGGTGCAGGAGGAGCAGGCCGAAAAGCGCGAACTCTCCAAGCAGGATTTGACCATCAAATTGGACGCCGTTAAGGAGCTGGGGAATCTGGATAAAATTGAGGCGCTTGAACAATCCTTCTGGGATGCGCCGAAAGTCGATCTCGCGCCGATTATGGATGCAGCGAATCAACTCACGCGGACTTTTTCAGTGTACCTCGGCAATGCTTCCACGCTGTTCGACAGGTCGTTTGAAGAGTTCATGGATAAGTTCCGCCGTTCCCTGAATCAGGCCGGTCTGACTCTGAGGACGTTTGATTTCACCGCGGACGATGTGAAGGTGTTGGAGACGCATGCCATGTCCTATATTCGCGCGGGGGAATTTCTGCAGGCCTTCATTTTCGATCGCCTTCTGAGCTCCCAGATAATGATCAAACAGCTGGTGAATCTGCCTGCGGAAGGCTTCTCGCTCCGCGAGAATCTGATCCGCCGCGCCCTGCAGGATCCGAATCTATATCCGGAGCTGACCAAATTTATCATCCGGATATCCTACATCAGCCAGGGTTCATGGGATGATTTGTTCCCCGTTCTCGCAAGAATCGTTATTCAGGGGCCGGCCCTTTGCAGCCTCAAGGACCTCGTGGGCTTTATAGAGCGGGATGTCTTTTTTTCGTGCAACCTTCTTTGCAGGTCTTATGAGGAAATAAGGCTGCTGCCGGGGGATCAAAGGAGACGCTCGATTGAAAGCAGCCTGGGAAAATATAAGAATTAAGCTTCAACAATGGCGGGCCTATTTTACGAGATCCGTAAGATTCAAATCTTTAACTTCAAGCACCGATTTGACGCCCATCCGGGCGCAGGCGCCGTCATAAATCTGCTTCACGGCCTTCTTGGCTTGCTGCAACTCGAGAATTCTGTCCTTCACCTTCGCCAGTTCCGCGCTGATCTCCTTGTCCAACGCTTCCAGCTCTTCCTTGGCCATTTGTCTCGTTAGTTCGTATTTCTTTTTCTGCTCTTCTGTGAGCATGGCCCCTCCATTCTAATCTCTTATTTAAAAACCATTGTTACTCTGGTCTTGCTTGAGACGTTTTTATCGCCAATGGATGCGGGTTTGTATCGCCATTGTTTCACTGCTCTAACAGCCGAGTCATAAAACACCTCGGGCCCGCTTATCGGAAGCGCGTCAACAACTCTTCCCTTATCGTCAATCATGACATCAATAATAACAGAACCGGAGGAGTTGCTCCTGAGCGCGGATTCAGGGTACGCCGGGCTGACTTGTGAAACCGGTACGGCGGGAAGAAAGTTGTTTAATGCAGCGGCGGCCTGATCGCCTGATGGGCTGGAAGGATCAGGTTTTTTATTCCGCACAACCCCCCTATTGCCGTTGCGAACTGACACCGCTGAATCTTCTTCAGGGGTTGAAGCAGCTTTTTGCCGCGCTGAAGACTGTTCCGGAGGCGGAAGGACGGCCGCGGCCGTTTCGTTCGATGCGGCGCTGGAGGCCGAGGCGCCGCTATTGGAGACGCTTTTGGATGAGTTGGAGAAATAATAGGCCGCGCCCCCGCCGGCGACAAATAAAAACAATACCGACGCGGCCGCAACCAAAGGCATCTTGCTTTTGGGCTTGGCAATGGCCTTAAACACCGGCGCGGATGTGCTTGTAATAGCCTTGGGCTGAATTCTTTGTGGAGCGGGCTTGGTTGCTTCGACTTTTTTCGCATCCGCTGCGGCAGGCTTTGGTTCGACGTGAAGCTCGGCCGCTTCTTCCTCCTTCACATCCGCGGCGGCAGGCTTTGGTTCGACGCGAACCCCCGTCGTTTCTTCCTTTTCCGAATCTGCTGCGGCGGGTTTTAGCTTCACGGGAATCTCTGCGGTTTCAGCGGCAGGCGGCGGAAGTTCTTGCTCTTGGGCCGGGAATTCGGAAAGCACATCGGCTGGATCCCGGGATGCGTTTTTTTCATCGCTTCCCGAGGGACCCGATTCCCTCATAACTTCTTTCAGCAGGTTTGAAACGAGCGAGTCCAATTCTTCCGACTGTTGCCGGGGTTTTTGATCGCGCTCAACTGCGGCAATCTCCCGGTCAAGAAAATCCAAAACGGCAGCTTCATAGTTGTCCTTGTTTTTTAATTCAGCGCTCTCTATTTCCTCGCCGCCCATATTTTGTCTCCCCGACCGCGGTGGATTGGTTATCTATCCGCCCAAACCGGTGACGGACAAAGGCTATAGGAACTACAGCCCTTAGCATTATCTATCGGCGGCGAATCTGCATACTTCACAAATGAGGTTTTTTCAATGCCGCTCAAGATGAGGATTAAGCTTGCTAAATCCCGATTCCCCTATTGAACTGGATCCTTTTTATATTCAATACGATAAGCTGTGGAAATCCAATAAGCGGACCCCTGATTCATGACAGGCGATTCGTTTATTCATTAAGCATAGATTTCAGCCCTCAACTTCGGAATCGAGGGGTAATCCCTTAGTGCGGCTGTGGATGCTTTCTCAAAAGCTTGCTTGATTTGCCGGCATCGAATACAATGACGCTCCGCTCGGATGCTTTTTTGGGGAAGGCCGGCGGAAAGATAAACAAGGGCGCCGTACCCAAGTGGCTAAGGGGGAGGTCTGCAAAACCTTTATTCAGCGGTTCGAGTCCGCTCGGCGCCTCCAAAACACTGTCTGCCGATGATTCTTTCTAAGCCTCAAACCCTTCGAGTTTTTTAAAATCCAGGGTCGCAAAATAATCTTCCATCGTTTCCGCCCTGCGGATTTCCACGACGCTGCCGTCCTCGCGCAGCAGCAGCTCGGCCGAACGAAGCTTTCCGTTGTAGTTGAATCCCATTGCGTGCCCGTGAGCGCCGGTATCGTGTATTACAACCAGATCTCCGATTTCAATCTCGGGCAGCGCTCGATCAACGGCGAATCTGTCGATGGACTCGCACAGGGAGCCGACAACATCATAAATCCGATCGTGCGGCCGGTCTTCTTTGCCGGCAACGGTTATATGGTGATAGGCGCCGTACATGCCAGGCCGCATAAGGTTTGCCATGTTGGCATCAAGGCCTATATGACTTTTGTAAATCTCTTTTTTGTGAAGCACCCGCGAAACGAGGTATCCGCAGGGCCCGGTAATCGCCCTTCCTAGCTCCATGAATATCGACAAAGGATGAACCTCGGTTCCTTGGATCTTTTCGCGGTATTTTCTCTCTATTTCTCTGCCGACATACATGAGGTCGACTTTCTTTTCGTCCGGCTTATAGGGGATGCCGATACCGCCGCTGAGGTTTGCGAATTCCAGGCGGATTCCTAATTCATTTTTTATTTCCAGCGCCAGATCGAAAAGCATATCGGCGGTCTCGACGAAGTAGTCGGGATTCAGTTCATTGGAAGCAGTAAATGTATGGATGCCGAATCTCCGCGAGCCTTTCCGGCGCAATAATTCGAGCCCTGCGAAAATTTGCGGCTTTGTAAATCCATATTTTGCGTTCTCGGGGCTTCCCATGATGAAGCTTCCTTCCCTCTGCTTCCCAGGGTTGTAGCGAACGGAGATCAGCTCGGGAATACCGCCGTTTCGCTCAAGAAAAGGGATATGACTGATATCGTCGAGGTTAATGACGGCGTTCAATTCGCGCGCCTTTCGGAACTCGTTTGCGGGCGTATCGTTGGAGGAAAACATGATCTCCGTTCCCGTGATTCCGACCCTTTCCGAAAGCGCCAGTTCCGGCAGCGAGCTGCAGTCTGTTCCAAAGCCTTCGGATTTCAGGATTTTCAGCAAGAATGGATTCGGCGCCGCCTTAACGGCGAAGTATTCCTTGAAGCCTTTGTTCCACGCAAAAGCTTTTACAAGCTCCCGCGCATTCTGCTTGATTGCGCGCTCATCGTATATATGAAAAGGCGTGGGAAACCTTGCCGCAATTTCTTCCAGGTCGCTTTTTGTAAAAGGCATTTTCTTTATCGACATACAGACCGAGCCCTCTTGTGAATTCAATGGCAACAGCTTCCGGCAAACCGGCGGTAATAGGATACCCGGTTGGAGCGGCAGAATCCATGCTGCTATTGGCAAAACAGTCCGCAAGGCGGATTCGGACTATTGGGTTCCTTCAGCTGTGCCTTATTTCGAAGCGCCGATTTTCATTGCGCGTCGATTGTCAAAGCCGCGCCGCTGCTGTATGCCGCGAATTCCGGGGCGTACATGGGCTGCAGGGTTGCGGGGGCGACCTTAAAGACCCCGGCCGTCGCCGCCCGTATTCGGTATTTGAATGTGTACTCCCCCTGCGGTAGATGCTCGAAGAAGAAATTGGTTCCGGAATCCCGGATTTCCTCGTACCAGAAGATTCCCAGATCCCATTTGTGCGTGGAAAGATGGGTTGACGGCTCGAACCCCGCGCCTCTGGGGTCGCGCAGATGGACATATTCCATCGGGTGCTTGCTGGCCACCGACAGGTGGACTTCCACTTCATCGCCGGGTTGCAAGGCGGCGCCTTCGCCGATGGGCTGCAGCGCATATTCCTGCCCCTTGCTGACGCGCTTATAGTAGGTTCGGCTCAGCCGGAGATAGTCGCCGCGCTCCTCCTCTGGGAGCCGCTCGGTGGAGAAATGCCAGGTGGCGGAGGCGAACAAATGTCCCTTGCCCGATTTCTCGACAACGACAGTGGAGGTTGTTTGAGGATCGATTTTCTCCCCTGGGATCACAATCTGATTTTTCTTTCCCGTATATTCATCCGGCTCGAACACAAATGAGGTTTTTAGATTTCCGACCGTAACCGCGGCATCCTCGCGGACGCCCAATTGCCCTGTTTCTTTCAGGTAATGCGCCAGGGAATAAACGACTTCGGCGGTGGCGCGCGTGGATTTCCAGTGGTTCATTTTCTTGTTCAAAAAGAGCCAAAGAACCAGGCCGTCCAGCTTGGGATCGTCGGGAATCAGTTCCATTTCGGTGCGCACGGCAAACGCGTGGGTTTCGATGGTGTCGTTATACCAGAGCCAGGCGCGGTCTTCGGGCGCCCAGAAGGTTCCCTGGTCTTCGGCGGTTTTGGCGGAATCCATCACGCTTTCCCAGACAAGCATGGCATCCCTTGCGCGCTCCATCCGTTTCAGCGTGAGAGCCAGGTAGCCTTTCAGATACGGGCTGTGCTCTTTCCAGTGTTTGAAGCTGAAATCGAGCATGGTCGCGCGCTCGTCCGATGTAAAAGTTTTTTCGTACCAGGAAGCGTCGGGATAGTTGGAAAGAACGTAATTGATGAAAGTGACAAACTCCCATCCGCTGTCGTGAGACATCATTGCCTTGACGATCTCGTCCAGGTAATGCCGGTGCATGTAGTCCCAGGCAGGTTTGACCATGTCGCGCGGGACTTCGACTCCGAACTCCAGGGCTTTGGAAAATCCATTGAGGAGATAGAGGGTCATGTATGGCGACGGAGGCCCGCCCGGGAACCAGGGGAATCCGCCGCTGGAGGTCTGGGATTTGCGCAGCTTGGCCAAGGCCGACTCGCGCTGCGCTTTTGCGATTCTGCCGTCGAGAACATTGATGAGATCCGAAGCATTTTCCTCCCCCCCTTGCGCCATCCGGAGCCAGGGAGTTTCCTCGAGCGCCATTTTGCGATTGGGATCGGGTTCTGCCCACTGCTCGAAAGGGGTTTCGCGCGAGGAGAACTCCTTCGCCATTCGCTCAATGGCTGGGTATCGGCTGTAAAGAGAGGAAAGTATGCCGGTGGAAAAAAAGCGGTTGAGGGTCTGTTCAGTGCATTCGTAAGGATAGTTGACCAAATACGGAAGAGCCGAAAGCACGGAATAGAAAAGCTGGGCGTCGAGCGTTACAACCATCCGATCATTGATGAGGGTCGGATCGTCATTGCGCGCCAGGTCTTCGAATCGCATGACGCGCCGGGACGCATCTTTCAGCGTAACAAATCGGGATTGCATGAGGTGCATGCGCCCTGGAAGTATGGGGATGGGCCGCAGCTCGCCGTCGGAGAAATCTCCGGAACTTGCCGTAACCTTGAAAGCAATCTGCCCTACCCTGGAGGGAGTTTTAATCGGGAAAGAGAGATTGGCACCCCCGCCGGCAGCTGCGGTGAAGGGCTTGCCGGAAGCGTCTGCTCCGGAGAGGCCGAAATCGGAAAGGATGCTCTGATCGGTGGCAACGTCAATGATGTCGAAATTCAGCTTTCCCTGAAGCTCGCGGTCCGAAGCGTTATTGACGACCACTTTGATCTCGGCCTGGTCGCCTTCGCGCAGGAAGCGCGGGAGATACGGCCGCACCATGAGCTCTTTGACGCTCTCGGCTTCGCGGCGTACAAACCCTGATTTCAAGTCCCGCGTAATAGCGTGGACCCACACATTCCAGGAAGTGACCGAATCGGGGACCTTGAATTCGAAAGTCACCGAACCGTCTTTGTTCGTGAGCAGATGCGGCTTCCAGAATGCTGTTTCGCTGAAATCGCTGCGCAGCTCGATAGAAGGTTGTGCCCCGAGATCTGAGGTCATCTTTGAATCAGGTATCGGAACCTCATTTAGAACTATTGATGACCTTGCAACAGGCATCGGCGCGCGGGCGAATGTCGGAATTCCGCCAACGACACCGGCGAAGCCTTCTCCTTTCTCTTCATAGGGCATCTTGTCCACCAGACTCTGCAAGTTTCCTCCTATTCGTATGGGTTGTCTCCTCCCCACTCCGCCGATACCGTACCCGCTATAGAATTGCAGCCGGTCTCCAATCAGATGCGGCGCGCTGGGAGGATGATTAAATCCGCTGCTTCCAATCGAGAGATGATTCGCCTCGGATATGCTGCTTCGCGCCTGTATCGTTTGATTCCTGTTGGGGTAAAGATGGATAGGATTAGACGGTGAATGGGAGGCAAATGCATCTAGGCTCCGGTCGTACATGTAAGCCAGCAGCTCCGCCGCGGGAACGGCAACGTCTCTCCCAGCGGGCCCGGTTACTCTAACACTCCACTTTTCCTCATTGCCGGGCCGAAGCCGGTTGCGGAATGTGGAAAATTCGACTTTCAGCTCCTTGTTGTCCCATGGAACCATCATGGAGCTTGTGAGCCGGACAAACTGGTTGTCGCGCAGGAGAGTTAAAGCGAATCCCAGTCCTCCGCGGTCCTTTTCCGTGATGGGGATTTCAAGAATCGAGGGATTTTCCCCCGAATTCAATTCCTGCCGCCGGATGCATTTACCATCGCGGTAGGTCTCGAAAACCATGAACTGATCTTTGATTCCCGAATGAACCAGCAATCGCGCCGTATCTCCAACTTTGACCGGAGAATCTTCGAGCAAAAACATTGCAGGCAGCGGCAGGTTCAAGGTTGCCGCGGCGACAATAAAATTTTTCTTGAGCTCGCATTTTTCGCCAAAATCATCAATGGTTTCATAAATCAACCGGTAGGCGCCTGCCGCCAAATGGGGAGCACAAATCCGAGCTTCCCCTTTTTCGTCATGTAAGACCGATCCGGAAGCCCGCACGGGGCCTTCCTCCCACTGGGTCAAAATTTCTTCAGGATCATAGTTGGGCTGCCAGCGCTCCCTTTCCAGGTCTCCCGGCGTTCGATAGCCGATCCTGTCTTTTAATTCTTCGGGGATGAAAACCGGCTGCTCCGCGGGAAGAAGCGTTTCGAGCGGGCCTTTCAAAGACACAATTTTCCAATTTCCTTTTCCGGATTTTGGAACACCGTCAAGGCTTCTGCGCCGGACATTTAAACTAACCGGCGTCTCTTCAAGGAAAAATGACTTGTCCGGCGAGGCCTCGGCCTCGATGGAAACAAATCCAAGCCGGAAAGACCGCGCGGCGGAACGCGTTTCTCCCCCTTCGTCGGTGACATCCACGGAAACAGAGTATCGGTAGCTGATATCTTTGTTTTTTCCCAGCCTTTCATCCGCTTCGGGCAGGAAAGTGAAGGAAAAAGTCCCGTCTTCTTTCAGCGCTTCGGTACCGCCGTCGATTATTTGCGAGCGCGAAGAACGGAAATCGTAGCCTATTCGTAGAGAATAGCCCCACCACATTGGAATTATTGCCTGCCGCCGCACCACCCACTTGGCCCGGCCGCCCGTGACCGGAAGCCCAAAATAGTATTTGGCCTGGCCTTTTATCACTGCCGGCCTGTTGAGACGCAGCGGCTCCTCCGGATCCAGCATTTCGGCTTCAAAAGTGGGCCGCTTGTATTCTTCCACTCGGACGCCGGTCCGGCCGCTGCGCGAGCTTTCCAGGTACCATTGCCCCAGCGTCCGCCCCGCCGGGATAAAGAATTCGCCGGACGCGGTGCCGTAGCTGTTGGTCGTTACCGTCTTTGATCCCACCACTTGATGATTCATGTCTTTGAGCAGCACGGTGAAAGTGCTTGCGGGCGAAGTCTCAAAACGGATTTCATCGGGATCGGACGTATAAAGAACTGCCTTCCAGTACAGCTTCTGCAGCGGGCGATAAATGCTGCGGTCCGTGAATAACAACGTTGCGGTATGTTGTTCGCGCCGATTGCGCGCGTAATAATGGAGCTGCTGCGGGTCATAGGCGATTTGATCGCCATACCGGGCAACCAGGAAGTAGCGGGCGTTCCGCGGTTCGCCGAGGCTGAATCGGGCCATTCCCCGCTTGTCGCTCAAAACGGATTCGGTCCGCCGGTGCCGCTTTCCATAGTCATACCGGTAAAGCATTACCTCGGCGCCGGCCAAGGGTTTGCCGTTGGAGCCGTGAAGAACCGTAATTTCAACCTCTCCGCTTTCCTGCCTGACGACCAGCACAAGATCTCCTATGGTCATCGCTATGCCATGAAGCAGGTTATTTTCTTTTTCGAATCCCCGGCGCGCGGAGGCGACAATCAGGTAAGTTCCCGGAGCCGTTATAGGCGGGACGACAAAAGTTTTATGCATGCGGTAATCCGGCGTCGCCGGGAGAGGCGCTTCCCATTCATGGACAGGAGAATTCCGGGATATAAAATTTTCCAGGTCCCGACCGGAGGGAAGAAAACTGAAATCATCCGATGTTTCTATTTGGTTCATCAGGTCGACCGGGTAAGCCCTGAAAAACACTCTATCCAAATTCTTATGGGTCACCCGCAGGGATTTTTTCTTTGGATTATCGTTTTGCATCCCGTCGATGTTGTAATGCGGCGCCTCTATGTATTTTTGTATCGACAGGCAGTGTTTTCCGCCTACAGATTCCGGAAAACGCTTTCTACCCTGAACCGCAATTTGCCGCGCTCGAATCAAAGCATCCGGTTCATCGCCCCCGCGGATAAATTCCGCCAGTTGGGCCATTCCTTCGGACCACCAGGGGATATCGGTTAAGGAATGGAGCCGATTCTCCAAATCATCCTGGATCGCTTTTCTGTCTTCCGCTTCCTCAAAACGCTGATGAAGCTGCCGGCATCGTTCGAGTCTGGCTTCCAGAGCTGCTTCTCTTTCTTCTTTACGATTGTGCCAGCTTTCCAGGTCCGCCAGAATGCAGCTAATCTTTTCAAGCGGATGGCGGTCAGGATCGGCAAGGACGGATTGTCCGCCGGCTTCGCCGATCAGGTCCTTGAGATTGAGCCGGTAGATTTCATTGAGCTGCTCAGGCTTCCAGCCATTGGTATCGGCGAGCATTTCAACGAAAAGATAAGAAACCGCATCTCTCAGAGTCGGCCGGATTCCAGGCGGGTACGTATTAAGATTGAGGTATTCCTTCCATTCGGTGTTGGCCCTATCGCCCAGTTGAACCCGGTTTTTCCAGACGCCCTCATAGGCTTTGCGAGCTTCTTCGTAAATCTGATCGCGCGTCCAGGCTTTCAGATCAACGGTTCCTTTTGTGTCCACGCGTTCGCGCTTGTTAATTTCCCAGGAATAGCTGCTCGCATAAACAACAAGAGAGTGGGCATAAAACAGGTCCAGCACGGACGCGTCCGAGCCATCCTCGGGCCAGTGCTGCTCTTTGAGGAAGCGGACGGCAGTTTCGTAGCCGTGCAGCGCCGTCCGGAGTTGAGTGGTGCGTATCAAGCAGCGCGTCCATTCCCCGCTGTTCTTTTGCGCGATTGCTTTTTCAAGCATCTTTTCAATCAAAGAGGAAGCTGCCTCATACTTCTGGTTCTCGGTCATTTCTTCAAATTGCCGCCATCCATCGGCAAAATCGCCGCCCCATTCCGGCGATTTCGGCGCGGAAGCCTCCTGTATCGGCCCCCCGACGTTAAGCCCTATGCACAGGATAAATATAAGAAATAGCGGAAAAGCAAAATAGAATCTGCTCTTGGTCATAGCGGTCAGCCTCCGTTATTCCGCGAATTCAATAAGCAAATGTCGTTTTTCTTGCACCTTCATCTATTAGACGCCGTTGCCGCTGAATTTATTAGAAAAAAATGAAAAACGGGCCGGCGCCGGTCCGGCCGATGCTATACTGCGCCCACCGACGGATTGAAGAACAGATCCAAAGAGGGAGACGCGAATGCCGAATCCGGGGTTTTACGGCTGGAGGCTGCTTTCCATATTCTGGCTTATCGTCTTTGTAAATCTGGCTTTCCCGTTTTATGGATCGAGCGTAGTCAACGCGGTGATGATGCGCGATCTCAACCTGGACCGGCAAACACTCGGAATTCTTTTTTCGCTCTTTACGATCATGTCCGGCCTTCCCGGCCCGCTGGTTGCCGTCTGCGTTAATCGATTCGGGGTGCGCTTGACTCTGTTCGCGGGCAGCCTGCTTGTTCTTGCCGGAGCGGTGCTCATGGCGACAGTCGTGAATGCGGGCTGGCAGGCAGCGCTTGCATTTGGAGTCGTCGTCGCTCTGGGAGTATCGGCCGGCGGCATAATCGGGGCACAGGCGGGGCTTGCCAAATGGTTCGTCCGCAGGCGCGCGCTGGTCCTGGCAATCATCAGCACAGCCAGCGCCGTAGGCGGATTTGTTGCGTCGCCCCTGCTGAATCGCGTCATCACTGCCGCCGGCGGGGACTGGCGCATGGGGTGGTGGTTTATTGCGGCGATCGCCTTCGCCGCCGCGCTGGCCGCATTGGCTTTTATAAAAGAAAAACCGGAGGATCTGGGGCAGGAGCCGGACGGCGGAGCAGCGCCGGTTCAGGGAAAGAAGCGCTCCATCCGGCCATGGAAAGGGGCGGTCCACATCACCGCCGAGACCTGGTCCTATCGGGAGGCGTTGTCGGGACGAACCTTCTGGATGATGATGTTCTCGCAGTTGGGCATGAGCTTCGGCTATACGGTTTTTATTGCGCATGGTGTGGTTCATCTGCAGGATCTGGGACACACGCGCGAAGCCGCTTCCTGGGCCATCAGCATGATGGCGCTGGCCGGCCTCATCTCCAAGGGCATCGTCGGTGCGCTGGGCGACCGTATCGATCCTCGCTACCTGTGGACTGCCTTTATAGCCCTATTCGGCGCAGGCATGTCGCTGACAATGCAGGCCGGCACGACTTCGCTGCTTGTTGCGGTGTCGGTGTGCCTGGGGATGGGTTTCGGAGGAGGCGTGGTCTGCCTGGCGTCGGTGTTGAGCAACTACTACGGCACCAAAGCCTTCGCATCGCTGGCAGGATTGGCTATTGCGATCAATACCACTATGAGTTCCGTTACGCCCTCTGCCGCCGGATGGCTGTACGATAGCGGATACGGATATCAGGGCGTTTTTCATATAATCGCAGCCTGGTGCGCTCTGGGCGCCGTGACCCTGTTCTTTATAAAGCCTCCGCTCCGCAATTCCGGTAACGGCCACTGAAATTAAATTATTCCTATGTCCATAGTCTTTGCCGGCCGATAAATCCCGTGAGGATTACTCTATTTGCTAAAGGAGCATAAAAAATGGGCATCTGGGCCAAGGCGCAAGGCGAGTTTGTTGATATTGTCCAGTGGATCGACGATTCCAGCGATACGCTGGTCTACAGGTTTGAAAGATACAATAATCAGATTAAATACGGCGCACAACTCACCGTCAGGGAGGGACAGGCGGCGGTTTTTATCAACGAGGGAAAAATAGCCGACATTTTTTATCCCGGCATGGTTACGCTGGAAACGCAGAATATGCCCATCCTGTCGACCCTGCAGGGCTGGAAGTACGGATTCAACAGCCCGTTTCTGGCGGAGGTTTATTTTTGCTCCACCCGGCAGTTCACCGATCTTAAATGGGGCACCATGAATCCAATCATGCTGCGCGATGCCGAATTCGGGCCGGTGCGGCTGCGGGCTTACGGAACCTATGCGATCCGCGTGAACGATCCCGCCGCTTTAATCCGCGAAATTGTCGGCACAGACGGCCGCTTTGTTCTCGACGAGATAGTCGAGCAACTGCGGAATCTGATTGTCTCCCGTTTTGCCGATACCGTCACCCGGCATAACATTCCTGTTCTCGACCTTGCCGCAAATTACGGCGAATTGGCCGAGCTTCTGTCCAAGCGCATCGGGCCAGAATTTGAAAGCTACGGGCTGCGGCTGGAAAAACTGCTTGTGGAAAACATTTCCCTGCCCGCGGAGGTCTCCGCCGCGCTCGATAAACGCAGCGGCATGGGAGTGGTTGGCAACCTTGCGGCCTATACCCAATTCAATATCGCCGATTCAATCCCTGATGCGGCCAACAACCCAGGCGGCCTTGCCGCGGCGGCGGCGGGTGTCGGGATGGGAGTTGCCATGGCGCAACCCATAACGCAGGCAGTCGCCGGCTTGCAAAGCCCCGCGCCTCCTCCGATCCCCGGACCCAGTTCCTACTTCGTTGCCGTGGAAGGTCGGCAAACCGGTCCGTTTGACTTGAAGTCGCTGTCCGCGCAGGCCTCTTCCGGCAAACTGAGCCGTGAAACTCTGGTATGGACCCGAGGAATGGCGAACTGGCTCCCCGCAGGCCGGGTGCCGGAGATTGAAAGACTATTCGGCGATACGCCGCCGCCCATCCCGAAATAGCGGAAGATAATGCTTGCGGCCTGATTGATCAGCCGAATATCCCGTTCAGCACTTTTAAAAGAGCATCGCTGCCGCTTCGGAATTCATCCCCCCTCAATCCGGAATCCAAGCGGTTGCGAAGGATTGCTCCTTGAAGTTCCCGCCTCCGCAAATCGGCTTCCCGCTCCTTTAATTCCGATAGTTTGCGTTCCCGCGCTTTGCGCAGCCCGCCGTTCCGGATAAAAGCGACGATGCGCTGCAGCTCGTTCCGATCGAACCAATTTCCGTGTTCTGCGCACCAATCCAGCACAACTCCGGAACAGTGGGCGAAATTTCTGTGATTCATGAGCTTCCCGCATTCCGGACAAGGTATATAAGTCCGCTTCGGCCTTCGATTCAGCGGAGCCGGGATATTCAATGTTTTCTGGAGTCCCAGCACTGCTTCCTGCTCTTCCGTTTGAGTGCAAATATCGTGAAAGTCTGCTTTGTTTAACCAGAGGCCTCCGCAGCGTTCGCACATATGCATTGTATGCCCGCCGACCTTGATTAAAACCAGCTTGCTTTTGCAGCGGGGGCACTGCAGCCCCGTTTTCTCAGGTTGAGACTTTGTAAGCCGAGCGCCGCAATGCGGACAGTATTTCATTGCCGCGGAGCATATGCCAAAACAGCGGGGGCAGACCTGGACCGCCACCGGGGAACCGCAGTAGCGGCATATCAAGCTGTCGGGCGCCAGAGGGGCTCCGCAATTAGGACAGTGATATATGGTTGCTTGCTTATTTGCGTTTTTTTTCATTGTACTACATTCTCCGGCGGCCTCCGTCTTGCGCCTTTTGCCGTCAGATAGCGCATCGGAAGGACGAAGCTCGGCCATTAGGCTGTATTTTGCGCCAAGTTTTATGCCGCCGGACTGCCATAAAAACTGCCATAAGCCGTGTCCCGCGACCGGAGTAGAATTTCCCAAATCATCCAGCGCAGCGGAAGCCGCGCGGTGCGCAGCCCCTGTAACATTAACCGGAGGATTAACGTATAGTATTTTGTATATAAATTTTGGCAGAGCGCGAGGAAATTTTATTTAAACAACGTGGATTCAATAATTTACTCTGGATATGCCTGTTGCCGGGAGGTGATCGCCGACGGTTTGGAAGCTGCGCACTAACGGCAGCTAATTCAAAATGCCGGTTGTAAGAGCGGCTGTTTTAGAGTTTACAGGGACCTGCTGCGCGAAAACAATAATAAATGAACCCAGGATGAAGAGATAGCATCTAAATACATTGTTTAATTTTAGGGGATTTATCTATCCATAAGTTTTCAGCGTGGCTTGCAACCAAGGAACGATTCGTCAGTTTGTTTTTGATTCAGGGATGCACATATAAAGAAGCATGATAATCGGGAGGATTTAATGGGGAGAAAAACCTTCTTTACTTTATTAATCAGCTTTTTGTGTCTTTCTCTGCTTGTTTCGCTGTCCGAAGAATCCTTTGCAGAGAATGAAGATCTAAATCCAGAAAAATTGGTGGCGGCGCACATTAAATCCATCGGCCGTCAGGAATACCTGGCAAAGATTAATTCTCGGACCTTCGTGGGAACCACCGAAGTCGAGTTTGTCCAGGGCGCCGTGGGAAAGATGACAGGCACCTCGATGTTCGTCTCGGAGGGACCAAAGCTGGGGATTGTGATGAAATATGGAGACATCAATTATCCCGGGGAGTATTTTGCCTATGACGGCAACGACGTCACCGTTGGGCATATCAGCCCCGGGCAGAAGTCTCCCATCGCCGACTTCCTCTATCGTTTCAATGGAATAATGAAGGAAGGTCTAATCGGCGGCGTTCTATCCTCTTCATGGCCCTTGCTTAATATAGAAGAAAAACAAGCGGACTTGAAATATCGGAAGACAAAAATTGATGACCGTGAGCTTTATGAACTTCAATACCGTCCCAAGAACACATTGGGAGAAATGAAGATCCGAATGTACTTTGAGCCGGGGACTTTCCGGCATGTAAGGACGGAATACACCGTGCAAACAAGCGCTGACTCAACAATCGGAAATCCGGATACTTTTGACGCTTTTGATGAACCCGATTCAGTTAAGGCCCAAAATCCCAACGGCTCAATGATGATCGGCCAGCAGCGTCCGGATTCTTTCTACAAGCTCGTGGAAAAATTCGATGAATTTAAGAGAATCGGAGGCATTACGCTTCCGCAACGCTACGAATTAAGCTATTCACTGGAGGGAAGCGGGCAAGCTTTTATAGCACATTGGATCCTGAATGCATCCAAATGGGGATTCAATCAGACTTTTGACCCAAAGATTTTTCAAGCGCAGAAATAACCTAAAAGGGCCATTATCCTCCCCGATATTGAAGGCTGCCCAAGCCATGGGCAGCCTTTCATTGTTTACCGGGGGGTGGAAGATACACGCGCCCCTGTTGAAAGAGACTTCGTCGAGCCCGCGGGTTGTTTGCCTCCTGCTTTACGGTTGCGGGACGGTTCCCAATCTTGTTATTCCTCGGCAGGAGGAATAATTTTCTCCCTCATTTTTAAATGGGTTTCCTTCCTTGCGCGGGAAATCATCGCCTCAGCCTGTTTATATAGCTGATCCCGCGTTTGAGGTTTCTGCGCGACACCTTCTTCGATAGCCTTCAAGCCGACAGCAACTGCTTCGCGCACAAAAACATCAGGCTCGTCCATTTTGGGGATAATGTAATCCGCGTTCAGACCATTATCTTCCGCGTATTTCGCGAGTTCCGCAGCGGCCGCGATACACATGCCGTCGGTAATGGTTTTGGCGGCAACATCCAAGGTGCCTCTAAAAATTCCGGGAAAACCAAGGGAGTTGTTTATTTGATTGGGGAAATCCGAACGGCCCGTTCCGATGACGAGCGCGCCTGCTTCCTTTGCCTCCCACGGCCATATTTCCGGAATGGGATTGGCTGTAGCAAACACGATCGGATCCTTAGCCATACCGGCGATCCATTCCTTTTTTATCGTATCCGGCCCCGGCGTCGACGCGGCTGATAATATATCCGCTCCTCTCATGGCCTCGGCAACTCCGCCGATTAGATTGTCCTTGTTGGTAATCTGGCACATTTCCCATTTTTCTTTATGGGTTTCCTTGAGTTCCGTACGGCCCCGGTGGAGCGTCCCCTTGCTGTCTACAAAAATCAGGTTTCCGGGCTTGGCTCCATAAGCCATATATAATGTGCCGATGCGAATGTTTGCGGCTCCCGAGCCGACCAGCGTAATCCGAACATCCTCGATTCTCTTGCCCACAATCTTTAACGCATTGATCAGCCCCGCCAGGCAAACGGTAGCCGTCCCCTGCTGATCGTCATGCCAGACCGGGATTCTGGATCGCCGCCGCAGTTCGGCAAGAATATAAAAACACTTGGGTTGAGAAAGATCCTCGAGATTAATTCCCCCGAAGGATGGTTGAAGAATTTCTACGGTCCTGATAATTTCATCGGGATCCTTTGTATCCAAGCAGATAGGGAATGCATCCACCCCGCCGAGATATTTGAAAAGAATGCATTTGCCTTCCATGACCGGCAAGCCCGCTTCCGGTCCGATATCCCCCAGCCCCAGGACCCGAGTCCCATCGGAGACTACGGCCACTGTATTCGCTTTATTGGTGTGTGTGTATACTTTTTCAGGATTATCATGGATATCTTTACAAACTTCAGCCACTCCCGGCGTGTACCAAATCGCAAAATCATCAAAGTCCCGAATACAGCACTTCGGGGAGGTTTCCAATTTCCCCTTATAAAACGGATGAAGTCTCATTGCGTCTTTGGCCGGTTTATAGGCCTTTGCCAGCAATTCCTCCTTGGTCATTTTGTTTTGCTGCGGGACATCTTTGCTTTTGGAGCCTTTCTCTGAATTAAGAGCCATACCACCTCCATCACAACTTTGAAAAGTTATAACTTGAATTTAATCCAGCGCGATAGCGCCTATTATTGCCCGATTGCCGGGCCAATCAAAGACTTTTAATGCTTTTCCGCTGTTAAATCCGCCCAAAACCACCGGATTTTAGTGGCTCCGGGCACAGAACCGTTCCCACCCCATCAGGTAAGCGGCTCCCGCAATGGTGGTGCCATAGAATAGGTAGGGTTTTTCTCTTAGGAACATTTCAATGCTCCCGTTGACAACGGTTGTTCCCGTGACTGCCAGAAAATCCGCCCAATCAATGGCTGCTTCGGTCTGTTCCGGCCCTTCAATCGTTACCCCAAATTTTTTGGCTCCGATGTTGTCCACATCGAGGTCCAAAACGCGCAGCGGGAAATTAGGGGCGAGCGACTCCGCTATGCGCGGCTGAAAACCTATGAGAGTCACTTTGACTTTGCCGTATTTGTTTAGAATATGCGCCGCCATTTCTTTACCGCATTCCGCAGGTTCTTGATTGCGGCAATGTATAGTCCCTTCAACCCGACCCAGGTAGCGCAAAACGGCATTCATCGTGGATATGAACACCGCCCTTCTGAAATTGTTATCCAGACCCATTTTCAAGATATCTTCCAGGATTCCCTCGAAATCACCGTAGCGATCCGTAAAAGCCTGCCCCTTCGCGCCCAGGAATTCCGCCTGCATCAACTTTTCTTTGCCTTTTTGGAGCGGAAAATCGTCCGCTTCCGGATTGCCGATCGCCTCTTCTGTAGTAAGAGGACGGGCTTTCACTCTGACGGGCTCAGAAAGCAGATTTTGATCTTTGGATAGATCAAACATCGCTTTCTTTAGTTTTTCGTATACATCAGCCATGAGCGGCCTCTTTCCTTTATTTGTTAAACCGGCATACTCCAAACGTAGGGGAACTCAAATAAGCGCTCCCTTTGCATTCCCGGCCTACGGCGAATATTAGTCCGGATTTTTATTGTCTCTGCAGCGGGGCTTATTCCTGCGGTCGCAGCTGCGGGTTAAAAACTTCCTCCATCGCCGAGAGCTTTATAACCGGGAGGCAAAACATCCAACCGTAATGTCATTCATGAATGTCACTCAACGGTTAAGTAAAACTTATAACATACCAACGCCACCGGAAACAACTGCAAGACGGGTTCAGCAGCCCGTGGAAAAAGCACATCCGGCTTGTTGTACTTTTTCCGCGGCCTGTTACCGTAGCTCCCGGTAAAAATTGAGGGTTTGCCGGGCGATGCTCTTCCAACTGAAGGAGGTTTCCACGTGAAGCCTTGCCTGGCTGCGCATTCGCTCGATTCTCTCCGGCTCGCTCAACAGGGAATCTACGGCCGCAGCGAGATCGCGCGAGAATCGGTCCGGGTCTTTTGGTTCCGGGTTCCCTTGATCCGACGGCGCGAAAGGAACGAGCAACCCGGTTTCCCCGTGCACCACTACTTCGGGGATGCCGCCGACAGCAGAGGCCACGACGGGGGTGCCGCACGACATAGCTTCGAGATTAATAATTCCAAAGGGTTCATATATCGACGGACAGACAAACAATGCCGCTTCGCTATAGATATTTATGATGTCCGGCTTGCGGACAAGCTGCGGGATCCAGACGACTTTTTTTCCGCTCTGCCGCCGGACCTCTTCAATCCTTGCTGATATTTCTTCTTCCAGGCTTCTGGTATCCGCGGCGCCCGCGCACAGCACTATTTGGGCGTCTGTTCGTATATGGGGAACCGCATTTAAGAGATGCAGAATGCCTTTCTGCCGCGTCATGCGCCCTACAAAAAGGATGAAGGGTTTATCGCAATCGATGCCGTATCGACGAAGCGCGCCGGGATTCCTCAGGGGCCGGTATTCGTCGACATCGATGCCGTTGGGGATCACGTGGATTTTTTCTTCCGGCACCCCGTAGAGCTCGCGCACATCATCTTTCATGGACTGCGAAACCGCGATGACGCCGTCGGCATTCTCGTAAGCGGTCTTCTCAATCCACGAACTTGCGTTGTAGACCGGTCCGAGCTGCTCTGCTTTCCAGGGGCGATGAGGTTCGAGTGAATGGGTGGTGAGAACCAGTTTGCCTCCGACCAGCTGCTTGAGGATACACCCTGCAAGATGCGTGTACCATGTGTGGCAATGGAGGATGTCGGCGGCGTCCAAAGCGCCCGTCATGGCCGCATCCCGGATCAGAATCCGCAGGAGCTGGGGATGCTTCAATCCCTGCACCGCGTATGGGAGGTCGAGATCGACGCCCCGCACACGGAGGTTTTTCCCCCGCAAATTCTGGTCCCCAAAACAGAGCACATGGACATCCGCTCCGTTTCCCTGCCCGCTCGTCAATTCCCGCACAAGGTACTGAACATGAACGCCGGCTCCGCCATAAATATTCGGCGGATACTCATTGGTAAGAATTGCAATTTTCATAAGCCATTCGAATTCTTCCGGGGGAAAACTAAAGCGCCCTTGCAAGGAAGGCCGCCGTCTCCCCGCGGTCTTTATTCAACCTTCACGTAAAGCCTTTCCGCGAGCTCTCTGAATTCTTTAACCCACATCGCAGCGTTTTCATCCCCGCTGTCGGCTTTCTTCATTATTTCAGGATATCCGCCCTTCAACAGATCATAATAAAAATTCTGAGCGCGATACAGGTTGACGGTGAAGGGCAGTTCTTGAGACAGCCTTACGGCGGAGGCAAGCTTCTTCAACGCCGCCCGATCTCCCGGACGGCCGCGGCAGGTCTCCGCCAGAGTTTCCATCGTTCGACGAAAGGCAAACTCCAATCTTTCCCTGTCCAGCGGGACCTCCCAAAACGCAGCCGCTTCAAGCAATTCCATTGCGCCGCTTTCAACGGTCTCCGGAGACTCAAGGGCGCGCAGCAGCCGGGAATTGAGCACCGACGACGCAATGTTACTGAAGTGAAGCGGCGGCGCCAGTCCGAGGTTCTTCCTATAACGCATAAGGGGAGCGGTCCGTTCAAACGTCCGCCGGTTTAATTCCTCCAGTTCCTCGTTTGCGGACTCGAGAAGGATATCCAAGATCCGCCGCTGCTCGTCCCTGAACAAAGAGCCCAGAGAGAAAAGGAATTCCCCGAAATGCTGTTCAATGAGGCGGCCAGCTCCCGCGAGATTTTCAGCTTCAAACGCGGCGCCCATTTCGCCGATGATTTTCTCCTCCGATCCATCCCCGATCCATTCCCGGACACCTCCGCGAAGATTATGGTCTCCGAGGTGCAAAACCGCATATTGCCATTCTGAAGCCTCCCACGTGATTTCGGACGTCATGGCGCAATGCCCTATGTGCAGCCTGGCTTCGCCGCTATGCAATCTTCGGCAGGACTTGCGATCCACAAAATAGGAATACATTCGGGACTTTCCCTCATACTCCTGAAAGAGGGAGCTTACGGCGTAGTGCCCTGAGGCCTTCTTCGCATCCACCACCGCAGGCTTGACTGATTTCTCATACACGCGGCGGCCGTTCTCAAACTCGGGCACATTGCTTGCAGCCTTTTCCAGTATATTCAGAAAATGCGCTTCGACAGCGTTCTCGCCGAAAAGCTCCTCCCCCAGCTGGATGGCGCGGCCCGCGTACTGCAGGATTTGAATAGTTTCGATCCCGGAAATGTCATCGAAAAACCATCCGCAGCTGGTATACATCAGCATCGCGTGCCTCTGAAGCTCCATAAGCTTCAGGACCCGCACCTGCTCCCCACGGCTTAGCTCGCGAGTCCTGTGTTCAGCCAGGAAGCGTTCGACTGAATCGCGCGAACGGTCCAGGATCACGTCGATATAATCGTTGCGGGCGAGCCACGGATCTTTCAACAGAGCGGCGGCCTCCACGATGTACGGCCTTTCCAGATGATCCCTCAGCCAGTCCAAGGCCTCGCGCAACGGTGCGCGCCACGCCTGCTTCCAACCGGGGTGCGCGCCCGTGCTGCAGCCGCAGTCGCTTTTCCAGCGGCCGAGCTTGTGGGGGCAGCTCCAGGAGCTGTTTTCATGAATATCGACCAGGTGCGTCGGCGGATGCCTCTCCAAATACTCTCCGTAATTCGTCAATCGGGCGAGCTTCCTCGACTCTATGGCATTCAAAGCATAGGCCAGCGCCATTTCGCCGAATTTGTGGTGATGTCCGAAAGTTTCTCCGTCTACGGCTATGTGAACTATTTGCGGCCGTTCTTTCTCTTCGTGAAAGCGTTCTACGAGCCTGTTTACAAAAGCTTCCCCGTCGTTCAGCAGCTTTTCGAATCCCACGGCATGCGAAATCGGCCCGTCGTAAAAGAACAGCGCCAGGCGGCGGCCGGAAGGGAGGGCTATCTCGTAGGGCACAGAGGGATCGAGGGTTTGTTCACTGACGGCGCGCCAGGCGCGCTCGCTTCTTTTGCGCACTCTCTTTGCTTGATGCGGGGCAAGAACGGCGAACCTTAATCCCATCTGAGCCATCAGGTCCAATGTCTCCAGATCGACCGCCGTTTCCGGAAGCCACAGGCTCTCCGGCCGCCGGCCGAAACGGCGCGAGAAATCCCGGATTCCCCAAAGCATCTGAGTCGTTTTGTCGCGCCGGCTGCAAAGGGGGAGTATGGCGTGATTGTATCCCTGCGCCAGCGCGGATCCGTGTCCCGAAAAGCGTTCGCGGCTCTGCTCGTCCGCCTCCAGGATCCGGCGGTACGTTAAGGGATCCTCTGTTTCGAGCCAAGAGAGCAGCGTGGGACCGAAATTAAAACTCATCCAGGAATAGTTGTTTACAATCCGCTCAATGCGGCCTTTTTCATCCAGAATGCGCGCGGCGCTGTTGGGCTGATAACATTCCGTCGTGATTCGCCGGTTCCAATCATGATAGGGATATGCCGATTCCTGGTATTCAATCGTTTCCAACCATGGATTCTCGCGCGGCGGCTGGTAAAAATGCGCATGAACGCAAACAGATTTCTCCATAGCATTCTCCCCTTTCGCCGTCGCCGGCCCTCATTCTCCCGGCGAAAGGACGATGATCCACCGGGTATCACAACCGTCTTTGGGATCCCCTTTTCCATAAATTCTTCTACTGCGCTCCAGCCGCCCGTATCCGCAAGGCTGTCCGGAGCCGCCGCAGTAGAAGCTTCAGGAATACTCCGGGTCAAGTATTTTCTAGAAGCTGCAGGATCCCTTCCAG
The DNA here is from genome assembly GCA_964506795.1 of uncultured Acidobacteriota bacterium. Lineage (GTDB taxonomy): Bacteria > Acidobacteriota > UBA6911 > UBA6911 > UBA6911 > UBA6911. The sequence continues at coordinate 12,293 of CAZDMR010000035.1, read as the reverse complement.
CGGGATCCGGACCCACTGCGGACGATGCTCGAGCTCGTAGCCGATTTCAAACAACGCCTTCTCCAGCATGTAAATCTCCAGCAACCCGCGCACATCATCGAAGGACCTGGGCAGCAGGGAGGGGCCGATCCATTCAAGGTAGGATTTCAGGAATACTGCTCCCGTGCAGGCGCACCAGAATCGAGCCCAGTGTATCAGACTCGCAATGTCCTCCGGGCGTATGCTCGCGGATTTTCCGTAAAGCGGCGCGTAGGCGGCATAATGAAAAGAGCGCAGCATACCCGCAACATCGCGCAGGGGGCTGTGCTTAACGCGCCTCTGGCCAAGAAGACGCAACGGCTCGCCCTCGACATCAATGATGATAAAGTCCTTTCCTGTGTAAAGGAGCTGCTGCAAATGATAGTCTCCGTGGCATCGGATCCGCAGCCCTTCCATTTTGCGATTCAGGACCGATCGGGCGAATCGTTCCATAGCGCGCTGCTTATCCAGGACATCGAACACGAGGGTTTGCGCATCTTCCGTCAGGTCCCTCTGGCGCTTCCGCAGAAGCCCCAGTCTGTGATCCGCCTGCCCCGCAATGGTATGGTACATCGCCCGGCGGTGCAGTTCCGTCAGCGGTTCGTTTTTGAGCGCCGGATCCTCGGTCGGCATCGAAAGCGCCACATGCAATTCTGCGGTGCGGCGCCCGATGAGGCGCGCCGACTCCAGATAAGGCCCGATGATATCGACGGCCTTCGCGGGCAATTCGCTTCTCACAAGATTTTGAAGCGGTTGGCGGATCAGCGCCGCGTCCTCTTCGTTAAATTCTATGGTTACGGCGCGTTCATAAAACCGTGCCAGAAAGTCCAGCGTATACTGCCAGGCATCTCCCTCGTTGGGCACAAACTCATGAAGGATGCCCATGGTTGAAGGCTCCTGGCCCGGAAGCCTAAATTCCATGGAGCCCAGCGTGAGGGGAACATACGGGAAGCGCTGCCCCGAAAGAAATCGGCCTATTTCAAGCGCCGGGTGGACGCCCGGTTCAATCCGATGGAAGAACTTCAAAACGAATTTGTCGCCGAAAACCACCGATGTATTGTTCCCGCTCGATTGAAGGATCGTTCCCTCCGGCGGCGGTTCCATAGACCCAATTTTTTTGCGCAGGTAGGGTGTCGAGGAAAACAGGATCTCGCCGCGGCTTGATTTATAGGCCCGCTTGCTCGGAATGGAGCGCAGCAGAAAACCGGTAAGTTCCTCATCCCAAAGAGCGTCGTACAACAATCCTTCGCCGGGTTGCTCCCGTCCTTGCATGCGGATTCGCGCGATGGCGGCCTGAGGAAATTCGCTCAAAATCCTTTCCGCTTTGGCGCCGGCGTCATAACATACAATGACCGTGTAAAACTCAGGTTCACCCTCGGTGTATTCCATTTGCAGGAATACAGCATTTACATTTGCGCCTCCAACGGGGAGCGGAATAAGACTCTTCACCGCCGCTCTCTGAACTGTGCGCACGCCGTCTCCAGTTCGCTTTCGAAGACGGATATAGCCGCGCACGGCTTCCGCCAGCCGCCCGTAATCCTTTTCCCGCAGCAATTCTTGCCATGTCCCGGAAACATGGATCTCCGGCAGCGCCGCCCCCGCCGCGCCGGAAAGAACCGCCGGCGATCCTTCCTGCGCCTGCAGCGCAAAGACATAAAAGGAATGCGGGCCGAAAGTGAGAAGGAAAGGGTCGTCGGTGATGCTCGGGAAGCGGGTCTGCCCGAAAGCTTCCACGGGAGTTGCGCCGCAGAATTGGCCAAGATCCAATTCCGCCGATTGTGCGAAGCGCGACAAATTCGCCGCAAACAAAACCCGTTCGTTCTTGTAACTGCGGATGAACGCGAATATTTTGGGATTGGAGGGATACAGCAGATGAGTCTCGCCCCGGCTTGCCGCCGGATAGCGCTTCCTCAGCGCAATCAACCTCTTTGTGAACCAAAGCTGGGAGCTGAGATTGTTCTGTTGCGCTTCCACATTATAGGTCTCATAGTGATACTCAGGATCGATGATGACCGGAAGATACAGCTTTTGAGGAGTGGCCTCGGAAAAACCGGCATTGCGGTCGGGACTCCATTGGAACGGCGTGCGCACTCCGTTGCGGTCGCCGAGATAAATATTATCGCCCATTCCGATCTCGTCGCCGTAGTAAAGAACGGGGGTCCCCGGCAGCGCAAAAAGCAGCGCATTCATGAGTTCGGTCTTGCGTCTGTTTTGGCTCAGAAGCGGCGCCAGCCGGCGGCGGATCCCCAGGTTCACTCGCGCCTGGTTATCATTCGCGTACACACGATACATATAATCGCGCTCTTCGTCGGTCACCATTTCCAGGGTCAACTCGTCGTGATTGCGGAGAAAAAGCGCCCACTGGCATGCTTCCGGAATGGGCGGAGTTTGCTGCAGAATATCAACGATCGGGAAACGATCCTCCATTCTGATGGCCATGAAAAGCCGGGGCATGAGGGGAAAATGGAATGCCATGTGGCATTCGTCGCCGCTGCCGAAATAGGCGCTGGCGTCCTCCGGCCACTGGTTCGCTTCTCCCAGCAGCAGCCGGTCGCCGAATTTTGAGTCAACATGACGCCGCAAATCTTTAAGAAAGCCATGCGTCTCCGGCAGGTTTTCGCAATTCGTTCCCTCCCGCTCGAAAAGATAGGGAACCGCATCCAGGCGGAGGCCGTCCACGCCCAATCCAAGCCAGAAATCCACAACCTGAAACATCGCCCGGCGAACGGCGGGATTATTGTAGTTCAAATCCGGCTGATGGGAATAAAAGCGGTGCCAATAGTAGGCTTGCGCCGTGTGATCCCAAGACCAGTTTGAAGTTTCGAAATCCTTGAAGATGATGCGGGCGTCGCTGAATTTATCGGGAGTGTTGCTCCAAACATAAAAATCGCGCCAGCGGCTGCCCGGAGGGGAAAGCCGCGCCCGCTTGAACCACTCGTGCTGGTCGGAAGTATGATTTAAAACCAATTCGGTAATCACGCGGATGCCGCGGCGATGGGCTTCGCGAAGAAACGCGGAAAAATCCTGCATGCTTCCATAGCTGGGATGGATGCTCGTGTAATCGGCGATATCGTACCCGTCGTCTTTAAGAGGCGATGGGTAAAAGGGAAGCAGCCATACAGCGGTTATTCCCAAGTCATGCAGGTAATCAAGGTGCTGCGTCAGGCCGCGAAAATCTCCGATCCCGTCTCCGTTGCTGTCGAAAAAGGCCCGTACATGAAGCTCGTAGATAATGACGTCCTTGTACCAAAGGTCGTTTTCGCGGTGTGGTTGCTTCGGTTTTCGCATGGGATCGCCCCGGATCTCAGGATCATTTTTTGTAATGCTAATCACATTAGCAAATGGTGCGGAGGTTGTCTATTGAGTAGGCAGCCGGAGAAGAATTTCTATATACTGGCGGAGAAAAGAGCGTCAAGGGGGGGCCGCGGGGCGGCTTTCGAGGAGGAACCAATGGAGTTTACACATGAGGAATTGCTTCGATATAACAGGAATATCATCATCCCCGAAATTGGAGAAGAGGGCCAGCTGAAGTTAAAGCGCGCTAAAGTGTTTGTGGCCGGGATCGGCGGCCTGGGATCCATTTCGTCCTTCTACCTGGCGGCTGCCGGCGTCGGCTATTTGAAGATCGTCGACAGGGACACGGTCGACTACTCAAACCTGAACCGGCAGATCATCCATTGGACGGGCGATATCGGCGCGCGGAAATCCGATTCGGCCTTCACAAAACTGCGCAATCTCAATCCCCTATGCTCCATCGAAGCAGTCCATGAGGAGATTACGGAACAAAACTGCGCCGATCTTGTCGGCGACTGCGACGTGATTGTGGACGCCATGGATAATATGAAAACCCGAAGAATCCTGAATGCCGTATCCGTCAAAAAAAGAATTCCCTTCATTTACGGCGGCGTGCATCAGCTCGACGGCATGGCGACCACTTTTATCCCCGGTGAAACGCCCTGTCTGGAATGCGTCTTCCCCCGGAACCCTATGGAATCCGAACTCCCTCCGCAGGGAATACTGGGACCGGTGCCGGGAGTGATTGCGGCCATCCAATCCATCGAAACTCTGAAGCTTCTCATGAATCTCGAGGGACTCCTCGCGGGCAGGTTGCTTTGTTTTTGCGGCTACGATATGACTTTCCGGGAATTTAAAATAAACAGAAATCCCCGTTGCAGCGTGTGCGGATCCTTATAGGTCAAGCGTCTCCACGTACCTTTTTCGATCTCCGCTCAAACGCCTGGATATAACCGCCGCGCGCGGCGCACACGCCATCCTAGTTACGAACACCCATATCGACAAACCACATCTTTCCATTTTAATGTCTTTGAATTATCGTGTTGCATGCTCGTAACAGATTCCAAACCGAGCGGGAGGCGGGAGAATGCACAAGAGGATTCATGCAACAGCCGGATGCTTTTCACTATTCACTTTAATCGGAGTGTTAACCATGAGCATGCCTACTCTAGCCGGCGGGGACGACAGCGCTGTGAGTTTTGATATCACGCATCATCATGTGGGAATCAGCGTGCCGGATGCCGAAGAATCGGCCGCCTGGTATAAAAAAATGTTCGGCTTCGAGGTGGTTCTTCGGATGAACGAAGACGCCGCCAACAAGATGAAAATCGTGCACATCAAGCGCGGAAACTGCTATATAGAGTTGTTCCAGGTTGAAGGAGCCCGGCCCTTGCCTGAACACCGCCGCGATCCGAATGCCGATTTGCGCGTCCACGGTCTTGCACACATGGCTTTTCAGGTGCCCGATGTCCATGCGGCCGTCAACGAGCTGAAAGCGAAAGGCGCGGAGATTGCGATGGGGCCGATCGACACGCCGGGTATCGTGTTTGTCTTTATCCGCGACAATGCGGGCAATGCGTTTGAATTGATTCAGTTCAAATAATCAATCGGGTCAAGCCCCGGGAAAAGCATTTGTTTCGGAGGAGGTCGAAAAGAAAAGGGACTGTTTCCTCCGATAAATTAGTTATCCCGGGACAGAATCATAGTGTATTTTTTGTCCGCTGAATCAAATCCCCCGGGCCGGGTATCGGACGGAGATGTTCGAATCTCCATTTTATCTTTGGACAAAAGCCTCATGATTCCGAAATAGGTCGTCCATTCGGATCCAGCGGCCCCGCATTTTTCGAGGCACAGGTCGATAGCGCAAGGCTTCGCGGCGGCATCCAATTTATATTCTCCCTTTCGGCCCACCTTAAATCCGTCGTCATGGACTTCCGTCATTTCGTAGTGGCGCGAGTTTTTGAAAATCAGGGATGCTTTGAGCGATCCATTTTCATCGAGCATGGTCCATTTCCCGATGATCAAAGACGGAATGTCGCCGCCGGATATCTCCTCGGCGTTCTCCATTGCATTCCCTCCAACGACATGAGGGAAAGCGGCCATTAATGCTGCGGACAAGAAAAGGAAACCGCAGAATATTTTCATTAACGCCTCCTTATTTCGGTATTGAATAGGCAATGTCGACAGTGAATCGAGACACAATCTTATTGCCGGGGCTGCGACTCAGTTGCAAATCTCGAAAGATAAGCTTGACCTTGAGTCCGTTCCGCTCCTGCGCCAGTGTCATCGTATCCGGCGCCATGTTGTTTATGGTATAAGGAGCCGCATAGGCAACCTCACTCCGCAGCTTTTCCGCAAAGGCGCCGATATCAAACCGCACCGTTTCCAATCCGCTGTCCTTGCTGCCGGTTGTTACAGTCAGCGTGTCCATATTTTCATTCACCGTGTACGATATATCGCCGCCGTCAAACCGATGGGCTTTCCCTATGGTTTGCCGTCCGAGCAGCCGATTGCAGCCGGAAATGTCTGCCGCCTTGGATGGAGCGAGGATGAATAATAAGACATCCCTGTTCCAATCATCGACATACTCCACTTCCATTTTTTTGAGAACATCGGCGACAGGCAGGCGGGAAAAATTCCCCCGCTCATTGACCACATAAAGCTTGTCCGCGAACCAGGGCTGGATGCCATCATATCCGTGAACATGATACAGGTAGCTCACTATAGAGGTGATATCCTGCGCATCCTCATGCGACACCTCAGCGTGTCCCTTTTGAATCTTGCCGCCGGCCAGGATTTCATTGTCCGCCAGCAGTCCGGCCAGCCGTCCCGTCTGGCTCCTCCGGGCAACGCTGAGCATCCCCCATGGCCCGAAGCTCATCAGGAACGCAAGTACGCACAATGAGCCGATTGTGAATTTAATGCTCTTGGCTCTGCTGAACAGGAAGTAGAGCACCTGAGCCGAGAGCCAGATGCCGAGAGCGATTCCCGCATAGCGGCTTTCCGTGAATCCATAATCGCCGATTCTCTCGGCCACCGCCAGAAAGAGGGTAATGATTAAGGGTATCAGCACGATGTACAACCATCTGTCGGCGGCCCGAATCCAGGCGTTTCCGGAACGGTCGCGAACCGGATACATCAAAAGAAGCGAGAGAATCGACGTCGCGCTGAATCCGAGTATCAGGCTGCTGACCCACCCCTTCGGCCAACTCCACTGCAGCAGAATCTTGAAAAGATACGCGTACAGAATCGCCAGGTAGATGATTACGAGCGACAGCAGGATGTATTGTGCGAATATCTTCAAACCCTTGGGGTATTCTTCGATCCCATCGAGGCTGTTCAGATCTTCCGGCATTCCTGAAAGAAAGAACCAGGGCGCAAACAAGCCCGCCACCACAACCCAGAGCTCGCCGTACCGCCTTTCGGGTACGTTAACGCCGAACAGGTTGTCCAGCGCAGCCAGAGCAATCGCCAGCCCCGCGAAAAGCACTGCCGAGAAAACAGCCGTCACAAAAAGGCGGAAGAAAAGAATCCTGTTGTATTGCCAGAAGCCGTTCTGTTTGCCTTTTTTCAGATAAGGCAAAACCATCACTAGAAGAACCGCCCCGGATGCCAGAAGCGCAAATCGTACGCTATGCGCATCCGGTGCCTCCGGCAGATTAGCCGGAACCGTGAAAGCGTATCCGATGATCAACAACAGGCCAATCATTTGACTGCCATAGGAACGGGCGCGGGACCATTTTCTTTTCTCGGCATTCAGCGCCAGCGCCGACAACAGTAAGACCCCGAGGGCAGAGGCCAGAATGATCGGATATGAAACGCCGGCTTTCGGGAACTCTGACTCGATAAGGGTCAGCGCGGCGACGACGCACAAGAATGCGCAGAGCAGCACAGCGGGAAAACGTCCGGCAGCGCGTACTGCCTGCTGATACACCTGCTCAATCGACGGAAGTTTCATAGTTGGTCCCTTACGCATTATTAACGAAGCTTCCGCTCCGGCGACGAACCTTCATCAATAATGCGGGTTAAATGACGGCCGGACCCGATTTTGTCCCGGAACCGTTCAGTTTTTTGATTCCGACCATTTGTAGCCGCATGCTCTGCATCTGTAAAGCCATATCTGCTGCGGCGATGAGCGGCGGTTGCGCGTCGATCCGCTGTAAGATTCCACAGTCTCCTCCTCCTCGGCAATCTCTCTGGAACCGCACCTTGGACACGAAGGCCCCGCAATTTCATCCGGCAGATCCGGGGACAGCGGCTGCCCGGCGTCGAGTATTTTTATAGCGGCATTTAGATCCTCGGGCAGCACTTTTAACCGCACATCAGCGGAGGGCTCCTCCATCTCCGCGACATTCTCCTTAAGGATCCATCCCCTTATATTCTTCGCCTCAAGCACATCAAGATCGGCCTCGGCATCCACATGGTCAAAATAACTTGCCACAGTGACCAGATGCAGGCCCGCTAAATCCTCCGGAATTTCCTCTTTTTGCGCGGCGCCTGTATCGAGGGCGACGCCGCGCTCCCTGAGGATGGATGCCACGATGTCAAAGGCTTCGGGGCGCCATTGCTCCTCGTCGTGTTCGCGAAGGATTGAGAGAAGTTCTTCGTCATTCAGCAGGTCAAGCTGCTGCCGCATGTCATCAAAGATTGTCATGAGGCCTCCCGGCTAAAGCTTGCACCGATAAAGAATACACCCCGGCTCTTTTAAAAAACACTTTCACTGCTGAACAGGCTAAAGTATTTACCTAGCCCGCATTGTCGGGAAGAGATTTCCGATTCAGCCGCCGCATTTGTGTCCTTTTTATGTCCATTTCGATGAAACGCATGCGAGTCAGCATAAAAAGCTTCGGGCAAGAATATTACTCCATCACGGCCTGATTGGGATACTATCACGGTACTTAAGCCGGATTATTCATGAAAGCTTCGACTGCGGCGGGGGATCCAGGCATGTTTACACCGTTGCGCTCCCCGACCGCCCCGCGATGAACCTTCATGAATAATGCGGCATAGGGATAATCAATTCAAACAGGGGGGCTTATGAACGCCGTTAGATCAACGCCGGCATTTTTCCGCAGTATGTTGGAGTTGGAATCCGGCCGCCGGATTCCTCGCTGGGGGGCGGTTGCAGCCCTTGCAATAGCGTTCATCACCGCCGCATCATGTTCGAATGCGGGGCTTGACGAGAAGTTGGAACAAATGTCCAATCGCCTGGGAGTTCTGGAAGACACCCAGGCAATCCGCAATCTGCATTATGCGTATGGGTACTACATCGATAAATGCCTCTATGAAGATGTTGTCGATCTGTTCGCCGACGATGGAGAAGTTCATTTCGCCGGAGGCATTTACAGGGGTAAAAACGAAGGCGTCCGCCGCCTTTATGTCGAGTCGTTTTTAGAGGGATTCACGGGCGGCAAGCCGGGACCCGTCCATGGATTTTTGCTCGATCATCTCCAGATGCAGGATGTCATCCACGTTTCCCCGGACCGCAAGACGGCCCAGGCGAGATTCCGCGCTTTCATGCAGGCGGGAGCCCATGTAACATCACAATCCCCGATGGGGGAAGCCGACCGCAAGGAAAACAGAGGACCCACGCAATGGTGGGAAGGCGGTATTTATGAAAATTCCTATGTGAAAGAGGACGGTGTCTGGAAGATCAAGATACTGAATTACAATCCATTGTGGCATGCCGATTATGAAAACGGTTGGGCGCACACGAAGGTCGGCTATATTCCGACAGATGCTCCCGTACTCTATCCGGAAAATCCGACGGGACCCGATGCCGTTATGGAGCCCGCATGGGTTTTATGGCCTGAAACGTCTATTGTTCCCTTCCATTACGACAACCCGGTGACGGGAGAGCCGTTAATAATGGAGAAGCGGTAGTTGCCGGCGGCGGCGGCAGGGGACTAAGCCTAGAGTTTTCCGCCGTGGTCCCATGGGCTTAGACGGGCGGAAATGCACATAATACATCTTGCAGGTGATTGCATAAGGAGGCGATATGTTCCGTAAAATTTCGGTCCTTGCATTCCTTTGTGGCCTTTTATCCTGTCAGGTCAAGGATGCATCGTTTTCTGAGGCTCAAAATGCATGCACGCGGGAGAGCCTCCAGGCGAAGGTGGATGTCTATATCGATTCTTTGAAGAAAGGGGAATCGTCCTTAATGCCCCTTGCTCCAGGAGCGAAGTATATTGAAAACAGGAAAGAAATTACTTTTAAGGAGGGTATCTGGCAAGAACCGCTGGTTGTCGATTTTCATCGCAGCCTGCTTGACACGGAAATCTGCGAGACCTATTCGGAGATCATAAGTGCGAACACAGATCACCCTTATGTTATCGGGACGCGTTTAAAAGTCACCGGGGATGCGATTGCCGAGGTGGAAGCCCTTGTTACCGACGAAGACGACTGGCTCTTCAATGCATCAAATTATCTGAAATATTCTCCACAGGAGGACTGGAGCATTCTTCCTCCCGAAATGAGAAGCGACCGGCAGACTTTGATCGGGGTGGCAAACGCTTATTTCGATGTATTCAAGGATCCCTCCTCGCCAAACAAGGTGCCGTGGAACATTCCGTGCGCCCGGCTCGAGGGCGGCATCTATACCAATCCGGAGAATAAGCCGGACGCCTCCTGCACAGAGGGCCCTCCGCTGGAAGGCAGTGTGGAGATTACCAACCGGCGCTTTATCGTCGATGCCGATATGGGAACGGTTGTCGGCCTGGCGAATTTCGGCGATGAAAACGGCTGGCCCGATTCCCACATATTCCGGGTGGAAAACGGGAAGCTGCGCTACATCCATACGCTGACCGTCTGTCCCAACGGCTGTGTTCTTCCCTCCTCCAAGGAGTGAAACAAAGGTCTAGCGATATTTACGTTCTGAATGAATCTGTTCCATCCGATTTTCCGCCGAAGCAGCCGGAGGCCCGGAAGACTTCCCGGATGAATCCCGTGCCGCGTATTCATCGCCGTTTGCTATTTTACAGGCTGAAATGCAAGCGGCTGTTGGCTTGTTAGGAATTCGACATAGGGGCGGATATAAGGTTCGCCCCTGCGTTTCTGCCGAAGACGGATCGGCACCGAACAAGAATTTCACGCTTATTGTTTCATCAGGTTTGCCAGAGGTTCTTTGACGGCCTCCGCCCAGATTTCATATCCTTTTGTCGTCGGATGCAGCGCATCGCTCATGACATCCCTGGGTATGTTTCCTTCGGCGTCGAGGAATTTCGATCCGATGTCCAGGTAATGGACGCGGTCGCCGTCATGCAGCCTTGAAATGATCCTGTTGATTTTGGCTATGGTTGCGCGAACCGGATCGTCCGGCGTGCCCCGCGGGAAAATGCCCAGGAGAAGAATTTTCGCTTTCGGGAAATCCTTCTGCAGTTCGAGAACGACGGCTCCGATCCCTTCTGCGATTTCTTCCGCCGTGTTGCCCTCTCCTCCAAATCCGCCGCCGGTGTTATTGGTGCCGATCATGAGCATCACCGCCTTGGGGCTGAAGCCCTGCCCTTCGCCATGCTGCAGACGGTAGAGGACTCCCTGTGTTGTGTCTCCCGCGATGCCGAAATTCGCCACTCTCAGATGACCGAAATATTTGTCCAACACAGGCTTGCCTGCATAGTCTCCCTCCGGATTGCGCCAGAAATCGGTGATGGAGTCCCCCATGAACAGAACGTCGATGTTTCGCTGCCGGGCCACTTCGAGATTGGCCTGATGCTTCTGCCGAAAGAACGGGGCCAGGTTCGGGATTACGGCGGTATTGCGGGGCGGGACCCGTACCGCGATCAAACCCGGATATTTCACGTTGATCTCTTTGACTGCGGGATCCGCGCCTGCGAGAAACCTTGCCAGGGCCCGCTCGGCAAGTTGAACCTCCTCCGCCGTCGGCCTTGCGATTGCCACCGCTTCGGGGACCGGCGCGGGCACGGCTTCAACAAGCTGGGCCTGGCCGGAGGCGCGGCTGCAGCCAAAGCCTCCAAGGAAAAGAATTCCCAGGCCAAATAACAAAGAAAAGGACACGGGTTGATGGAAACGTTTCACTTCGCACCTCCATTTGGATCTTGAACAAAATCAGCGAACATTTTACACAACGCCACGGAAAATGCAGAGGCCAAGATTTTGCATATGTTTTTTAAGTGATCAAGAAGGGCATCACGGATTTTCTTCTAGTCCAGTTCATAGGCTTTCTTGGCCTCGGACATAAGGTCCAGGATTCCATTGACGATAGCGTTTTCCGCATAGCCGGGCTTGCACCGCGACGACAGCACCTCAAAGGTATGATAGCCAAAGGCTGCATCATTTGGGATGTAGCCGGAATTGGCCATGCCATTCGTCAGCGTAACCATCATGGTCCGCGCAAAGGGAGATTCTTTTTTCAGACGCTGGGCTATCAAATTGTAGACCTCCGCGTTCACGGCGCCGAACGCGATGTCGTCGATCAACAGAAGTCCCAACCGCAGTTTGACCGGATCCCCGTCTTTGTAGACGCCCTCGAACCCTGCCCGGCCTGTGTTCGTCCTGTCCCGGCCGGGGAAGCTTACCGTTTTTTGGCTCCCGAATATTCTTCCGCCGCTCGACATGCGCTCCATGCGGCGCATCACGTGCAGGACCTCTTCACCAAGAAACTGCCCCATGGAAAGGATCATCTGCTTTTGCTGATTCATCAGCTTGATCACCGTAGGATCCTGCTTGTTCAAACCCTGCCCTCCCGGAGGCATTGCATTGCTGATGTCTATCCCGCGGCCGGCATAATCCTTGATTCGAATTTCGCGGAGATCATAGGTCTGCTGGAAATAGATGGGGTTCTGGTCTCCGCAGGCTCCGGTCGACCACACGGCAACGACCCTGCCGTCAAAGGAATCTTCAATATACTGCGAGGCCGCACCCGGCGCATCGGCGCTGACTTTGTCCAGTTGGCCCACTGTCACGGCATGCATGGCATAGTTGTAATACACTGCAATGGGCTCGCCCCGGAGCGATTCGAACTT
>CAZDMR010000034.1:0-41940 GCA_964506795.1 uncultured Acidobacteriota bacterium | reverse complement strand
CTAGGTCTCAAGAATGAACGTGACTTTCATTTGAACCCGGAATTCCGTTACCTTGCCTGCGGCGTCCACCATGACTTCCTGGTTCTCAATCCAGGCGGATTTAACGTTATTGAGAGTCTTGGCTGCGCGGGCGATGCCTTCTTTTATGGCATCTTCAAAACTTTTGGGCGATGACGCTTTGATTTCGGTGACACGTGCGATAGACATGGGAAACTCCTTTCCCGATTCTTAAGTGAATAAAAAATTATAAAAATTTTATCACACATACCCGGAGTCTCGTTATGAAATATTGTATCGGCGGGATGAAAAAAGCGTGGAATTAGTCTGTAGGGTCAGTAAAAAAATCATAGGAATTCAATTGCAAAGGAATGGAGAAATCTTGCGGGTAGTGTGGGAATCCTACCCGCGACGCCTGCGGCAGAACTCCAGGATCGGGCGCTGTGATGGGCCATCTAAAGGCCACATCCTCGGCTTTATGGCGGGAACAGACTGACGCCTTCCATGCTTCTTCACCCTTCCACGCGTAGTTGAATATAAAAGCATTATCTGTACGCGGGATAATCTTTTGGACCAGTTTTTTAAAACTTTAACCCGGATTATTCATGGAGCTTCTACTGCGGCGGCGGATCCAGGCATGTTTACGGCGTTGCGCTCCTTCGGGCTCCTCGACGTACTGTCGAGTACGCCTGCGGGGCTCTCGGTCGCGCGCCTTGTATCCACGCCTGTCTGCGCCGCCTCGCGACGAATCCTCATGAATAATCCGGGTTAATCAATGAATCAACGTCCCCCGGGCTTGCCCACCGTGGAAACCAGCGCGGCCCGGCCGGGATCGCCCGCGCCGAGCAGGTGATTATAGGCCCTGTTAATGGATCCAGCGCAGCAGCAGAAAATAACCGATATTCAAGAGGGCCGTGATGACAGCGGAAGGGACAATGTAGCGGTAGACCGGTCCATACGTGGTGCCGAAATAGCGGTTGCTTACAATCTGGCATAGGTGAATCGGGCTGAGCATCTGCCCCAGATGTCCGAATGTATAGGATAGCGGAATATACGCAATCGCGGATCCCACGCCGTCCACGGCACCCACGAGATTCAAAACAATCGGCAGCGCTGTGCCGACGAATCCGACCGCTATTCCCGTCACAAAACCGGCAATGAAAGGGAGGATGGCCACCACGAGGACCAGCGGCACGTGAAAGGCCTGAAGCTCGCCCGCAATCCGCTGCGGCGCGCCGACAGTTTCCAAAGTGTGCTGGAAAATCAGGACCGCGAAGATCAATCCGGCAAGGGAATAACTTGCCGGCTTCCCGAACGCTTTGCGGAGTGGTTCTTTCCCAAGCCTGTACGTGAAAATAGTCCAAGTGATGCTGCCCAATAAACCGAAAATCAGGGGGCCATGTTTCATGATCATGCCCGGAAAGGTTTCGACCGGATAACCGTCCAGCCAGAAGCCTGCGAGAAGATGCGCCGCCGCCCAAATCACCAGAATAAGCCAGATGGATGCGGTGGCGTGGGCGAGCTGTCTCTTAAACCGAGCCGACGGCGCCGGATTGGTTTTCCATAAATCGGGATCGATCCCCCGCAGCATCAGAAGGCCGCCGAGAAACATAGCCGCCGTGCCGAAAATCATCAAGCCGATCCAGGAAGGGATGGAACGGTGGGTCATCGCCATTGCCAGGAGGACTCCGGGATACAGCGGCCAGAAAAACTCCCATATATGACGAAACCAGTAATTAATAGCGGACAAAAGCGCTCGGGGAATATCGGCTTTGCCGCTGGCGGTTTCAACAAGAGGAGCGGAAAAGATGGCGCCTCCCGGCATGGGCAGCAGCCCGATCAGGGCGGGCATGGCCATCATTGTTGCGACCGGTTTCCGAAGCATTCCGTGCGCGAGCGAGACGATTTCCTCAAGCTGTCCGCTTTCCCGCATCAGCGCGGAGAGTCCAAGAAGCAGGACGGTTAGAATAGCCAAGGCGATACTCTGCGGTGCCGTGGCGCCCGCCCAGGCCGCATCGACCAACTCCCTGGCATTTAGTCCGAATCCCGCTCCTACGGCAGCGCTGCCTATAAGAATCGCAAGCCCCAGCGGCACGCGAAAGCGGGCGCATATGAGGATCAGGGTGAAGGCGCCAAGTGTGATCAGTAACGCAAGCATGACCGGTTATCATGCCAACCTTCTGCCGGAAAGTCCAATCGGCATTCGTTTTTTTCGCGGCGCCAATGGAGCGGTCTTTATTCCGGCATATGGAGTACAATGAATCGAGTGCAGGCAACGGATCTTCATTGGACGTGCTTGCGGTGCCTTTAATATGCGACAAAAAATAAGGGGGAAGGAACTATGTATTCGATGAAGGCGGGACTGCAGGGATTAACCAGAAGGCATTTTGTGGCAAGCGCCGCCGCCATGGCCGGCTCCGCGGCGCTGGGAAACGTGGCCGGCGCCTCCGAACAACCGGAGGCTAAATCCGCCACGCCGGTGGAACAGATGAACGCTTACGGCAAGGATCTTTTGAACATGCTGGTGCTGCGGACATACCCGATTGCCATTAAAATGCTTAAAGACGAAAGCGAAATCCCGCAGGGGGCCGTGAGGCCGAAACGAGACTTGAAAGAACACTACTCCGCCTGCCAGGCGTTCGGCATTGTTCGCCGGCGCGGGACAACCCTGGCGATGTTTCTCGAAGACCACTGGTGCTTTGAGCCTATCATCGGCTATGGGCTGGTGGAGCCGCCCCAGGATTTTCTGGAGGGATCGGGGAGCGCTTTCTTTATTCAGGACAAGGCCGCGGCCAAGAAAAGGTCCGGCGAATTCCCCCTTCTCCCGTATAAGAAATACGCCGGCATGGTATTGGCGCCTCTCCACAAGGCGAACTTCGCGCCCGATCTTACGGTTTTTTACTGCAACGCGACGCAGCTGCGGCACCTGCTGTTCTGCCTCATGCTGAAAAACGGGTACCGCGTCACCTCCACTCTTGATCCTCTATGGTCTTGCGTGCTCTCCGTGGTACCGCCCCTGCTGAGCGGGGACTGCCAGGTGACTGTTCCGGATCCCGGTGAGTTCGAGCGGGGCTGCGTTGGCGATGATGAGATGATGTTCACCGTCCCCAGCGGCAGGATGGAGGAACTCATGTACGGAGTCTATCATTACGAGAAAACGGGGATGGGATACCGCAGTTTCGGGCGCGATATCCGAGGCGATTTCAAGCAGCCTCCCTATTACCTGGATTATTTCAAGAAGTGGGGCCTGGATACGCCGAAGGAGTAATCGAATCGAGCCATTTGGGCGGGCATAGGAGGCGCCGGAAATTGCCGCGGACGATAAAGCCGCGCGCGGGCCGGCTTGATTTTTATTTTGTTTTCAGCATCTGTATCAATTCGGCGCCGGCCTGCAATACGGGGCCGTATCCTTGTGCCGCAAATGCGCTGGCGGGGCGATAATAATAAAACATCGGGTCGAATCCTATTCCCGTTCCGATACAGCTTCCTTCAACCTGCCCCTCGGCATTGACTTTGGATGCGACTGCTTTCCATGCCAAATGAAGCATCGGCAAATGGGCTTCCCTGTCGATCCAGCCCCGGTTGATTGCGCGTGCAATGCAGTAGGCGAACATGGCCGAAGCCGAGGTTTCCAAGTAGGAATCGTTCCGGTCGAGCAATTGATGCCAAAGGCCCTGGCCGGACTGGCAATCGGCCAGGCCGCGGATGTGAGAACGCAACAGATTGAGCACCAGAACCCGCCTCGGATGATTCTCCGGCAGGACCTCGAGAAGCTCGGTTTTGGCCATCAGCGCCCAGCCGTTCGCCCGCGCCCAATGGAATGCGGGGTGGACATCCATGTCCTGCACCCACCCGTGAATATAAAGACCTTTTTCGCGCACAAACATGCGCGCCGCGAATTGCAGGATCTGCTTGACTGCGTCATCCTGATACTTGCGATCCCCGGTGGCTTTCCCCATCTGGGCTAAAGCCGGAACGCTCATATACAGATCGTCAAGCCACAGCGTATTTCGAAACGGCCAAATGCGGGCCAATGTGCCGTCCTCCAGCCGCAACTGCTTTTCGGCGATGTACCGGATATAATTGTCTATCATCGGCTGAACGTCTCCGCCGACGCCGGCGCGACGCGCTTTTATCATCGCGGCGCACATGGACCCGGAATCATCGAGCGACCGGGGATTAAGGATGGAGCGGATAGGAGTTTGTATATTGGGATCGGCCTCCATTTCCGGGCGGTAATGGGCGAAAAGCTCCGCCAGAAAACCCAGCCTCTTGTCGACGTAATCCGAGAAGCGGGGATCCCCCGTGGCTTCAGCCGCCAGAAGCATCCCTGAGTACGTAACTCCCCATTCGTAACTCACGATCGGGAACGCGCCGGGTTTAAGGACGGCGCCGCTTGTTAATGCGCTTAGATCCGCGGCTGGCTCGCCGGTTTCGGCGTCGATGATTTGGGCTGGCGTGCACCCGTCTAAATAAGAATGAATGCGGTTCAGCAATTCTTGAATCGCTTCTATCTTTGCGCGGCCGTAGGGAATGGGATATTTTGGGGCTAGCCTGTCCGGATTGACGGAAGAGGCGGCGGCAGCGGGCGCGCCGCCGGCCGTTTTGGGTGTTTGAACTCCAATCAGCGTTTCGGACACGAGCAGCAATACCGCCGCAGACAATAAAGAAGAGACATAAAGCGGTCGGCATGGCTTTTTATGCGCCATCATCGATTTCTCCAGATAAAGAGTTCCGCCTTGCTGCGAATCCTCATGAATAATCCGGGTGAAGGCGTTTCCATCCTTCGCGCCACTAATCCGCGCACAGGTTCGCAAGCCCCCGGGTTTTTATTTCTCGTCTTTAACGTACCGGCCGCCTGGAACGGTTGTGAAATGGAATATGGGCCTGTCGACTCTTCTGAGTATCATCGGGCAATGTCTCATTCCAGCCGGCACAAATATCAGAGCGCTCTTGGTGATTATGTGCTTTTCGTCTTCAAGCCACATTTCTATTTCTCCGCCGAGATCATAGGGATTGTCGGCATCGTTGCTGAAAAAACCGATGATTTCGTCGGTGTCGTGAACATGCGGTTTATTTTCCAGCGTGGCCGCCGCCTTAATGTACCAGGCGGTGTTCATATGAAAAGCGCCTTCGACAACTTTGTCATCCATCCATAATATCCGCGTCGCGTATTTGGAATACTCGGAGGCGATTCTCTTCTTTTCCTCGGGCATCATGAGCTCGGTTACGATGTATTTCCCGTATTTTGATTCAGGCATTTGAAGTCCTTTCCGATGAATGTTTCGATTCTGTTTGCGCCGATTCTGCAATTTTCCTGGAGGCCGCTCTTTGGAGCTTGCTTCGGGCGGCGGGCCTTCGGTCCCGCCGCTGCTCCCAGAGCGCGTATTTTATTACAAGTGCGGCACGTGCTCGAATTAAAACGCCTGTCCGATACTGAAAAAGAACGCGCCGGCGCTCTCCCCCGGTTTCCGGTCGAGCTTGAATCCGTAATCGAATCTCAACGGAACATATTTGATTCTGACCCGCAGCCCGATTCCTGCGGACTTGCGGATGCTGAAGTCAAAATCGGAAAGCTCGGGATATACATTCCCGATATCCAAGAACCCGACTCCCTGGAGGAGGCTCAAAAGCGGGAAGCGTATTTCATTGTTGAACAGGAATACGGCTTCGCCGCCGAGGGGCCTGTAGCTGCCGTCAGGCTGCCGCGCCAAAGGGCCGAGAAGGTCCTGTTGGAACCCTCTCATGGTTGTTCCGCCGCCGGCGAAAAAACGTTCCGGGGAAATCATGGTTTCCCCCGAGAATGCTCGGGTCAGACCGAGGCGCAGCGCTCCGGCGTAGAGCAGCTTGGGAGGGAGGCGCCGGCCCCATGCGTCCTTTGTGGGTTTCCCCAAAAATTTGTCCAGCGGCACATAGCGGAAGTACTGCCCGTAATACCGCGCAAAACCTGTTTCCGACCCCAGAAAGCGAGGCCCGAATTCGATGCTGTGCGATGAAAATTCGCCCCGCGTCGCGTCCAGGAAGCTGTCGCGCGTGTCCCGGGACACGGTGACAATAAAGCGGGCTACCGGCGCGCTGGATTGGTATAGGGTCGGGTCGGGCGCGAGCCCCTCCCAGCGGACGTGGTCGTATCGATAGCCGTAATCCAATCGGAATTCCCTCGGGAGGCTTTTTTCGCGGAAAAGAGAGAAGCCGACCCTGTTTGAAGAAAAGTACGAACGTGTTTCCCGCTGTACGAAGGCCCCGGCGTTCATCTTTAGGTGGATATTGGTCACAAACGGCTGGTTGAAATAAAGACGCGCTTCCTGCAGGTTGCTGTCGTAGCGGAGCCTCAAACCGAGATTCGCAGCTCGACCCATCAAGTTCATGTCCTGAACTTCGAGCAGGCCGCCGGGTCCGCGGTCGGTGTCGTAAAAAAGGCCGTATTGAAGGCGATACGGCCGGATTTCGCGAAGGCGGATGCGGACGCGAATGTTTTTTTGCTCCGCATCCGCTTCGACAGCCGGAATCTCTTCGGTTTGAAAATCGACGGATGCATAAACGCCTGTGCCGTAGAGCCGCTTGCGCGTTGCATCGATTTTGGAGAAATCCAGAGCGTCTCCCACTCGGAAATCAAGCTGGCGTTCCACAAAAGTCCGGGATGTCTTCGAATAACCCTCGATATCGATGGCCCCGATGAAGGATTGTCGGCGCTCGGTGATTTCAAAGGTGAGGTGGGCGCGCGCTTGGGGCGAATCCTGAATGACGCGAAAGGTAACGGTCACGTCGTTATAGCCCTTGGAATGATACAGGTTCTCCAGCGTTTTCACCGCGTCCCTTAATGTTTTTGGATCGTAGCTGCTGCCGCTTGATGTAGGAATAACGCTCCAGAGCTCGTCATAGTCGAAGGCGCGGTTGCCGCTGAACTCCAGGTCTCCTATTAAAAACAGGGGGCCTTCCTGGATCCTGATAAAGATGCGGGCGGCGCCCGTTTCCGGATCCAGCTCCGATTCGGGGATTTCCACATGAGCCTGAAGGTAGCCGCGCTCGCGATAATAGCCCTCGAAAAACTCAACTACTTTCTGCGGGTCCGCATGGACATCCGCTCCCAGGCCCGCCAGATTCAATGCCTCGCGGAGTTCGGCCTCGCCGATCTGGGAAGCGCCGGGGAAGCGCAGCGATGTTTTGTCGTATCGTGCTCCGGGATCTATATTGAAGAGCACGCGTTTTGTGCCGTCTTCGATGCGGGTTTGGACCTCGACCTTGGACTGCAGGAAGCCCTCCTCAATCAAAGGGCGATGAATCGCCAGAACGGCGTCTTCGTATCTTTCTGTTTCAAAGACTCCGCTTTCCCAGGCTTTTTCGACGTCCTTCTTCATGCTTTTGCTTATCGTTATCCCGTCGAAAGCAAATTCCACAACAGGTCCCGGATCTACATTCAAATTTAAGTCTACGGTTCCCCCCCGGGTCTCCCGCTGCATCCTTATATCCGCTTCCAGACGTCCTTGGGAGGCGTAGTAATCGTGCACCCGGTCCAATCCTTTTTGGATTTTTTGGAAATCGTATTTGTCGCCGCTTTTGACCTTCAGTTTTTCCAGCAGCAATTTTTCAGGGATCGGCCCCTCTCCCCGGAACTGGATGGATCCAATTTCGAATTTCGCGCTTGAGGAGCGCGAAGGACGGCGGCGCGAAGCGCCTCCAAATTGCAGGTCCTGGCGCAGCTCAAACCTGTAGCTGTCGTCCTGCTGCCGCGTTGCTTGCGCCGTCAACCGCGCCGGGAAATCGTATTCGGCGATCCAAATCTGATCTCCTCCGTTCATGAGATTCATGGAATAGGCAAGGCTGAAATCTCTCGTGATGTCGTCTCCCAGAGTCAGCCTTGCCCCGGGGTCGGATTCCGATGCGATCAAGCCCGGGTCAATTCGAAATGTGCTTAGATGGAGCACTTGGCGCGCTTCTTTGGCCACCTCTTCGCCGGCCTGTCCGGCAAGCAGCGACAGCGCTTGAGTGCGGACGATCTGCGCCTCCCGGCCTTGCGTCTCCGATAGCGTTTTGCCCGTCAGAAGAAGGGACGTAATATCCGGTTCCGACAGCGCGGGTTCAGAGGACAATGCCGTCGTCAATTTTTCCGGCTTTCCCGTCAATCGGAGCGTAATATCGTAGGAAGCGACCCTGGTCTCCGCCTCAATGTCCAGATCCGGTTCAATATAGGCCTGATTTGAAAGGGTAATAACGCCGCGGTTTATGTAATACGGCCGCTGATTCAATATGATTTCTCCGCCCTCGTTCAATGTTACACGGCCGATTGCGGCGGGATCGTAATAAGTCCCCACGAGTCTGAGGTTGGCGCGCGCTTCGACCCTGGCGATATTATTCTGCACCAGCAGGGGCGTATCGGTGCGCATCGCGACATTGAAGCGGATGCGTTCCAACAAGGGGTGCGGTTCCTGCCCTATTTCCAAGACCTGCTGCGCCTTCAGATAATCCAGGACCTGGCCCCCGACCTCGAGAGGTTCCCGGTAGGAGCTTTCCATGACACGGATATTTCCGCCGACGAGGATGGCATCATCCGATGCAGCGACGGTGAGGGTGCCGTTGGAGAGGGATTTTAGTCCCTCGGGGAAGTCGAGAAAAAAATCGCGCATCGCGGCCTTGATGTCGAAGTCTGTCAAATTTCCATCCCGATAGCCGATGGCGCCCTCGACGTTCAGGGTCCCTCCGTTGAGCGTGCCTGAGAATTCCCGAATGGAAATCAACTGAGAAGACAAGTCCAAACGCGCATTCAAGCTGTCGGCCACTATCCTGGGATTCCGGAGAGTCAATTTCCCGCCGGCCATTTCGGCATAACCCCTCACGTCGGGCGCCTTCCGGGTTCCGGCGACCGTTGCTTCGACTCGCAGCTTTCCGGCCGCCTTTAAATCGCGGTTCATGGAAGTGAGGAGCCCGGCGTCAATATCTCCCAAGAGTTTGAGGTTCATAGGATTTTCGGGATAGAGCCCGACCCCGCCTTCGACTTTAAGGTCTGTTTGGGGGCCGATCAACCAAAGCTCGGAAACGGCCGCAATCCCGTCTTGGACTAAAATGACAGCGGGGTTTCGTTGCTCAAATGCGATATTTTCGAAATTGAGGTCCAAATCGGAGAATTCAATCCTCGCATTCAATGCGCGCAAATCCAGTTCGTCCGCTTTTCCGGATGCGTGCATTGAAATCAAACCTCCTAATCCCCGGGGCAGCATCTCGGTTGCTTCGATCTTTAGATCCTTCAGATCGAGCGAGAAGAGAGCGGGGCCTTTCTTGGCTTGGATCGACGCCGGTTTCTTTCGGCCGAGCAGCCCGAAAGGGAACTCGCCGGTCAAGGCAAGGGTTCCCTGGGCCCACGCCGCATGCCCCCGCTGCAAAACGAGCGATCCCTCCCTCACCTCGGCCAGCAGAGCCACCTCGGTCAGAGGATTGGGAACGCCGGGGATTTGAAGGGCTCCGCCATCCATGCGGATGGTTCCAAAACTCCGCAGTCCTTCAGGCGCCGCCGCCAGCGTAAGATCAAAATGCAGGTCGCCCGAGGCGGCAAATCCTTCAGGCGCCGGCAAAATTTCCGATGCTTTACCGATGTCGATATGCCCTGCCAGGCGCAAAGGGGCTGCAGCCGCGGATTCCCCGAGGGGCAATCCTCCCGCGATTTCCAGGACCGACTCTGCGCCGGCCACAGCGGCGGGAGTAAGAAACGCAAACGCGTTGTTTCGATATTCCATTTCCAGAGGTCGCTGCGTATGAATCTGCAGCTTCCCCGTCTGCAATTGCAGCCTTTGGATGCGTGCGGAAAAACGGGCTTGCGAAGGCTCTTTGAAATTTCCGGAACCGGAGAGGGATGCGTCGATGGTTCCGGTCCAGGGCTCGCCGTTTATCCCCCTGAAACCCAGCAGGGAAAGATCCGGGCTGCTTATCCGCAGGCCGCCGCTGAAGGAATAAGGCGGCCGGTTCTGGATTTCGATAGTCGAGACGAGATGGATAAGGGGCGCCCGCGTTTCAATCCGGACCTGTCCATTGTCGATCGAAGCATGCGCGGAAACCGGCCCGAGCGATTTGTCCCGCACTCGGATGTCCCCGGATTCAAGGTCAACGGCGAACTCCGAACGGTCCGTGGCGCCCGCGCCCGTGGCGCGGAGATTCAGCGATCCCCGGACCAGCGCATGGCCGGGCAACTCGAGCCGTTTCAACATCAGGTCCTTTCCTTCCGCCTCAAATTGGAATCGCCCGGAATCCAAGGCATAGAGAAAATGCGCATTCAGGAAGTCCGTCCGCAAATTTTCCGGATTTCTCTGAAGTCGGAGTCGCTTGGAACGAATCTCATTGCCCGCCAGCTCGAGTTCCATTTCGAGGCGCCCCAAAGGCTCCCGATAAAACTCCAGGTCCTTCCCCGCAACAGAGGCGTGGCCCGTCAAATCGTCAATGGCTCCGCCGATGTGAAGCACGGTTTCAAATTCCCCGGACAGCGAGAGATCGCGGTTCAACACGGAAAGAACAGTCTCAGCCGACAGCCGTCCGGCGCGCGCGTCGAGGTTGAGATTTGTATCCGGGCTTCCAAGGTCGATCTCTGCCTGCATGCGGACGCTAGACGGGCCGGGCAGCAGAATAGTGTTTTTGAAATTTATCCGGGCGCCCTGAATGGTCGCTTCCGCAGTTGCTTTGAGATGTTTCTGCGCGCCCAGCTGCAGATCTGGAGCCTCAACGGCGGCCACGATCCTCGGCTCTTTCAATTTTCCCCCCGCTTGGAAATCGAACCGGACGGGCCCCCTCATTTTTGCGCGGGCAAAATAGTCCGGCACACCGAGAAATTGAAAGATTTCCTCCGTCAGGATTTTAATATCCGGGGCCTCCCCGCTGAAATCCCCTTGAATGTCGCTGAGAGAATGAAGCAAAAAACTCCCGTTCAGTGTGGCGCCCGCAACGGCGAACGAATCGAGAATCCCTAGGATGCGCTGCGGTTGTATCCTCGCGTCCAGCTTTCCCGAAACCGGAAGCAGATTTCGCTCAGGCTTGGAACGGGAGGCGGCAAGATTCAGATGCGCTTCGCCGGTTATTTTTGACGCATCGAACGCCCCTTCCCAGCGCAGGGAAATGTTTCCCGAACTCCGGCTGGCCAGGCCGAACGGGGGCCGCAGCAGCTTCCAGATGGGGAAGAGATCAAGATTCCCTATCCTTGCTTCGAGAGTGTTGACTCCTTTCTCCGTTCCGGGATGCAGTTCCGCGCGTACATTCAGCGAGCCGTCCGGCGACGCAATATCCAAAGCATCCACGACTAATTTGCCGGCATCCCGCAGCCATTCCCCCTCTCCTTTCAGTTCGAATTTCGTCTTTTGATAGCCGCCGGAGCTGATATCAGAGCCTGTTAAGTCGGCCGAGATCCGAAAGTCGCGGGGGCCTCCGGACGCTCGGATTCCGCCCGCCACGGAGCCTCGAATCGTTCCCTTCAAGCCCATGAAGGATGCAATCTCGGCAAGGTCCAGAGCGGTTGCAGATTCAAGGTTGATCGCCGGTTCAAGTAAGCTGTTTATCGCCCCCCGTGCCGCGACTCGAGAAGACGCGGTTTCCAAACGAAGGCTTTCTATCTGCACCGCGGTTTCCTTGAGCGCGCCCGAAAAAGCCATGAACCGGACCGGAATGATATGGTTCCCGAATTTAAAGGTCGACTGCTTTCCGGCGTCGATGGATAAATGATGGACCAACGACCCCCGGTCGCCTTTTACCGAAAGCCGCCACTGCGGAATCGCCATGGAGATTTCCTTTTGGCGATCCTGAAATAGGAATGATCCGTTGGTTGCCTCGGCGCGGATAAATAAAAGATTCGGCGCCGGGCCGGACGCATTCCTCGATTGAGGGAGATTTGTGCGTCCGCTTTTCCCGACCCAGTAATTGATCTCGGGGGATGTCAATCTCAAGTCCTCAAGAATCCAATATCCCTTGAGGATGTCCAGGATGCCTGCATCTGCATAAATGCGGTCTGCCTTGAACAGGGGAGGCAGCTCCGGAGCCGACAGAGACCGGATTTCCACATTCTCCAGCACCGCGATGCCCCTGAAAAAATCCAGGCGCACCCCGGAAGCATGGATGTCGATTCCGGATCGGCTTCGCAGATATTGAGTCAGGTTTTTGAAAGCCAAGTCTTGCGCGGCTGGAGTCAGAAGAAACAAAAGGACGAGAACTAAAACAGCAGCGATTGCGGACAGCGTTCTGATCCAAAAGCGCAGCCTGCGTTTCCTCATTGTGCCTCAGGGTAGCGGCTAATCAGACAGCTCATGAAACCTCGCTCGGGAACTGGCGTTGTTGTCCGATGCGGTTTCCATCGGAGGGAGGATCAATCTCCGCCGACCAGATTCCCGATTCCAAATATGGAACCCTCCTCTTTCCGGCGCCCCCCCATGGAGGGAATCGCTTTGTAAATTCGGTCCGCCAGGCGGCTCAGAGGGAGTGATTGGAGCCAGACTTTGCCCGGCCCGGTCAGGTTTGCAAAAAAGATTCCTTCGCCTCCAAACAGGGCCGTTTTAATTTTACCCACATATTGGATGTCGTAGTGCACGCTCGTTTGAAGCGCTACAAGACAGCCTGTATCCACCCGCAGCGATTGGCCGGGAAACAGCTCCACGCTATGGACGGTCCCTCCTGCGTGAACAAAGCACAGGCCGTCTCCCTCCAGCCTTTGCATGATGAATCCTTCGCCTCCGAAGAGACCGACGCCGATTTTTCGCTGAAACTCGATGCCGATGGAGACTCCCCGGGCGGCGCAAAGGAAGGAGTCCTTCTGGCAGATGAGGGATCCGCCCAAAACAGAAAGATCCATTGCAACGATGCAGCCGGCGTACGGGGCGGCGAAAGCAACCTGCTGTTTTCCGCTCCCGCTGTTGGTGAAAACCGTCATGAACAGGCTTTCTCCGGTAAGCAGCCGCTTGCCCGCTCCCAGCAGTTTGTCCAGAACTCCCGAGGACTGGCTGCCCGAGGAACCGTCTCCGAATATCGTATTCATCTCAATCCCGGGAGTCATATACATCATCACTCCCGCTTCTGCGACGGCGCTTTCTCCGGGGTCCAGCTCCACCTCTACGAACTGAAGGTCCTCTCCATAGATTTTAAAGTCTATTTCGTGCGCGCTTCTCCCGGGAGCTTTGGGGAGGGCGGGAGCCGTGGATCGTTCCCGGGCGCCTTCCCGTAAAAGATCCACTTTATCGGCCTGCACCCAGTCTTTCATGCCCTGTGTGAACACATAGGTGTCCGGCCGAACGCTGCCGTTGCGGATGCTGGAGATGATTTCATCCGCGCTCATGGGGCCTATTTGGTGTCCATTTATGGACATATACCATAGCTGTGAATGGGACATATCACGACTCCTCCTGAACTGTTTTTCGGACCGCACTCCCCTCCCGATGAATCCGCAGAATCCGAGTTTAAGGATCCTGGGCGGCGGGGCGGTTTTTATCCTGTTTCCGCGAGAACAACGAACGGAATTTAAGTTTCCCGGCTCCTTTCTCGGCGGATTCTTTCATGATTCGAAGCCAGCGGCGGGCCCATGCAAATTCGGTGGCCAGGATGGCCAGGCCGACCGGAATTACAATGATTGCGGGCCCGGGAAGAACGAGCAACGCGATGCCGATTAAAACGATGGTCCCTCCCATCACCGAAACTACAAGACGTCGGGCATACTTAAGCATATGCGAATTCTAGCAGGTTTTGTTCGTACATTGTAAGATCGGGCCGCCGCTGGACCCGCCCGTTAACGCAGAAGACTCAGCCGGCCCGCGATGGTTTCCATGTCGTCCATGATCCGGTTCAGCTGCAGCATGGCGGCTTCAAGTGGCTGAGACGTTGTCATGTCAACGCCGGCCTTTTTCAACAGCTCGATCGGATAGTCCGAGCCTCCGGCGGAAAGGAGATCCAAGTATCGGGCCACTGAGGCGGCATCCCCCGCAAGCGCTTTGGCCGAGAGCGCCGCCGCAGCCGTGTAGGAAGTGGCATACTGATACACGTAGAAGTTATAGTAAAAATGAGGAACGTAAGTCCATTCCGATTGGATCTCATCGTCGAGGATGCAGATTCCCTCTTCATGCCCGTAGTATTTCCTGGCGATAGCGCCATAAATGGAATTCAATAAATCGCCCGTGAGGGCGGTTCCATTTTCGGCTGTTTCGTGGATCTTGAGTTCGAATTCGGCGAATTGCACCTGCCGAAAAATAGTCGCGCGCGCGTTGTCCAGGTAATTGCCGAGCAGCAGCAGCCGGACTTCATCGCGGGTTTCGACTTCAAGCATGTGGTGGAGCAGCAGCGCTTCATTAAAAGTCGACGCAACTTCAGCCACGAAAATCGAATAATGAGAAAGGGCGTAGGGTTGGTTTTTGTTGGTCAGATGGCTGTGCATCGTATGGCCGAGTTCATGGGCCAGCGTGCTTACGTCGTCGTATTTGCCGTTGTAGTTAAGCAGCATGTAGGGGTGCGCATCGTAAACCGCCCCGTTCGAATAGGCTCCCGAGCGCTTTCCGTCGTTATGGTACACATCAATCCAGCGGTTCGTAAGCGCCCGGCGCGCCGTCTTTCGATATTCTTCCCCCAAAACCGAAAGCGAATCAAGGACGTGCTCGACGGCTTCTTCGTAGGTGTAATTCAGATCGAATTCCCGGACAATCGGCGCATAAAGATCGTAATAGTGAAGCGTCTGCAGGCCCAGCATTCTCTTCCGCAAAAGAAGGTATCGGTGGAGAATCATCAGGTGATCCTGAACTCCCGCGATTAGGTTCCGATAGACGGCCACGGGAATATTGAATGCGTCCAGAGCGCGTTCCAGGCAGGATGGATAGCGGCGGACACGCGTGTAAAACATGTTTTTCCGGACTTCAGCGGCAAGCTGGGCACCCAGGGTTCGGCGGAATTCGTTCATCTTGCCGAGATAGGCCGCAAAAACTAGTTTCCTATCCTCACGATTGCGGGATCTTCTGTTCAGATTGAAAGCGGCCGGATCAAGGCGCACGGAAGTCCCGTCTTGGAGCTTGACTTCCGGGAAAGGAAAATCCGCATTGGTGAAGATCCCGTAAATGTTTGACGGAGAATCCGCCATCAGGTTTGCCTCGGCGATGATTTTCTCCTCAGTTTCGGTCCTGGTATGGTCTTTCTTGCGCAGGATGTCGTCCAATAGGTGTCGATAGGGCGCGAGACGCGGTTCCTGCTTCAGAAAACGTTCTATGGTTTCTGGGCCGATTCGGAGCACCTCCGGTTCAAAAAAAGAACTTAAAGCCGAAAGATCCGCCGCGATCTGTCCCATTTCCTGGTCCATGGCGAGGTATTTGGAATCGCGGGTGTCCAGATCGGACTTCATGCTGGCGTAGCAGGCCAGCCGGACGCATTCTTTGTTCAGGCTGTTTAGAAGTTCAAGGCAGCCGAGAAATTGTCCCGCCGATTCGGACAACTTCCCGGAAAAATCTGAAATCTTCGTAAAATCCACTTTGAATTTTTCTTTGGCCTTCTGCCATGCTTCGTCGCCCGCGTAAATGTCTCTCAAGTCCCATTTGTATTTATCCGGGATGCGAGCCCGATCGCGCTCCTTCAGGTATTTATCATCCATAAAACTCCTCAATGGCAGTTGTGTCCGGCCGCCGCCGACGCGCTCTTGAGCGCTTCCGGGGCCGTCGGCGGGGAGATTATATGCAGATTTACGGGCACTTTCTACAAACATATCCAAACGGTTGCAATATAAAATGTTTCGAGGATTTTCCCTCCGTCGTTCGTCCGGGATGTCTCGCGGAAAAGGGCCCATGCCCTTTGAGATGAAGCCGGATCATATTAAAATCAAAAACGATGCGACTTATTGAATGTATAGACGCCCATGTCTGGGCTGGGAGTAATGGCTAATGCATTGTTGTGTCTTTGCGGGAGTCTCGATTCAGCAGAGGGAAAAAACCATGAGAAAATCAATTCTCGCATTTTCGATTGTGGGTTTGTTGTTTTTAAATCCTTATGTTTATTCGGCGCAGGAGAGCGAAGTGATCAAACTTCCACCGCCCCAAACGGACGGGGGCAAACCGCTTATGCAGGCCCTGAAATTGCGCAAAAGCACGCGGGGCGATTTTGGACCGGACACAAAGCTGTCCATGCAGCAAATTTCAAACTTGCTGTGGGCTGCGGACGGTGTGAACCGGCCCGGCGGTTACCGTACGGCCCCTTCCGCCGTGAATTGGCAGAATATCGATATCTACGTTACTACCGCGGAAGGTCTCTATTTGTATGATGCGCTCAAGCATGAATTGAAGGTCCTCGGCGACAAGGATGTGCGCGCGGTCGCGGGAGTGCAGGATTTTGTGAAATCGGCTCCGTTGAACCTTATTTATGTGGCCGATTTTGAAAAAGCCAGAGGATTCGACGGACAAGGCGAAATCATGGATACCGCGGAGGTTTGGTCTTTCGCCGGAGCCGGCGCCATTGCTCAGAATGTGTATCTGTACTGCGCTTCGGAAAACCTTGCCTGCATTCTGCGCGCGATGATTGACGCGGATGCCATCACCAAAACGCTGAAACTGCGTCCGAAGCAGAAAGCGATCCTTGCGCAGACGGTGGCGTGGTTTAAATGAAAAAAGCGGTTCCTGCTGCTGCGTCTGCGAGGATAGAGCTGTATCAAAGCAATCTGCGGGTTCGTTCGGATATCCATCATTGAACAGCTCTCGAGAAGAGTCGGGGCGGGGCGTTCTTAGCCTGGCATGCTCTTAACCCGGATGATTCATGGAGCTTCTACTGCGGCGGTGGATCCAGGCATGCCTGCGGCGTTGCGTTCCTTCGAGCTCCTCGACGTACTGTCGAGTACGCCTGCGGGGCTTTCGGTCGTGCGCCTTGTATCCACGCCTGTCTGCGCCGCCTGGCTACGAATTTTCATGAATCATCCGGGTTCAATGGCGCGCGTTTGCGGCAGCCAACCCGCGCCCCGACCCGGCTGTCCGCCGCGGGCTTCACCGATGGGGCATTGTTTTTAACCGCGTTCGGTTTATCCTTTGCTCCTTTCAGGAAAGGCCGCACACGAACATAAGCGGTTTTTTCGATTAAGCTGATGTAAGATGCTCGGTTTGATAACTTACTGATTTAGGGAGATAACGGCCATGCCTCCGCTTTCCGATGCGACTCGACCTTTGATGTGGAACGTCTCTCATGGTTGGGTGATGTATGCCTTATTGGCGATCGCCCTGGCTGTTTGCGGTTGGGGAATTTATCGCAGGATCGATTCCTGGCGCCGAGGCAAAGAAGACGGCGAGAGGTTTTCGGATTGGGGAAAGCGCTTCAGGATTCTTTTGCGTGAAGTATTTCTGCAAAAACAGGTCCGCAACTCGACCTATCCGGCGGTCTTTCATAGCCTTATTTTCTACTCCTTCCTTGTGCTTTTTGCGACGACCCTGGTTATTATGGTCCAATACGACGCGGATCATTTATTCGGGCTGAATCTCAATGTATTCGAGGGTTTCATTTACGTTTTCTTCTCTGTCGCTTCGGAACTTGCGGGGATGCTGATCCTTGTGGGGATCGCCATGGCGGCCTACCGCCGCTATGTGATTAAGCCCGCAACGCTTCGGACCGGCAGGGAAGACAGCCTTATTCTCTGGCTGATTGCGGGAGTGGTGGTCACCGGCTATCTTGTCGAAGGACTGCGCATAGCCGCGAACGGGGATCCCTGGAAAGCGCTTTCCCCCGTCGGCGCATGGACTGCGGCTTTATTTCAAGGGGCGGGCGCGGATGCACAGAAGACTCTCCATGCTTCCTTGTGGTGGCTGCATACCATCCTTGTCATGTCCTGGCTCGCCGCGATTCCATATACGAAGTTTTTCCATCTTCTCTCGATGCCGACCAATGCTTTCTTCTCGAAGTTGAAACCGCGCGGTGAGCTCCGCCGCGAGGATATTGAAGCCTTAATGGAAAGCGCGGAAAGCGAAGACCTGCAAATCGGCATCGAAACAGCGGGCGATATGACCTGGAAGCAGCGCATGGACGTCGATACGTGCATTTCCTGCGGGCGTTGCGAGGAAGTCTGCCCCGCGTACATGGCGGATAAGGACTACTTCACTCCGCGGCAGCTCGTCGAGCGCCTGAAGGACTCTTCGGATAAATTCAACCGTCGTGCGCGCGCGGAAGAAAAACCGGTCGGAGAGACCGAAAGCATCGTCGGCAAGGCGTTCGATGAAGAGTTCATCTGGCACTGCCGAACCTGCGGCGCTTGCGTGGAAGTCTGTCCCGCCCTGATCGACCATGTGGGCATTCTAATGGAATTGCGGCGCAACGAGGTGCTTCTGCAAGGGCGCATACCGGAGGAGGCGTCGCGCGCTCTCAGGACTTACGAAACCGGCGGAAACCCCTTCGGCCCTCAGTCGGAGCGCGTGGATTGGATCCGCAAGACGAATGTCCGCATTGTCGCGCCGGGAGAAAAAGTGGATGTGCTTTATTGGATTGGCTGCCTGGTCAGTTTCGATCCGCAGAAACGCCGGATCGCCGAAGACCTATTCGGATTGCTGACAGAATGCGGAGTCGATTTCGGCGTCCTCGGCGAGGACGAGATATGCTGCGGCGATCCGGCGCGCGTCTTGGGGCAGGAAATGCTTTTTCAGCAGACGGCAAAACGCCAGGTCGAGATTCTAAAGCAGCGGCAATTCAACGTGCTCTTGACCGGATGCCCTCATTGCTACAATGTTCTCAAAAACGAATACCCCCAGTTCGGGGGTCATTTCAACGTCGTACACCACAGCGAATATATTCGGGACAGGATCCGCGCCGGCGACATCAAGCCGAAGTTCGGCGCCCCGCGCAGATATGTGTATCACGACCCGTGCTATCTCGGCCGTTATCAAAACATCTATGAACCGGCGCGCGAAATAATCAGGACGATCCCCGGGGCGACGATGTCGGAGATGAAAAACAATCGGGAAAAGAGCCTCTGCTGCGGCGGAGGCGGCGGACACTTCTTCATGGATCTTAAGCGCGGAGAGCGCATAAACAATATCCGCGTGAGGCAGGCGCGCGACGCGGGCGCAGATACCATCGTAACCGCCTGCGGGTATTGCCTGCACATGCTCCAGGATTCACTGAAACTTCTCAATTACGACGAGAGCATGCGCGTTGTCGATGTGGCCACGCTCACGGCTGAAAGTCTGGAACCGCAAAAAGACTAATCCGGCGGATTCCTCGGAATTTTTAGATTCAAGATTTGTTCTATGATTGGGAATTTTATATCCAAATTGCTGCGGGGCGGGACGAAGACAGCCAACCGCAGGCTGCTGCTGGCGCTGGGGTGCTATTGCATCCTCATCCTGGCGGCGCTATGGGCGCTTCTTCCTGCCCGGTCTTCCGACGAGAGGTTTTTGCTCGGCCTGGTTTTGTGCGTTTTCGCCGTTTTGATCATCAAGACGCTGGTTCATTCCGGAGACGAAAGCATGCGGTAGGTCCTTTATGGCTTGTTTGCGGGGCGGAAGCGAAGAGGCCGGTCGATGGCTTGAAGCATTTCTTAAGCCCTCGGATCCGAAGGGCGGCGGCACGCGGGCCTTTGTCGGTCTAGCACGGGCTGTGAACCCGGATGATTCATGAAGCTTTTACTGCGGCGCCTCCTAATATTCGGAAAGGATCCTCGGTCGCCTCGCGAGGAATTCCCGTGAGTCATCCGGGTTAAAGGACGGCAAGCCCCGATTCGCCGTCGGCGGCTGTTGATTAAATTGCGGTCGTCCGCTATTTTAGCACGGGCTGTTCAGCTGCATATTTGAAAGGAAAGGGACACTATGGCAACCAAGCTCAGAAGTGCGGTTACAACTGAAGGCCGCCGCA
This sequence comes from uncultured Acidobacteriota bacterium, assembly GCA_964506795.1. Classification (GTDB taxonomy): domain Bacteria; phylum Acidobacteriota; class UBA6911; order UBA6911; family UBA6911; genus UBA6911. The sequence goes on along the minus strand of CAZDMR010000034.1, from coordinate 22,140 downwards.
TGGCGGGAGCGCGCAGTCTCTGGCGCGCCAACGGCATGCGTGAAGATCAAATCGGCAAGCCGGTGATAGCAATCGCCAATTCCTTCACGCAATTTGTTCCGGGGCATGTGCACCTGCATAAGATCGGCCAAAGGGTCAAAAGAATTATCGAGGCGCAGGGCTGCTTCGCCGCCGAATTCAATACCATCGCGATCGATGACGGGATTGCGATGGGGCACAACGGCATGCTCTATTCGCTTCCTTCGAGAGAATTGATCGCCGACAGCGTGGAATACATGGTGAATTCCCATATGGCTGATGCCATGATCTGCATATCGAATTGCGACAAAATCACGCCCGGCATGCTGATGGCCGCAATGCGGCTCAACATCCCGACCATTATCGTATCCGGAGGCCCCATGGAGGCCGGAGTCATCGGAACCAGGCACTATGATCTTATCGACGCCATGGTGCTTGCGGCGGATCCTTCCGTGAGCGACCAAGAGATTGAAGAATTGGAAAAAGTCGCCTGCCCGACCTGCGGATCCTGTTCGGGCATGTTCACCGCGAATTCGATGAACTGCCTTGCGGAAGCGCTGGGCATGGCATTGCCGGGCAACGGGACGGTGGTGGCGACCCATAAAAACCGCCTGAGTTTGTTCGATAAGGCGGCGCGCAGGATTGTGGAAATGACCCGCGCCAGGTATGAAAGGGACGACGAGTCGGTCCTTCCACGCTCCATCGCCACCCGCCAGGCGTTTTTAAATGCAATGTCGCTCGATATCGCCATGGGCGGGTCCACCAACACGGTTCTGCACTTGCTGGCCATTGCGCAGGAGGCCGAGGTCGAGTTTTCGATGTCCGATATCGACGCGCTTTCCAGAAAGATTCCGGTGCTCTGCAAAGTCGCTCCCAGCTCTCCGTATCATGTGGAGGACGTAGGCAGGGCCGGAGGTATTATGGCGATTCTGGGAGAGCTTGAGCGGGCAAGCTTAATCGATGCCACCGTCCGGCGCGTGGATGCGCCGAGTCTGAAATCTGTGCTGAACCGATACGATATTGCTCGGCCGACAGCGACAAAGACGGCCCGCAAGCTCTATTTAAGCGCGCCCGGCGCTTCAGGCCGCAATTTAGCGCTGGCTTCGCAGAATGCCTCTTACCCGGCGCTCGACTTGGATCGGGAATCGGGATGCATCCGCGACGCCGATCACTGTTATTTCAAAGACGGGGGATTGGCGGTGCTTTTCGGAAACCTCGCTCCGAGCGGCTGCATCGTTAAGACTGCGGGCGTGGATGCTTCCATGTTCCATTTTGAGGGTCACGCGCGCGTCTACGATTCTCAGGAAGCCGCATGCGACGGCATCCTTCAAGGGGAGGTCGCCGCGGGGGATGTTGTCGTCATCCGGTACGAGGGGCCCAAGGGCGGGCCCGGAATGCAGGAGATGCTGTACCCGACGTCCTACATTAAATCAATGCATCTGGGAACCGAGTGCGCCTTGATTACGGACGGCAGATTCTCAGGCGGGACTTCGGGACTCTCCATCGGCCACGTTTCCCCTGAAGCCGCGGCCGGGGGCTGCATCGCCCTGGTCGAAAACGGCGATCAAATCTTGATCGATATTCCCAGTCGAACCATCGAGGTCCGCATTCCCGAAGAAGAACTGAACGAGCGGCGCGCTCGTGAAGTTTCCAAGGGCGCCTCGGCCTTCAAGCCGAAAAGGGAAAGGCATATCTCGCGGGCCCTGCAAGCCTATGCTTTGTTTGCGGCCTCTGCAGACAAAGGCGCCGTTCGTATCCTCCCCGGCGGGGATGCGGCTTAATTCACGGGATGGCGTTTAACGAATTCTTCGCGGGTCATAAAGCTCTCGATAACGGTCTTGGCTTTCAGATCCCTTACGTATTCCTGCGTGGCTTTTAACTTGGACCTTTGGTTTAGAAATTCCCTGATGGAGGGCTCGGCTTCCTGCAGGGACGCCTTGCGCGGAGGACGCCGTTCCGTCACTTGGATGAGATGGTAGCCGAACGGCGTTTCGACAACGGGAGAAATCTCTCCCGGCTTTGTGGAAAAAGCGGCGTCCTCAAACTGCGCGACCATCTGGCCGCGGCTGAAAAGCCCCAAATCGCCGCCTTTCGAAGCATTGGAAGGATCCTGGGAGTGTTCGATCGCCGCTTCGGCAAACGTACATTTCCGGTTTTGAATGTCGGATAAAATTCCTTCCAGCCTTTTCTTGGTTGCCGCTTTCTGTTCAGGCGTGCTTTTGGGATCCACCCGCAGCAGGATATGGGAGGCGCGGACCTGCTCCGATATGGAAAATTTATCCGGATTGTCCGTGTAAAACTTATTAATCTCTTCAGCCGTTGCGCCGGCGCCGCCCCCTGCCGCCAGATTGATCACCTCCTGCATGCTCAGGCTTTCTTCAATACTTTTTCTGAGTTCGGCTTCGGTTATGCCCTGTCCGGCGATCGCCTTCAAGAATTCTTCCCGCGATGGAAAACGCTTGGACAGCTGCTGTATCTGGGCGTCTATTTTGGCTGTGTCCACCGTCACCTTCTGCAGGCGGGCTTGGTTTTTTAAAACCGCTATCGTGATGATATTGTTGACCGCCTCTTCGAACAGGAGACTATTGCGCTGTTTTAATTGGTCCAAAGACAACTGTTTCTGGCCCGCCAACTCATTGATGGCCGAGAGGACATCCTCCTCCGTTATGGGCGTGCCCGCGACTCTGGCAACAACCAGGTTGCTGTCTTGCATTTCCGCTTGCGGCGTGGCCGAAGACGACAGTTGTTTTTCCTGTTGCGCCGCCATGCTTTGGCAGAAGAGCCCTAAAATTATTGCGACAACGGACGATATCCCTCGGATCATGAATGGTGTTCTCCTTTGTTTGTGATTGGACATCGGGAATTTTCCAACGGCGCGCAGCCCGTGTCAAGCAATCACGGTTGTCTCTCTATCAGAAGACTCGCCCGGGCCGGCAATCCCGCTCGACAAATCGCCAGCATTGAAGATATCGTAATGGACCGATACTGGGAGAGAGGCGCGAACCTATGGATACTCCGACGATTGAAAAAGTTCTCCGGATTCTGAAAAAAGAAATCAGAAAATGGAAAGTTCCGGCTGTCGGCGCCATTGCGGAGCTGGCCGCAGACCGGCCTTTTGAGACGCTGGTGAGCACAATCCTCTCGCTGCGGACAAAAGACACGGTGACGGATTCCGCATCCCGCAAGCTTTTGTGTCGTGCTCCGGATCCGGGAAAACTCGCATCCCTGCCTCTCCGTGAGATCGAAAAATTAATATATCCGGTGGGTTTTTACCGCACCAAGGCGGCGAATTTGCAAAAGACCTGCGGGATTCTCCTGAGCGCTTACGGCGGCAAGGTCCCTCGCTCCATGGATGACCTGCTGAAACTTCCGGGAGTCGGTCGCAAAACTGCGAACCTGGTCCTTACGGTGGGTTTCGGTGATTATGGCATTTGCGTGGATACTCATGTGCACCGCATTTCAAATTTATGGGGATATGTCGCCACCAAGACTCCCGAGGAAACCGAATTTGCTTTGCGCAAAAAGCTTCCCCGAAAGCATTGGAAAACCTATAACGATATGCTGGTTTCTTTCGGTCAAAATCTCTGCGTGCCGGTATCGCCGTGGTGCAGCAGATGTCCCGTTTCTGAATTTTGCCCGCGCATCGGGCTGAGGCGGTCAAGATAGGCTCCCGGCGGCTTGCGCGGCAAGCACCCTGTTCACGGCATATCCCAATTCTCGGAGAGGCTGCTAACTGTCTTGCGGCTGAGGGGTTTTCCCTTCAGGGGGAATATAGAAAACCAGATCCTTCATCAGGTCGTTGACGGCCAGCTTGTGCTCTCCGACAATAAGGACAACTCCGCGGTAGACCTGCGATGCGCGGATTTTTCCTTTTTGAGCCGCCTCCAATTCTTCCAGGATGGAATCCTGCTCTGTTTTCAGTTCTTCAAACCTGCTGGCAAGAGAGGCCGTGCGCTTGCTGATTCTTGTTCGTTCGCTTTCTTCGACGGATCCTTCCATTGCCTGGAGCTTTCGTTCGGCGGCATCAAGTTCTTTTTGGGTTTTGGCGAGCTCCTCATCCACTTTTACTTGTCGGAGAATCAACGGCCGGGACAGGGCTATCTCCACAATGGTTTTCGCCTCCGATGCCGATCCAAGAATTTCCGCCCGGATTTCCCGCCGCGCAACAAGCTTTCCCCCGAGAAACTGGCCTTTTCCCCCGTGCTTCCCCAGAAAAACCGATCCTTCGCAATCTATGGTGCAGTGAGCGATAAGATCCTCTACTTCGATATTGCCCCCGCAGCGGACGACACAATCGCTTAGGAACCTTGCTTCGAGGTTGCCTCGCGCCGACACCTTGGCTTTATGCTTCCCATAGATTCCGGTGAAAAGCTGCATATTTTGGCCCGCGGTCAGATTGGCCCCTTCAACCGTATCCAGGATGGTGAGGTTTTGCCCGGCGGTTACCGTAAATCCGGCTTCGACGGGCCCGCGGACAACGATATTGCCGTCGAACACGACATTGCCGGTGGAAGGATCCACCGAATCGATTTCCAACGTAGGATCGATGCGAACGGAATTCTCATTAAAGCTGGGCTGCCCCGGACGCGTGGCGACAATCAGATCCGGATCGTGCTTTGAAACGGCGGTGCCGGGCCCGGAGATCAAAGGCCGATCCGCTCCCGGCGTGGCCGGAATCAGAGTCCCGTCAACCCTTGTACCCGGAGTTCCCTTCGTTGGGGGGACGCGCTTCAGAAGTGGAGTCCCTTTCTCTACGGAAAGGAACAAGCGGAGGTTTTTAAGGTCGACCGATCCATTCTCGAGTTCTTGCGGAACTCCCTTGTTTTCGGATTCAGCGACGAGTTGTATAAACTGCGCCTTTTGCCCGGAGACGGCAGGAACTCCTTCCGCAATCAGCTCCCTTTCGCATTCTCCGTTTCTCAAGATTTTCCGAATTCCGTCTTCCTTCACGCCGAAACGGATTTTATGCTTCTCCAACTCCTGCCTGAGCAGGGCTTCCGTCAAGGGATTGCCTCCAAAAGCTGGAGAAACGCGGATCCAGGCTTTGAGTTGATCCCGGGAAACCTCCACTTCAGCTTGCCAATCCTTGCGCTCCGCAACGACATACTCTTTTGCCTGCTGCAGTCTTTGCGCCTCCTCCGAAAGCCGCAGAATCGTTTCTTCGCGCACAAGCCAGCCGTCGCACCCCTGGCTTCGGATCCATTCCCGTATATGGCTTAGCGGTATGGCGTGAAGAGCGTCTTGGCTGGGTTCCACGGCAGCGACCAAATGCTGATCCTTGTCGCCTTTTTTGAAAAACCGAATATAGGAGGGCAACGGAGCGTGCATTCCGGTTCCGTTTTCTGTATCCGAAGCTTCTTCCCGGCGGTCTCGAGGGGAGCAGTCATTTTCCGGGAGCTCCGAACTCTGATTTTCTGCGGGCCCTTTCCCCTGATTTTGTTGCGACATTTGCCGCGCTTTCCAAGGCAATCATGCCGGATTATTTACAAAACTTTTTCTACTACGGCGGATCCGCCGCCGTAGTAGAAGCTTCATGAATAATCCGGGTTAAGCGTTTCAATTTCGCCCGTCCCGGCCTCAGCAGCCCATGGTGGAAGTGCAAAAGGTCTCGCGCATAGGGATCGCGAAGCAGGCTCAATGCGCGAGGAGGAGGCGGTGCGACGCAACGGTTGGCCTGCGCGAGATCCTTGACGACAAGCAACGAAGAGATCGCCCCGAAATCCTCTTGCGCCCAAAGGGCTCCGACGGCGCTCGGAGCGCGGCAGTTTTTACTTCCACCAAGAGCTGTTAAGCCGAGAGCATGGCCTCCATCATATATATCGGGCGGAGTAGTGCGTAACGATAGTGAATGCCAATTTCTCATAAACCCTGCATTTTGGCCCAGGAATCCTTCAGGGAAACGCTGCGGTTGAAAACCATGCCATGAGGTCCGGAATCCGGATCCACGCTGAAGTATCCTTGGCGTTCGAACTGGTAATGAGTGCCGACGGGGGCGCCTTCAAGGCTTGATTCAATATATCCGGCAATGACTTCCAGTGATTTTGGATTCACATTGGATAGAAAGCCTGCGCCTTCTTCAGGATTCGGCGCGGTAAACAAACGGTCGTACAATCGGAATTCAGCTTTGCTGCAGTGCGCGGCCGAGATCCAGTGACAGGTCCCCTTTACCTTTCGTCCGTCCTGAGACCAGCCTCCTCTGGTTGCGGGATCGTAGGTGCAATGCAATTCCTCTATTCGGCCCGTTGCGGGGTTTTTAATTACATCGTTGCATGTTATGTAATACGCATATTTTAGCCTGACTTCGCGGCCGGGCGCCAGGCGGTAGTATTTTCGAGGCGGATTTTCGCGAAAATCCTCCTGCTCGATCCAAAGTTCACGGCCGAAAGGAATCCGTCGCTTGCCCTCCGAAGGATCCTCCGGATTGATGTCCGCTTCCAATTCCTCCACCTCCTCCGCCGGGTAATTGGTTAAAACAACCTTGAGGGGGCGTAATACCGCCATGGATCTTGGGGCGCGCCTGTTGAGATCCTCGCGCAGGCAGTGTTCCAGCAAGGCGATATCGACTGTGCTGTTGGCCTTGGCCACGCCGATGCGCTCGCAAAAATCCCGGATCGATTCCGCTGTGAATCCGCGCCGCCGAAGCCCCGCAAGCGTGGGGAGGCGCGGATCGTCCCATCCCGCTACCAGATTGTTTTCAACCAGCTGCCGGAGTTTTCTTTTGCTCAGAACCGTATAACTGAGTTCCAGCCTTGCGAATTCTATCTGCCGCGGGTGGTGGATGCCGAGCTGTTGCAGAAACCAGTCGTAAAGGGGCCTGTGGTCTTCAAACTCCAGCGTGCACAGCGAGTGGGTGACTCCTTCAATGGAATCTTCCAGTCCGTGGGCCCAATCGTACATGGGGTACACTTTCCAGCACTCGCCGGTCCGGTGATGCGACACGGCCAGTATGCGATACATGACCGGATCCCGCAAATTCAGGTTGGGCGATGCCATGTCGATTTTTGCCCGCAGCACGCGCGAACCGTCGGGGAAATCTCCCGCCTGCATGCGTTCGAGCAGTTCGAGGTTTTCGTCGCAGCTGCGGCCGCGGTAGGGGCTGGAGGTCCCCGGTTCGGTCAGGGTTCCGCGAGTCCGGCGGATCTGTTCGGGGCTCTGGTCGTCCACATAGGCCTTGCCCGCTTTGATCAGTTGTCTCGCCCATTCGTACATCCGCTCGAAATAATCGGATGCATAATATAGATGCGGGCCCCAATCAAAACCCAGCCATCGGACATTATCCTTTATGGCATCGATATACTCCTGTTCTTCCTTGGTGGGATTGGTGTCGTCGAACCGCAGGTTGCAGACTCCGCCGAATTCCTGCGCAATCCCGAAATCGATGCACATCGCCTTGGCGTGGCCGATGTGCAAATATCCGTTGGGCTCGGGAGGGAAGCGGGTGACCACATTTGAAAATCGGCCTGCTGCCAGGTCGGATCGGACCGCTTCGCGGATAAAATTGGAGCTGGTGGGTTCCATCATTGCCGATTTCCTCAGGGCGGCAGAATATCATCGGTTATGTGCGAAAATCACCCTGAATTATCCGGCGCCTCCTTGGCGCCTGGGAATTTTTTAGAATTTGCATTGCTTCGTTTTCATGCGTCAAAGGTTCCTCTAGAACGCCTTGAAAACTGTTTCCAAAACCGCTTTCGTCTCTGCGTTGAAACAAGACAGGTCTAAGTGCCGGACGACAATCAAAGCTTGTGTCCCCAAAGGGAATGTCCTATAAGTAGAAATGCCGCGACGGTATCGTACGAATTAAATAGGCAAAGCATAATGAATACAAGCGGCAGGATATAAAAAATTTATGGAGGTCTAAATGAAGATCAAAGCAGCCGTGGTCCACGAGGCAAAGGGCCCTTTTGTCATCGAAGATGTGGAACTTGAAGAACCAAGGGCAAACGAAATATTGGTTCGCATGGTAAGCACCGGGCTATGCCATACGGACTTGACAGCCCGCATGGGATTTTTGCCGATGCCGCTTCCCGCCGTACTGGGCCACGAGGGCGCCGGTATCGTGGAAAAAGTGGGAGCTCAGGTCACTAAAGTGAAGCCGGGCGACCATATTGCGGCAAGCTTTATGTCTTGCGGCACATGCACGATGTGCACGAAAGGCAGGCCTTCTTGGTGCGCCGACTTTAAGAAGCTGAATTTCGGCGGCAGGCGTCCCGATGGATCCACCACGATTAAGAAAGACGGAAAAACCATATATGGAAGCTTCTTTGGGCAATCCTCTTTTGCCACCTATTCACTGGTTACCGAACGCAATGTTGTAAAAGTCCCGACGGATGTCCCCCTTGAAATACTAAGTCCCCTCGGCTGCGGCATTCAGACGGGCGCCGGGGGCGTGATCAACACTTTAAAAGTCTATCCGGGTTCCGCCATTGCAATTTTTGGAATGGGATCCGTGGGATTGAGCGCCGTCATGGCTGCGGTTGTATGCGGTTGCACGAAGATCATCGGGATTGATGTCGTGGAAAGCAGGCTCAATCTGGCAAAGGAATTCGGCGCCACGCATACCATTAATTCGGGGAAAGCCGATGTGGTGGAGGAAATCCGGAAACTGACCGGCGGCGGGATTGAATTTGCTCTGGAATGCACCGGAATTCCAAAAGTCCTGCGCCAGGCAGTGGATTCCCTCATGCTGGGAGGCACCTGCGGACTGATCGGCGCGGCGCCCATGGGCGTGGAAGCCAGCCTGGATATGCAGACGCTTCTGGACGCGCGGACGGTTAGAGGCGTGATTGAGGGCGACTGCATTCCTGATCTTTTTATTCCTCAATTGATCGAGCTGTATAAACAAGGGAAGTTCCCGTTCGACCGTTTGATTAAATTCTACCCGTTTGATCAGATCAATGAGGCGGCGAAGGATTCGGAAAAGGGCGTCACCATGAAGCCTGTTCTGAAATTTTAGCTCTGAGTTATTTATGAGGAAGTCCCAGATCCTGTGTCAAGCGAGACGCCACAGGTCCGCGGGCTGCAGCTTCCTAAAGCCTGATCAGCAGACTTCAGCCCGCGCATTAATCCGGGGTTAAGCGCTTTCTACAAGGGGAAGGCGTTTTCGATGGAAAGCCGATCCCGTGAAGTGTCGGCGGGCATATCGCCGGCCGATCCGGAGCCGCCTTGGGGAGCATGCTGCGGGGAAACACGCGTTTCCGGCAATGCAGCGGAAGAGCCTTTTCCGCTTCTTATATTTGAGGTGGTGAAGGCAAAGACCATGCTTCTCAATTCGGTGGCCAGCGCAAATAGTTGCTGCGAGCTGCTGGCCGATTCCTCGGCGTTGGCGGCGACTTGCTGGGTGGTCGTGCTCATTTGATCGATGACGTTGTTTACCTGTTCCACAGCCCGAGCCTGCTGCTCGGATGCTTCCGCGATGTCTTCCATCACCGCTCCGACTTTATAGGCCTGGTTGTTGATCTCCGAAAGGTGTCCGAGAACTTCTCCGTTAAGGGTGACGCCGCGTTCGGAATTCTTTACGGATTCTTCAATCAAGGTCGCCGTATTCTTGGCCGCGTCGGCGCTGCGCATCGCAAGATTCCGGACCTCCTCGGCGACGACGGCAAATCCCTTGCCCGCGTCTCCGGCGCGGGCTGCCTCGACGGCCGCGTTCAAGGCAAGCAAATTGGTCTGGAATGCTATCTCGTCGATGGTTTTGATAATCTTTGCCGTGGAATCCGATGAAACCTTGATTTTCTCTATTGCTTCGGAAAGCCGCTTCATGCTTTCGACTCCGGCCTCGACAGAGGAGACCGAAACCTTTGATAGGCCGTGTGCTTCTCTGGCGTTGTCCGAATTCTGTTTTGTCATTGCCGCTACTTCACGGAGACTGCTGGTAACTTCTTCAATGGCCGCCGCCTGTTCGGACGCTCTTTGAGAAAGCGTCTGGCTGCCCGCGCTGATCTGCGCCGTAGCCGACGACACCTGTTCCGCAGCCATGCCTACCTGAGAAAAGGACTCATCCAGAGTTTTGATCGTCGAATTGAGGGCTTGCTGGAATATTGCATGGTCTCCTTTGTTGCTCCCTTCAACCCTGGCGGTAAGGTCGCCTTCGGTCACTTTATTTAACACCTTCAGGGCTCTGCCGGGCAGGCGGACCAGGATATCGATTAATCTGTTTATATTTTCCAGCAGCGCGGTGTGGGCGCCCTGAAGAGCATCGATGTTGCAACGTTCTCTGAGATGCCCCTCTAAGGTGGCTTCCGCCACTCTGGCGATTTCCTGGCTCAGCAGCCGGCCGTTGCTTATGCAAGCCTGCGCGGCTTTGCCGAGAATATCCTTTTCGCTGCGGATCGTTATGTCCGTCGTATATCGACCGAGGGCAATCAGAGACAAAGCCTGGGCCAGATCGCGGTGATACTCAATGATTTTATTGAAAGACTCCCCGAGCTTGCCGATGCCGTCGGCGGCGGAAATATCCATCGCGCCGTCGATGTCTCCAACTGCGGCTTTTTCTGCGATCTCCGCAGCTTTTCTTAATTGCCTTTCGGTGCGGTTGAAAAAGACAAGGATTGCGCCGGAGCCCAGCACTACCATGACAAAAAGAAGAGCCGCATTACCGCGCCATCCAATGAATGCAGCGAGAACATTGAACGATATCAGAGCAATAAGGAGTTTTGTTTTCATGTTCAAATCTCCCAACCCTTTCATGGCAGCCGAACGTTTGCGGCTATTGGGGCGCAAATCTTAAACGCGCGATGCATTCGGGCAGGAATGCCGGATTCTCAAGACCGAAGACTAGAAAAGCGCATACGGCAGGTTCGCCGCCTATCGGCGCCGCCTGATTGCGCCTTCAACTCGCTGACTTGACGTAAGCCGGTAATTCCCTCGGAAAGCCCGGTTAAAAGAACATAACGTTCCTCACTTCTCATCGGAGCTATTCTTTGGTTTCATTAGCGCAATGCGCAACTTTTATCCGATTGAGGGGATAGAAGAAAAAGAGCTTTATAAATCTTTCAGCAATCTGGCCAGGCTTCCCAGGGCGGGGTCTACTATTTCCGGATCAAAGTGGCTGCCGGACCGGAGGAAAATTTCTTTTCGGGCGGCGGAGAAAGCCGAACCGCGATGGTAGGGGCGGTCGTATACAATGGCATCCACGGCGTCGACCAAGGCGAAAATGCGGGCGCCAAGGGATATCTCTTTTCCCTTCAGCCCCCGCGGATAGCCGGTGCCGTCAAACCTTTCATGGTGAGAGAGGATGATGTCCGCTGCTCCTTTGAGAAACCCTATATTTTTCACAAAATCGTATCCGTATTCGGGGTGTCGGCGCATGACATCCCATTCTTCAGGCGTGAGTTCCGAAGGCTTCAGCAGGATGCTGTCCGGTATCCGCAGTTTGCCGATATCGTGAAGCAGGGCGCCGTGCTCGATTTGCACCAGCTCCCCGGCCGCAAGACCCATTTCCCTGGCAATGGCGACCGTCATATCGGCGACGCGGCGCGAATGGCCGCAGGTGCCCTGGTCGCGGAAATCGAGAGCCATTGCAAGGGTCTCAATGGTGGCTTCGTGAATATCGCTCAAGTTTCTCAGCGCTTCATTGAGAGCCCTGGACCTTTCTTCGACCAGCATTTCCAGATGCATCTTGTAGGCGGTGTTTTCCAGGACCAGGCGGCGGTGATCCAAGGCTCTGGCCAGGGCGATATCCATTTGCTTGAGTTCAATGGGCTTTAAAAGAAAATCCGCGGCGCCCCTTTTCATCAGGTCGACGGCTAAAACGGTGTCGTTCAGGCCCGTAAGAAGAATCACCTCCGTGTGGGGATCTATCGATTTGATTTGATCAAGGAGATCGGAGCCTGAAACAAAAGGCATTTTAATGTCAAGAATGCATGCTTCCGGGCCGAAGGACCGAACCGCCTCCGGCACTTCGCGCGGGTCGCTCAAGCCGACTGAATCGTAGCCCGACTTTGCCAGAAATCGCATCGTCAGCTCCAGCATTTGCTGATCATCATCTACGGCAAGGACTTTCGGCTTCATTTTGCGTCCATTAAATCAACCGGCCATGGAGGTGGAAAGAATAATCTAAACGCACAAATTTTTGTCTTGGTAAGGCAAAATGGGAATAAATGAACGAATCGGGCTTCCCCGACCGGGTCAAACGGCGGGTTTCCTGATTTCCACATGAGCCGAATCCTCGATGAAAGTGGCTATGGCTGCGTGATCCAGATCTCCGCGCCCTTCATTGATAAGAGCCATCAGGACCTGTTGTGCCAGGCTGGTGAAGGGCAGCGGAACTTTCATCGATTCGGCCGCCAGCAGTGCGTTGCGCAGATCTTTCTGATGCAAACTTATGCGGAACCCCGGCTTGAAATCGCGGGATATTACCATGGGAGCTTTCGCGTTCAGCACTGCGCTTCCTGCAAGTCCGCCCTTGACGGCATTGACAACGACCTCCGGATCCAGCCCTGCTTTTGTGGCAAGGGCCAACGCTTCTCCCATGGCGGCAATATTGACCGCAACCATTATCTGATTGGCCAGCTTGGTTATATTGCCCGCACCCACGGGGCCGGTCAAAATGGCGCTGGATCCCATTATCTGAAACAGCGGAAGGACCCTATCAAAAACTTCCTGTTTGCCTCCAACCATGATGGCGAGAGTGCCGTCGACAGCTTTCGGTTCTCCCCCGCTTACGGGGGCGTCGAGGAATTCAACATCCTTGGCATTGCAGGCAAAGCCCACTTTTTGGGAAACCAAGGGACTGATGGAGCTCATGTCCACAATAATGGATCCGGGCTGAGCCCCTTCGAGAGCGCCCTGCGGGCCCAAAACGGCCGCTTCGACCTGCGGTCCGTCCGGCACCATAGTGATTGTTATTTGAGAACGGGCCGCAACTTCCTTAGCGGAATCGCCGATGGCGGCCCCCGAATCCGCCATGGAAGCCGTTGATTCGGGATTTATATCAAAAACGGTCAACGAGTGGCTCGCTTTGATCAAGTTGCGGGCCATGGGCTTGCCCATGATTCCCAATCCGATAAATCCAACTTGCATACCCTCTCCTTTTTGTGTCCTTATTTGTTCCGCCGCAGGCCTTGCACGGCGGGCTTTCCCGGTCCCGAAACTACAAATTTAGGATATTGGCGGTCCACTATACATGATTTGGAATGACGCGGTAAAGCCGATTAGCGATCCCGCAAGCAGTCTCTGAAAAGCCGCCGGGCGGCCGGAAGACGATGGAGCAGAATGATGCGGCGTCATCCCGCCTTTGCGTCAATTTGTTATAATCGGCAAACGACTGTTTCGCGATGAAAACGATGGAGTAGATAAACCATGATACAAAGAGCCGCCGTTTTGTTTTTGTTTTTGACCGTGTTGCTGATCCCCGGTTTCAGCCAGGATCCTCCCTTTTATTTCGCCATGCTCGCCGATACGCAATTCGGCATGCACGCGGCGGATAGGAATTATTCTCAGGAGACAGCGAATTACGAATTTGCGGTAGCGACCGTAAACCGGTTAAAACCCGCATTTGTGATCATCCTGGGCGATCTCGTCAACAAGGCGGGGGATGCCGATCAGATCCGTGAATTTAAGAGGATTACGGAAAAAATCGATCGCTCCATTCCCGTCTATCTGCTTGCAGGAAACCACGACGTTGAAAACGTTCCCACTACGGAAACCCTGGCAGCCTACCGGCGGGAATTCGGGCGCGATTATTACTCGTTTCGCGCCGGCCCGCTTTACGGCATTGTGTTGAATTCAACCGTAATACATTCCCCGCAGAACGTCGAATCCGAGTATCAAAAACAGATCTCCTGGCTCGAGGAAGAGTTGGAGAAGGCGAAAGCGTCGGATGCAAGCCATATAATCGTGTTTCAGCATCATCCCTACTTCGTTGAAAGCCCGCAAGAACCGGATCAGTACGGGAATATTCCGCTTGAGCGCCGAGGCCGAATGCTTTCGCTGCTTCACAAGTACGGTGTGCGCTACGTGTTTGCCGGGCATACACACCGTGATTACGTGGCAAAGGACGGCGATTTGGAAGTAACGGCCAGCGGGCCGGTGTCGCTGTCCTTCGGGCCGGAAGGATCGGGGATACGATTGGCGCTGGTAACGGCCGACGGCGTCCAGCATCGCTATTTCAATTTCAGCAAGCTGCCCAATGTTTTAACCGTTAAGTAACTGCGCCGGCAGCGGCCGGTTTTATCGGCAGCGTTCCATCGAATCCCACAGACCGGTAAGATAAACAGCTCCGAGGGCCCGGTCGAACAACCCGTATCCGGGGCGTCCTTGTTCTCCCCAGATCATCCTTCCGTGGTCGGGACGGATGGGTCCGGTGAAGCCAATGTCGTGAAACGCTTTCATTATCTCGACCATATTCAGGCTCGCGCTGTCGTCTTTATGGGCCGCTTCATCAAATATCCTGTCCTGTAGAATCCTGATATTGCGCACGTGTCCGAAATGCACCCGTCCCATTTTCCCGAAGCGGCGGATGATGGCGGGGATATTGTGCTCCCGGTTCGCGCCCAGGGAACCGCTGCACAAGGTCAAGCCGTTTGCCGGACTGTCCACAAGACGGACGATTCTTTCGAGGTTTTCGGGACAAGTTACAATCCGGGGCAGGCCAAAAACGCTCCAAGGCGGATCGTCGGGATGGATGGCCATCTTGATGCCGCTGTCTTCTGCGACGGGGATGACGGCTTGCAGGAAATATTTCAGATTGGCAAAAAGCTTTTCCTCGTCCACGTCCTTATACAATTCCAGAAGCTTTTGAATCTCCCGGAGCCGTTCTGGTTCCCAGCCCGGCAGTTCAAGGCCTCCGGAGCCCTTTTCCATCTGCTCCAGCAGATTCTGCGGATCCATTTCTCTTAAAATGTGATCGTCGTAAGAAAGAACCGTAGATCCGTCCTGAAGATGCTTGGCCAAATCGGTCCGCGTCCAGTCGAAAACGGGCATGAAGTTGTAGCAAACTACTTTTATTCCGGCCTTGCCCAGATTTTCCAGCGTTCGGTTGTAGTTTTCCAGGTACCGGTCTCTGGAGGGCACGCCGAGTTTGATATCTTCGTGAACATTGACGCTTTCGATCGTATGAAATTCCAGCCCATGAGCCTCCACCTGTTTTTTTAATTGCAGGATCCGATCGAGGGGCCAGGTTTCACCCGCCGCTATGTCCGGAAGCGAGGCTGCAATCCCGCGCATTCCTGGAATTTGCCGGATATACTCGAGCGGGATGGGATCAAATTCGCTTCCGTACCAGCGGAAACTCATCAACATTTATTGCCTCCCGTATCATTGCGGCTATTGCCGGAGCGCGATGGGTCCGAGAAATTCGCCGTGCGCTTCCGCGTCTTTCCGCTTGGTCTATTGTACTTTCGCCGCGGGCCGCTGCGTCAAGAAAAGTATCCGTGCGATGCCGGCCCGATGGATATTCAATTTCCTGGATATTTTGGTTTTGATATCGCATAAGATAGGATTATGAATAGGCCACAATCTTGCTGGAGGTGACGGTATGAAGTCCTTTTCGATTGGGACTGCATTTTTTCTGCTATTGATAGGTGTTCATGTTGTGTCCACCGCATCGGGCCCGAAGCGGCTGTCGTCATACGACCCTCAGGTGAAAGCGCTGCTGGCGAAGATGACGCTTGAGGAAAAAATCGGGCAGATGACGCAGCCCGAGCAGGGACCGGTCTTGAGCAATCCGGGCGACATACAGAAATATTTTATCGGCTCGGTACTCAGCGGCGGCGGCTCCGATCCGGAAGAGGGCAACACCCTTGAAGCTTGGACGAATTTATATGACAGGGTCCAGGCAGAGGCGATGAAGACGCGCTTGAAAATCCCGATACTCTACGGCATTGATGCCGTCCACGGCCACAGCAATGTGGAGGGCGCGGTCATCTTCCCGCACAATATCGCTCTCGGATGCAGTCGGGATCCGGAACTTGTGGAAAAGGCCGGCAGGATTACCGCGGAGGAAGTCCGGGCCACCGGAATCCAGTGGACCTTCGGCCCCTGCGTGGCGGTCCCGCAGGATATCCGCTGGGGACGGACTTACGAAGGTTTCTCCGAAGATCCCGAGCTGGTGCGCATTCTCGGCGCCGCGGCGGTCCGCGGGATGCAAGGCGCCGATCTCGGAGATCCTTTGTCGATCCTGGCGTGCGCGAAACACTATGTCGGGGATGGAGGAACTTCGGCAAGCTCTGCGCCGCGGCGGGGCATGCCGAAATCCGCCGCCGGGCGCGTTTGGCTCGATCAGGGCGATACCAAGGTTGATGAGGCTGCATTGCGCCGAATCCATCTGCCCGGATACATCGCCGCCGTGAAGGCGGGCGTCGGAAGCATCATGCCTTCCTACAGCAGCTGGAACGGCGTCCGATGCAGCGCAAGCAAACGGCTGCTTACCGAGATTCTCAAAGAGGAGCTGGGGTTTGAAGGTTTCCTGATATCGGATTACAACGCGATCGGCCAGATCCAGCCGGGCGACTACAAAAGCTCGGTGGAGATTTCCATCAATGCGGGAATGGACATGGCGATGGAGCCGAACAACTACCGCAGGTTTTTCGATACCCTCAAGGGACTTGTGGCCGAAGGCCGGGTCCCGACGGCGCGCATCGACGACGCGGTCACGCGCATCCTGCGCGTTAAGTTCGCGATGGGAATGATGGACGAGGACGCGTCGCATAAGGCGGACAGAAGCCTGCATGCCTCTTTCGGTTCAGCAGAACATCGCGCCCTGGCGCGCGAGGCCGTGCGCAAATCGGTTGTTCTGCTTAAGAATGAAAAAAAGGTTCTCCCTGTTTCCAAAAGCATTAAGCGCATCCATGTTTGCGGCAAGAGTGCCGATAATATCGGGAACCAGTGCGGGGGCTGGACCGTCCAATGGCAAGGGAAGAGCGGCAATGTCACTCCGGGGGGGACCACTATTGTCGAAGCCGTTAAAAAAGCGGTTTCCCCGGGCACCGAGATAACCTATTCCATCGACGGATCAGGCGCCGAAGGCGCCGCGCTGGGCCTTGTCGTTATCGGCGAGCTTCCCTATGCGGAAGGCGTGGGAGACCGGGCCGATCTTTCGCTTGATTCTGCGGATGTGCGGGCAATAAGCAATGTGAAAAAGGCCGGAATTCCGCTGGCGGTGCTTCTGATTTCCGGGCGCCCGATGATCCTGGGAAATGCGCTGCCGCAGGCGGACGCGCTGCTGGTTTCGTTCCTTCCGGGCACGGAAGGGAGCGGTATCACGGATGTGATTTTCGGAGATTATAATCCGACGGGTAAGCTCTCCTTGTCCTGGCCGAAATCCATGGAGCAGTTGCCCCTGAATATCAATCACGGGAAAGAGAAATACGATCCTTTATTCCCATACGGCTATGGGTTGAGCTATTAGGGCGGCCGTCTGCACCCAGCACGGCGGGGGCAATAAAGGAGTCTTTAAGAAAATTCTGGGAGTATAGCTATCCGGCGGGGGCGGAAGCTTACTTTTTACGTTGGTATTTCTGGGCGACTCATTCGCGCCTGGCACCGATTATCAAAGCCGCCAAAACCATTAAAGCGCATCCGCCCAATATTCCGACCTATTTCGAACACCGGATTACCAACGCCGTCGCCGAAGGACTGAACAGCAAGATTCAAATGGTAAAAGAAATGGCCTGCGGCTTTCGAAATCGAGACCATTACAAAACCGTGATTTATTTCCACTGCGGAGGCCTCGACTTATATCTAGAATTAAAAGGCTCCTTGCCATGATGTCACTACACCACAATATGTTGGGGGTACGCACTCAAAACGCGGATGGGCCAATAAGAATTCTGCCAGCAATCCGGCGTTGCGATGATTGGCGCTTCAATACCATGCGCCCAAGACGTTATTGCGTTGAACCAGTAAATGGCACACCGCCCCAAGAAGCATCCCGATAAACAATTTTGCCGCCGACCAGGGTCACCAGGACTTTCGTTTTCCCAATTTGGTCTGCTGGAATCTTGAACAAATCCTGCGAAAGAGGAACTGCATCCGCCAACTTGCGGATTTCAATCGATCCCTCGGGCTTTTCCATCCCGGCGGCAATGGCCTTTGTCGTCGTGTTTTCAAAACCGTATTTTGCAAATAGCTTTTTCGCGATCCCGAGCCGTTGTTCGCGCCGATCCTCGGCCTTCCGTCGAACCCGCGGGGCAGGGATTTGGTCGTCAAATGTAGAACTCTTTCTTTCATTTGCTTCCTGGGATAACTAAGTTAGTGCTGACTTACTTTATGTTGCGCCGGGAAATTGTGTTAAGCACATTCCCGCTCCATAGCCGAAAGAGTCCGCGGCCGCGCGCACCGGTTCGTGGGGTCCCTATGCCTGCCCTGTCACCGCACTTGTTCGAAGTGCAGCCAAATCCCAAATGAGATTGCATCCGACCTGTGATACGATCCCAGCCTTCTGAGGAATCGAACATAGGAGGAGTCATGAAGTGCCTACTGAATGGGATCGCGTTATTGTTTCTCGTTAGCGCCAGTCTGATTGCGGCGCCGGCCTGTGACCGCCAGTGCCTCGCCGGTTATGTGACCCAGTATATGGATGCCATGTTGGCGCACAAGCCTTCAAGCCTGCCGGTCGCTGCAAACCTGAAGTACACGGAAGACTGCAGGCAGATCAAGCTGGGCGAAGGAGAATGGACAAAAATAACCGGGTTGACTGCGTACCGGAGAGACATACTGGATGTTCGCGAGGGAGTCGCGGTCTCCTTTAACGTGATCGAAGAAAACAAGTCTCCCGTGTTGTATGTAGTGCGGCTCAAAATCGTGGATAAAAAGATAACTGAAATCGAGTCGATGGCGGTTCATGGTCAGAAGGAAGGAATGCTCTTCGACATGTCCAATCTTCAAACCGCCAGCAAAATGATGGTGTCGTTTCCGGAAAAAGCGCAGCTAGGAACGCGGGAAGAGATGATCCAGGCGGCCTTGACCTACCCGGCGGGCCTGAAGATCGGCAGCTTTGTTAAAGTCGACTCGCCGATGGCGACCGACGCCTACCGCTACGAGAACGGGAAGCTGATGGCTGGGCCCGGATGCACATTTTTCCCGACATGCGATGTTATGAAAACTCAGAAAATCCCCGCTTTACCCGGGATCACGCAGCGGGTTATCGCCGTGGATGAAGAGCTTGGCGTTGTAGCTCTGAGGATGAACTTTGGCCCGGGTTCTCTTTTTAGTGGGAAGGGCGAGTTGGACGTCTGGCATTCGTTCAAGATCACCGGCGGGCTGATACGCGCCGCCGAAGCCTTCTGCAAACAGATGCCTCCCGCTACGAAGTCCGGTTGGGAATAAAAAAGAACCGCAGAACTTCGAACGACGGATAGGGCGCGTCCTAGGAGCGTGTCCGCAAATTAGGACAGGCTCCCAGTTCGAATTTGCCTCTTTCACCGGGACGCCTTGAATCGCATCCCAGTGGGCCAGGATTGCGAAGCCGGCTAATCGATCACCTCGAAGGACAAGTGCAACATAAATACGGGTTCCGCGATTGGAATGCATGCTGCCCCCAAATCCGGTTCAGGTTTGACAAAATTGCAGCCTATTTCCCCTTTTTGCCGTATGTCTATGGCCTCGGCCCATAATGCGGCAGCGGCTTGCCGGTTTCATATGCACCGACTTCCGGCGCTCGGCCGGTGAAATCATCATTGATATTGGGAAGAGGACCATCAGACAAATGGCCGAGTCGTAAGCGGGGCTTCGGCGGCAGCTACCTGCCTGTTATAGAAATGCTGATAGGACTTACCTGCGTAAATGCCTTGATGGGGCTAATCCTGTTCTGGAAACGCCGCAAGTTTGCCAACCTGCCATCCTCCGCCTCAACCGAAACAGGATAATGTTTCTGCAAGAACGCACGGGTTTCTGTCTCCCCAGAAGCATATCCAAGAATTAAGATATGCGGCGCCTGCAGCACTGATCATCGCTTCTTCCTTGCGCATGCCTGCATCAGTTCCTGGGATGAACGCAAGGAGCCATTTGGGATCATTCCCTCGGCCTTCTGAACACACCAGCCAATGTTCCATCTCAGTCGGTCATCGAATTCCTCATATCCAAACGGATTTCTTCCGACCTTCCTATGGATCTTCAGGTAAAAATGGCGAAAGGCATTATTCAATAATTTGAGCAGCATCCGGTGTTCATTGGGACTTTTGTCCTGCAATTCAACGATAAAATCCCGCCATGTAAACTTTCACGAATTCTTTTCGGGCTTCAAAGGCATTTTTGTGCAGATTAGCAGGGGAAATGCGAAGAACTTGCCCATAATTGCCCATATTCCCTTATCCAACCAGCTTGGGCCTGCTGTATGATCAGATTTTCCAGTAATGGATAAGGTCCGGGATTGCAGTTGTGCCCCACAGGCTCTATCGAAAATCCCGGCTGAAACGCTGCCGGCAAACGCGTCGGCAAGAAACGGAGATTGACCTGTGCTGAAGATCCAGTGGCCGTTGATTCTTGCGCTCGCACTCATGGTGAGCCCGTCCTTTACCTTCGGCGCCTTCGCGCTGAACTATGTCAATAGGCAGGGGAACAAGGCCACTTTCGAAACGCTGGAAGAGACTCGCGTGAGCAGCCCTGCAGTTGCCGCCTCACAGGGATCCGGCAAGGGGACCTTTAAGTCCCATCCTGTACTCGACGGCTATCCCGAAAGAACCACGTATGTGTACCGGTCGGCGAACCTGTGGGGCGGTCGCGCCAACCGCTCCAACACGAACATCCTGCTCTTTGCCGAGAAGTCCTTCCAGGACAAGGATGCTGCGCTTGCCTACCTGAAGGATCTCGGCCTGATCAACATCATCGATACGGCGATCGGCAGTGTGGTGCTCGTCACGCCGTCCGATCCCAAAGCCGGTTTTGCCGCCGCCGACCAGAAACATTACTACGCCCTCCAGACGGCAATGCTTTCGCTGGGGGGCTCTGAAAGATCCAACAACGTCATTACGACCTACTCCGACGGCGACTACTTCGGGGGCTTCGGCTTCCTTTATGTCATCGGCATCGACGGTGGAGCGACGTTCTTCAACAACTACATTGCCAGCACTCTCGACTACGCGAGCCGCATTGCCGGCGTCCTGCTGATCGACAGCAAGATGGATGAGATCCGTCAGGTGGCCAGCGTTCTGCCCGCCTATCTCGTGAATGCCACCGAGTCGGTCGAGGCCAAGTACAAAGCCGCGAACAAGACCGACGCTGTAAAGGGCGATGCCAGGGCAACTACTTACTTCCATCAAGCCCTGCCGCTTCAGCAGGTGATTGTCCACAGAGAATCAAGTCCAAACGCGGCCGCCATCATCAAAAGGGCCTATGATGAGATGTTCTCCAGAACGATGCGAATCCCTGTTGTCAAACAGGGGTTGCACAGCGCCGGCACGCCCTACCAGGGATATAACTTCGATCAGGCGCCCTATTCTCTGGCCGCGCGGAACGTCGTCACGAACGGTGTGGCCCCGGACGGCATTTCCGTGTTTCCGCACCAGGAAGACAGGTTCTCCGGCATCAAGACCAAAGCCGGCGAGTACCTGCAGACGTGGTACGAGTATGTCCCCAGCGAGGTTCTCCAAAATAGGGTCGCGCCCGGCACCGTTCCACTGGTAATCGCCCTCCATGGCGGCGGCGATGATCCGCAAGCCTTTGTTGAGGAGGCTGGCTGGCTGGAGATGGCACGCCAGAAGCGATTTGTCATCGTGGCCCCGGAACACCAGAGTCTCTATTCCGATCAGGCTGTTCTTGGAGAATCGATAGCCGCACTGGCTGCGTACATGATGAAGACCTATCCTGCGATTGACGCTTCACGTGTATATGCGTCCGGCTATTCGATGGGCGGAGGGGCGACCCTCGTAATTGCCACGAGTCATCCCCGGATGCTGGCGGCCGTTGTCGACATGGCCGGTGCGATGTTCACTTTCACAGACCAAATGGAGGCGCAGTTCAAAGAGACAGATCTGCCCTTCATGTACTTAACCAGCGCCTATGACCTGCAGCCCAATATAAACCCGGAAGACGGAAGTCTTTCAAACAATTCCCAGGTGGTGCTGAATAAATTTTTGCTTTTCAATGACATGAGCCAGGTCCGCTATGACTTCAGAGCGCACCCGAAGTGCGGGTTTCAAGCTGATGCCTGGTCCGAGACTTTATTGAATGAGGAACACAAGAACT
>CAZDMR010000033.1:0-45017 GCA_964506795.1 uncultured Acidobacteriota bacterium | reverse complement strand
GAATGGGCCTGCCTCTTTCCGTGTTGGTGATCGCCGTAAGCGTCCCGGTGATCCTATGGGTGTGGCCCCTGTAGAAATGTGTCTGTTGAAGACCGTCCTCAAAGGACGCTCAACAACAGCATGCGGCGGCGATCGCTTAACACGCAATTAAAAGGAAGATCCCATGGCAAACGATTGGAAAAACAAAAAAGAGAGTTTTGATGTTGTGGATGTGAGAAAGCTGACCGGCAACTTTTTACCGGCTCTTCTTAAAAGAGCCGGGCAGGTTGAAGTTGGTGAAGGGATCTGCGTGGTGCAGAGTTTTGAGCCTATTCCCCTTTATTCCGCAATGGCCGATCTGGGATTCGAGCATGTTACTGAGAAGATTTCAGAGAGTGAGTATTGCGTTTACTTTCACAGGGCCGAGAGAAAAGACGCCACTTTTGCCGGGATTGGAGACATGCCGCTGAAACCGACGGCCATGTTGAATTTCAAGAAAATCGACAACTCTCTGACCGACATCGTGATGAGCTTTTGGAATCTTATTTGGGGCAAAGAAACCCCGGCCATCGATCTAAAAACCAAACTGCTTTTATCATTGGCCAATGGCGTGGGCGCGGGCAGATACCGGCAGGCGACGCGCGAACTGGTGAAGGCCTACGCCTTGGGTGTCGGCACTGACGAGCTGGATGAACTCTTTTCCATGTTTGTATGGAATGGGGGAATCGGGACATTTGCCTCCGAGATTGCGCCTTCTTCCTTGTTCGGCGCCTATCAGCTCGTAAAAACACTTGAACGCAATGGAAGCACACGTGAAGAGGTAATCAACGCTCTGCTAGAAAAGTTCGGCGAGAAAAATCCCGAAGTGAGTGTAATTCCTCAAGAGGCAAAGAACAAATAAGGCGTTGCAATAGCGTCAAATCAGGCAAAGAGATGATATGAACGACTGTTCGCCGTCAGCAGGCGGCGCAAAAGACAGGCCGCTGAGGTCAAACAAACGGACGCTTCGCGCCCATGCCATCACCGCTGCGGTTTTTCAGCCGCTTTCTGCCCGGTTATGATCTCTTCGGGCTGATTCGGGGCCCTCGGCTGAACCGAAACGACGTTGGCTTTGATAGGGGGAGCATGTGATGTATAATGTAGATGTATACATCATTGGGGGTGGCGCATGGTACGAACGCAGATATATCTAACAGATCGCCAGCGCGACGAATTGGCGGCGATTGCTAAGACTGTTGGGAAAAAGCAGAGCGAGCTCATTCGAGAAGCCGTTGACCGGCTCATTGAGGAAGAGAGCCACAACAGGCGCGAGATTGTATTGCGCGAGGCTGCCGGAATGTGGAAAGACCGTGAGGATCTTCCTGATTTCAGAGCAATGCGTGCCGAATGGGACAGGAACTAGTCATGGCCGGGGCAATACTTTTGGACACGGATGTTCTTGTTGATTTCTTTCGCGGTAATGGCGAGGCGGTTGCCTTTATCAACGCCAACTCCACCCGGATTATCCTGTCATCCATCGTCGTCGCTGAGTTGTATGCCGGAGTCAAAGGGGATGCTGAGCAAACTATCATTGAAGACTTCGTCTCTTTGTTCCCAGTCATTTCTGTAAATGTGGAAATTGCGAAGGCCGGTGGACTGTTCAAAAGGGATTATGGCAAATCGCACGGAGTTGGGCTCGCAGACGCCATCTTGGCCGCCACCGCAGAAGTGGAAAATGCGGAATTAAGGACGCTCAACATTAAGCATTACCCTATGATAAAGGGCCTGTCGCCTGCCTACACTAAATAGGAGGCCGACAATTTATTCCATCGGATCACAAAAAGCCGCGTCCCCTAAGCAGCCGCTTCGACTGAGGGCGAAAACAACATGATCGGGGCAATAGCCGGCGACATCATCGGCTCTGTGTACAAGCATCGGCCCATCAAGACCAAAGACTTTCCGCTGTTCGATGCGCGGTGTGACTTCACGGACGACACCGTGCTGAGCGTCGCAATGACCGATGCCATCCTCGCATTTCTTGAATCTCAATCGTATGAGGACGCGGTTCGCAACGCGATCTCACTGGGCGGCGATAGCGACACACCCGCATGCATCACCGCCAGGATAGCGGAGGCGGTTTACGGCGGCGTCCCTGACTGGATCCGAGCGAAGGTCAAGGAGTTGCTGACGCCGGATCTCTGGGCGGTGACGGAGACATTCTGCAGGAAATACGAAGAGGAAGTCGAACAACCGGGCGCTCCGTTGGCGCTGCCGCGGGCCGTCCGTCAAGCGGCTGCAATGGGCTTCGCCCGGGGCATGATCCCTTCGGGCTCATTCGGCGCCTTCGGCTGAACCGCAGCGACGTAAGGCGGCGGAAAATTATGCAAAACGACAAGCTCAAACAGTGGGACCACGATCACACCTTCGCTCAAGATCAGCGGAGGCCCGGAGAGTCCCGCACGCAAATCGTCATCGCGATTACCGCGGTAATGATGGGGGTGGAGATCTTTGCGGGGCTGCGATTTGGATCGATGGCCCTTTTGGCGGACGGTTTGCATATGGCGTCCCACACGGTTGCTCTCGGCATCGCCGCGTTTGCCTATGTCTACGCTCGACGTAATGCCCTGAATCGGGAATTCACTTTTGGAACCGGCAAAGTTAACGCGCTTGGCGGTTTTACCGGAGCCATAGTGCTGGCCGTTTTTGCTTTGTACATGGCAATCGAAAGCTTCGTGCGTTTGGTCAAACCGGTCGCGATCGCTTTCAACCAGGCGATTGCCGTGGCCGTTCTTGGATTGATCGTGAACGGCGTAAGCGTGTTCGTTCTGCGTGTAAAAGATGATGGGCGCGATCATCATCGTTCGAACGAACATTCCGGCCGCCGTCAGCATGATCACAACCTGAAGGCGGCCTATCTTCATGTAATGACCGATGCGCTGACTTCATTGCTTGCGATTGCCGCGCTGCTCGCCGCCAAGTATTTCGGTTGGATCTGGATTGACCCCGTCATGGGTATGGTCGGAGCCACGCTTATCGCCCGCTGGTCTTATGGTTTGCTGGGATTGACCGCCGGCGTGTTGTTGGATCGCCAGGCGCCGGAAGAGCTGCGCAAAGCAATCCGAGACGCAATTGAGCGGGACGGCGATTGCGTGGTTACGGATTTGCATGTTTGGTCGATTGGGCCGGAGATTTTCTCGGCGCAAATTGCGCTGGCGGCTGACAATCCGGCGGCTCCTGATGAGTACAAAAGCCGTATTCCCGAATCGGCGCGTTTGGTTCATGTTACCGTTGAAGTCCATGTTCGCGGGCGTTAATAATGCGGCATAGCCTGTGGGTTAGTCGCCTGACCACAGCATTAGGGGGGATGCGAAAAAAAGCGCGCGCCCTTCAAGCCTCTGTTTTATATGGAGGAAAAGATGGACACGATCAACCTTATCCTCGGTCTCAGCCATATTTCCGTGGCTGTCTTAGCGATCGTGATGGCTATTCCCTTGATCCGCCGTAAGGTCAAGATGAACCGGATGTATGGAGTGCGTTTGAATAAGTCCTTCGAGTCAGAGGATAATTGGTACAAGATAAACGAATACGGAGGGCGGCAGTTTATCTTGTGGTCTATTCCGCTTGCCGTTATCGCCGTTGCGACGTTTTTTCTGCCCCTGGCCGGGAATACCGGTCTGACGATTGTTATTGCATTGGCTCCGCTGATTCTGGTAATTCCGGCAGTCACCAGTTGGCTGTACGCTAAAAATCTATGAAGAGCGGAACAATCAGATGCGCGGGACGGCCGGCCGCCGCGCGCGCTACTTGCGACGGCGCTGGCCCAGGGGTTGGCCGCCGTAATTTCGATGATCGCTTGGAAGCTGTATGTCGAGACCGTGATCTTTGATGGATTCTTCGTTGCGCTCTGGATCGGATCGGCTTTGTTGTTTTGGAAAGCGGCGCGTGTGGGCCCTGAATCGAGCGCGGTATAACGACGGCATGCGCCCGCGTTGGGCGGCCGAAAAGAACTCTTATAACTCTTATGACCTTAATACAGCCGGGCCGTTCCGAGGCGCCAGCTTCCGGCAAGGGCGGTTATCGCGCCTTGCCGAGAGACATTTGGGTCCTTGGATTCGGATCGATGTTCATGGACATATCGTCCGAGCTGGTCCACAGCCTCTTGCCGATCTTCATGGTCACGGTGCTCGGCGCGTCCATGGCAATGATCGGAGCAATCGAAGGCGTTGCCGAGGCCGCGGCGGCGGTCACGAAGGTGTTTTCGGGCGCGATCAGCGACTACTTCAGGAAACGCAAGTTTCTCATCGTGCTCGGGTATGGACTCGGCGCCGTTACCAAACCGGTCTTTCCCCTGGCCGCCACGATCTGGTGGGTTTTCGGCGCGCGCTTCGTTGATCGCATCGGCAAGGGCATCCGCGGCGCACCGCGCGACGCGCTTGTGGCTGACATCACCCCGCCGCAATTGCGCGGCGCCGCCTACGGGCTGCGCCAGGCCCTCGATACCGTCGGGGCCTTTATCGGGCCGCTGCTTGCGTTGGCATTCATGATCTGGCTCGCGAACGACATCAAGGGGGTGCTGTGGGTCGCGGTCGTTCCGGCATTCATGGCCGTGCTGCTGCTGATCGTCGCCGTGCACGAACCTAAATCGTCAGAGGCCGCCGCCGGGCTGAGAAATAGCCTGACATTGGCGGATGCCAAGCGTTTGAGCCCGCGCTACTGGCTGGTCGTCGCGCTCGGCGCGGTCTTCGCGCTCGCCCGATTCAGCGAGGCATTTCTGATTCTCCGCGCGCAGGATGTCGGGCTCGAGGCTGCCTACGTGCCCGCGATTATGATCGTCATGAATATTTTCTATGCCGTCTTCGCCTATCCGGCGGGCGCAGCGGCGGACCGCCTCTCGGCGCGCACGCTTTTGGTTTTCGGGCTCGGGTGGCTCGTGGCCGCCGACATCGTGCTGGCGATGGCGGCGTCGGCCTGGATCGCTTTTCTTGGAGCGGCGCTCTGGGGCCTTCACATGGCGCTCACCCAGGGGTTGCTGTCGAAACTGGTGGCCGATGCCGCACCCTCCGAGCTTCGCGGTACAGCCTTCGGAATTTTCAATCTGGTAAGCGGCGGCGCGCTTTTGCTGGCGAGCGTCATCGCAGGGTCCTTATGGAGCGCGTTCGGCGCCGCAGCCGCGTTTATCGCAGGAGCCTCCTTCGCCGCCATCGCGGCCGCCGGGGTTCTCTTTTACCTGCCGGGAGCCCGGTCCGCAGCAGGCGGCGCCGGCGCCTAACCCAACGCCGCCCGGCAAAGCGCTCCAGCCGAAGGGCCGCTCACTGCAACCGCGGCCTGCGAGGGAAGACGGGTGCAGCGCGGCTTCGCTGAACAAAGGGATATTCATACCCTTGACGGCGCGGCAGGAAGCCCATGCTTTGCGGCTTTTTACGCTTTGCGGACCGCCGCGGGAACGCCCGAATGCGGCTGCGGGGACTTGAAGTGAAAGATTATTGTAAAAACAACGAGGAGAACGCCCGCCACGGCATACATGCAGCGGTAGCCGGATATATCCGAGATCCAGCCGAAAAGCGGGGAGCCCATTCCCATGCCCGCGTCGAAAAGAGACATGTAAAGGGCTAGAGCAAAGCTTTTATGTTCGCGCCCGAAGAAGTCAATGAGATAGGTGGAGAGAGCGGGAAACATAAGCCCCTGGCCGAGGCCCGCGACGAAGCCGCTGAGGACAAAGCTTGTATAGTTTTCAACGGCGGCGATCCAGAATAGGTTGATGCTGATGAGCAGCGCCGAAGGGAGTATGACCTGTTTGCGGCCGTAGCGGTCGGAAACATCCCCGATGCCCAGGCGGGTTAAAACAGCCGCCAGGGAGAAGGCCAGGAAAAAAGGCGCTACCCTTTGAAATCCGGCGCTGCTTCCGAAAAGCGTAATGAAATTAACAACCGCTCCCCGGACCGCTCCGTGGACGACCGGCATCAGTCCAATAATGGAAAGAGTTGCCAGGGGATATCTTCGCAGCATGTGAATTTTTGATTCCTGGGTTGCGGCTTCCTTGTGCACGGGCTCCCTTATGGCCAAAACGCAGAGAGCGCCAAGCGCCAAAGCTATTGCGCTTGCGTTAAAGAGGCCTCCGAATCCGAAGTAACGGATGGTTTCTTCGGCCAGCATGGGCCCGACGGCTCCGGCGATGATTCCGGCGACGCCGATGATGCCGAGGGAATAAGCCAGGCGTTCCTTGGGCGCCAGGTCCGAGCACATGGATATAACCGCGATCATGTTGACGCCCCACCCTGCGCCCAGCAGGGCCCGCAGAAAAAATGCCAACCAGCCGGCGCCCGCCAGCAGGTGAAATGCCGGTATGACGGCAAGCATGAAGATCATGCTGTAAAGAGTAATTTTGCGCGCTCCCTTTCGATCGATGAGAGGGCCGAAAAAGGGGCGGATCATAATTGCCGTGAGGCTGTGGACGCCCATAATCAGCCCGACCCAGGTCTTCGAGGGCTGAAATTGCTCGAGGTAAAGCGGAAAGAGCAAAAAGAGCGTATTGCCTAAAAATCCCAAAAAATACGCGAGCAGGCCGAACCATAAATCGCGGTTTCTATATGAACTTGTCAACCGTCCTGTCTCCTGCGCGCTCCCGTCCCGTAAGGCTTCTGGATTTGCATGACGAGAGCAAAGAATCCTTATCCGCCGATCCGCACGAGTTTGAATCAGTCGGACAAACGCCGGGCCTCCGCCGGTGCCTCATGCTTCAATACCCAGCCGGGACGCATTGCCGCAATAAATCATCTCTTTCTGGTCCCGGGATAGAGCGAGGCTTTCAATGAAGCGGATGCATTCCTCCGAATCTTCATAAGGGTAATCGGTGCCGAGAAGGATTTTATCAACGCCCATGGCTTCGCGGGCGCACACAAATGCAGGTTCGAAGTAGTTGCCGCTGGTGGAGACGTAAAAATTGCTCCTGAGATATTCGCTGGGTCTCTTTTCAATTTTCGGCCTTGCAGCGGGATCGAACGGCCTCACGTAGGCCCAGTCGATCCTTTTGATGATAAAAGGCAGGCCTTCGCCGAGATGCCCCAATATGAACTGGAGCCTGGGATGCCTGTCGAAGAGGCCGCTGTAGATGAGCCGCATCGCCGTCATGGCCGCTTCCATGCCGAAGCCGAAAGCGGCTCCCGCAATCGCAAACCCGTAAGTCCGGATTTGGGGCATGGCCGGCACCGTCGGATGAAGATAAATGGGAACTTGCAGTTTCTCGGCCCTGGCAAAAATGGGCAGGAAGCGTTCCTCGTCGAGGTAGGCGCCCGCCAGGTTTGAATGAGTATTCCATCCGACGAAGCCGAGCTCTTTGACCGCCCTTTCAAGCTCGTCGGCGGCTTCCTCGGGGGCTTTGGGGGCAAGAACCGCATAGCCTTTGAAACGGTCCGGATGCTCGCGGATAACTTCAAAGAGCGTATTGTTGGCCTGCCGGGCCAATTCCGTGCCGATTTCGGGTTCCAGCTGGTCGATGCTGGGCGCCGAAACCGAGAGAATCTGGATATTGACGCCGCAGGCATCCATTTTCGCGATCCTTTTCCAGCCGGTGTCGCTGAGGGCATCAAGGAGCGGATTGCCGTACGGCTGCGCAACATCGGGCGTATGCCAAATGCGCCGTTTCTCCTCGTCCTCCGCGTGAACGAGCTTCGGGTAATGCTCATTCTCTGCAAGAGCCTTCAAGTGCTCCCGCGTGAAAAAATGGGCTTCAAAATCAATCTTTCGCATCGTCTGCCCCCCAATGGATGCCGTGTGAAACTATATATGAGAGAATGACGCATAGTTAAGGGCAATTCTTCGGGCGCGCGGCCTGTTGTACTTTTGCCGCGGGTTTTTGAAACCTTATTCCCTATGACGGGGCAGTCCTTGAGTTGGAAAAAATTTCTCTGCAAAATTAAAAAAAGCTGCGGAGGAAGAATTTTTTAAAACTAATGCGGTGTAGTATGGACGCATTCAGGGAGGGAAACCGATGACAAACCTTAGCCGCCGCCGTCTTTTGCAGCAGGCCGCCGGGGGCGCCGCGCTGCTTTCGGCGCTTAAGCTTCCCGCCTCGGGCCTGCCGAAAACCGCGGAAACAAAAGATTCTTCTCCGGCAAGAATTCGGGAAAATTTCGATTTCGGCTGGAAATTTTTCCGCGGAGATGCTCCCGGAGCCCAGCATCCGGATTTCTCGGATGCGGATTGGAGGCCGCTCGACCTGCCGCACGACTGGAGCATTGAAGGACCCTTCGGCCAAAAAGAGCCCGCGGCCGGCTACCTGCCGGCGGGCATCGGATGGTATCGAAAATCCTTTGCCCCCCCTGTTTCTTATGAGAACAAAAAAATACTGGTCGAGTTTGACGGCGTCTATGAAAACAGCGATGTGTGGATCAACGGGCATTGGCTCGGCAAGCGCCCGTATGGCTACATTCCGTTTTCTTATGAATTGACTCGCCACCTTTCCTTCGGGCGTGAAAACATTCTGGCGGTCCGGGTCGACAACTCCCGGCAGCCCAACTGCCGCTGGTATTCGGGATCGGGAATTTACCGGCATACCTGGCTGCTGGCGACAAACAAGCTGCATATCGGGTACTGGGGCGCTTTTGTCACAATCCCCCGCGTGTCGGGGAATTCCGCCGCTGTCGAGGTCAAAACCAGGATAGAGAATGAAGGCGCAGCCGCCGGGTGCTCGCTCCGGCTGAGTATTGTGGACAGGGACGGCGCAGTGGCCGGGTCGGCGGAGGCGGCAGAGACAATCGGGGCCGGAAGTTCCCATGAGTTTGTGCAGCGGTTAAATGTAGATCATCCCGCGCTCTGGTCGGTTGAAAATCCGCATCTGTATACCGCCCGCCTTACGGTCCGCGAGGGGGGACGGATAACGGATGAATGGGACACCTTGTTCGGCATCCGCGAAGCGCTGTTCGATGCCGACAGGGGATTTTTCCTCAACGGCGTCCCGGTGAAAATGAAAGGAGTCTGCCTCCATCACGACGCCGGATGCGTGGGGGCCGCGGTTCCGGAGCGCGTCTGGGAGCGCCGGCTCGAAATTCTCCGTGAGATGGGATGCAATGCCATCCGGACCAGCCATAATCCATGCTCGGCGGAATTTCTCGATCTTTGCGACCGCATGGGCTTCCTTGTCATGGACGAGATCTTCGACGAGTGGAAGGCGCCGAAGGGCCAGATCCGGGGCAACGGATACAGCAATTATTTCGACGAATGGCACGAGCGCGATGTGGTGAATTTCATTCACCGCGACCGGAATCATCCTTCGGTGGTGCTGTGGAGCGCGGGCAATGAAGTCGGAGAGCAGTCCGATCCCAAGGGAGCGGAGACGCTCCGGAAGCTGCTGGATCTTTTCCACCGCGAAGATCCCACGCGGCCGGTAACGGTCGGCTGCGACCGGATCGAGTCCGAACCTCCGTCCAATACGGCCCGTCCGGAGTTCCTCTCCCTTCTCGATATTGTCGGCTACAACTATGTGGACCGCTGGCGCGACCGGGCTGAGAAGTACTACAGCATAGACAGGGAGCGCTTCCCGGAAAGGCGTTTCATCGGCACCGAAAGCGTTTCAATGAGCGCTGTTCGCGGAGAGTACGATTACCTCTTTCCGGACAGCGCCCGGAGGGGATTCGGCGGGTTCGCCCGCAGCCGCTCTCTTGATGTGGAGCAGCTGTGGAAGTTCGTGCGCACGCATGACTATGTCGCCGGCGATTTCATGTGGACCGGCATCGATTACCTGGGCGAATCGTTCTGGCCCATGAAAGGCGCCCCTCTGGGAGTGATCGACAGCTGCGGATTCAAAAAGGACGGAGCCTATTTCTATCAGAGCCAGTGGACGGGGGAGCCCATGCTTCATCTTTTCCCGCACTGGAACTGGGCGGGCAAGGAGGGGCAGTTCATTCCGGTGGCATGCTATACCAATTGCGATACGGTCGAGCTTTTTCTGAACGGAAAATCCATCGGCGTGAAGGGATATGCATTCCCGCGCATGGGCATGGAAGGAAAATACGGCAACTATCCCGCCCGGGCCAGGGCGCTGCGTACTACGGCCGATCTGCACCTTGAGTGGGATGTCCCCTACGAACCGGGAACGCTTAAAGCAGTCGGGACCAGGGACGGAAAAGCGGTTAAAACCGCGGAAGTTTCCACGGCGGGAGAACCTTCGGCCGTGGAAGTTGCCGCAGACCGGAAAGTCATTAGGGCCGACCGCAGGGATGTCGCTCATATCATTGTCAGGATCACGGATGAAATGGGGAGGACGGCGCCGCTTGCCGGAAACGAGGTCTTCTTTGATATCGAAGGCGAAGGGATGCTGATTGGCGTCGACAACGGCGATCCCCGAAGCCATGAGGATTACAAATCAACGCGGACCAAAGCGTTTCACGGGCTTTGCCTCGCAATTGTGCAATCGACCTCCCGCGCGGGCTCCATACGGGTAACCGCAAGCTCGCCGTCCCTTCGATCCGGCGCCGCCGTGATAACGGCAACGAAGCAGGAAAGCGGCGGATAGAAGACTGCATCCGTCCCGAGCTTGATTAGGGAGCCTCGATTATTCTTGCACTGCGACGGCCGTCGGCGGAGGGACGAAACGATGGGGCAAGGCAGTCGACAATCGGCGGCCGTTTGCCTATAATAGCCGCGTTTGCCGGGCGCTTTGCCACGCCTGCATTAATCCGGATTATTTATAGAGGGAGAAAAATATGGCGGAATTTAAATATCAAGAACCGTTTCCTCTGTCCAAGGATGATACGAAATATCGCCTGCTGACCAAGGACTACGTCAGCGCCCGGCGGCTGGAGGGAGAAGAGATCCTCAAAGTGGAGCCCGAAGGGCTTGCTTTTCTGGCCGCCCAGGCGTTTCGGGATGTCTCCTTCCTGCTGCGCGCCGCCCACAATGAACAGGTCGCCGAAATTTTAAGCGATCCGGAGGCCTCCGAAAACGACCGCAGCGTTGCCTTTGCCATGCTCCGCAACGCCGAAATCTCCGCCAAATTTGAACTCCCGTTCTGCCAGGATACCGGGACGGCCACCATCGTCGCCAGGAAAGGCCAAAGAGTCTGGACCGGCTGCAAGGACGAAGAATTCCTCTCCAAGGGCGTTTTCAAAACCTACACGGAAGAAAACCTGCGGTATTCGCAGACCGTTGCCTTGGACATGTACAAGGAGGTCAACTCCGGCTGCAACCTTCCCGCCCAGATCGACATCTACGCCGCCGAGGGAAATGAATACAATTTCCTATTCATCGCCAAGGGAGGGGGCAGCGCCAACAAGGCCTTCCTGTTTCAAGAGACGAAAGCTCTGCTGAATCCGGCAAGCCTCGAAAAGTTCCTGATCGCCAAAATGAAGACTCTCGGCACGGCCGCCTGTCCTCCGTATCATCTGGCCTTCGTGATCGGGGGCACCAGCGCCGAAAGCACTCTCAAAACGGTCAAGCTGGCTTCAGCGGGCTACCTGGACAGTCTCCCGACGTCGGGCAACGAAGGAGGGCGGGCCTTCCGCGATCCGGAGCTTGAATCCAGGATATTGAAAGCGGCCCAGGAATGCGGAATCGGCGCCCAGTTCGGCGGCAAATATTTTGCCCACGACGTGCGCATCATCCGTCTGCCGCGCCACGGAGCTTCCTGCCCCGTCGGGATGGGCGTTTCCTGCTCGGCCGACCGCAACATAAAAGCCAAAATCAATAAAGACGGCATATGGCTCGAGGTGATGGATACAAATCCCGGACGGTTGATCCCCGAAAAATACCGCGGCAGGCAGGCGCAGGGCGTCAAAATCAATTTGAACCGGCCGATGAAGGAAGTGCTGGCTGAATTGAGCAAGTATCCGGTCGCCACGCAGCTTTCCCTTAACGGCACGATCATCGTGGGACGCGACATCGCCCACGCCAAGTTTAAGGAGCTTCTGGATGCCGGCAAGCCGCTGCCCGGCTATCTGAAAGATCACCCGATTTATTACGCGGGGCCGGCAAAAACTCCCAAGGGCAAGCCATCCGGTTCCTTCGGGCCCACCACGGCGGGCCGCATGGATTCCTACGTGGAGCTGCTGCAGCAGAACGGCGGCTCGCTGATCATGATTGCAAAGGGGAATCGGTCCAAGGATGTAACGGATGCATGCAAAAAGTACGGAGGATTCTACCTCGGCTCCATCGGGGGCCCTGCCGCGCTGCTGGCAGAGGAAAATATCAAGAAGGTGGAGTGCCTTGATTATCCGGAGTTAGGCATGGAGGCGGTCTGGAAAATCGAAGTGGAAGATTTCCCGGCCTTCATTCTGGTGGACGATAAGGGCAACGACTTCTTTGCCAAGTTCGGCGCTTGATATAACGAGCGGGCGCCCGTCCCCGGATGCCGGATTAGGAATTTGTGCGGGGGGTTGTTTCCGTCCGCTCGGATCTGCTTTACGGCTCCGGCAGGATGCGCGGCATTTTTAGATTGAGGAGTTGTTCTTTGTATTCTTCGGGAACCGCAAAATAGCGCACTTCGGTCTGCAGGTTGAGGTAGACGGCTCCGGTCTGCGGCTCGTATGCATAAGGCATTCCCAAAGGGTCCGCCGTTGCGGCGGGAATTTTCATCCTGCCGACGAGTTCCTGCAAGCTTCCAGGATAGGAGCCGGTTTTCGCTTTAAAAGCCTGAATCATGGTTTCCAGAATCCAGAGATCGCGGGCGACTTGGAAGCTGATAAGACGGTTCCTAGCGTTCTCTTTTAAATCCGCGCGCTCCGATTCCTGGTATTGCCGCCGCCATAGTTCTATTGCTATTTCCACGGCTCCTCCCTTGGAAAGAGCCATGGCCGCCAGGCCTCCCAGCCAAGGGGGCGCTTCGGGCAGCTTCGCACCGGTAAGCCAGGATTCTCCGGCCGCCTTGTAATCTTTCAAATACAGGTAATGAACAAAACCCTTGTCGTATAAAAGGCGCCACTTCATCGGGAAGACTTTTATCCCTTTGTCCAGCAGCCGCAAAGCTTCTTCGGGCTGGCCCGCTCCGACAGGCTTAGGCTCCGAAAGGAAAATGCTGCCCGCGCGGTAGGCGTCGATGAGGGACGGATCCAGAGTCGTCGTGATATCGAGAAGCGTCGACAGGTTATTGAAATGCGCGGGCCTGCGGCCCGCTTCATCGCGGCGGCCGTAATACTGAATGGTCCGCATCCAGTAAAAATCCGCAAGCAGCCCGTCATACCCCAAGGCCATTCTCTTAACCAAAGCGGGCGAGTTGAAGAAGATGAGGTCGGGTTCCTGGCCGGCGGGTCCGAGAGCCGATTCCAAATGATCCTGTGCGGGTTTGATCAGCGATGCGCTTATTAAGAACAGTCCGCAAAAGAGCCAGGTAATCCTGGAATATCCTTTGGCGCGATTAGTCATTTAAGATCCCGGCGCGAAAAAATCCAGACCGAAAGCGATAGAACGAGCGCGCAGTACAGGACGCAGTAGACCGTTGACCCCAAAACGGCCGCGGCGTTGACGGGCTGGAAATAGCCTGCGCTTTGAATGACACTGCGGCTGTCCAGTATCCCGAAATTCGAAAAATTGGGGATCGCGTAATAAAGGAGCCCGCAGATCCATTTTATGAAATCGGATTCGGTAAGTTCGCCGAAGGCCTTGAGATCCTTATTGAAGTGCCCGGCGATCCATACGAAAAAAGTAAACAGGGCGGAGAGCGCCGGCGTTGAGAAGGTGGAAAACAGAAGAGCCAGCGCCGTAACCAGCGCCAGCGACAGGAAAATCAGGAACACGGCCGGGATCAACCGCAGATAGCCGGCCGCCTCGATGCGGCCCGTGTAAAGCATCGCCAATCCCAGGCCGACCGCCATGACGGCCAGGTTCACCAGGAGCGTAAAAAGCAGTCCGAGATATTTGCCCAGGATCAGTTCATGCCTGTGCACGGGCTTCGCGAGCAGAGCGTAAGCCGTCCTCTTTTCCAATTCCTTATAGACCAGCCCGATCCCGATGAAGATCGCGATGAGGGTTCCGAATATTGAAATGGACGAGAGCCCCAGATCGATGATGACCTTGTTTTCATTCCCAAGAGTCAACTGGCCGAGCGCCAGCGAACTGAGGATCATGATCAGGGCGAAAAGAATCAGGTTGTAAAGAATGCGGTCCCGGATGCATTCCCGATACGTATTGCCGGCTATGGCCAAAATCCGCTGCATCATAGTCCAATCGCCATTTGAAAATCGGCGGCAAACCGCTTGAGCGCTTTCTCCGATATTGCGCCGAAATCCATGGATTCGCTCCAAGCCGCGAAAATCAATCGACCTTCCGCGGAAATTATCGTTGCAGACATTCGCCGCCGAGCGCGGCCTACTGCCGCCCGCCGACCGCGGTTTGAAAATACTCCTCCAGAGAGGGCCTGATGGGATTCACCGAAATCAGGTCCAGCTTGTTTTTGAAAATGAAAGAAAGCACTTCTTCCATCTCTTTGCGGCTGCCGGCGCGCAAGCGGAGACGGTCTCCCATTGGCCGCGCTTCGGAGCATAATTTCCGTATGGCAGCCAGCGTGTCCTCCGTCCATCCCGCGAAAATGATTTCGTGCCCCTCAATCCCGACTTTAAGGATTTCCTGCAGGGCGCCCACTTCAAGGAGCTTCCCCTTATTCAGGATCGCGACGCGGTCGCATATGGCTTCAACATCGGGGAGGATATGGGAGCTGAAAAACACCGTTGCGCCCCGGGCTTTCAGCGACGTGATAATCCGGCGCACGTCCATCCGCCCCAGCGGGTCCAGGCCCGACATGGGCTCGTCCAGGAACACGATTTTCGGATCATTGATGATAGCCTGGGCGATTCCTATGCGCTGCACCATTCCTTTGGAAAACTTGCGCAGCTGAATCCTGCGCGCCTCGGTCAACCCCACTTTCTCAATCAGCTCGTCGACCTTTCGGCCGAGTTCGGGCCCGCTTAATCCGCAAAGCCTTCCCATATAGGCAAGCAGTTCCGTCGGCGTCAGGTAATCGTAAAAATAAGGATTTTCCGGCAGGTATCCGATGCCCTGGTGCATGGAGACCGCGGCCGCGGGTTTCCCCAGTATGCGCGCGGACCCGGATGTGGGACTCAAAAGATTCATCAGAATTTTCAATGTGGTGCTTTTGCCGGCTCCGTTAGGTCCGAGGAACCCGAAAGTCTCGCCTTCGTGCACTTCAAGAGAGAGGTTTTCCAGCGCACGAACCGGCTGTTTTTTCCAAAAGCCGACGGAGAAATCTTTGGTCAGGTTCTCGATTTCGACAATGGCCATGGATCCGAACCTTTTCGGTAAATACGGAGTTTTTAAACGATTCGAAATCTCCGGTTACTCTTGCCGGCGCGTTGCGCGCTGGCGGATGACTTCGTATAGGACCATGCCGGCGGCAACGCTGACATTATACGAATCCACATTCCCACATATCGGCAGGGAAACAAGGAAATCACATTTTTCTTTGGCGAGCCTGCGCAGCCCGCGGCCTTCGCTGCCGAGAACCAACGCGGCCGGGACCGTAAAGTCCGCTTCCCACACGGGGCGGTCCGCGCCGGCATCGAGCCCCGCGATCCAGTAGCCCTCGTTTTTCAAGGCATCAAGAAGCTGCGCGATGTTGGAGATGCGGGCCACCTTGACGTGGGAAGCGGCGCCGGCGCTGGCCTTGACGACCGTCGCGCTCAGCCCCGCGCTGCGCCGCCGGGGAAGCAGCACGCCGTCGGCGCCCGCCGCCTCGGCGGACCGCAGGATGGCGCCCAGGTTGCGGGGATCTTCAATGCCGTCGAGCACCACCAGGAGCCCCGGAGACTTGGCCTCCTGCAGAATTTCTTCGAAACTCAAAGAAACCATTGCCGCCGCGTAGCACAGGATCCCCTGGTGCCGCCCGCCTTCGCATTTGGCGTCCATCCAGGACCTTTCTTCAAAACCAATCCGGACGCGGCTCCGCTTCGCCAAATCTATAATTTCCTGGATCCGCGGGTTTTTCCGGCCGCGCTGCACGATGATGCGTTCAATCTTTTCCGGGTATGCCCGGAGAGCTTCGTCAACCGCGTGGATTCCATAAAGAAAAGGCATAATCCTCCGCTCGGACAGGCTGCTAGACGGATCCCAGAATGGCGCTCAGCCGGTCGCGGCAGGAAAGGACCTTGCGAGGCAGGTTCAAACGGCTTCCCTCCTCGTAAATCGGGATCAGTTTTTCCAGTTCCGGACCCGAGGCGCTTCCCGTCAGGGCTGCGCGGATAGGATGAAATAGATGGCGTCCCTTTTGAAGCGTCCGGGATTTCACTTGCGCTACGATTTCGCGATAGGCATCCGGCGACAGGCTGTCCTTTTCGTGGACCATCCGCGCGAATTCTTCAGCCACCTGCCGGGCTTCCGGCTTTTCAAATATCTCCCGGACATCGGGCGTGAGGCAGGGATCCCCGTTCTCAAATCCGTATACGACCGCGGCGGCCTCCGGGAGCTGATCGAGATGGTCGATGCGGGTCTTGAACAGGTCGATAACCCGCGCAAGCCACGAACGCGTCTGCGCATCCATGGGCTCGGGGACCAGCCCGGCCGCTTCAAAATAGCCCTTTGCCTTGTCGACCAGGGCTTCTCCGGCGGTCCGGCTGATGGTGCCGCGGTTCATCCAGTCGAGCTTCGCCTTGTCGAATATTGCGGGGCTTTTTAAGACGCGGGAGAGATCAAACCGGCTTGTTATTTCATCCAGGCCGAGTATTTCCTCCCCCTCGTTGGGCGGGGACCATCCGAGAAGGGCGAGATAGTTCGCTAATGCTTCCGGCAAGTATCCCTGAAGGCGGAATTCCTCGACTGATGCAGCTCCGTGGCGTTTGCTCAGCTTTTGCCCGTCCGGACCCAGAATGGTCGACAAATGGGCGAACTGGGGAACGGGGGCTCCCAGCGCTTCGTAGATCAGGATCTGCCGATGCGTGTTCGAAAGATGCCCTTCGCCGCGGATGACGTGCGATATTTCCATCAAATAATCGTCCACGACGCAGGAGAAATTATATGTCGGGCTGCCGTCGCTTCGTATAATGATAGGATCGCTGATCAGGCCGGTTTCAATTTCCACTCTGCCGAAAACGAGGTCCGAAAAGCCAACGGTGCCCGGCCGCACCCTCAGCCGCAAAACGTACGGCATGCCGGCCCCGAGCCGCGCCTGGATTTCCACCGAGGAAAGATGCCGGCATTTTCCGGAATAGCGGATTGTCTCGTTGCGGGCCAACTGCTCCCTGCGGACCTCTTCCAGTTCTTCTTCGGAGCAGAAACAGCGGAATGCCTTGTCCTCGTCCAGCAGCCGCTGCGCATATTTTTGATAGAAGCTGAACCGGTCGCTTTGCCTGTAGGGTCCGTATTCCCCTCCTTTGTCCACGCCCTCGTCCCATTCAAGGCCCAGCCACCGGAGGTCTTCCATAAGCCGGATTTCGTATTCTTTCCTGCTTCGCTCCGCATCGGTGTCTTCAATGCGGAGGACAAAACGGCCGCCGTAATGCCGGGCCACAAACCAATTGAACAGAGCCGTCCGCACGTTTCCCACGTGAAGATAGCCCGTGGGGCTCGGAGCGAAACGTACGCGAACCCGGTCTTTAAAGCTCATTGATATATCCTGGGATAGGTTTTTATTTTCTGTATATCAGCGCTACCGCATGCGCCGAAATTCCTTCGCCGAGGCCCTCGGCGTTCATCTTCTCCGTGGTTGTCGCTTTAATATTAACCGTGTCGGCCGCCAGTCCGAGGGAATCGGCGATGTTCTTTCTCATTGCGTTTACATAGGGCGCGATCCTGGGCCGCTGGATCAGCAATGTCGCGTCGACGTTGCCCACGGTCCACTCCGCCGCTTCGATCTTCTCCCGCACTTCGCGCAAGAACTCCAGACTGCAGCGGCCTCGGTTTGCGGGATCGGTATCGGGATAATGGCTGCCGATGTCTTGCAAGCCGGCGGCCCCCAGCAGCGCGTCGCAGACGGCATGCGAAAGCGCGTCCGCGTCCGAATGCCCTTCGAGCCCCTTCTCGAACGGTATCTCCACTCCGCCGAGAATCAGTCTGCGCCCTTCAACCAGGCGATGGTAATCGATTCCGTGTCCTATACGAAAGCCGGATGCGCTCATTGCCGCACCTATTCCGCGCCCCCTCTGCGAGATCAGCCGTTCGGCGATTTCGAGGTCCATGGGCCGGGTTATTTTAATATTATCGGGAGAACCCGGCACGACAAAGACCGGGCGCCCCGCCCAGCGCACGACGGAAGACTCGTCGGTTCCCCGGAAGCCGGCGCGGTGCGCCTCTTCCAGCGCCGATCTCAAGATTCCGGCGCTGAACGCCTGGGGAGTTTGTATGACATAGAGTTCGCGCCGGGGAGGCGTCGACAGCACCCGCCCTTTGGAAGATACCCGCTGGATCGTGTCCGTCGCCGGAAGGCCGGGGACGGCGGCGCCCTTTTCCCATGCGGCGTTCAGAACGCGCTCCATCATCTCCGGATCGCATAACGGCCGCACCGCGTCGTGGACCATGATAAGGTCCAAGTCCGGCCGGGCGCGCGCAACGCCGCGGCGCACCGATTCCTGGCGGTCGGGACCGCCCGCAACGCACCTCGTCTCGACCCGCAGCGGGTGCAGGCGGAAAATCTCTTCAGCGGCCTTAATGTGTTGAGGCGGCAGCGCCACAACAACCTGAAGGACTTCCTTCAATGACGAGAGGCGCTCGGCCGTATGAAGGAGAATCGGCTTGCCGCTGATTTCGAGGAACTGCTTCGGGACATCGGCGTTTATGCGGGTTCCCGCGCCGCCGGCGGCGATGATCGCCGCGGCGGTCGGGCGCCGGTTGCCGGCGGCAATGGGATTTTTCCCTTCGGATCTCATAGCTATGCAGACGCGAATGCCGGGAGCCGCTCGCGCGTTCCTTCCGGCCGTCCCGTTATCTCATCCTCTTTTCACCGGTGTTGCAGCGACTGGCCGTTGGAGGTCTTGTCAAAAGGACGGCGGTCCTGCTTGACCGGCTGGAGGCCCGATTCCGATTCCTCCGGGAACCTGCCGAAGATCATTTTTCCCGCCGTGGTCTGCAGCACCGAGGTGACCTGCGTGGCGATCGTCTTGCCTATCATGCGGCGGGCGTTGTCGACGACAACCATTGTCCCGTCGTCAAGATATGCAACCCCCTGGTTGTATTCCTTGCCTTCCTTGAGGATGAAAACTTTCATGGTCTCGCCGGGAAGCACGACGGGCTTGAGAGCGTTTGCCAGCTCATTGATATTGAGCACGTCCACGCCGCGGAGCTGAGATACTTTGTTGAGGTTAAAGTCGTTGGTGACGATCTTGCCTCCCATTTCCTTTGCCAACTCGATCAGCTTCAGATCCACTTCCTTAACGTCGGGGTAGTCCTTTTCGATAATCTGCACCGTGATCCCCGGGGCGGACTTGATTTTTTCGAGGACATCCAACCCCCGCCGTCCGCGGTTGCGCTTGGCGGAATCGGCGCTGTCGGCGATCTGCTGCAGCTCGCGCAGAACGAAATGCGGGACCACGAGGGTTCCCTCGAGGAAGCCCGTTTTGCAGATATCGGCGATGCGCCCGTCGATAATGACGCTGGTATCGAGCACCTTGCATGACTTGCGCGAGGCACTGTCGCCGAAGAAGCCGCCCAATGAGGCCGCTTCCATATGCTGGCCTTTGCTGGCCCCGATGATCAGACCCAGATAGGTCAGCAGGATCAGCACCAGCATCTGGGTGAATGTCTCTGCATGAGCATTTTCAAAGCTCATCCGGCCGATCATCAGGCTGATCAAGCTTGCGGCCAGAATGCCTAAAATGGACCCGACTGCGGCTCCCAAGAGCGTTTTTGGGGAAAGAGTTCTAATTCGAATTTCGGCCAGGAGAATAATCAGTCCCAGCGCGGCGCTAATAATAAGCGTCAGGTAGAGGTTTGAACCAAAGGGGCGGACGAAATACCCGCTTGCCAGTATCGCAACAAATAGAAGTGCGCGTATGATCCACAGATCCATCGAAAAACTCCTTAATAATTAATCGATTATAATCAAGGGAATAGACTATTAATTGCCGGAGGATAATAAAGAAGACGCAGAAATCCGCTTCAATGGCGCAGCCGATATAAGAATGAAAATCAAATATCATTTTTGAAGCTTCTCCGAATTTCTTCCAGCGGCTAATAGGAGCCGTTCCTCATACACCCGAAAAAATAAAAACAATTGCTCTTAAATATGAATTTAGCAGGAAATTCCGCGGCAGTCACGATGAAATTCCGCGGCGCTTGCCGACGTGCTCGGTTTAAGGCAGGAAAATAAATCCAGCGGGTCTTCTTGTTGAACGGAGAATTTCATTCAAAGAGGAGTTCCGATATCTGTCCCACGGTTTTTATCGGGACCAGTTCAATGCCGTCTACCGGATCGACAAGCGGGAGATTGCCCTCGGGCAGGATGCATTTTCGAAATCCCATGGCCGCAGCTTCGCGCGCCCGCACGTGAGCCTGGCTTACGGGGCGCACGTCTCCCGAAAGGCTCAATTCTCCGAGCAGGACGGTATGGGGGATTTGGGGACGGTTGCGCATGCTGCCGAGGATGGCGGCAAAAACGCCGAGATCGGAGCCCGGCTCGTTGATTTCAATCCCGCCGGCGGTGTTTACGTAAATGTCGGAGCCTCCCATCTGGATCCCCAGCCTTTTTTCGAGCATCGCCACAAGCACGGAAATCCGGTTGTAGTCCACTCCGGTCGCGACGCGGCGCGCCGTGCCGTACTGCGTGGCGGCCACAAGGGCCTGGATTTCGACCAGCAGCGGACGGGTCCCCTCGATGGCGCATACCACCGAGGCCCCGGCGGAAATGTTTTCCCTGTCCAGCAAAAACAGGCTGGAGGGATTCGCCGCGGGGGTCAGCCCCCGGGATGTCATCTCGAAAATGCCGACTTCATTTGCGGCGCCGAAGCGGTTTTTAACCGCGCGAATGATGCGGTGATTCTGGCGGCGCTCTCCTTCAAAGTAGAGGACCGCGTCCACAATATGCTCGAGCACCTTCGGTCCCGCGATGCTTCCGTCCTTTGTCACGTGGCCGATTAAAAAAACGGGCACGTTGGTGGTCTTTGCCAGGTTTAGAAACTGCATGGCGGCATATCGCACCTGGCTGACGCTTCCCGGAGCGGAATCGAGCTTTTCGGAGAATGCCGTCTGCACCGAATCAACGACAATGGCGGCGGGATGGACGTCTTCGACGGCTGAAAGAATGTTTTCGAGGTTCGACTCCGCCAGCAGATAAATATCCTCCGCGGGGCCTGCGTCCTTCGCCTCTTCCGGGCTTTCGATCCTTTCCGTCCGGACTTTGATCTGCTGAACGGATTCTTCCCCGGAAGCGTAGAGCACGCGGAATCCGTCCCGGTAAAGGCCGTGCGCGATTTGCAGCAGCAGCGTCGATTTCCCCGCTCCGGGCTCGCCGCCGAGCAGGACCAGGGATCCGGGCACCAGGCCGCCTCCCAGCACACGGTCAAACTCGGTGTTTCCGGTGCGGATGCGCGAGACGGTTTCGGAGGCCACATCTTTCAACCGCACGGCCTTCGCTTCGTCGCGGTGAACCAGCTTCAGGTCTCCCGGCGCGGGACGCTTTGCTTCGACGAAGGAATTCCACGCGCCGCAATCGGGGCATCGCCCCAGCCATTTTGCGGAGGTATAGCCGCAGTTCTGGCATTCGAATATGGTGGGAGATTTTGTCATGTTTCCCCCTGCGTCTGCATCAGCCGCCGGTAGTCCTCCGGCGTGTCGATATCGTGCAATGCGAACCGGCTCGACGGCACGCGCAAAACTGAATTCGAATGGGCTTCAAGCAGCGCGCGTCCTCCGATGTCGCCCCTCAGCTTCATGAGCTCGCCGAAAAGGGACCTGTCGAAAAGGACCGGATTCCCGCGCTTTCCTTCAAATACCGGGACGCAGGCCGGAGCGAGGGTCCGGCGGTGGGCCCGGCGCAGAGAGCGTATCCATTCCGGTTCGACCAGCGGCTGATCGGCAAGAAGAAACACAGCCGCCCCCGTTCGGCTGGGGAGCGAGTCCAATCCCCTGCGGACGGAAGTGCTTTGTCCATTGGCATAATCGGGATTAAACACGGTCCGGACATTCAAACCGGCCAGAGCTTTTTCCACCTGCCCGGCTTCGTGGCCCAGGACGACGACGACCGGGTCCAGCCCGGCCTCAAGCGCCACGCGGGCCGAATGAGCAACGAGTGTGGCGCCGTCCCAGGGCAGAAGCTGCTTGGGGGTTCCGTAACGCATGGCTGTGCCGGCGGCAAGGACGATTCCCGCGGCAGGCTCCCAGACTTCAATAACCGGCGGGTCCCGGCGCATGCAGCTGATGACCGCGCCGTCCACCGCGGGATCGGACAGCATTTTTTCCGCGGCGTCGCGCGCTTTGAGCACGAGATCGTCGGTATCGGCTTTATTGAGAAGCGCAACAAGCCGAGCTCCGGGCGGCCGCTGTTTGGCGCCTCCCTGCGGGTGCGACAGCACCGAGGCGGCGATCTCGGGCGTGAGCGGGCTTCCGACGGGTACGCCGGCGATCCTGGCGGCGATTTCGGAGCGGTACACAGTGTCGTTGTCCAGAGGCAGACCGATCGCGTCGAGCCCGGCAACCGGCACCAGTATGGTTGTGCTTGGGGGGACCGCCGGCTCGTGGACATCCGGCGCCTTGAAAGGAAGCCAGCGGCTTCCGTCCGCTTCAACCAAAACCGCGTCGACGTCCGTCCGGCCGCTCAGCTCCGCTATCAGCTCCGCCGGCGCCCCCGAAACTCTTTCATCGCGGCAGGGCTCGCCGATCACCAGGCAGTGGCCGTGTTGATCGAGCCTCGCGCCCAGA
This sequence comes from uncultured Acidobacteriota bacterium, assembly GCA_964506795.1. Lineage (GTDB taxonomy): Bacteria > Acidobacteriota > UBA6911 > UBA6911 > UBA6911 > UBA6911. The sequence goes on along the minus strand of CAZDMR010000033.1, from coordinate 22,274 downwards.
GAGCCGATGTCGTCGATGCGCACCGCCGCCGGAGCCAGACGGACTTGGTCTTTGGCGATGTGGGTTGTTGTAGTCGTAACGACGCGCATGCCCGCCCCGCTTAATTCGGCGGCCAGCCGGAACATGGACGTTGTTTTGCCGCCGGCTCCGACAAAGGAGACAACGGCGCCGCGCTCGACGCGCAGGGCTTTGGCGATTGAAATTCCCGTGTTTTGCATCGAAGGGGATTATAGCAGGGTGCGCGCCCTGACGCGCGTTCGGAATTGGAGGGTGGAGGCAATAAGCGACGAAAGGCAAGCTATCGAGGAGGCGGGTTATAAGCCGGTCGCAAGCTTTGCGAATAATCGCGGTTAGGCGCGGCGGATGGGAAAAGATTTTATTTTTTCGCCATCACTCCGCGGACCGCAGTGATGATTTTTTTCTTGTTGGGGATGGCGAAGGACTCCATCGGCTCGCTGAAAGGAATTGGGATATCCAGCCCGCAGACCCTTGCGGGAGCAGATTTCAATCTGCCGAAAGCCGCCTTGTCGGAGGTTGCCAGCGCGAGGATTTCCGCGGCGGCGCCGCAGGTCTGGCAGGCTTCATCCACCACCACCAGCCTTCCGGTTTTCTTGACCGACCGGATGATGGCCTGCCGGTCCAGCGGGACGAGGGTGCGCGGATCGATCACTTCCAGCGAAATGCCTTCTCCGGCCAATTCTTCCGCCGCCGCCAGCGCCTCGAAGACCATCCTGGCGAGAGCGACTACCGTGACGTCGCGGCCCCTTCTGCGAATCCGCGCTTTGCCGAACGGGATGAGGTATTCCTCTTCGGGGACTTCGCCTTTTGTTCCGCCCAGAAGAAAATGCTCAAAGGAGACCACCGGGTTGTTTTCCCTCAAGGCGGTCTTCAGCAGCCCCTTCACGTCGTAGGGTGTCGTCGGCAGCAGGATTTTCAGCCCCGGGACGTTCATGTACATGGAATACGGGCTGATGGAGTGCTCCGCGGCGCCCGCAAACCCGGCCCCCACGGTCATCCGGTAAAGAATAGGAAATTTGGCCTGTCCGCCGAACATGTAGGTGATTTTGGCGGCGTGGTTCATCATCTGGTCCAGGGCCACGAAGCCGAAGGTGGCCATCCGCAGGTTGGAAACGGTTCGGAAACCCGAGCCGGCCAGGCCGATCGACGCGCCCGCAAAGCTGTTTTCCGCAATGGGCGTGACCCGGATCCTGTCGGCGCCGAATTCCTGCCGCAGATCGGCGGGCAGGTCCGTCGACATGTGAACGGTCCTGGGATTGCGCCGGAACTCTTCCTGGATGGCTTCATTGGCCGCCTGATCGTAGGTTATCTCTCGCATTCCGTGCCTCACTGGATTTACGTCGAATAGACGTCGCGCAGCGCGTCCTCGGGTTCGGGGAGAGGGCTCTCGAGGGCAAACGCGTGCGCGTCCTCGACCTTCTCCAATATTTTATTGTTTATGGACCTGATCTTCGAAGGGGTGAGAACTTTCCGGCGCAGCAGCTTGTTTTCAAAAGTTGCGATGGGGCAGTTCTTCTTCCAGGATTCAATTTCGCCGGCGGGGCGCAGATCTTCCAGCTCCTCGGAAAGAAAATGCTTGTACCAGCGATAGGTTTTGCATTCCAGAAAATAGGGGCCTTTGCCCTCCCGCAGCCGCGCAATGGCGCGGCCCGCAGCATGATAGACCTGCTCGACATCGTTGCCGTAGACGGACCTGGAGGCGATGTGATACGCATTCGGCATGCGCGTGATGTCCTTGGCGGCCAAGGAGTATTCCGCGGAGGTGTTTACGCCGTAGCCGTTGTTTTCGCAGACGAACAGCAGGGGCAGCTTCCAGATCGAAGCCAGGTTGAGCGCCTCGTGGAATTCCCCCTCCTGACAGGCGCCGTCGCCGAAAAACACGGCGGCGACGCTGCCTTTGCCTTCGAGCTTTGCGGCGAGAGCGGCGCCGGACGCTATGGGCAATCCGGCGCCGACGATCCCGTCCGCTCCCAGCATGCCGATGCTGAAATCGGCGATGTGCATGGAGCCCCCTTTGCCCTTGCAGCAGCCGGTTTTTTTGCCGTAAATCTCGGCCATCATTTTCTTCATGTCGGCGCCCTTGGCGATGGTATGGCCGTGGCCCCGGTGGTGGCTGACGATGCGGTCGTTTTTATCCAAATGCGCGCAAACCCCGGCGGCGACGGCCTCCTCTCCTATGTAGGAGTGAACGAATCCGCGGATAGTGCCCGCGTTGACCTCGCGGACGACGCGCTCTTCGAACCTCCGGATGGTGAGCATCGTGGTGTACAGATCCAGCAGAGTTTTTTTGCTCAGATTCAATGCCAATGGATTCTCTCCTGTTCTTTGTGCGCGCCGAAGCCTCTGGGCTCCCGCGGCGGCAGACCGTTCGAGATTTACGAGAACTGCGCGATCGTTGTCTGGAATGCGCGCGTTGCGGCTTCCTGGAGCGGCACTTTCCTTAATTCTTCGCTGAGGACTTCAATCCCCCACGGCCCCGCGTAGCCCGCTTCGAGCATGCGGTTCACGAATCCCTTCACGTCGAATTCCCCTTCGCCGCAGAACCGCCTGTGGTTGACCGTGTCCTCGTGCAGGCTCCAGGGGCACTCGAGAGTCCCGTCGTTGATCTCCACGCCGAGCAGAAAGCGCGCGGGTATGCGCGCGACGTCGTCGTACGGTATGCCGAGCTTTACGATGTGCCAGAGGTCCAGCATGATGCCGCCGTTCTTTGCATCCGCTCCCTGAACCATTTCCAAGGTTTCCGGGAGGGTCTTGATCATGCCGTCGACAATCAGTTCGAAAAGGATGTTTGTGCCGTAGTTTGCGGCGTCGGCGCAGAGCGCCGCGAAAGATTCTATGAGCTTGGGCATCGGCGTGGTCTGGCTCTCGAAATCCCCCGCCTTGACATGCCTGGCTTCAAGCGCCTCGGCGGCGCTCAGCAGCAGCCTCTTTGTCGCGTCCGATTTCTTCTTTTTCTCGCCGTCCAGAAACCAATCAGTGAGGAATTCAAGCTCGACATGAACGATGCCGTTGTCTTCGAAAATGTGCTTCATTTCCTTCAAGCTTCTCTTTTGGAGTATGTGCTCGAGGTCGGCTTCCTTTATCCCCATGCCTTTGAATCCGGCCTTGGATGCAGCTTCAACCCTGTCGACGAAATCAAAGGGGCTGAATTCCTGCTCCGAATGGGGATGGACTGCCCCGGCCAGCGTCCAGTAGGAACCTAATAAATCCACTTTTTTCATGATCGATCGGCCTCTCCTTAGACGGCCATGCTATTCGAATACCGAGACCGGAGTCAATCGCGCAGTGACGGAATCAGCGGGGCGGACGGGGCGCCGCGAATTGGGACGGGGGTGCGGCGATGACGGCATTCTGCATCGAATTCGGGAAGGCTGGTATTTGCGGGGGAACCGGTACACAATGAGGCGGGTTTATAATAAAAGCGTATGTTTCGACCGGCCAGGTTTCCATCATTATTAATAGCTCTGCTTTTGCTCGCCCTGGCGCTTTCCTGGGGCTGCAAGAAGAAAGCTCCTGCGGAGCCTCCTCCTCCTCCTCCTCCGCCGGAGGAAATCCAGCCGGAGCCGGAGAAGGAACCGGCGCCGGAAGCCGTAATCCCCCCAATCTCCCCGCTTCAGAAAACGGAATCCGCCGCGAAGGCGCCCCAAGCGGATCCAGCCAGGCCGCCCGACAGTTTCTATTTCGGCACGATGAGTCTTCAAAAGGGCGAGTACGCGCAGGCGGCGCAATTTTTTGAGTCTTTTATCGGCGCCAATCCCGATTCCGCGCTTCGCGACCAGGCGCTGTTTTATCTGGGATTGTCGCATGCGCTGGCGGATGCGTCGTACGCAAGCCTCAGGAGGGCTGAAGCCGCCTTCAAAATGCTGATCGCGGAGTTTCCCGAGAGCGTCTATAGATCTCCCGCCGAACTGATTCTCAGGCTTCAGGCCCAGATCAAAAAACTGAGCGTGACCGCTGCGGAGCGGAAGGAGAAAATAGAGAAGCTCAGCGAAGAGCTTCAGATGCTCAAAGAGATCGACCTGCAGCGCCGCCGCACCCGCCCCCAGGAATAATTTTGCGGACCTTTGCGGTTCATCTAGCAACGGATTAAATAGGCTGCGAAGCGCGGGGAATCGCGCTCTCGCCGGTTCCGCGGGAGGGGAGCAGCAGGCGGAAACGGCTGCCGCCGTCCGGGTTGTCCTCAACCCAGATTGCGCCGCGGTGCGCTTGGGCGATGATGCGGCAGATGGAAAGTCCGAGCCCAGCTCCCTGTCCGGCCGTTTTTCCCCCCTGCTTGACCTGGTGGAATTTCTCGAAGATCATTTCCCTGTCTTCATCCGCAATGCCGGAACCGGAGTCCGCAACCGTCACCAAAATGAAACTTCCTTCTCCGCCGGCGTCTGCGACGAGGCGGCGCCACCGTTCCGGCATGCTTTCGGGAATGCGGTCGGCGGTTTCGGCGCGGACCTCAATAGCGGCATTTTTGGGAGAAAATTTTAGGGAATTGCCGAGGAGATTGACCACAACCTGAAGAACGCGGTCGCCGTCGCACTCGGCAAAGAGCGGGATCTCGGGAAGTTCGGTCCGGATTTCGATCTGCTTGTCCCGCGCCTGCAATTCAAGTTCCGCAACCGCGTTCCGAATAAGGGCGGCGAGATCGCATTGCTTCATATCGTATTCGATCAAGCCGGCTTCCATTTTCGAAAGATCAAGCAGGTTGCCGATCATCGATCTAAGGCGGGCGAGGCTCCGGAGATTCAACTCGAGCAGCCGCTTCTGCCGTTCATTCAAGGGCCCTGGGAGCTCCTCGGCCAGCAGCTCGGTCGCCTCCTGTATGGAAGCCAACGGAGACTTCAGCTCGTGGGACACGTGGGCCACAAAGCCTTTCTTCAGTTCATCCAGCTCTTTCAGGCGGCGCGTCATCGTGTTGAAATCTCTGGCGAGCTGGGAAAATTCATCATTGCGCGAGGCGTCCAGGCGATAGAAAAACTTGCCCTCGGCGATGGCGCGCGTGCCTTCGGTGAGGTGCGCGAGCGGTTTCGAAATGGAGCGGTATATCAGGTACGAAACAAGGACGCTGATCGCCAGCGCCGTAAATGTGGACACCCACATTACGACGGCCGCCGTTTCCGCCGTGCGCCTGGATTTTTCCACTTTTTCCGACATCGACCGCAAGATGGATTGGTATAGCGAGTTGGTCCGGATCCTCAGCATTTCCAAGTCGTTCTGAAGGCTCTGCGGAAGGGAAGTGCCGCCCTGGGGCAGATCCTTCTGCCATAGTTCGAGGCGGCTGGTGAACGTCTGCCACAGGAGCTCAACGCGCTTAATTTCGTCCAGGTCTTTTCCCGTCCAAGTGTAATTTTTGATTTGGTTTAGGCTTCCTTCAAAGCTCTTCAGGAATTCACGGAGCTGTTCCAGATAGTCGGGATCCGCCAGCGCAAACGACTTCCAGGCATATTCCTCCACCAAGTCCAAATCCCTCAATGCCTGCAGGCAGGCGAGGGAATTCTGGAAATCGACTCCGGACAAAGTGCGGTTTATCGACTGCATGCGATTGATTGTGACGACCTGATGAACAACCAATCCCACAAGGACGGCGATGAATAATCCGTAACCTAAAATAATCCGCGTCGTTATCTTCATATCAAATTCTGGACACCCACTTTATTTCGGGCGCCTTCCGGCGATTTGTGGACACCCACGTTCTTTCCGATAGCCTTCGGTGTCCGGTGAGTAGTGGACACCCACTTTGCTAATGCCAGATCCCGGGTACCGGGTATTCGGGACCTCCACTTTTTAATTGTGGACACCCACTTTTTAGTCCCGGCCCAGCTTGTGGACACCCACTTTATTTCAGGTGCCTTCCGGCAAGCTAGACCGTTGTTCGCCACACTAAGAGAATTTCGTTCGCGTTAGAAGCCGGGAGAAAGCCGGAATTTCATGAGTTTCCCTCACGAAGCTGAAGGCCCACAGCGTCAAGCGTGTTGTCCAAAGCTGCCGCAACAGCAACATACAGCCTGTCCGGATCGCAAGTGAAGCGAAAACTCAGCCGCCTGTTCAACGGATATTCGCGGGCCGTTCCGGCTTCTGGCTCCTGACTTCCGGCTTCCATATCTCGCTGCTTTTTAGCCGGATATTAAGGGCGCAGCCCTTGCATGCTTAATTGTGGACACCCACCCGAGAAACCCGCGTCAATTTATGCCATAGCCCTTTAATTTGTTCCGGATGGTTTTTACATCCAATCCAAGCCTGCGCGCGGCTTCAGCCTTGTTGTTGCCGGTAGCCTGGAGAGTCCGGAGGATCAATTCTTTTTCAGCTTCCGCTGCGGTCGTCCCGGCGCTGAGAACAATCCCGGAGCCCGTTCCCCCCGACGGGTACCTTGATATAAAAGCGGGCAGATGCGAAGGTTCAATCCACGCGCTTTTGGCAAGGATCACCGCTCTTTCCAATGTATTTCTCAGTTCGCGTACATTCCCCGGCCAAGAATAGGATTTTAAAAGCTCCATGGTTTCGGCCCTGCAGGATTGGATCCGGGCGTTGTGCTTCGAATTGAATTCCCGAATAAACGCGTGCACCAGCAGGGGAATATCGGCCTTGCGATCTCGAAGGGGCGGCAGTGCGACCGTGAAGACATTCAACCGGTAAAACAAATCCTCCCGAAGTTTGCCGCTTTCGACCGCGTCTCTCGGATCTTGGTTGGTTGCAGCCAGCACGCGCACATCCACGACAATTTCCTGGCTGCCCCCGACCCGCCGGACCTTCCGGTCTTCCAGGACTCGGAGCAGCTTCGGCTGCAGCGATGGAGGCATTTCCGCAATCTCGTCCAGGAAGAGCGTCCCCCCGTTTGCAAGTTCGAAGCACCCGGTGCGGGATCCCGTAGCGCCGGTGAACGCGCCTTTCTCGTGGCCGAACATCTCGCTTTCCATCAGGTTCTCGGGGATGGCGCTGGCATTGACCGCGATGAAGGGGCCTTTCGCGCGCGCGCTCAAATCATGAATCGTGCGGGCCGCGAGCTCCTTCCCAGTCCCGCTTTCACCCGTGATAATCACGGAGGCATCGCTTGAGGCCATGCTGGAAATCAAATCGTAGATTTCGCGCATCGATTTGCTGGTGCCGATGAAGTCGCCGAACCCGGCCCCGCGCTCGATCTGCGAATCCAACCGCCGCGATTCCCGGCGCAGGCTGATTTCCCGGCCGGCGGCATCGAGAATCATTTTCAGCTTGGCGTAGTCAATGGGCTTGGTGATGAAGTCGTGCGCCCCCTGCTTCATTGCTTCCACCGCCAGGTCGACCGTAGCTTGGGCGGTAATTAGAATGATAGGGCGATCCGCGTCGCCCGCCTTGAGAAACCGAAGCAGATCCATCCCGGAAACCTGCGGCATAACGACATCGGAAATCACGATATCGGGATCGTACGATTCCGCCAATTCCTTCCCCTGCAGCCCGTCTTCGGCCGGGCATACGTCGAACCCCCATTGTTGAAGCCGCATCTCGAGGACTTCCCTCATGGTCGCGTCATCGTCCACAACCAGTATTTTGACGCTTCGTCCGTTCACGCTTAGTGCATCTCCCGCTTACCAAAGCTCATGAATGCTCAATCCCTTTTTAGAGTATAACGGCAACCGAAAAAAGCAGCGCAAATTTCTCCGGCTTTTCCCCTGCTCCCTGAAACGCTCCGGCTTTCTTCCCCGCGGTTCCATTGCCGGTTTATAATGGAAGCCATGAATGATATCGAAAAAACGCAGCAGGCCATAGACATCCTGCGCAAATCAAGGCGCATCGTCGCCCTTTCCGGCGCGGGCATCAGCACGGAAGCCGGCATCCCCGATTTCCGAGGGCCGGGCGGTATGTGGGAGGACCCAGCCCTTTTCGACCGGCTCTCCGCGTCCGGATTCAGCCGCAGTCCCACGGAGTTTTATAAAGACAGCGTGAAACTCTTTTCGAAGTTTGCCAAAGCGCAGCCGACAGCGGCGCACCGGTTGCTTGTCAGGCTGCAGCAGCTGGGAAAGATGCAAGCGGTAGTGACGCAGAACATAGACGGCCTGCACCAGGCGGCCGGATCCGCCACCGTGTACGAGCTTCACGGGACCTACCGTACGGGCCGCTGCACCAAATGCGCGGCTGTTTACGAAATGGCGGAATTCTATTCAGAGATAGAGAGCGGGCGGCTCGAGGTGCCGCTATGTTCTCTCTGCGGCGCCCCCATTAAGCCCGATGTCGTCCTTTTCGAGGAGCTCCTTCCCGTCGATGCGTGGCAGAGTTCTTTGGAAGCCGTGGAAAAGTGCGACCTGATGCTCGTGCTCGGTTCTTCGCTGGTCGTGTACCCGGCGGCCCAACTGCCGGTGATGGCCCTCTCGGCCGGAGCTTCGCTCGTCATCGTCAACCTGGAAGAAACCGACTTCGACCGCATGGCAACGGTATCGGTGCGGGAGAAGCTCGGCGAATTCGCCGAGGCGGCGCTGGCTGCGCTGCAATAGCGCGCAAAGGATTCCGCCGACCCCGCGGAGGCGGGCAAAAATCCTATGCCAACTCCTTCTCGATCCTGAAATGCCTCATGGACCGGACATACAGCAGTATCGTGGCGATCGCCGCAACCAGCATCAGCAGCTCAGTCCATGCCATCGAAAGGGCCGTCGCCCACGCAAGGGAGACAAAAGCCGAGACGAGAAAGTTGGCTCCCAGCGCAATGAAGCCCTGGCAGGAAGCCGCCAGCCCGCGCTGCATGGGGAAAAGGTCCAAGCCGAGAAGAGTCAAGCTGGGCATGGCGATGGCCATCCCCATCACGTAGAAAAATACGGGTACCAGGCTCCACGGCACCGCCGGCGTAATAAGCAGATGCATGACCACGTTTCCGAGGGCCGCAACGGCCATGACTACGTAGCCCATAAAAATGGTGCCTCTTCCCGAAATTTTGCCGGCGCATCGCCCGGAAATCCAGGCCCCGATCACCAGCGCGATCGATATCGGAAGGAACAGCCATAGGAATTCCGTTTCCTTCAGCTTCAAATGGTCCATGAGGAAGACGGGCGCTCCGACTATATAGATGAACATCCCGGCATTGGCGAAAGCGAGAGACAGGCCGAGCATGAAAAACGGCTGCGCCGTGAGCACCTTCCAGTAGGAACGGGCCAGGAAAGCAGGTTCCAGCCGCTGGCGTCTTTTGCGCGGCAGAGTTTCAGGCAGCGCGCGCCAGCACCCCAGCAAAAGAAGGAGCGCCAGAACAACGAGAAAACCGAAGACGAACCTCCAGCCGAGCCAGACCTGAAGCCAGCCGCCGACGAGCGGCGCCATCACGGGGGCAATGGTAAAAATCGTGGCGATATGGGACATGAGCCGCTGCGCATCCGCTCCTTCATAAAGGTCGCGCACCACGGCGCGGCCGACGATCGCGCCGGCTCCCGCCGTCGCCCCCTGGAGCGCACGGAAAAACATCAAAACGGGCAAGCTTCCCGCCAGGGCGCAGCCCAGGGAAGACAGGGCAAAAAGCCCAAGGGAAATAAGGGTTAAGCGTCGGCGTCCGTATGCGTCTGAAATGGCGCCGTGCCACAGCGACATGGCAGCGAAGAAAAACAAAAATACCGTCACGGTCTGTTGGACCTGCGCCGTGGGGGCGTTCAAACTCTTGCCGATGGCAGGGATTGAAGGCAGATAAGCGTCGATTGAAAACGGCCCGAGCCAGGAGAGCGCAGCCAGCACGAATGTCAGCGCCGGCATGGAGAATCGTGCAGGGATGGACCGTTCTTTTATTTGCGATAATGCGATAGTAGACATAATGCGATTTTTCAATTTCTATGTACGCGCCGTAATTTTCTGCCGCAGTTGCAATCAACAGGCCGGGTGGGGGTTCCGGGCGAGACATCCAAGCGGGGATTTTAAGCGCAGAAGCCGGCCAACCTGCGGCCGGCGATGATTAATATCAATACGTGCCGTACTCCTTTGCGGCATCCATCATTGCGCGCAGGGTTTCCGGATTTCCGTCATCCACCTGGGCGCCGCCGGCAAGGATAAATCCGCCGCCTGGAGCGCATGTTTCAATAAGTTTTCGGCAATAGTCCTTAACCTCTTTATATTGTCCGGTAACCAAAAGCGAAGTGGGGACGTTTCCTGAGATGCAGCAGGTAGGCCCGACTATCTTTTTGGCTTTAGCCATATCCGTTTTATCGAAGATCCAGCAAACCGAGCCCTTGGAGAATTCATTAACGGTTTCAAGCCGTGTGGTATAGCCGCCCTCGGCGAACAATTCCGGCCGCAGCCCCTCATTGATGAGCGCATCGCAAAACTTTTTAAGCGACGGCCAGTAAAAAGTCTCAAACTGCTTCGGAGACATAAAGCCGTCGGCCCCTTTATGCAGGGGAAAGACAACCGACAGCGCATGCGCCGCATTGGCCGCCTCAATGGTCTGCCGGATGGTAAACTCAGTCACCACTTCTATTGCTTCCAAAAGTTTTTCAGGGCGCCGGTACATGTCCGTGATGATGCCCTTCGTGCCCCGCAGCGTATCCCCGATGATGTCGAAGGGAGCCTTGCCCAGCATCATCTGCGGCAGCGGATATCCTTTTTCCTGGACCCAGACGGTGAATTCGCCGAGGGTCTTGACCCATCTCTCAAGCTCTTTCCCCACATCGATAAGAGTCTGTGCCGTAGCGCGCATTCCCGGATCGGCGAAAGGGATAAACCAGAACGCGGGGCCTTCGGTGATAGTGGTCAACGGCGATAAAAATTTCCAGGGCTGGAATGATCCAAAAACTCTGGGCATGTAAAACCTCAGCCAGAAATCGGAAGGGTCCTTTATCATGAGGTCATATTCATCCTCCCTCATGTACTCGCCTTCGACGTACTGGAACCCTATGGAATCCAGGGGGAGGCCGCGGCCGGGATAAGCGTAAAGCTTATAATCCAGAAGATCGTAGGCCTTTGCCGGGAGCACCAGGCCGGGACTTACGGCGAGATCAGGGTCGAACTCGTCGTAGAACTTTTTCCAAGCCATAGAGAGCGCGTCATAATCATACATTACCGTCCGCAAGTCGGTTCCGGCAAGATAAGCGGGCCAGTTGGCAACAGGCATAGAAACGGGCACGCGATCCGGCTCTTCGATCTCGTAAGCTGTGAGAAACCTTTGGGCTTTCTGCTTATAGCTCTTTTCCACCTCCGGGCTGGAAAAACGCACATCGGGAGGGGACAACCACCGCTCATAACGCTGCTCGCGCTTTTCTTTCGGCGTGAGATCCGCCCATTTCCTTTCCGCTTCCATTAAATGTCCTCCAGAGTCCCACAGAGAAGAATGCACTATGATACCACAATCTGCTGATTCCCCAAGCTTTGTATCTTCGGGAAATCGCAAATGTGTTAAAATCAGCGAACCAACGACCAACTGAGGGGAGGCAAAGCCCATGTCACCGAATTCAAGACGGACATTCCTGAAACAGGTGTCTCTGGCCGGAGCCGCGTATACCGTCGGCTCCCGGATTCGCGGAATCGCGGCGGTTCCTAAATCTTCGCCCGCCAGGATTTATATCGATCCCGCACAGGTAATTGCGCCGCTCGACCGCAAGGTATTCGGGTCCTTCATCGAGCATTTGGGCCGCGCGGTCTACGGCGGAATCTACGAACCCGGCTCGCGGCTTTCGGATTCCAGCGGATTCCGCAAGGATGTGCTGGAGGAGATCAAGAAGATGAAGGTCCCCATCGTCCGTTATCCGGGCGGCAACTTTGTATCGGGCTACAACTGGCTCGACGGAGTGGGCCCGAAGGACAAGCGGCCGGTCGTCCTGGAAAAGGCCTGGAACTCCATCGAGACCAATCAATTCGGGACGAATGAATTCCTGGCTTGGTGCAAGGCGGCGGGCGTTGAACCGATGCTCGGCCTGAATTTGGGAACCGGCACGCCCGAAATGGCTGCGGCGCTGGTCGAATACTGCAACCAGGAAAAGGGAACGAAGTGGAGCGATCTGCGGCGCCGGCACGGAATCGAGCAGAGCCATGACATTAAATATTGGTGCCTCGGCAACGAGATGGACGGCCCCTGGCAGATCGGCCACATGCCCGCGCGCGAATACGGCATCAAGGCGCGCGATTGCGCTAACCAGATGCGCATGGTCGACCCGTCTCTTCAGCTGATTGCGTGCGGATCGAGCGGGCCGGGAATGCCGACCTATCTCGAATGGGACCGGCAGATGCTTGAGGAATGCTACGACCAGGTGGACGGCATTTCGCTTCACGCCTACTACCGCAATGACAGCCAGGAAACGGGCGCCGGCGGGGACACGGCGCGCTTTCTATCTTTCAACCGCGACATGGAGCGGCAGATAGACGAAATCGCCGGGGTCTGCGACTACGTCCGCACCCGCAAGCGCTCGCCGAAAAGGCTCTGGCTTTCCTTTGATGAATGGAACGTCTGGTACCGCCAGCGCGGCGGCGACGGCGGCCGCAAGCAGGCGCCCCATCTTCTTGAAGAAGTCTACAACCTGGAAGACGCGCTGCTGGTCGGGGGCTTCCTCAACTCTCTGATGCGCCGCGCGGACCGCGTGCGGGTCGCATGCCTGGCGCAGCTGGTGAACGTCATCGCACCCATCACGACGAACCCTGAGGGCTTTTTCCGCCAGACAATCTACTATCCCTATCTGTGGGCGCTCCAGAACGCAAGCGGCAGCGTGCTCGACCTCGCCGTGGAATCGGCAACCTATGATGTCCGTGGCATCGCTCCGGTGCCTTACATCGACGCATGCGCAACGATGGACAACGGCGGCGTCAGCCTCTTCATACTGAACCGCGATCTCGACAAGGAGCGAGAAGTGGAAGTTGTCTGGCGCGACGATCCTCCCGGCAAGGCGCGATTTTCAAAGGTCCTAACGGGGAGAGACCTGAAGGCGGTCAACAGCTTCGAAAAGCCGAATAATGTGGCCCCCAAGGATTTCGATGCGCCGAAAGCCAAAACCCGGACCAAGTTCGAAGTTCCGCCGCGATCCTATACGGTCATCCGGTGGGAAGACTAAAGGAAAACGCAAACCCCTATCGAGGCGCTGAAATCAGTAAATCTGCTTTTGGATGCGCGGGCAGGATGTTATTGCCGCGAACTCAAAAAACGCCGGATGACTTTCTGCGGGAGACCGGCTAAACTCTTACCGATATTTGTGCCGGGGTGGCGGAACTGGCAGACGCACAGGACTTAAAATCCTGGGCCTGGCAACGGGCGTGCGGGTTCGATTCCCGCCCTCGGCACCAATAAAATCAACGACTTAGCGCAATTTATCTCTTCAATCTCCAACACACAAAATGGCCAAACTTACCGTGAACTTACCGTGTTCTCGGAAAAAGTCGCCTAGGAAATTTGAAAAGGAGATTGAAAGATGGCGCATATTTTTACTCTTGCGAACGCTAAAGAGGGCTGCGGAAAGACCACCGTAGCCCTGAATCTTTCCGTCTGCTTCGCGAAGGCCGGCTACCGAACCCTCGCCGTTGACCTGGATCAGCAAGGGAATTTGAGCGCAGGCCTTGGCGTCGATCTCAACAAGCTGAATTCAACCGCCCATCGTTTGTTGGTCAATGAAGTACCCGAAATTGGCCGCTGCCTGGTCGAAGTCCGTCCACAACTGAAACTCCTGCCGAATTCCATCGACATCGAGGCTGAAGATCTGCTCGAAGCCAAAAAGGTCAACCGCGAGCTGTTGCTTCGCCGTCAGCTCAAGCCGGTTATGACCGAATATGACGTCGTGATTATCGATACGCCTCCTGCCATGAGGGCGGCCACGGTAAACGGCCTGGTCGTGGCGGACACCGTGATCCTGCCGATCGATTCATCCAGTTTCGCACTGTTGGGCATCAACCAGCTGCTCAAGACCATTGCCGCCATCAGGGAAACGCATAATCCCTCGCTGAGAATCCTGGTGCTGACCACTATGTTCAATCGTCGGCAAAATCTGGACAAGCTCATCCGTCAGCAGGTCGAAGACTTCTTCGGCCAAAGCCTGGTCCTGGAATCCATCATTCATCGCTATGTCGGCGTTGCCGAGGCAACGGCTATGAAAAAGGGCGTCGTGGAAAATCCTGTCGCCGGGTCCGCTACATTCGATTTCATGAAACTGTACAACGAACTCAAACGGGAAATGAAAAATGAACAAGAAAAGCATGCAGCAGCTGAAAGCAACCATCGCTAGAGATCTGGTCCAGGGCCAGGGCGAACATTCTCCAACAAAGGAATTACTCAAACAGTATGTTCCTCTGGAAGGAATCATAACCACGCCGGTATTAGGCGAAACATCCCGAGGGGCGCGCGTGCCTGTGGAAAACACCATGGCACCACGTGCTACGGAGGCACCACATGCCACGGTGGCGCGACGTGCCTCCAATAAAATGATGATGATAATATAAAAATAAAATCATCATCAAATGGCGAAAAAACCGGAATGGCTGCCGAGCTTGTGGAAAACCACAGCAGCGCGGCTTCGCCGCAAGAGAGAAAAGAAAACTCCGATCGTGATCTTTTGCTCGTACGCTGTGCCTATGAAAAAGAGAAAAGTATAAGCAAAGTCAGCGATATTTCAGTCGGCCGCTCCGACTATTCCATTGGCGATTTCGCGGAAGATGTCAAACGCACTTGCGCCCGCGAAGGAGTCGATTTTGATAACGACACTTTCAACGAATTGGTTGGTTGAAAATTTTAGTGCACGACGGGAGGCTTTCTTGCTTCAGCCCAAAGACGCCATTCTCCGCTTTTTTTCGAAATGCGGAATTCTCCGATCATCCTGTGATCGTTGCCGTACAAGGTTTTTTTGCGGGAAATCATCTGTTCAACCAAAACCGCCGGCATTACGTGTCCGGCGAGATAGCGCCTGAGTTCGTCAACATAGTGGGAACTGCCATTTACCGTGTCAAGGACAACCGAATTCCACACTGTGAAAGCGACCTTTAAGATTGTTTCGAGTTGCTCTTTTGTGGGCGCTTCTTCTCCGGATCCAATAAGAGGCTCGGAAAATTCCATAAATGTCTCAGATATCTTTCGATCCGGAAATGCTGCTGCCGTTTTCTCTTTAGCCATCGGTTCGTTTCTTTTCCAGTTCTAACTCCGCCAATCAAATTATAATTCCGACATTTGATGGGACCGGCACTAGTCCTTAAACCAGTGTGATTTTATCCAGAAAACTTGAAAATAAGCCTGAAATGTGCATCGCTATTGGGTATAATAGGAATTAGCAAATACCACTATATCCGAAAGGAGCACATTTCAGGTGAATAAAAGAGACCGTAAAATCTATACCCGTGACAAGCAAAATCTGGAGACCCGGCTGGTAAGAAAGCAATACGAGGATCAACCCGATTCCATGTTCAAGGACGCCAACATTCACTACCGGATCGCCGAAAGAACCCGAGCCATCGGTTTCGGTGGAATCGGTGCCCTGCACAAACTGGTGTGTAAACTGAAATTGGACAAGGAGATCAACAAAAACATCGTGCTGCTTGAGCGCCATGTGCCCTATTGGGAATCCGATCACGTGCTGAATATCACCTACAACGTCCTCACCGGGGGCACCTGCCTGGAAGACATTGAGCGGTTGCGGAACGACGAAACTTATATGAATGGCCTGGACGCCGAGAGGATTCCGGATCCGACCACAGCCGGAGATTTTCTGCGTCGTTTTGATGAGACCTGGATCTTTGCCCTGCAGGAAACGTTCAACGAAACCCGAGCGAAAGTTTGGGCTTTGCAGGACGCTTCCTTCCGAAAGGAAGCCATTATTGACATTGACGGAACTATTGCGCCGACCACGGGAGAGTGTCAAAGAAGGGATGGACATAGCCTACAACGGAATCTGGGGATACGCGCCGCTGATTGTGACTTTGGCCAATACCAATGAGGTGCTCTATCTGGTAAACCGGCCAGGCAGCCGTCCGTCCTCCGACGGGGCCGCCGAATGGATGGATCTGGCCATCGATCGGGTCACACCTGTTTTTAAGAAGGTCTGGCTCCGGGGTGATACCGATTTTTCTCTCACGCACAACTTTGACCGTTGGGACGAGCGAGTCGGTACAAACGATCGGAAGATGACGGCGCAGGAAATCGTTCTGTTTGCCAACGACCGCTGCAACCAGGAAAACGTGATTGGTCAGCTCAAAAGCGGGGTTAATGCGTTGAGGATGCCGTCGGACGGCTTGGTTTCGAACTGGGCTTATATGGTGATTGCGGCCCTGGCCTGGAATCTGAAAGCCTGGTATGGCTTGGTCACTTTGGAGCCCGCGGCACGTCGCGATATCTTGCGGATGGAATTCAAGCGCTTCCTGGGAAGTTTTATTCAGATCCCCTGCCAGATTGTGGCCACCGGCCGACGGCTGGTTTACAGAATACTGACCTACAGCCGGCATTTGGAGACTTTCCTGGAAACGTTTGATCCTATACGGCAATTGAAATTCGCATGACGGACAGGGCGCTGGACCAAGTCCGATGCCGGCGCCAAGCGAAAACGGGCGAAAGGAGGAGACGCGACAGAGACAAACAAAACCAGGCGATGAAAACAAATAAGCAGGGTGTAGGTTGTCTTGGCGCGTCTGTAATTCAGCTATCAACATTGGAAGAGCCGTGGAAATATTCGCAGGACGGCGAATGTGTTCAGATTTCCTGCGCCTGCTTTATTCGCGCTTGTTTTGGGGCTAGGTCATCCCTGATTTTAAGCGGCAGCCATTCGACGGCAGAAATAGCCTCCTCAGTTTTAGCCATCCTGGAGATCTTTCTCCTCCAGTAATCGAGCTGATATACCTGCATGCGATTTTTTGTGCTGTAGGCTTCTCTCGTTAATCCGCTGGCCTTAAAGGATGCTACGTGCCGCTGCCAGTATTTGAATACTTCTTTAGTCGCTTTCGTTCGCATTCATGTCCCTCCCGTGTTGGTTTACGGAGGGCAATCATAGGATTTTTTCGGCCGGCTTTGAATGTGGGGACTAATTGACGCTTACATATAAACATATGGATGCTGCCATGATTTGTCTGCCGTGATTGGTCCCTCTCCATTTCCGAGTTCGCGGTATCTTGGCAATCAATTTGTGAGCATGAAAACGGCTCAAGATTCGACTGACTTTTGCGCTTTTCTTCTTCGGATCTGCGTGCAATCCGGAAATTACCATGAATTTTGGTTGCAGGGGCGAATTTTGGGATTGGATAAATCGGATTTAATTCACGCCTTCATTTTGCTTCCCACCGATAAACAAGCGCTGCATTTTGACAAAATGTCACGCTCGTTTCGCTCGGGCAACCGTAAATCCTCAATCTACCGGTGGATTAACTGGGTGCATATACGGTACGGAAGTTACCTTTTTCCTGCATTATGCCGCTTTGTGCTGGGCTAAGTCTTGTAAGCTTTATAGGCTCAATGTTTGGCTGAAAACTGGCAATCAGGGGATCACGGATTCGATCCCCGTCAGCTCCACCAATAGAATCAATAGCCTATAAAATTACCCAAAAACCCAAAAAGGCCGTGAGGCGACGATGGGATAACAGCGGTGGGATTTCACGCGTTTGCCAGTCCCTCAATTATGTCGGGAAACGAAGTAATCAAAGCAACTTATAGTCTCGCGCGCAATTCGTCCATTGAATTGGATTCCTAACACAATTTTGGGGGGTGGATTCCAATTGCTTTATCAGATAGTAGCTCCAATTTTACATCGCAGTTCTCAATATAACTTTCAATGGTATTGGGATCAAAAGTGGTAGAATGACAGCTATCCCAAACAGGATTAATTATTAAATAAATCAGGTGAAAGAGTTATGCCGAATTCATCAGAAAAGAAGAATTTAAACAATGGCGCCAATCTCGGCTTTGAGAATCAGATGTGGGCTGCCGCCGACAAGCTCAGGGGGTATATGGATGCCTCGGAGTATAAGCATGTGGTTCTCGGACTGATTTTTCTGAAATACATCTCAGACGCTTTCCAAGCTAAATACAAGCAACTGGAGGCGACAAAGGATACTGAATACACCGACCCAGAGGACCGTGATGAATACGCAGCGGCAAACATCTTTTGGGTGCCCAAAGACGCACGTTGGAAAATGCTTCAGGATAATGCCAAGCAGCCCACCATCGGCAAGCTCGTTGATGACGCCATGGTGGCTATCGAAAAAGAAAACCCCAAGCTCAAAGGAGTGCTCCCTAAGGACTACGCCCGTCCCTCATTAGATAAATACCGCCTGGGTGAACTCATCGACATCATCAGTAAAATTGGCCTCGTGGATGATGAATCCCGGTCGAAAGACATCTTAGGCCGAGTGTATGAATATTTCCTCGGACGCTTTGCAGCTGCAGAGGGTAAAGGAGGCGGTGAGTTTTACACACCCCGGTGCGTAGTTAATCTGCTTGTCAGGATGATCGAGCCGTATAAAGGCCGTGTGTATGACCCGTGCTGCGGCTCGGGCGGCATGTTCGTACAAAGCGAGCGCTTTGTTGAAGAACGCGGCGGCCGCCTGGGCGATATCGCCATTTATGGTCAGGAGTCCAATTCCACCACCTGGCGGCTGGGCATGATGAATCTGTCAATCAGAGGGCTTGATGCCAACCTGGGCGGCCAGCATGCGGACAGCTTCCATAACGACCTGCACAAAGACCTGCGCGCCGATTTCATCCTGGCGAATCCGCCCTTCAACATGAGCGACTGGGGCGGCGAACGCCTGCGTGAAGACGCCCGCTGGAAGTACGGCATCCCGCCGGTGAACAACGCCAACTACGCCTGGATTCAGCACTTCATCCATCACTTATCACCAACGGGCGTTGCCGGTTTTGTCATGGCCAACGGTTCCATGTCCACCAATACCTCCAGCGAAGGAGAAATCCGTAAGAACATCATCGAGGCGGACCTCGTGGACTGTATGATCGCCCTGCCCGGGCAGCTCTTTTACACGACGCAGATTCCGGTGTGCCTGTGGTTTGTGGCCCGGAACAAGGGAGGGGCGAAAAATCTTTCGCCCTTACGCAACCGGCGCGGTCGCACGCTCTTTATCGACACTCGCAAATTGGGAAGCCTCATCGACCGCACCCACAAAGATTTTTCCGACGAAGAGATCGACAAGGTCGCCGCTACCTACCATGCCTGGCGGGGTGAGAAAGATGCCGGCGAGTATAAGGATGTGCCGGGCTTCTGCAAGAACGCCAGTACCGATGAAATCAAAGAGCGCGGCTATGTGTTGACCCCGGGCCGCTATGTGGGCGCAGCCGAGATCGAAGACGACCTGCCTGCGCCGCGGCCGGGTGTGTTTTTCGTTTATGTGATCGCATGTGAAGGTGATAGCTATTATATCGGACATACAGACAACCTGCCTCGGCGATGGCAAGAGCATATCACCGGTAAAGGCGCAGATTGGACGAAGAAAAACAAGCCTCGATATATTCCACACTATGAGGAATTTCAAAGCAGAGAAGAAGCAGTCGCTCGTGAAAAAGAACTGAAAACCACATCAGGTCGCAGATGGATCAAGAAAGCCATCGCCGAAGGCCGGGCGCGGCAGGCAGGCGGCGTTCCTTTTGAGGAAAAGATGGCCGAACTTTCAGCCACGCTCTACGAGCAGTTCGCCGAAGCGGACCGCCTCGAAGCCACCATCAAAAGGAATTTGGAGGTCTTGGGATATGGGCTTTGATTATCAGAGTTTGGCATTGGGGCAGTTTCAAATGCCTGATGGGTGGAAGTTAACCTCCATTCAAGAAGTTGCCAAAGTCAATGAAAAAGCTATAACTCCCAAAATTGCGCCTTCTCATATTCGATACATCGATATTGCATCTGTGGATAAAGGGAAACTCCTTGATATCCAGGAAATACCGTTTAAGAAAGCTCCCAGCCGTGCAAGAAGAGTTGTCCGAGATAATGATTCTTTAATTTCTACTGTCAGGCCGAATCTTGAGCACTATTTGTTCGTTAAGGAGCCTGAGCCAAATACTATCGCATCTACAGGATTTGCTGTGGTCAGTGCAAAAGCTGTCGATCCGAGATTTCTTTATTATTACATGACATCAAAACCATTTACTGCATATCTCACACAGATTGCAGAAAGTCATACATCAGCTTATCCGGCATTCAATCCTGATGTAATCGAACAAGCTGAGCTAATTCTGCCTAAAGACGACGAACAACGCGCCATAGCCCATATCCTCGGCTCGCTGGACGACAAGGTTGAATTAAACCGCCGGATGAACCAGACGCTGGAGGCCATGGCCCGCGGCATCTTCAAGTCATGGTTCGTGGATTTCGATCCGGTGCGCGCCAAAGCCGAAGGCGGCGATCCCGGTCTGCCGGATGATATCGCCGCGCTCTTTCCCGACAGTTTCGAGCCTGCCTGCCGCGACGCTCGCGGCGCAGGCAGGGACTCGGAGCTTGGTGAAATCCCCAAGGGGTGGAATCCTTCAACTATTGGCTCTGAGTTCAACCTGACGATGGGCCAGTCTCCACCTGGTAAAAGCTATAACGAAACAGGCAATGGACTGCCCTTCTTTCAGGGACGCCGTGATTTTGGCTTTAGATATCCATCCAATAGGGTCTATTGCTCGGCACCACAGCGACTTGCTGATCATGGCGACACTTTAGTCAGTGTCCGCGCGCCAGTTGGGGATATCAATATGGCTATAGAACGATGCTGTATCGGTAGAGGTGTCGCTGGAATTCGCCACAAGTCCCGTAGCCGTTCTTACACGTACTATGCAATGCATACTCTGAGTGATAGATTCGTTCGGTTCGAGGCAGAGGGAACGGTATTTGGTGCAATAAATAAGAAGCAGTTTGAGGAGTTACGTTGGCTTTCTCCTGGCGAGAATTTAGTTTCCGACTTCGAGAAGATCGCATACGCCTTCGATGAGCAAATTGAGAGAAATACTAATGAGAGCACAACTTTAAAGACTCTTCGCAACATGCTGCTTCCCAAACTGATTTCCGGCGAGCTACGCGTCCCGGATGCCGAGAAGTTCGTTGAGGAGGCCGGTGTATAACGAAGAAAAATGTCCGGATGAAAAATCATTCGCCCCAACGAAATCGCCGGTCGATCCGATTGAAGGGATACGATTATTCCCGGGCCGGTGCGTATTATGTGACCATCTGCACACAGAACCGGGAATGTCTGTTTGGTGAAATCACCGACGGGCAGATGGTCTTGAATGATGCCGGGAAAATCGTTGCGGATGAATGGATGAAAACCGGTGAAATCCGGAATGAAATCGAATTGGATGAATGGGTGGTCATGCCCAACCATTTTCATGGGATTGTGATGATCCGTAGGGGCGACCCGCCGGTCGCCCCTACCCCGAGACCATTGCCGGAACCCCGACCAAAATCCATTGGTTCATTGATGTCCGGTTTCAAATCCGCCGTTACAAAACGCATCAATGAAATCCGCAAAACGCCGGGCATGAAATTATGGCAACGCAATTATTACGAACATATCATTCGAAATCAAAACGAATTAAACCGTATCCGGGAATATATCGCCAACAATCCGATGAAATGGGAATTTGACCGGGAAAATCCAGATGTTTCCACTTTGGAAATATCCTCCCGAAATTGTGGGCGAAAATTATGAACAGCGAAATAGAAAAGGATTCATCTAACAATGAAATCATCCTATACAGCACCCCGGAAGGCCACAAAAAAGTCGGCGTTCTGTATCATGATGAAAACTTTTGGCTAACCCAGAAGGCCCTGGCCGGGCTGTTCAATATAAAGGTGCCGGCCGTCAGCAAACATGTGAAGAACATCTTTGAATCCGGCGAACTGGATGAGGATTCAGTTGTTTCCATTTTGGAAACAACTGCCGCCGACGGCAAAACATACAAAACCAAATATTACAACCTCGACGCCATCATTGCCGTGGGGTACCGGGTGAACAGCTATCAGGCCACTCAGTTTAGGATCTGGGCGACCAAGACACTGAAGGAGTTCATCATCAAGGGGTTTGTGCTGGATGATGAACGGCTCAAACAGGGAAGGCATTTCGGCAAGGATTATTTTGATGAGCTTCTGGAGCGGATTCGTGAAATCCGGGCCAGCGAGCGGCGATTTTACCAGAAGATCACCGATATTTACGCGCTTTCGGCGGATTACGACAAAAACGCTCCCTTAACCCAGGAATTTTTCGCCACGGTACAGAACAAGCTGCACTGGGCCATAACCGGAAAAACCGCCGCTGAAATCATCTACGACTCGGCGGATGCCGAAAAGCTGCACATGGGGCTCACAAGCTGGAAGGAGGCGCCTGAAGGGAAAATCCTGAAGTCCGATGTCTCTGTGGCCAAAAATTATCTGAGCGAGGCGCACATCAGG
>CAZDMR010000032.1:0-45224 GCA_964506795.1 uncultured Acidobacteriota bacterium | reverse complement strand
CATAATTTTCTCTCCCCGCCCTTAACCCGGACTATTCATGAAGCTTCTTGCGGTGCCGGATCCAGGCATGTCTACGGCGCGCCTTGTATCCACGCTTGTCTGCGCCGCCTCGCTATGAATCCTCATGAATAACCCGCGTTGGGGGCTCAATGGAAAAGTCCCCTATTCCTTCTTTTCCGGTTCTATCCCCAATTCCTTTATTAATCGCTCGCGCGCGGCATCGTCCTGCAACAGATTCTGCAGCTGCTTGCGGAAGCCGGGAACATTTGCCAGCGGACCTTTCAGGGCCGTCAAAGCATCCCGCAGTTCAGTAAGCTTTTTCAGTTCAGGCACCTGCGCGGCTACGGACTCGGGCTCGAAATCTTTCAGCGTCTCCACGTTCAGATTTACAGGAAGTTCGTCTCCTTCCTGTTCGGACAGCCTGTTAGGAACCGTAAAATTGAGTCCAAGCTTCTGCTCGCGCATGACCTTATTGAAATTGTCCTTGTCGACATTTATCGGTTCGCCCCGATCTTCCAAAGGGCGATCATCGGGGCGAAACGTGAAGTCCCCCAGGACAAGCTGAACAAACGGCAGTTCAATTTCTTCCTGGGCGCCCCCTGTAGCGGGTTTATATACAATATTGACTCTCTCTCTTGGAGCAACGGAACTTTCCTTAGCCATGATCGCCTCCTTTGTGCCTTTATTCGCCGCGTTACGAAAATTTCGTCCGCGTTAGAAGCAAGAAGCCGTTTGTCTGCCTTTCGGCTATACACAAGCCGTTCCGGCTGCCGGCCCCTGGCTCCCGGCTTCCATATCCCGCTGCTTTCGAGCGGGATATCAAGGGCTTCCAGTTATGATTCAACCGCCAGAGCCGCATTGACGTCCAACTTGCACAAACGCTGGTAGAGCTGCGCGAGCTCTTGCTCCAACTCCGCAGGGCGCACCTGCAAGCCGGCCGACAGCCTCTGACGGCACAGATACAACTGCTGCACCACCTCCAGGCTCAAGCCGGGCTCCCACTCCTCCAGGGAAAACCGGCCGACGTCCTCGTCGAGAGACGTAAGCTGCGGCAATGCCAATTGCAGTTTGCCCGCTTCCATGCACAACTTGGCAAGCTCAAGCCTCCACAGAAAGCGCATTTTGCGCAATGGGGATTTGCTTATCCCGTCCTTGAACATGCCGATCGCTTCCTGGAGTTTCCCTTTCGCCATGAGGCGCTTGGCTTCTGCGGCGGCCTCTGCCAGTTCGGCAGATTCCTGCGCCCCCGTCGTTTCCGCGCCCTGCTTCGGTTCTCCCGATGAAGATACCGCAGCCAGGACCTCGTCTTTTATCCAGGACTTCGTTTGAGAATCCGCAAATGCAATCCCGTTATTAAATTTTAGCTCAATAATTTCAGGGAGTCTTGCTAAAAGTCCCGCCAGCTCGATAAGAATTGCCCGCCTGGGCTCGGCATATTGATCGCCCAGCTCTCCCATGGCGCGGATGCACCAGCGCTGAAGGTCGAACCCAAAGACTCTGTTGAAAAAATCGGACTCCGCTTCGTCCACTATTCCGCGCCAGTCTCCCGCTTCGGCCAGGGCCGCGCATTTCTGAACTGCATCGGCCGGCGCCGGGGGAATCTGGGTCATCCCGTTTTCATTGGCCGGCAGGGAAACAAGCCATCCCCAGGTAACGCCCCGGCTGATGCGATAGGCCAGAGGAGCGCTCGGATCCGATTTAAATAGAAAAAGCGCAACGCGGGCCAGCTTGTCCCGGCAATCCTCGATTACTTTCTCGGCGTCCTCAACTTCTGCAACCTCCCCCGAAGCCACCGCCGCGGCCCTGCGCGCCTTCTCCTCTTTCGCCTGTTCCGCCGCCCTTATTTTGGCGCGGACTTCTTTGACGCGGGCGTCCACCGCCTGCCGGAATTCCGTAAATGCCGGAGCCTCGTCCCCATAGAATTGCCTCACGGCGGCCAAAAAGTTCCCGGTCGCTTTCTCAAGCTCAAGGATCTGTTCATCCGGAGCGGAGATCTTTGAGTCGCGGGATAACGCGGTTCCCAGCCGGTCGTTGAGCCACACAAGCGCCGCGTTGCGGCCTCGCATGCGGCTTTTCTCAGGGAATCCCGTTTCCCAGTAGTTTTTGATCAATCCTTCATACAGGCTGAGAGCGTTGAGCAGCCCCGCAAACTTGTGGGTTTGATAAAGAGCCAATACGAGGTAGCTTGCAACCCTGTAATCTTTGGATTTTGCTTTCAAAATAGAAACGGCAAGACGGCTCACCAGGTCCCAATCGATAACGGTAGCCGTTATGGATTCCATTTTGGCGATTTCGGCCGCAAGCTCTTCGAATTCCGGGTCGTAGCGGACATCGACTCCCGCGGGCGGATTCCCGCTGACGGGATCGATGCTCAGGTTCACTATTTCCGGGTCGGGAAAATTCATGGGGCCCAAGCCTCCGCAAGAAACCTTATAAAACCGTGATTAAAACAACCCGCCGGGACCATCATGGGTGGCGTTGGATTCGGTGATTTCAACTTGAAAATTTTCAGGACTCTCATTATTGGCGCACCCGCGAATCCTGTCAAGATCCTTGCTTTTTGCCCTCCGCCGCCGCCACTATGGCTTCCACTTTTTGAATCAACGGATCGCGCACCGTTGAAAAAGCGTCAAGGTCCACCACTTCTTCGAAGAGAGACATGCCGCTCATTTCCGTGGATTCCAGTATCAGCTTATCCGGAGGGAGCATGGATTGAATGGGGGCCGTCAGCGTTGTGAGCGGCAAGAGTCCCAGCTCGGGAGATGTTTCGGTCCGGACTTCCCATCTTAACGAACGGAATAAATTGGCGATGCCCTCGTATTTTCCAAGCATCAAATGAATCAGGCACGCCCTGATAACGAATTCGCGTATGTCTTCCTGCTTTTGATCCTCCTTGCCCGCCGCTCCCTGCCTGAGCCTCGAGAGACTCAGCCCCGAAGTATAGGAAATAACATATTTGACCGGCGAGGACAGGGTGACGGTTTTGGCGGCGCTCCCCGCCTGAATCTCTCGGTTATATTCCCAAGGGTATATCTCAATCGCCAGCCCGATCGGCCGCAACGGCGACCGCAGAGGGCGCGGCAGATCAAATGGTTTTCCGGCGGCGCGCGCATAAATTTCGTTCAGGGCCGCAAAGTTCTTGTCGGCATCGACCACCTGTTCGGGGATGCCGCTTTCTATGTAATCCCCAAGCAGGCGGCGGGGCCGCAGAAGCGGAGACAAAGTAACGAGTTGTTCCTTTAACTGAGAAATCAAATAGTCTGAAACGGACCGGGTGATCTTGCGCAAAAAAAGAAGCCGGCTGATGCTGAATTCTTCGGTCATGATCCACGTCCCTTCACGTTTACTTGCGCGTTTGGTCGTCCTTGCGGTCGAGCAACTGCTGCAAATTACGAAGCCTCTGGTTGGAATCCGCCAGCGCTCTTTCCAGCTGCGCCACCAGTTTTCGCAATCGTTCGTTCTCCTGCTTCAGATCGTCGGAGGAGGCCGCCGCCGAAACCTCCGGCGACACCTCGGTTTCGACGCTGCCCATCCTCTCTGGGCTGACGCCCGAGGGCCTGTTCCGGCGGTGAAGGCCTTTGATTTTATCCAGAAAAGTCTCTCCTTCTCCTCTTTTATCCGCCGCCTGCCTCCGGGACAGGCCCCCGGGACTGTCCATTTTCGAAGCATCCGATTCCCTTGACGCTTCCGGCGAGTCCGCCCTCAATTTGCCGGTCGGGGTCCCGTCCGGAAATAGAGGATCCATTCCCGCCAGCGGATCGCTTCCAAGCGGAGACGGACCGGCTGCGCCGCCGGCCATATTGAACACAGCCTTGACCCCTCCAAAGGATATTTCATCTTTATCGCCCAACATCTGGAATCCGGTCTTTTTGCCGTTCACCGCGGTCCCGTTGGCGCTATCCAGGTCCTTTATCCAATAATGGCCGGCTTCATAAAAAATTCTGGCATGCTGGCGCGAGACGGAGCGATCATTGATAACGACACGGCAGTCCGGGGCTCTGCCGATGGTGGCAACGTCGTGAACTTCAAATTTTCCGCAGTGTGGTACGGCAAGGAACGCTTCCGATCCCTCTTTTTCTTCTGCCTCGAATCGGTTCCTGCCGCCATGCCTTCCCGCATGGTCCAGCTTCATCGATGGCCGCCTTCGAAATCCGGTTAAAAAAGCTTTAGCCTGGCGTCGGCCAGGGTCGATATCATACTATGTAACCGTAACTATAGCACAGATATCGGTTAATATTCTTTGCAGATTATCATTCGCGCCCGGGAATTTGCCGCCGTGCGTGCTCCGCGGGCGGCAAAAAAGCCCGCGTATGCGCTTTCGATATAGATATTGATAATGAATGCCGTCCTTATTCATCGATCCGGTTCTCTCAACGGCCAGATAGCGCCGCTGGCCCGCGATATTACGCGAGTGGGACGGAAACCCAAAAATCATATCGTCCTCAACGATGAGAGAGTTTCCAGCAATCACGCCGAAATTCATTGCAGCGGCGCCGCCTGCTATCTGCTGGACCTGGAGAGCACAAACGGAACATTCGTCAACGGGGATCCGGTTCGCAAAGTTCTTCTCAAGAACGGGGACAAAATCGAGATCGGGGAAGGCGGTCCGCTGCTCGAATTTCGATGCGAAACCGAGGAAAAATTCCGTCCCCCAGCAATCCGACCCATAGCCGGTTCCTGGGAGACAAAACTGAAAACCATTCCCCTGGAGCATTCCAGAAACACGCTGGGCCGCGGTCTTGAAAACAACATCGTGGCGGGGCGCGTGCCTGATCCGATTGTTTCCGTGCGCCACGCCGCAATAACCGCGCGCTCCGGTTTTTGGGAACTTGAAGACGCGGGCAGCTCGAACGGCACTTACGTCAACGGCAAACCGGTCCAAAAAACGACGCTGCGAGACGGAGACCGCGTGGAATTGGGGAAGGGAGGTCCGGTTTTCGAGTTTCAATGCCCCTCGTCTCCCGGCAGGCAAAAGCACGCGGATGCAACTGAGAGCGAGAAAATCCTCCGGAAGCTCGAAAGAGCCGCGAAGGGCGGAAAAGCGGGGGAGCAAACGATGGTATTGCTCCAGGCGGCCCAGAAGTACCATAAGCGGCGTCGTTGGCCGCTTCTGGCCGCATTGGGGGTCATTCTCGCCGTCGCCCTGGTGACCGGGTACCTTCTTATTAAGGAAAAACAGCGGAACGCGGCCCTGTCCGAGTTTTACAGCTTGCGCGAAATCGAAGCTGAACTTGTGGAGCGCCGCGCGGACATGACTCAAGACGAGATCGCCGAGAAAAGGAATAAGAGGGAGAAGGCCGAGCGCGATTACGAAAAGTTCCTCGAGAAACTCGGCTTTTACAAAGACAAGACGCCGCAACAAAAGGCCATCATCAGGCTGGCGCAGCGCCTCGGCGAAACGGCTCTCGAAATGCCCCCGGATTTCTATCAGGCGACCGAGGATTATATAAACATCTGGAGAAATTCCTCCAGCCTGAAATCCGCCTTGGATCGCGCCCGCAAAAGGAAGCTTCCGCAAATCATCGGGGCGGCGCTGGATTTATACGGCTTGCCCAGGGAATTGCTTTATATTCCGCTTCAGGAAAGCGGCTACAATAATTCCAGCGTCGGGCCCCAGACCCGATTCGGGATTGCTAAAGGGCTCTGGCAGATGATTCCGTCAACCGCGCGGGAATACGATTTGAAGCTCGGGCCGCTCGAAGATGTCCGCGAATACGATCCTTCCGACCAGCGCCACGATGCATTGCTTTCGACCAACGCCGCGGTCCGGTATCTGGCGGACCTTTACTCGACGAAAGCGGCCGCTTCGGGCCTTTTGGTCATCGCTTCCTACAATTACGGACAAACGCGGATTATAAGAAGACTGGATGCGCTCCCCAACAATCCCAGGCAGCGCAGCTTCTGGAATTTTTATAACAACGGCTGGATCCCGGAGGAAACACGCGATTATGTCATGAAAATATTTTCAGCCGCTCTGATCTGTGAGAATCCCGGATTATTCCAAATGGACGTGGAACCGGTTTCTGAGAATCGGCCGCTGCGCGCTCCGCGCCGCTTCACCAATAGCGGGATATTTCCTTTTATTCATCCCGTGCGTTATAATTCGATTTTTAAAACCGATAACGCAATCAGCGAAAACCGCGACTGGTATCCTATTTCCGATGAAGATCTGCCCGCTTTGTAAACGCACCTGGGACGACGAGTTCCGAGTATGTCCCATCGACGGACTCGCACTGCAGACCGTGGCTTCAGAGACGGATCCGCATGGGGGCCAAATGGCGGGATCGGCCCGTTTGAAAGAAAAGATCGCCGACGGCGATATCGGGCCCGTCTATAAAGCCGAAGACCCTCTCCGCGGCAGCATTGCCGTTCAAATAATCTCCTCGGATAAACTGCAAAGCGCCGCATTGGCGGAGGCATTTGGAGACGCGGTCAAGCTGGCCGCCAAGATCGATCACCCCAACGTAATCCGCGTTTTTTCGCTGGAGCATACGCAGGACGGGCAGGCGGCGGTATTGATGGAATATGTTGACGGCGCCACTCTCGAGGACTACTTTCGAAGCCATCCGTCGATGGAAGTGCAGCACTCCTGCCGCCTGATAAAGGAAGCCGGCGCTGGAGTGCAGCAAGCCCACCAGCTGTCTATGATGCACGGATCGCTTCAGCCTTCCCGGATTTTCGTTGCAGCCGACGGCAAGGCAAAAGTCGGAGGCTTTCATCGCAGCGGATTGCGCGAAGACGATGCCGCCGCATCCCCGGGCTCCACAGGTTTTATATATCTGGCTCCAGAAAGGACGGGCATTATTCAAGATATAGCCCTGCCGGATTTTCGGGCCGACGTCTACAGCTTGGGCGTCATTCTATATGAGCTTCTTGCGGGAAAACTGCCTTATGACGCAAGGAGCGCGCCGGAGTTGGGCGTGGCTATGGATGCCAAGCCTCCGCTGCCTCCGAGCATGTTCAATCCCCAGGTATCGCCGACTTTGTCGCGGGTTGTTTTAAAGGCGATCTCAAAACATCCGGTGGACCGGCACAAGTCTGTTGAAGACTTTATCCATGAGATTGACGCGGCG
This sequence comes from uncultured Acidobacteriota bacterium, assembly GCA_964506795.1. Taxonomy (GTDB): domain Bacteria; phylum Acidobacteriota; class UBA6911; order UBA6911; family UBA6911; genus UBA6911. The sequence goes on along the minus strand of CAZDMR010000032.1, from coordinate 38,151 downwards.
CTGGAACCCATTCGGCAGCCTGAGCCAGCGGAACAGCCCGCGGACCCATTCGCTCGGCCGGCAGGCGGCTTACCCGGAAAGCCGCAAGGGGAAAACATCTGGAATGAAACGGCGGATGTAAAGAAAGAAGGAGAGGGCTCCTTATTTACCTGGTTTAAGACACATGTGGGCGGAAGAAAAGGGAGCATGGAAACCAGGCCGGGCAGAACGGAGTCCGACGCTTCCTTTTATTCTCAGAGCGCCACCTACCGCGGGGCCGACGATACGGTGGGGAAAACCGTAGTGGTTTCAAGCCAAAGGGGACGATCCGGAAGGAGAAGTCTTCTGGACACCTTTACGGGATTTGGAAGAACAAAATACGGGAGAGACGCGGATCTCACCATGGGAGACGGGCTTCCCCCCAGGCGGCTCTCAAGCAAGGCCTATATTCTCATGGCCGCGGCGGCAATTGTCCTTATAGCCGGGATCGTTTTATGGCTTACAGTCTTCAGCGGTCCGGCCACCGGCAAATTGGCCGTAAAGAGCTCTCCCTCGGACGCGAAGGTGTATCTGGACGGCAGATACCTTGGAACGACGCCTCTCCCGGCTACGGAGATACAAGCGGGTGCTTACCTATTGCGTCTGGAAAAGACGGGCCACAGGCCCAGGGAAGAAACGATTAAAATAGAGGCAAACAGCATCGTTAATAATACCTATCCGCTCGAACAGGAAACGATATTTGAGCCTGAATTCACTCCCGGCGGCATCCCGGAGGAAACGGAACCGCTGCAAATCCCGCCCCGGCAGGCGGAAGCCCCTGCAACACCCGCGCAGACGGCTAAGTACGAATCCGGCGTGAGGGAAGCCGTATTGAGAGGCATCTTTTTCCCGCCTGAATCCGGAAACGCCTGGGAGATTTTGCAGGATTGGCAGAGAAAAGAAGGGACAACGCCTACTGCGGCCTGGCAGGAATCGAAGCAGCTCTTTTGCGGAGAGTTGGAAAAGGCCGGCGAAGAAAGGCTCAAGCAGAGGGATTACAGCGACGTTCGCGAGCTGCTGGATCAAATCGGAAAATACATGGAGGGACAAAGCTGCGCCTCAGGTTTGAAGGCTCGCTTCGATGAATCCGTTCAGCAATCCATTTCTCTACAGCGCGAGAGCGTCGAAAGCTTCATGCGCAACGGGCAGTACGTAACGCCCGACAGCGACAATGCTCTGCTGCGCGTGCGCACCATCCTTGAAAAACTGGCCCCCCAGGATGAATACGCCGAGAATAAGGAGAACGAGATCTTCAGGCTTGCGTTGGACCAGGCCCGATCCAAATCCAAAGCGGGACGCCACCAGGAAGCTGTGGTTATTTACGCCAAGCTTAAAAACTACTACTCAAATCGCCCCGCCGATCTGGCGGATATCGAGAGGGAAATCGAGCGTGAAGGGAAACTGCAGAACCTGCGGGAAAAGCTGAACGAATCCTTCAGTGTCAAGGTGAAGCACGAACACGGGCTTCTTCGCGGAAGCTGCACGGGCGATCTCCGCGGAAACGGTTTTTACATCGAATACACGGGAGAGCACTCGTTTAAAATATCTTACGAGCAGCTCAAAAAAGACGTCAGCTACGAAGGGAACAAAATCACTATTACGAGCGACTCCATCAAGACCGATGACGGGAAAATGCAGCTGCACCAAGTGGAGAAAGATCCGAATCCGTCCTTGCTGGAGGTTGCCAACAGGATTAACGAATTCAGAAGGCTCAACGAGCAGTATTCCGCCCCGGCCCGCTGACGGCCCTTGCATAAAATACAACAAGTTGCATTCAGAGAGCCGCCTGCTCCGAATCCCGGCAGCTTATTCCGCAAAGAACACTACCGGGATCCCATTCGGAAGCACGCACAAGATTCATGCATTATTCTTTCGGTTCAAACACCTGATAGCATTCCTGCTTACCCGGCTCCTAGGTAACAGGGGATTCCCAGTCGTCTTCGGCCGTAATGCCGCCATCCATCCATGTCCAAACAATTTTCTGGTAGCAAAACGAGACTTCCTCGTACTCGGCAAACTTCATGAGTTCGGGATGCCTATTATTCGACATGACCATTTCGATTTTCGAAATGTTGGCGTTTACCAGCTCCACGGTATAGTGCTGTTTTTCCACGCCGGTTGGGCTGGGCTGCCAGAACTGCAGTTCCCATGTTGAAAAACTCTCGTTGTTGCAAAGCGCGTTGTAAAGGAGGGGAGACGACTTATCCACTTCTTTGGTGATAACCAATGCGTGGTGTTGTCTTTTCCCTGTCGGAAGGCCGCTGGCGGCATCGCGCGGGCTCGATACTTCGTGCTTGGCTGCGATAACCATGATTTTCCCCTCGCGGCCTTTTTGCGTCACTGAACCCTCGATTGCCCCCTGAGTTGTGCCCTCTAGTTTTAGATAAGCGTTCAAAGCCATCGAAAATCCTCCTTGCCTCTTGAGCACCGGTGTTCCAGGTGTCCGTTATTCTACTGTAGATACTTTACTGCTGCGTTGATAATAGTACTTGCAACTCAAAATTTAATCAGTCAGGTTCGAATGCCTTAACAATAGCAAAACGCCCCCTTCCTGTCGAGAAATAAAGTGTTGTATTTAGTGATGTTATTCCCCAAGAGAAGACGTCCGGAATACTCCCGGCGGCGGATCCGCCGGTATCCCGCGTTTGCGCTCCGAATCCCTATTCCTGCTTTGATTGAATCCGCCGGTAAAAATCGCGCAGCACTTTCCAGGCGAGTTTGCGCTCGCCCTTCTCGGATATCAGGCCCTTGCGATTCCAGTAATCCTGGATGCCCGGCAACGGCCTGCGAGGCGAACGGAAATCCTTCAATATCCAGGGAGTGGTTCCTTTTACAAAAGGCATGTTTTCAATCATCGTAATATTGTGGCGATAAACCGCCGCCTGGTATTCCTCCGTCCACCTTTCAGATTCATCCCCATGCCAGCCGTATAAGGCGCCGCCGCCGAACTCGCTGATGATTACGGGTTTGTTGTATGGGGAGCGCCAGCGAAGCCGGGCGCAGCTTTCGGGCGCACCGCCGTACCAGCCGCAATAGGAATTGATGCCGATGACGTCCACCACCCCGGCAAAAGGATCTTCAATTACCCTTGCGCCGTCATCGGAGACCCGGGTTTCCAGCGCGGCCGTGACCAAGCGCGACCCATCCAGTGCGCGCGCTCTTGCGGCAAGATTTTTCAGGAATTCAAAGCGGGTCTCATGAACAGGCGTTTCATTGGCGACCGACCACAGAATAATCGAAGCGCGGTTTTTATCGCGCTCGATCATCTCCGTCAATTGCCGTTCGGCCTTGGCGTATACCCGGGGGCTGTCGAACTGCACCGTCCAATAAACGGGGATCTCCGACCACACAAGCAGCCCCATTTCGTCCGCGGTTCTTATCATGGATTCATTATGGGGATAATGGGCGAGTCGGACAAAATTGCAGCCCAGTTCTTTTGCCCAGCCCAAAGTCGTTCGCGCATCCTCAGGAGACCAAGCGCGCCCTTCTCTCGCCGGCGCCTCTTCATGGATGCTGACGCCTCGAAGGAAAAGCGGCTTGCCGTTTAACAGGATATTCGGGCCTTCCGTCTCGACTGTTCGGAAGCCGATTCTGTCTTTGATTGTCTCGCCGCCGTATGCCAATTCAATATCGTAAAGCTTCGGAGATTCGGGCGACCAAAACTCCGGTTTCGCTGCAAACGCAAATTCCGCGCGGCGCTCATCTCCGAACCTTACTTTGTGATGAACTTTAAGTTCTGGAATGCTGAGGACCGCTTCCCCAAAGTCGTCTTGCTTGTCGCCCCCAATCTCCATCCAGCCGCTTATTCTTTCAGCGCTTCCTTTATCCAGTTGAATCCGATAGTCGGCGACATAGGTCCGCCCCATTTCCAGCAGGCGGACGGGCCGCGTAATGCCCCCGTAATTCCACCAGTCCGTATTGACGGCGGGCACCTGATCGCGTTCCCGGCGGTTGTCCGCTTTGACGACAACGAAGTTTTCGCCGTCTTGAAGGCAGTCGCTGACATCAAACTGAAAAGGCGTAAAGCCGCCTTCATGCGCGCCGGCTTTTTTACCGTTGACATAAACCACTGCCTGATAGTTGACGGCGCCGAAATGAAGCAGGTAGCGTTTCGTTTCGCTTTTCTTCAGCTTGAAATCCCTGTAGTACCAGATCGTGCCTTCGTAAAAAAACAGTCGGTCGTCCTGGGAATTCCAGTCTCCGGGAACTTGCAGCGTAGGGGATTTTATGAAATCGTATTCAACCAGATCGGACGGGCTCCGTTTTTGAGCGTTTTTGAAATAGCCGTCGCTTCTTTCTCCATAGCGATAGCTATAAAACCCGGCTTCGTAGGGATCGACGATGATATGCCATTCTCCGTTGAGGGGAATGAACCGCCGGCCTTCCGTGTTTTGCACCGGTTCGAAGCTTTCCGGAGAGGTTCGGGCCGCTTCGGGCTCGCAGAGGGCGCCTCCGATAAAACAAAACAACGGGATCAGGAGAAAAAAGAAGGTGCGCTGCTTCATAGGGCTTTTGTTATGCGATGTTTTCCGGCATTTCGAAGGAATCCGCTCTAAAAAACCATTTCATTAAAACCCGCATTCAATGGATAGGGGCGGCCTTTCCAAATAAATGTCCCGGCAAGATTGCGGGGCAAACGAACTTCGATTTTCCACTTTCCCTGTCTTAATTCATACTCGACGGCGATAGCGCCCTGCGCATGGGGGATTTTGCCTCCGGCTTTTCGCAGCTTCCCGAGATGAGGCTCAATCCGCACTTCGGCGAAACCGGGGGCGCCCGGCCGGATTCCCAGCACCGTGCGGTACAACTCAATATTGGGACTGGATCCCCAGCCGTGGCAGTCCGAGCGCGCGGTATTCACATCAGAATCCTCGGCCCAGGTCGTCAATCCCAGGGCGATATTCTCATGCCACTTGTCGAGCCACATCAAATAGCCGTTGCCCAGGCCCGCTTTTATCAAGGCCTGGTGCATGTAATATTTGAAATAAATGGACGCGGGGGCCAGGCTTTCGTCGGAAAGAATCTTTTTCGCCAACAGAGCAGCCTCACTTCCCGATATAACTCCGGCAAGGATGGCGAGGGAATTGGCATGCTGGGAGAAAACGTCTTTTTCCGGCGTGTCCGCAAACATGACTGCGTCCTCATCCCAGTATTTACTGCGAATGGACTGCTCGAGGAGGTCGGCGCTTTGATTATAGATCTTTGAATAGGCCTCCATGCCCAGGTTGAGTTCAAGTTCCGCTGCGGTTCGGTATGCCAGCAGCAGCTGAAGATCAAGCACCGAAGAGCTGCCGTCATTCCCGACGGGAGCCACTCCCGCCACCCATCCCCTGCGGTTCATCACCCAATCGGTAAAATTCCAGTAGGGAACATTTTTAAGAGACCCGTCCGCCTGCTGGTACTTCCGAAAGAAATCCAAGATCTGCCGGGTTCCCGGAAGCTTCTCTTTCACAAACGGGCCGTCGCTTCCATACATCCAGTAATCGTGCAGCATGCCGACATACCACAAAGAAAACGTGGGGATAATCTGGGGCGAAGAAGAAGGGTAGCGGCTCAGAGTCACGCCTTCGGCAATTCTGGAACGGTCGATCTGGTTTATGGCATTGCGCACCAGACGATCGTCCCCGCTGTTGTAGAGGCTGACCATGGCCTGTATGCGCGCATCCCCTATGTACTGAAGCTGCTCGTAGTAGGGACAGTCCATGTAGGTTTCCGCCGCGCACAGCCGCGCGGTGCGCCAGCCGATTTCCAATATCCGGCCAAGACCCTCCCTATCCGAATGGAAATCGGCATTCCGCTTGAACGGGTATCCGGTAAAGATTCCATAAATGTCTTCGATCGCGAGCGGGTCTTCCTTTGTTTCCACTTCGAGCAGAATATAGCGGTATGTTCTCCAGTTAAGCGATGTGAATTCCTGCCCGGGTGTGCCGTCGGACACAATCATGTCTGTGCGGCCCAGGAAGATTTTGTCTTTAATATCGTTTCTATTCCCCTTGCCGGCGATTTTCGGCGGGGCCGCGTTGCGGCCGTCCCCGGCGCCGGTCGGCTCTGAATTCTCCGTCGTGTACAAAGCTTCGGCATATTTCAATGAAATAACGGAATCGAGCCCGCCGCTGAATCGCAGCGTTAGATAGGCATTGGTCAAAACTCCGTTGTCCAGCAGCAAAGAGGCTTTTGTTCCCGCGGGTATGCCGATTGCGCTTGAAGACTCGGGAAACGGCTCTGGGACAGCAATGCCTGTCGTCCGGCGCGTGCTCTGCAATCGCTGAACGGCCAGTTCCATCTGCGGGATGGCTGAAGGCACCAGCATCCATCCGGAAGCATCGCGAAGTCCTTTGGGCGAACCGCCCCGCCAATGCACCGGCGCCGCGTTTTTCCATGAAGCGTCATCGAGGCCCGCTTTCCGCCATCCCTTGACATGTTTCTTCATATCGATGAATTCGCCGGGACCGGCGACATAGTAGCCGAGGATTCCGCGCGGTTCCAAGGGACGGGAACTGTCGTCGCGGACGCATTTCCAGGTTTCGCCGGTATTCACTATTTCTTCGGCAGCCGTGTTGCCTTGAAGGATAAATCCGGTGCGCCACGAGATCTGGGCTTCGGGTTTGTATTCAGCTTCATTCCAAACCTGGGCGGCAAGAATATTGCCGCCGGCAATCAAGTGGGGCGCCAGGTCCACGGTTTCATAATTCCAGTAGTACAGGTCCCCGCGGGCGGGCCCGATGGACACCAGCTTTTCATTCACATAAAGCTTATAGCGGTTGTCCGCGGACACATGCACAACAAATGTTTCCGGAACGGTCTTGAGATTCACCGATTTCCTGAACAGGTATACGCCGTGGCTGTTGCCCGGTTCCCCGGGAACGGCAATCCATCGGGCGGACCATTCATGGGTGAGAAGATCGGGATTAACGGACGGGGAGCTGCGGCTCTGAGACATAGTCGGGTTGGTCAGAAGAACCAGTGAAATACAGGCGAAAAGAATATTTTTCATACTCCCAGACAGTTGTCTTCGGCGAATCACCGCCGGTTTCCTGCTTTGCTCTCAATCTGCAAAAAAATGCAAACAACCGCTGCCGCAGCCATGGACAAACTGCTTGAGGCTGCACAGGAGAAATGCATGAAAACTCTTGCTAGATCGCTTCCATTGTCGACGGAGGCTTGGGCGCGATGTTGTAAGTCACGCTTACGACGCCGGGAACTTCGGCCAGAATTTTCAGGCTCAGGGCTTCAAGGGTTTCCCATTTAACGCGGGTCGGGATTGCGCGCCGGGCGTCAAGACTGTCCCAGCAGCGAATTTCGATCTGCATCCCGAAATCGCGCTTCCCATCCCGCACGCCCGTCACGCGATCTTCGTGCAAAATGGCCATGTATTGAAACGCTCCCGTGGGAGCGAGGATTTCCTCGGTAATTGCAGTCGCCCGGCGCACAAGATCAAGCTTTTCGGATGTCACTTCTCCGATAATGCGGGCCGCCAGCGCAGGGCCGGGGAAGGGGATTCTTTTATAAACCGACGCAGGCAATCCCAAGGCTTCCGCGATCTTGCGCACGCCGTCCTTTCGCAGCTGCACCAGGGGTTCCAGGATTTTATATCCGAAAGCCTCTTCGGGATTGATGCCGAGCTGTTCAAAAACGTTGTGCTGCCGCTTTATCCCCGCGACGGTTTCGTCCACATCGGTCAGAATAGTCCCTTGCAGCAGGCATTTTGCGCCGGATTCGCGCACCAGCCGGCCGAAAACCTTTTTATAGAAGGTCTGCGTGACCGCTTCGCGCTTTTCCTCGGGATCGGTGATTCCCTTTAAAGCGTCAAGAAACTCCTTTCGCGCGTCCACGACCTGAACATGGACGCCGAGGCCGCGGAAAACCGCAACCACTTTTTCGGCTTCTCCTTCGCGCATCAAACCGTTTTCAATAAAATACGTCTTCAGTCCGTCTCCGAGCGCCCTGTGTCCGATCAGCGTGACGGCCGAGGAATCCACGCCGCCCGAAAGTGCGTTGACCGCTGGCTGCGCTCCGGCCTCCCTGTGGATTAAGCCGGCCTGCTCTTCGATAAATTTTTCCGCATCCAGACTTGCGACGGGTATTTCCTTTATGCTCATAGCCACCTCTGAGATTTAAAGACGACTCCTGTTTTTCAACCGCATCCGAGACGGCGCGGCGGACGTCCTAGTATCCATCTTAACTTGGCGGGCCGACAAGCCAAAATGGGGCGGCAGGCCCGGTACCCGGCAAGCCGCCGTATAGACCCCCGATATTTCGCGTATCATTGCTCCGGATCCTTTATCGCGGGTAACATTGCATAAAGCGTGCGTATTTAATAAATGTTTTCACCGCTCAGGTCCGATCCTCTCTGAAGCGCGAACAGCGGGAGCCAATATATATGAAATTACGTTCAAAATTAATCCTGTCTTTCCTGGGCCTTGCCGTTCTGCCTTTGGCGGTCATAACGCTTTATTCATACAACTCCTCGCTTCATACACTGCGCTCCACGGCGGAACAGGAGTTGTCTGCAATGGCGTCGGACATGGACAGCCGGATGGAATCGGTGGGCAGAGATCTCAATCTGCAAATACAACAATTCGCTGCGTTCGAATTCAGGCGAATTATGGCCCTTGACGAAAAAGATCAGGAGGCTGCATTGGAAGCCCTTGCCGGACGGCTAAAGATTCTTATGGGCGAGAATGCTTCCTTGTTGAAATCGATGCAGTTCACTCCCGCCGCCTTCGCGCCGTTCCCCCCCTTTCCTCCGTCCGCTCCCCATGCGGTTGCAAGCAGCGGAGCCGTTCAGGGAAACGCGCCGAGAGATTTTTTCATCGATCTTTCCGGCAAGGCCGAGGATCTGCCTGCAGACGGCTTTGAAAACGACAAACTGCCGCCGTTTTTTCCATTTGCCGAGGGCCGCCTCAATACGGAAATACGCAGCGGAGACGAGCTGATCGGCAAAATCAGCGTGGACATAAGACCGTGGCGGCTTCTGCATTATGTGCTGATGAGGACCCAGCCGAGGCAGGGAGAAATTCCGTTTGCCGTCGACGCGGAAGGGAAGTTTTACGCCACCAATCCAAGCGACCTGAAGAAAATTCAGTCGCTGGCCATACCGCCGCCGGGAAATGAAAGCGCCGCCCTCCAGCAGGTGGCGAAATCGAACAACTGGATTTTTGTAACACGGAAGGATTCGCGGTCGGATTTGGCTTTCGGCATTGCCCGGCCGATCGGCGACAGGCTCGAGGATCTTCGGCGCACCACCGTCCGAAACATGAGTTATGGATTGGCAGTTGTAGCGCTCGCCCTTGGTGGAATCATTCCCCTTTCAAGCAGAATGACCCGGAATCTTTCGGCCCTGACCAGGGAGGCGCAAAATTTGGCCCGCGGCGACCTTTCCGCGCGCGTGCGGGTCGCTTCCAAAGATGAATTCGGCGCTCTCGGCCGGGAGTTCAATCGAATGGCCGAAGACCTCAGCAGCAACCAGAGGCGCCTTATCGAGCAGGAGAGGATGCATAAAGAGCTGGAGATGTGCCGCAAGATCCAGGAAGCGCTTCTGCCCCGGCAGCCGCTCCGATCTGGCGCAATCGAGGTAAAGGGCGTTTCCATGCCGGCTCGGGAAGTGGGCGGCGACTTTTTCAACTATTTCCCGATGCCCGGCGGAGCCATGGCATTGCTGATCGGCGATGTGTCGGGCAAAGGCTTGCCCGCGGCTCTTCTTATGGCCAATCTGCAAGCCGTCATTCAAGCGCGTCTGCCGTTGGAATCGGATCTCGCCAAACTCGCCGATGAGCTGGACCGCGAAATCGCATCCAACGATTCGGAAGCTTACGTGACGATATTCCTAGCGGTTCTGGACTCGCAGTCGCTTCAACTGCGCTATGTAAATGCAGGGCATAATCCCCAGTTCTTGCTGCGCGGCGACGATTCCATTGAACAGCTGCAATCGACCGGCCGGCCTATCGGCCTGCTGGCGGGAGGCGGATTTCAGCAAAAAAGCGTTTCCCTGAAAGAGTCGGACTCATTGTTCTTTTATACCGACGGGCTCGTTGAGGCTCAGAATGAGGCCGGAGAAGAATTCGGCATGACGCGGCTGAAGGCGCTTCTTCTTGAACAGCGTGCTCTTAATCTTGAGGGAACGCTTGCCGATATTGAAAACTCAATCGGCGTCTACCGCGGGAGTGTTGAAGCCGATGATGACGCCACCATGATGTTCCTGAAGATCGGCGGCCTGTCTTCCTCGGGATCGATTTCCCTTTCGCGAACGGAGGCGTCGTAAATCGATTTATTCCGCCATCGTCACGCGGTCGCGTCCCGCGCTTTTGCTGCGGTACAAAGCCTTGTCGGCCGCTTCGATCAAGGCTTTGCCTGTGCGCCCATGGTCCGGGAAAATCGCCACCCCCATCGATGCGGTGATCCGCCCGAGCGGACGGCCCCGGTAATGCACGTCGAGCCGCTGGATGGCATCCATGTAAAATTCCGCCCGCTGGCGGATAACGGTGTTTGTTCCTTCCGGCAGGATAAGCGTGAATTCCTCGCCTCCGTAGCGGCAAGCGATATCCTCTCCCCGGATATTGCTCCGCAACAGCTCGCCGAGTTCCTTTAACAGCAGGTCTCCGGCTTCATGACCGAAGTTGTCGTTGAAGTATTTGAAATAATCCAGATCGAGCATGATCATTCCCAGGGGACGCTGGTTTCGCGAGGCGCGGCGGATTTCCAGCTCCAGGGATTCTTCCATAAACCTGCGGTTGAAAAGCCCGGTCAGGGGATCGCGGATGGACTGGCTGCGCAAAGTTTCGTGCAGCCTTAGATTCGACAGCGCCATGCCGATTTGTTCGGACATCATTACAGCCATGCGCTGCTTGCTTTCGGTCATGTTGACGTTGTCCGGCTGCGTGAGGTGCAGGACTCCGATTGCTTCGCTTTGAGCCATCATGGGGATGCAAACGTACCCATAAGGCGTAGGATGGTGGACATGCTTGCAGATCAAGCCCGACTGTGAATTTTCGACCCAGTGAGTTCTCCCCCTGCGCAGCGCCCAGCACTCGGTCGGAACAAACGACCGCTCTGCAAGCTTTGGATCTCCCCATACGGCGACGGATTCAACGATATTTCGGGAAGGAGCAATGATATAAAGGGCTCCGACTTTCGCCGGAAATACCTGCTGCGCGACCCGGACGATGACGCTATAGGCTTCGTCCGTAGTGAGGCAGGCGCGCAGAATGTCGCCCATCTCGTTAAGCATGGTCATTTCCCGGGTGCGGTGTTCAAGTTCGCCAACCCATGCTTCGAGCTTTTGGTTGGTTTCCTGAAGCGACGTCTCCATTTCTTTGCGTTTGGTGATGTCGCGTGCGATTCCCTGAACCGCGACCGCCTTGCCGCCGCGGAAAATGGGGCGCGTGCTGATCCCCAGAGTAATGCGGCTCCTATCTTTCGAGAAAACTTCTATTTCCTGGTGGAGGGGAACTTCTCCCGCTATCTGGGGATCCAACATTTTCCGGGCCAGCGCGGCATACTCGGGCGCGATCACGTCGGTTATGTTCATTTTCAGGGCTTCCGCCCGCGTGTATCCCGCAATCCTTTCAATCGCCCGATTGACAGAGATTATATTTCCTTCAAAATCGTGCGTGTAAATGATGTCGCTGGCGTTCTCGAACAGTTCGCGATAATTCTCCTCGCCTTCGGAAGCACCGCCCTGAAACTCCGCCCCCAATAGGCCCGGCCTCACGATTTCCCTATAGTTCCGGAATAGGAAGACCAACTGCGGCTCGTTCCTGACCAGCGTAAAATAATTTTCGCGGACGACCGCGTGATCTTCATAGCCGACTTCCGGATGCGCCTCTATCCATAAATGGGAAGCGCGTATGTTGGCCAGAAGCATAACCAATTGCGCATAGCGGGAATGCCCAAGCAGGCCTTTCAACTCCGCCGTACAGCGCCCCGCCGCGGTCAATCCCATGAAAACCACCGCGCAACATGTTATCGCGCTTTCTTCGAAAGCGGGATCCGCATCAGGCCAGGATTCGACCGGAGACTGCATCGCGGCGAGCAGCTCGCAGGCTTGCTCAATATCCACGGCGTTCAGCTCGGATTTTTCCACCCACTGCCTCACTTCCCGCGGGGTCATTCCAAGGCGGTGCAGCATGCACGCATGGGTAACCATAAAATAGGGAGACGCACAGAAACGCGCAAGCCGCACGGAAAGCTTTTCCTTAAAAAGCTTCGGCAGCGGATTATTGTAGTAGCAGCTAAGCTGTTGTTGCCACAAACTCTCGAGCAGGGGCGGAGACTCCAGCGCCGGGACGAAAAAAGGCGGGAAAAATCCCAGCACCTCTTCGATTTCCGCCCGTATCTCCTCCGCAGAACGCATCGATACGGTCGATCCGGAAGCCGTCCAGTCCTTTTCAAATCGGCTGGAATCCTCCTGCCCGTCCCAGGAAGGATAGGACTCATTGTCCGTTCCGCGTCCCATTTTCATTTCTAATTGAATCCGTGAAAGAAACGGCTTCGCCGATACACATTCGTCCCCGTGTCAGCTTTGCAGCCGGGAAAAGCTTGCGGGTAGGGGAGAACTTGATGCGCCCGATGAAGAATTCTGGACCTTCTTTCAAAAAACTCAAGCAAAAAATTTCTTCTGAAACAACATTAATCAAGCATCCCTAATTTACTTCAGCCAACAACCGCCACGCAGTCGCCGCCGCTGCTTTTCGCCCGGTTCAAGGCCGTCTCGGCGGCGCGCAGCAGGGTCTCCACCGTTTGACCGTGCTCCGGAAACACCGCAAGCGCAACGGATGCAGTGCTATAGCCGAGATGCTCGTCCTCCCGCTTTATTTCAAGCCTCCGCGCAAGATCGCAGATGGTTTCGGCGCGCTGCCGGGTGATTCCCTCATTGCCGCTGGGCAGGACGACAACATAGGTGTGTTCGCTGAACCGGCTGGCGATGTCTCCTTTCCGAATGTTGGACTGCAACGCAATGCCGGCTCCTCGCAAAAGAGAATCTCCCACATGCGAGCCGTATTTTTCATTGATCGTCTGGAAATTATCGAGTGAAAACATGATGACGCCGACGGGGCTCTGTGTGCGGCTCGAGCGGCGCAATTCGAGCTCTAGCGATTCTTCCATGAAGCTCCGATTGAAGAGGCCGGTCAGGGAATCCCGGATCGACTGGTTGCGCAGCGTTTCGTTCAGGCGCAGATTGGACAGCGCCATGGCGACATGCTCGGCCATCGCGACGGCCAGCCTCTGCTTGGCTTCGGGCATGGGGCTGTCCTCAAGCTGCGTCAGGTGCAGCACTCCAACCGCTTCGCTCTGCGCCATCATGGGAACGCAAAGGTACCCCTTGGGCGGCGGCGAGGAAAGGTGTTTGCAGAGCAATCCTACATTGGTATCCTCGACCCAATGCACTCTCCCTCTCCGCAAAGCCCAGCACTCATCGGGGGTGAAAGTAGGCTTCGACCGGGTCTTTTCACCCCATTCCGCCACTTGTTCGACGATGTTGCGCAGGGGGCCGATGACATATAGAGCGCCTCCCTGGGACGGAAAGATTTCCTGGGAAGTCCGCACGATGACTTCATAGATTTCCTCTTTCGTGATACAGGCGCGCAGAATGTCGCCCATCTCGGAGAGGAGCGTCATTTCACGCGTGCGCTGCTCGAGTTCTCGCACCCACGATTCCAGGTTCACGTTGGCCTTTTGCAGGGCCTCTTCCGTCTTTTTGCGTTCCGTAATATCGCGCGCTATCCCCTGGATACCCACCGCCTTTCCTTCGCGAAAAATGAGACGATTGCTCACTTCCAAGGTGATGCGGTTTGAATTCTTTGCAATAATTTCAAGCTCCTGGGTGACGGGAGCCTGATCGGCGATCTGGCGGTCCATCATCCTGCGGGCAATCTGCTGGAACTCCGGCGCCACGAATTGGTGGAACCGCATCTCAAGCGCTTCCGCCCGGGTGTAGCCTAAAATGCGTTCGGCAGCTTTATTGATGGATGTTATTTTACCGGTTAGATCATAGGTGTAAACCATGTCGTACGCGTTCTCGAACAATTCCCGATACCGCTCCTCGCTGATCCGCTTTTCTTCTTCAGCTAATGTGCGCTCCGTAACATCGCGGATGATCGCCAGCCCGCCGATCACTTCGCCGCCGATCGGGTTGTACATGGGGCCATAATAACCTTCAAAGTACGCCGGCGTCGTGCTTCCCGGAATCGTATAGCTCTTGTCCCTCGAAATAACCTTCTCGCCCTTGAGCGCGGCGGCAAAATTGACGTCCTCGCCGAGCTCCACCAAAAACGGGCAGGCCTGGAAAGCGAGTTTGCCCAGCGTTTCCTTTGCTGAAACGCCGAAAATCCTTTCCATCGCGGGATTCCAGACCGTAAAGAAGCCGTCGCTGTCGAAGGCCACAATGCCGTCCAAGCTGCTGTTGATCAGCGATTCAAGCAGCCGTTTTTGGGCTTGCAGCGCGTGCTCGGTTCCTATTCGATCGCCGATGTCTTCAATAACGATCAGAGCGTAATGCCCCCCCTCGCGATCTTCGGAAATTAATGATGCGGTAAATTGAATCCAGAATGATTCCCCCGTTTTCTTGAGGAATTTCGTTTCTGTTTTCGAGACCGGCTGGACTTTTTCAAAGATTTGCTGAAGCAATTGTATGCAAGTGTCCGGATCTTGCGCTAAAGCTTCGATGGAAAGCGAGGCGGTTTCCTCGGGCGCATATCCCAGCATGCGGCAGAACGTAGCATTGGCTTTCTCGATATGGAATGGGCGGGTTGCCACGGCCATTCCAAGCGGTGCGTTTTCAATATATCCGAATGCGAAAGCATCTGTTTCGGCGGCGGGGACATTATTTGAATCCTCGCGCTGAAGGGATTTCTTGACTGGAGCCTGAATAAGACTCTGCAAATGCGCCATTTCCTCGCGCAGCGACTCCAGTTCGTCTTCCAGATCCTTTTTAGGCTCGCCCTTTATATCCATATTGTTGCGCGGCCGGACTGATTCCAACCGGGGGCCTCTCTTGAAAGCACGCCTGATGGAAAGCCCAAGTTCATGTCTCGAAAGAGCTTACATCCTCGAGGGCGCATTTTGAATATCGTACCCTGAAAAGGATATCTTTAGGGAATTCGGCCCCTATGCCATCCTCTCATAAAGCTTAGCACAGATACTTTGTCATCCCGGAAAAGTCTGTGTACTATTTAGGTGATAAAAGGAGTGCACTCATGAAATACGAAGGGATGATTTACAGGCCTCCCAGCGAAGCAAACAGCCTGATCCTCCAAGTGGCGGTGGGCTGTTCCTATAACCGTTGCACATTTTGCCATTCTTTTCGCGATAAGTCTTTCCGTATCAAATCCTTCGAAGAAATAAAGGAAGATATCGACGAAGCTTCTTCTTACGGGGCAATCCGCCGCGTTTTTCTCGCGGATGGCGACGCTTTGGTTGTTCCGCAAGAGGAGCTGGTCCGGATTCTGACTTACCTGAAATTGAAAATCCGCGGGTTGGAGAGGGTGGGCATTTACGCCAATGCCGTGGATGTTCTCAAAAAGAGCCTGGATGAGCTCAAAGTACTGAAGGATCTAAATTTGGGCATTGTCTATATGGGATTGGAATCGGGCAATGCAAAGGTTTTGAAAAGGATTCGCAAGAATGCCACGGCCGCCCATATGGTAAGCGCCGCAAAACGCATAAAAGAGGCCGGGATGCTGCTCTCCGTAACCGTCCTGCTGGGCATCGGAGGGGTAGAATTAAGCCGGGAGCATGCCGAGGATACAGGGAAAATCCTATCGGAGATGGACCCGGATTATGTGGGCGCGCTTTCGCTCATCGTCGTGCCCGGAACCCCGATTGCCGAGGAAATCGACAGCGGCAAATTGGTTCTTCCGTCGCCCTTCGAACTGATTCGTGAGCTGGAAATCATGATTTCGAACTGCAATCTCACTCATTGTTTTTTTGCTTCGAATCACGCCTCCAATTATTTGCCCCTTCGGATTCGAATGCCCGAGGAAAAGGAAAAAGCGCTTGAATTAATCCGCAAAGTGCTTGAACGGAAAGATCCCGAGATTCTCCGGCCGGAATACATGCGAGCCCTGTAACCGGGATTATTCATGATACAATTCAGGGGAATTATGGCGGCAAGAGCGAAATTCATAGTGGGCGGCGTCGTTATTATAGGGGCGCTGGCCTGGATGGGCTTTGTTGCTTTTGAGGAGGGCAAGGCCTACTACATCACCGTTGACGAGTACGGTGCGAGGAAGGAGGAATTCGCCGGCAAGCCCTTGCGGATTGCGGGCGATGTGGATTCCGTCGACCGCACGCGTCCGGAGATGGAATTCATCCTCAGCGGCCTTGAAACAAAAATCCGCGTGCGCTATGCGGGGACGGAGTTTGTTCCGGACACGTTCAAGGAGGGCGCCAGGGTCCTGGTGGAAGGTATTGCGGCCGTCGACGGGATTTTCCAAGCCCGCCACATTGAAGCGAAGTGCGCATCCAAATACGAAGCGGAATACGAAAAGAGAAGCGTCTCCCTGCCTGCATTCTGACTTCCGTGGGAAAATGAATGGCCAATTTCGGTAATTTCTGCCTCCTTTTCGCCCTGTGCCTTTCCGCGTATTCATTTTTCGCCGTTTTGATCGGCGCTTCCCAGCGGCGGGACGGCATCGTGCGAAGCGCGGAGCGCGCGGCTTTTGCCGCTGCCGGCAGCGCCGGCCTCGCGCTTCTCTCGCTCCTGTACCTATTGCTCACCGACGATTTTTCAACCTCTCTCGTCGCCAATTCCAGCAACCGCGAGCTGCCCCTCGCCTATAAAATCTCGGCGCTCTGGGGCGGACACGACGGTTCGATGCTCCTGTGGGTTTTTTTCACCGCCGTCCTCAGCGCCGTATTCATTTTTCAGAACCGGTTCCGCTACCGGGACAGGATGCCCTACGTGGTGGCGGTGCTGATGTTCGATCTCAGTTTTTTCCTGATTTTGAATCTATTTTTTTCGAATCCCTTTAACCAGCTTGTGCAGGTTCTTCCGGACGGCGGCATGCTCCCCTTCGTTCCGGAGAACGGCCAGGGCCTTAATCCCTTGCTTCACCACTGGGCCATGGTAATCCATCCTCCCATCATTTATTTGGGTTTCATTGGATTTTTGATTCCTTTTGCGTTTGCGGCCGCGGCGCTTATAACCAAACAATCAGTGGATACCTGGACCCGGGCCACGCGCCGCTGGATACTGCTGACTTGGATATTTCTCGGCGTCGGCATTATCCTCGGGAGCAAGTGGGCCTACGTGGTTCTCGGGTGGGGAGGCTACTGGGGATGGGACCCTGTAGAGAATTCCTCCCTCATGCCGTGGCTGCTGGCCACGGCATTGCTTCATTCGGTCATAGTCCAGGAACGAACAGGCATGATGAAGGTCTGGAACATGCTCCTGATGCTCCTGACTTATCTGTTTACCATCTTCGGCACATTCGTTACCAGGAGCGGCGTTGTAAGTTCCGTGCACGCTTTTGCCGACTCAAACCTCGGCAAGTTTCTGCTTTCCTTCATGATCTTTATCCTGTGCGCGGGCGTTTTGCTGATCATCGGCCGCCGCTCCTGCCTGAAAAGCGAACGCCGCTTCGAATCCATGCTCTCGAGAGAGAGCGGACTGCTCTTTAACAACATCGTACTGGTTGTTTCCTGCTTTGCCGTGTTCTGGGGGACCATGTTCCCCGTGTTTTCGGAATGGATCCAGGGATCTCAAATTACCGTGGGCCCGCCCTTCTACAATAAAATCAGCATACCCATCGGGCTGCTGCTCCTTTTCCTGACAGGCGTCGGCTCCCTGCTTGCCTGGCGCAGGACTCCGGCCGCCGCTTTGAGAAAGTCGCTGCTTCGGCCGCTGGTCTTTATGGCCGCCGCGTGTGTGGGGCTTCTTGCGGGAGGGATGCGGAATTTTTACACGATCGTCTGTTTCGGCCTGTCCGCCTTTGTCATTGCGGCAATTGTCGAGGAATTTTACAGGGGAGCCCGGGCGCGGATCCGGAGCAAAGGCGAAAGCGTCCCGGCCGCGCTCGTGAACCTTACGCTGAAAAACAAGAGGCGCTACGGCGGATACGTCGTGCATCTCTCGATTGTGATGATTTTCGTCGGCTTTTCGGGAAGCGCTTTCAATCAGGATACAACCCGGCAGCTCTCTACGGGCCAGGAGATGCAGATCGGCGGCTATTCGTTGAAAATGGCCGGATACCGAGAGGGACAGACCCCGAACTATCAATACGGCCGCGTGGTTCTTGAAGCCTTTAAGAACGGCAGACAGATCAGCAGGCTGGCGCCCGAAAAGCGGCTCTTTAAGATGGGCGATCAGCAATTGACAACCACCGTCGCGCTGCACAGCACGCCCAGGGAAGATCTTTACGTGATATTCGACGGAATATCCGAAAATTCAAAATATGAAATAACGGCGCACATCAATCCGCTGGTATTCTGGATCTGGTTCGGCTCCATAATTATGGCCTTCGGCACCGTCATTGTATTATTGGAAACTGATTCGGGAGGGAAATGATGCTCTGGTCGGCATGCGCGGCGCTGGTTGTACTGGGCGCCGCATACGTGCTCAGGCCGCTGTTTGGGCGCGCGGAAGGAACCCCGGACCTTGAGTTTGGGGCGGAAACGAGGCGGGATCTTCTGCTCCGTCGAAAGACCGCGCTCGACCGCATCCTCAGCGATCTGGAGTTCGAATTTAAAATGGGGCGGCTGTCCCAAAGCGATTACCGGCAGCTCGAGGCTGAACATAAAGCCGAGGCCGCCGCAGTCGTGCGGGAACTAAAGGGACAGAATGCCGCCGAGATTTCAGATCAAGCTCTTGAGGCGGAAATAGCGGGGCGCAAGGCCGAGCTGTTTGGGCCCGAACGCGAGCCCGCCATGCAGAAAGCGCCGGCTTCGGGAACTCCGCCGGTTCCGCCCGCGCGCTGTCCATTCTGCGGCGCCGAGGTCATCCCCGGAAAGAAATACTGCGCGGACTGCGGCCGCAGGCTCAGATGACGATGAAAACGCTTGGCTTATTATTCTCGCTATTTTGTCTCGCGGCGGCGCCTTTCCTGCGCGCTCAGGAGGCGGCGTTCACGAAGCAGGGCGGAGTCTTGGAAGGCCGGCTTCTGAACCGGACGGATCCATCCGCGGCCGCGGCCGGCGTGCAGTTGGAAGTGATCGAGCTGGGCATCGGAATGAACATCATCAGGGTCGATACCACGAACGCCGGGGGAGAATTCCGCATCGACGGCCTTCCCCGGAACAGCCGCCTGATGATCCGCGCCGATTACAAGGGAGTGAATTACCACAGCATGGTGAGCTTCGACGAAAACGGCAGGGCTTTCGCGGAAATAGAAATTTTCGAACCGACCGCTTCCATGAAGGATGTCGAAATTGAATCCTACCAGATAGCCTTTCAGTTTACGGGGGAACACCTGAAGTCCCTGGAAACGGTTTCCATAAACAACAAAACCAGTCCTCCCCAAACCATCGTAAATCCGGAGGGCAGTTTCCGCGTATCGAAGGCGGCGGGGATTGTTGAGCCGCCGGAGATCCGAGTCATGGCTCCGGGATCCTCAATGCCCCTGGTTCAATCCGGGCTCGAAAGCGCCGACGGACAGAGCTACTACACCGTTTACCCCCTGAGGCCGGGAATCACCAGGATCGAGGTTCAGCAGCGGCTGCCGTATCGCGGGCGGAGTTATACGTATGCCAAAAGGTTTTACCACGATGTGGGGCCCGTCGATATCGGAACGATACCCGCAGACCTGCAACTATCGGGAGAGGACCTTGTAAAAATACCCGCCGACTCCCAGGGAAACTTTGCGGTTTACAGGACCGCCCCGTTCAAAGCGGGTTCCGAAGCATCATGGGCCTTCTCCGGCGGCACGCCCGTCGCCGAAGAGGAACCTGCCGAGACGTCCGGCGAATCCACGGTGACGTCGATGCCCGGCGCGGTCGGCCGCAGCACGCTTGTTCTCGGCCCCCTGATTCTTATGGGATTCATTCTGGCGCTTTGGTACGCATTCAATCGTTCCGGGGCCCGCGGGAGGAAGGACGAGTCCGCTCGAATCCGGCGGCTGAAGGAGAGCCGGGAGGCGCTGTTGAATTCCCTCGCCGAGCTTTACCGCAGGCGCGAGATCCGCGATATCGAGCAGGGCGAATTCGAGAAGCGGCGCGAAGAGCAAATGCGCCGGCTTCGCGCCTTTACGCTGCTTTTAAAAGATTCGTGAACCTAAGCTGACATGATTGAAGTCCGCGGACTGGCTAAATATTTCGGCAGGATTACGGCATTGCGCGATTTGAACCTGATCGTGCGGCCGGGCGAATTCGTTTCGCTTTTCGGCAGAAACGGCGCGGGGAAGACGACATTTTTAAGAATCCTCGCCGGCCTCTCCAGGCCTTCCTCGGGCACATTCCGGATTCGGCCGGAAAACGGTCCTCCCCCAAGGTATCTTCGCGGAGCGATCGGTTATCTTTCCCACAATACGTCCCTTTATATGGACCTGACGGCGATGGAGAACCTGCGTTTTTTCGCGCGGCTGATGGATGCGCCCGGCGATGACGAAGCAATCCGGCGGCGCATCGACCAAGTCGGCCTTCTTGGGCGCGAAACCGAGCCGGTGCGCAATTATTCCAGGGGAATGCAGCAGCGGCTGGCTATCGCCCGCGCCTTTTTGCATAATCCCGACGTTTTTCTGCTCGATGAACCCTTTACGGGTCTGGACGCCGCCGGTTCGGAATTTCTGAAACTCTACTTGTCGAAGGTCCGCTCCGAGAACAAAACCTGCATCCTTGCGCTCCATGACGCCGCGCTCGGCTACGAAATAGCGGATCGGTTGGTCGTGATCGAAAAAGGAGTCGTGGCGCTGGATATTGCAAAGTCCGCGCTGAGCCTTGAGACTTTCCGCGAAAAATACAGGCTTATCGCGGAATCGCGCGGGAGCGCGCGGGAGGCTGGACCGGAAAGCGGGGCGCATCCCGCCTGATAAGTAAACATACGCGTATGGGCAAAATCTGGGCCATATTCCGCAAGGACCTGCTTATCGAACTGAGGACGAAGGATTCTCTGAATGCCATGCTGTTTTTCGGAGTGGTTGTCCTTGTGGTCTTTAACTTCGCGCTGGGATCTATGCACGAGTCGATGCGTTCGGCCGTTGCGGGCATTCTTTGGGCGGCGTTCGCGTTTTCGGGAACCCTGGGGCTGAACCGCATGTTCGTTGCCGAGAAAGAGAACGGCTGCCTGCAGGGCCTTCTGATGGTTCCCGTGGACCGAGGGGTCCTCTATCTGGGCAAAATGCTGGCCGCAGCCGTTTTCATGCTGGCCTCTGAAGCGGTGATATTCGTCTGCTGCATTGTGTTTTTTAATCTTAGCGTGTGGGGCGAGATCCCGTGGCTTGCGCTCGTGTTTTTGACAGGGACCCTGGGATTTACGGCCGTGGGCACCTTACTGTCCGCCATTGCCGTAAACACCAAGCTCAGGGAGGTGCTGCTGCCGCTGATTCTTTTCCCCGCGGTGCTTCCGATTCTGATCAATGCCGTGGAAGCCACGGCCATTATTCTGAACGCCTCCGATCACGCAAGCTTAAGGCTTCCGCTGACGGTCATGTCCGTTTTCACGATTGTGTTCGCAACGATAGGCTGGCTGCTGTTCGAGCACGTTCTGGAGGATTAGGATGAACGACAAGTTTCAATCCAGGCTGGACGCTGTTCTGGGGATTTTCCTCCTGCTTGGAATGCTGGCGGCCTTGTACATGGCTCTGATTGAAGCGCCCCGCGAAAAAACGATGGGAGATCTGCAGCGCATTTTCTATTTTCATGTCCCGGCCGGCATCACCGGGATCGCCGCCTTTGCCGTCAATTTTCTTTCCTCCGTGATGTATCTGCTGCGGAAGAACCGCCGTTGGGACCACCTGGCGTTTTCCTCGGCTGAAACAGGAGTTTTGTTTTTCGGCATGGTCCTCGTGACCGGCCCGCTGTGGGCAAAACCGGCCTGGTACGTGTGGTGGACCTGGTCGCCGCGGTTGACCTCGGCGCTGGTTTTGTTTTTGCTCTACGCGGCTTATCTGCTTATCCGGAATTACATCGAAGACCCGGAACGCAGGGCGAGGGTCGCCGCGGTTTTCGGAATCGTCGCTTTCCTGGACGCGCCCATCGTCTGGTTTTCAATCCGCTGGTGGCGCGACCTGCATCCGTCCCCGATGCTTGAGACCGGAGGGCTTTCGCCCGCCATGCGCCCCGCATTTTATGTTTGCCTGGCTGCGTTTCAAATCCTGCTGATCTATCTCCTGCGCCGGCGTTACTTTCTCGAGTCTATGAGGGAAGAGGCGGAGATGCTGGAGCGGCGCATTGCATAAACGGGAGTTTCTGACATGAATTATCTGTTTGCCGCTTATGCGGCTGTTTGGATCCTGCTTTTTTTGTATCTCTATTCCATCCACTCGCGCGAAAAAAAGCTCCGTGAGGAGATCCGCCGTCTCAAGCGGCTGCTGGAAGAGAGATGACGGCGGCGGACCCATACGATTGCGGCAACAGCCTTCCCGCAGCTTCGGAATCGATACTCTACCGCGCCGGCATAATGATTCGGAACTCCCCTGCGGCGTGCAGCAGGCTCATCATGTAGAGCAAACCATCGTAATACCGGAATATCTTGCTCGAGGGGACCTCCAGATCCCAAAGGGCTTTAACGAACTTGGCCGCGCGTTCCTTGTCTGCGGCAGCCAGGGATGCAGCGCCGTTTGTGGCCACGAGGCCCGGAGAATGCCGCTCCCGCAGCACTTTCCCGTCAAGACGCCAGTTGTCGCCGTACGTCTCCATTCCCCGGCTCTCGAAAAACGCCTGGATGCGGTCGCTCAGTTCCCTCTGGCGCGGGTCCTTGCGCCACCAGTTCCAGTCGACGGACCAGTTCATGGCGACCCGCCAGGCATCCTCCCGGAACTCGCCCCCGCCCTTCCCGAAGTAGCCGCGGGGCGTGCCGTCGAACTCAGCCAGGTTGGGCGCAAGGCCGGTTTCGGGGTGCGCGGTCTTCACGAAGTAGTCGCGGCTGACGGCGGCCGCCTTTGCCCAGAACGCCCGGTCCCGTTCCGGGCCCCAGCGGGCCCACAGCTCATAAAAGGCGGGCAGGTGGTAGGAGACGTCGCTGAATGAGTTCCTCTCGTCGGGAGAAAACAGGATCATGGCATGTTCCTCATTCACTTCTTTGCCCACCGTGTGGTCCCGCATCCCCAAGGGCTGGCGGACCTTTCCCGTAATGGGTTCCCGGTGAACCATGGCGTCCAGAATCCGATCCGCCCAGAGCTTGTAGTTATAGATCCCATCGCCGTTGCCCCAGCGGTTGGCGGCGAAGTAGAGAGCCATGACGTAGTATTCCTCGCCGTCCGGCGCCGGCAGTTCGTCCCGGACGGCGCCGTCGTAGGCCAGATTCCAGGAGAAGAATCCGTAGCTCGGGTGCGCGGGATTCTTTTGGTACATGTGGGTCATGGACCAGTTCCACAGCGCGTCGAACTCCGCCTTTTTGTCCATCTGCACCGTCATCATCATGCCGTAGGACATCCCCTCGGAACGGACATCGTTGTGCTGAATATCCGGAATGTAGGCAAGCGGCCCGTTTTCGTTCTTTCCGCTCGGGAAGAATAGCAGTTGGGTGTCCGGGTCTCCGTGAAAGAGCTGTTCATAAGCGCGGGATATTTTGTCGGCCACCTCGCGGGGAGAATAGCCGGCTTCGATGAAGAGGTTTCGGTATATGCCCGTGGCGTATGCGCCGGCGCCGTCGTCAAGCGCCTGTTTTGAGGGCGCAGACTTCTGCTCCGCCCGGCTGCCGGGGTTTACAGCAAAAAGGAGAGCTGTCAGGATCCCCACAGCAGCGAGCCGCGACTTTTTTTTGGCGCCGCTCACGCCGCATTTTGCTTCCGTATTGAACATGCGTTTGCCTCCGTTCTGGTGATATCGCCGCCTCCCTGCGAACCCTCATAAATAATCCGGATTAAAGCGCAGCCATGCAGCACGCGGCGACAAAACTAAGAACGAGCCGAACCCGGCTGCCGGAGCTTCATTTTTCATTTCGCAATCAGCGGAGGGTAAGGATGGTGATTTCAGGACGGGCATGGAGCGGCGCCCAGCCCAGCCGGCCCAGACCGCGGTTTACATACAGCTTTATCCCGCCTACGTCATATAGGCCCGCGTAGTAGCGCCCGTCGCGGCCCGCCCAGGACAGCGGCCCGCTCGGCGAGGTTCTGCTTCCGTGCGTATGGCCGCTTAGCACCGCTTGGACCGGGTAATCGCTCAAATAATTCACGCCGAGCGGATTGTGAACCAGCGCCAGCGCGGTCCCGTCCTCGGGAATCCGGGAAAAGGCATCTCCGGGACGGAAATCATCGACCCACAGATCGCCTAAGCCCACAAGCCAGAACCCCTGGCCCTGCACGGTTACCTTCGCGGACTCGTTCCTCAGAACCGTGATCCCGGCCGTTTGCATGCCGCCCGTCAGTTCGGCTATCAAGGAAGCCCGCTGCGCCGCCGGGAGCCGCCGCATGCCGTAATCGTGGTTGCCCAGGCACGCATAGACGCCCAACCTGCTGCGGAGCCGGCCCAACAGCGCCGCGACTTTCTCACGGTACCGCCCCCGGAAATCGTATGTAATGTAATCGCCGGTGAGCGCGACGAGGTCCGGATGCAGCCGGTTGACCCGCTCAATGCAGCGGTATAGATATACCCCGCTTACCGTTCTGCTGTAGTGCAGGTCGCTGATATGGGCGATTCGAAGCCCCCGCAGCTTCTGCGGCAGCCGCGGCAGCCGCAGATCCACTTCTATGATCTCGACCCAACCGGCTCCGGTTCCATAACGGTCCACGGCCCATCGGGTGCAAAACCCGAGCCTGCCCAGAGCGGACCCTTTAATATGCCGCCCCCGCGATGTCTGTCTACCCAGCGAATTGTGTCCTATGTTGAATCCCATCCCGTTAGAAATATTTAATTATATTGCCCATTCATCCGCCCGACAAGCTGCATGTTGCCGTTGCGGCAACCTGCTTCAGGCCGCATAAGCGGAAGCCTATGAAATTATGGCTTCTTGATCCCGGCTTCTTGTTTCTAACGCGAACGAAATTCGCAGCGCGCAGCACACAACGGTCTAATGAATAATCCACGCCAGGGCCGCGTTGATGGCGTCGGGAGTGTAGACGATTCCCACTGCAAGCAGGACCAACAGCACGGCGACCGGAATTGCGAAAAGCGGCCCGTACTTCCGAGTCCGAACCGCCCGTCCGAGGAACCAGCTCAAGACGGATAAGAAGGCCGAGACGCCCGCCATCGCGCCTCCGAGCAGCCCGACGCCATCCATATGGAACACGGCGTTCAGCGCCACCAGCATTATTCCGAACAACATGAGGAGCGAAAGCCAGCGGCGGCCCAGAAGATGGAGCCAGCTTCCGGGCAAAAGGACATCCAGCAAGCCCGTGGCGACGGCTCCGATGCTGCTTATCCAAAGCCCGATCTTCCGTCCCTGCTCCGAGCCGGATTCATCGCCGATCGTTTTAAGCATCTTGCCGGCGACGCTGATTATTCGGGATATGGACTTCATTAAGAAGGCCGGCTGCACATGCTTATCGACCTCGAACGTTTCGAACCGCTCCCTGAGATCCGGCGCCGTCATCCTGCCGAGGATGGTCCCGACCAAAGCTCTTTCCGGCTGGATATTCTTACTCAGGTTCCTCCCAAAGGCGGTGCGGTCCTCCGGCGACGCCCCCATCATCAACATCCCCAGCAGGTCGAGGTAGCGCTGGGGATTTTTGCGGATTTCCTCCATGATCGCCTCCTGCGCCCGCTTGGCATATTCTTCCGCGAGGTTCTGATAGGCCGTTCCCTGCAGGATCGCCGCAACAATCTTCGCCGCTCCGTCGAGGCGTCCGCGCAGGATGTCGTTTTTTCTCCACGTTCGGTCAAAGAACCCTCCGAAACGGCCCAGCCGCATTCCCGCCAGGCGGCGCGGATCTCTCGGACTGATCCGGAACACCTCCGCCGGATCCATCTCTTCCCCTAAACCGGCTGTCCGCAGCATGGGGTATGCAACCAAATCGTAGTAGGGAAACATGCGGATGCTGAAGGCGACAAGCCAGCGGGCGAGCTCCGAGGGAGAAGTATCCGCTTCCTCCCTTTTGCGGAGCGGACGCCCCTTGCCGAGACCCGCTTCCCGCTTGACCTCCGCCATCCTATCGAGGGCGTCCTTGACGGGAGCGTGGAGCGCCTCCCAGACCGCGCGTAAGGCTTCCTCCTTTGCTTCTATAAAAGCGCGCGCCGCTTCCAGACGATCTTCTTCGCGCGCGGGCGAAAGGATGCTTATCAGAGTCTTGCGGTCGAGCCCCACCTCGCGGACGGCTTTGGATAAACCGCCCGCCGTTTCGCTCCGCCGTCCCGCCGCCAAGTTTCGAATGTTTTCCCCGGCTTTGCTTAAGGCTTCTCTGAGACGGAGCAGCTCTTCACGGAATTCGGAGTTCTTATTCATGCAAGGGTCGATACGCCGCGCGGAGAGGACCTGCTTGCCGTCCTCGTTCATGACCAGAAGGTTATCGATCTTCCTGATGGAGAAGCTCAATCGCCGGATGTGGAATCCCAGGTCGAAGTCCAAGATAAACCCCGTGAAATACTGTTTGCCTTCGTTCTCACGCCGTTCCCATCCATAATAGGAATATCGCTGATCCCTCCAGACGCGGACCATGTAACGGATGGCTAGGAATTCGTCGGAATCCAGGGCGAATCCGGCCTGCGCCGTGATGATTTCGGACAGGTCATCGGTAAGACAAGCCACGCGCAAGCGCAGATATCCCGCGTAGGCAATTCCCTGGCGCTTGATCATTTCGTGCAGGTCGCAATTGAACCAGTCCTGGACCATGATCGGCTGGGCCTCTTCCGGCAATTTGTTGATGTCGTCATCCGTTCCGCGAAGTATCCGCTCTGCGCGTTCGATCAGCGTATTTCGCTTCCTGATCAGCTCCAGATCCTGGCTGACGGTCTCGTACCGGGCAAGCGACAGAGCCATAAGCGTGTTCATGACTGCGTCGGGAGGTTCGTGTATCTCCTCTGCGGATCCGATCTCTTCGGGCGAGGGCTCGATGTAGAGAAGCTTGCGGTCCGCGGGGACATCGCTGCGGCGCTCCGTGATCGTATTGACGGCATAGGTGAAGGGCTTGTTGTCCAGATACCCCCCGTCGGCGAAGGCCCGGCCGGCATACGGCCGCGCGTCCTGCTCTTGATTCAACAAGTAGCGCTTGAAAAATGCCTTCCATTTCGCCGGTTCCCGGCTGCAATCCCTCAATAGAACCGGCTCGAAGGCAAACGGGAAGGACGAGGTGCATCGGGCGGCGAAGGCCAGCATTTCATTGTTCTCATCCGCGAAATCGTTCCGAGGAGCGCTCCCGCTCCTTCCTTCACGCCTGCGAAAGCGGAAAACATGGCGGTGCCTTCGCTCGTAAACTACGTCGTCGGCCAGCCGGATCGGAACCGGCAGGCCTTGAAGATCCGTTGCCGTGACGAACAGGTCGAGATCCTCCACCAGCGCCCTTCCCGCGCCCCCGTTCCCGTTTTTCATGCCTTCCAGCGCCAGAAGGAGCTTTTCGTACAGGCGGGCGCCGTTGAGCAGCGAGCGCGGCCTTTGAGCGCTTTCCCGCGCCCGCCGCCCTTTCGCCCCGTCCCGTGAAGTGCGGTCGTTGATAAGAAGGGAGATGTCTCCCTCTTGAACCCAGAGATCCGCCAAGGCGTCAAAGCGCTGGTCGTTGGCGAGAGCCTTTGCCAGAAATACGGCGTTGATCCCGCCGGCGGACGCGCCCGACAGGATATCCACCACGTACCTGGCGCCGAGCTTCTCCGCAAGCTCCCGGTAAATCCTGGTCGAGCCCGTGAGTGTCCCCGGATCCGTGCCAGGCGCCGTTGATTTGACGAGCCGGAAGAGCTCCTGGGCCACGCCATTGATATATATGGCCAAAGACACGCCTCCGTACATCACCACCGCAAACCGCTTTTCCTCGCAAGTCTTAAATTCTGAATACGTCATGTGCTCCTCCCGGAACCGGGGCCGCTCCGCAGCAAAGGAACCGTCCCCGGCCCTTCTTCATCCGCAATTACGCCTTTTTCCCCGCATCCAGCGGGGCGATACCGCGGCTGTGCCTGCTTTTTCCTATGAAGTTTTCCAGCCTTGATACGGGCTGGACGCGCGATTTTACCACAGGCCGGGAGCCTGTTGAGGAAATAGAAATATGGATTTTGCAGGCCCGGCCGGAATCCGGAAGCCGCTTTCCCGCAAATTCTCATGAATGATCGGGATTAAATGTCCGGGCGTTTCTGCCTGCGCCTTTTTCGCAAATCCTTATGCAGTTTGTAGCCTCGGTAAAGCAGCGCGCAGCCCAGCCATGCGAAGGCAATCAATGCCGGGATCACCAGCGCGGCCGGCAGCAGCGCGAAGAATACGGCCAGGATGAGGAACAATGCGCCGGCCCCCGCCAGCAGCCGCGCCTCAACCGGATCGAGCACGCGCCGCGTGGTGAATGCCGCTCCGACGGCGTTTCCGATGCGAATCGCTCCGGCCGCGGCCCGGCCGGCGCTTCCCCGGCCGCTTGCGATGACGTGACGGCGGCCCCGCGGCCTGCCCGGGGTTCGCACTTTTCGCTTCCTGTTGAGGACGACTTCCGTCGCTTTCGTCAAATCCTGAAGGTACATCTCTTCCATATCGCCGGCAAAAGATTCATCTTCCACGGCCGCATCCAGCTCGTAGTTGCCGAACCAGCTGGAAATGTTGAGATTGGTTGAGCCGACGCGCGCCCAATGCCCGTCGGCGACCGCGGTTTTCGCATGAAGCATTGTGCCGTTCCACTCGAATATGCGGACCCCCGCTTCCAAAAGAGGACGGTACCCGGATCTTGACAAGGGTTTCAGCAGGGGAATGTCCGTTCCGTTCGGCACAAGCAGGCGTACGTCGACGCCGCCTTCGGAGGCCGCGCGCAGCGCCTGCACGTAACCCGATGTCCCGGCGTAATAAGCATCCGTCAACCACAGCCTCTTTTTCGCGAGGGCCGCGATAAGCTGGTCCACGCGGAACAATCCCGCCGTTGCCGGTATGCCTGCTATGATGAAAAGCGATGTTTCTCCTTCCTGCGGCAGCGACTCCCGGCTCGCCAACTCATGGCCGGGGATCGGTTTGCCCATCATCGACCAGATTTGCGCGAATGCCTGTTCAATATCCGCCACGGAAGGGCCGCGCACCTCGATACCGGTGTCCCGCCAAGGCTCAATCTTTTTTTCAGGAATGCCTTCCCACATCCGGCCTATGCACAAGCCCGAGATGAACCCGACGCGGCCGTCGACCGATAGCATTTTACGGTGGTCGCGTGAAATCCAAGCGAACGGATTATCCGGGCGCGGCGGGTTGTAGCAACGAACTTCAACGCCGGCGTCGCGCAGCCGATTCCAGAAGCGCCGGGAGGTCTTGCCGAAGCCGCCCAGCCAATCATAAATCAGCCGCACGCGCACGCCTTCCCGGGCTTTTTGGATCAGCGCCTCGGCAAACTTGCGGCCCGTGTCGTCCTCGTAAACGATGTAGCTTTCGAAATGGATGTGGCGCTTCGCGGCGCCGATGGCGTCCAGCCAGGCTGGATAGTTCTCCCGGGCGTCCTTGAGCAACCGGACACGGTTCCCGCCAACGAGCGGGCCGCCGGCGACGCGGGAGAAAGCCTGATTGGAAACCGCCTGCGCCTCACTGGCGTTGTTCGGCAACGGCGCCATGGTTTTTCCCCTTCCGACGTTTCGCAAGCCCGATGAGCGCGGCGAATCCCACTTCCTAGCCCGGATTATTCATGAAGGTTCTACTGCGGCGCCGGATCTAGGCGTGTCTACGGCGCCTCGCACCAAATCCTCATGAATAACCCGGTCTAACCGATTTCCTCGATTTCCTCCGGGCTGAGAACCAATTCACCCGCGCCGATGGTTCCTTCAAGCTGAGACCGCCGCCGCGCGCCCACAATGGCTCCGGCAACCGAAGGATGCCGCAGCACCCAGGCTATTGCTATTTCCGCGGGCGTACGCCCCCGCCGGCTCCCGACGGCGCGCAAACGCTCCACCTGCTGCAGGGCTTGGGTCAGCTTCGGCTCCCTGAAATCCGGGTTGTTCTTCCTCCAGTCGTCGTTCGGCAGCGAAGCAACCCTCTCGCGCGTCATAGCTCCGGTTAAAAGGCCGCATTGCATGGGAGAATACACAATAACCCCGATGCCGTGGCCGGCGCAATAAGGCAGAATCTCGGCCTCGATGCCGCGTTTCAGCAAAGAATACGGCGGCTGAAGCGTGCTTATGGAAGCGATCTTGCGGATGCGCTCCATTTGAGCGACATTGAAGTTCGACACGCCGATATGGCGGACCTTCCCGGCGCTTTGCATTTCCGCCAGCGTGCTCCATGCATCCTCAAGACCGGGCGCCGAAGGATTCCCGGGATTGGAAAACGCCGGCCAATGAATCTGGTACAGGTCGATGGTTTCAACCCGCAGCCGGCGGAGACTTCCTTCCATTTCCTTCCGCAGGGAATCAGGCTGAAGATTATGAGAAATCCTGCCCCTCTGATCCCAGGTCAGGCTGCATTTGGTGAATACAAACGGCCGCTTTTCTCTCGGAACCTCTTCGAGGGCGCGGGCGATGATTTCCTCCGAATGGCCCAGACCATAGACCGCAGCGGTATCAATCCAGTTGATGCCGCGATCGACGGCATAATGGATGGTGTCTATCGATTCCTTATCATCCTGAGGCCCCCACCCGAAAGCCCAGCCGCCGCCGCCCATGGCCCACGCCCCCAGTCCGACGCGTGTGATTTCGTAGCCCGTGTTGCCCAAAATTCGCTTTTGCATGTTGTTCTCCCGTATCAAAATTCGGATCGGCTAATGGATTTTTTATCCGCGCCCCAAGCAGCCGCGCAGCGGCTCCGTCACTGGTCCTTGCCGCTGATTCCATACTCCTTGAGACGATACTGAAGCGTGCGCACGCTGATGCCCAATTCTTCGGCGGTGGCGCGGCGGTCGCCGCCGCTTCGGGCGAGAGCATCGAGAATCGCGGTTTTTTCAACCTGAGCCAGCAATCCCGGACGAGCCGGCGCGGACGCCGCCGCCTCGTACTTCATGGGGAGATCTTCCCTCTTAATCACCCCCGTGCGCGAAACAATCAGGGCGCGTTCCACGGCGTTCGCCAACTCCCTCGCGTTTCCGGGCCAATCATAGGCGCGAAGCAGTTCGCCCGCCTCCGGAGAGAATACCGCCGCGGGCCTGCCCATGCGCGCCGAAAGACTTTTGGCAAAAAACGCCGCGAGGGGGAGAATATCCTCGCGCCGCTCCCTCAACGGAGGGATGGGAATCGGGAACACGCTGAGCCGGTAATATAAATCCTCGCGAAACGTTTTATTTGCGATGGCTTCGGTAAGATCTTTGTTTGTCGCGGCGATCACGCGCACATCCACGCTGATGGAACGCTCGCTGCCGATGCGCTCAAACCGTTGCTCCTGGAGAACTCTAAGAAGCTTGGCCTGGATATTCATTCCCATTTCGGCCACTTCATCCAGAAACAGACTTCCCCCGTCGGCAAGCTCAAAGCGGCCGCGCCTTGTTTGTATGGCGCCGGTAAACGAACCCTTTTCGTGTCCGAACAGCTCCGATTCCAGCAATGTTTCGGGAATGGCAGCGCAATTGACCGGGACGAATGCGTGGTCCCGGTAGGAGCTGCGCCGGTGGATGAAGCGGGCGACGACCTCCTTGCCCGTTCCCGACTCCCCGGTCAGCAGGACGGTCGTGGGCTGCACCGCAACCTGTTCGGCAAGCCGGAACACATGTTTCATGCTTTCGCTTTCGGCAATAACGTCGGAAGGAAATGCGGCCTCGGTTTCCTCTTGATGCAGAAGGCTGCGATCGCGCAGCGCCCGCCGGCTCAGCACGTTTCCCACAATGACCCGAAGCTCCTCGGGGCTTTTCAGAGGTTTTGTCAGATATTCCTCAGCGCCCAGCTTGATCGCTTCGACGGCGGTCCCAACCGATCCGTATGCGGTCAGCACAATGACGGGAGTTTCCGGACACCGCTCGCGCATCCACCGGATCAATTCCATCCCGCCCATATCCGGCATCCGCTCGTCCGTGATTACGAGGTTGAAGCTGCGGTGCGAAAGGATCTGGGAAGCTGCGCGTCCGTTTGCCGCGGTCGCGACCTCGTATTCCCTGGAGAGAGCTTCGCTGATGAATTGCCGCTGCCCGGATTCGTCGTCTACAACCAGGATTGCATTTTTCATAATTGCCCTTTTTGCCGGTTTTCAGGGGTCTGCCGCCGGCAAAAACAAGCGATGCGGTTTGCGCATTAATGAAGCGGCACCCGGATGCGGCATCGGCCTCCGCCGCTGGGATTATCGCTTAGGTGGAGGCTCCCTCCAAGACGTTCAATAATCTGACGCGATACGGCAAGGCCCAAGCCCGTGCCGCGCGCTTTGGTCGTGACAAAGGGTTGATACAGCTCGCCGGCATCCCTCTCGCCGAGGCCCGGCCCGGCATCATCGATTTGAATATCGACCATTCCCGCGCGCGCGTCTCGAACGACGCCGACCGCAATCTCGGCGCCTTCCGGCGAAGCATCGATCGCGTTAAGAATAACATTCAACAACACCTGCCGCAAACCTCCGGGATCGGACCGGATATTCACGCGGCCCGAATCCCCCGTCATCTCAAGGCGCAATCTGGAAGCCTCGAGCTTTGCGGCAAGCATGGAACGAACGTCGGCCAGCAAATCCATTAAATCGAATTCGCTGATCTGCGGTTCCTTGGGTCGGGCGAAATCCAGCAGATCCGTCACCAGGCGCTCCAGCCGCTCCGCTTCGCTTACAACCGTGCTCAGCCGCGCCTGGGCGGCGGCGTCGGCGGCCAGTTCTTCCTGCGCCAGCTGAGTCAATCCTTTCATGGCCCCCAGAGGATTGCGGATTTCGTGAGCCAGCGACGCAGCCATAATGCCGAGAGATTTCAGCTGCGCCTCCGCTCCTTCACGCGCCTTCAGTTCCAGGAACTTGTGGATCATGCGCATTAGAAAAACCGAAAGCGAAAGCATCAAAACAACCGCCAGCCCGGAAGCGGCAAGCTGAAAAAGAGCCGACCGTCGTATAAAATCCGTATCCGACGAATACAGACCGATTCGAATCCGCCAGCCGGCTGCGGCAGCATTGGCATCATGACGGGGATGGCGCGGCGAAAGAAGCACTTCTTCAAATTGATAGATATCACGGCCCGTTTCTATCGCGGATCCCAAAGGCCCCAGGGAAGCATCGCCTTTGCCGGCGAGAACCTTTCCGTTTTCATCAACCAGCGCAATAAAGGCGACGGACTTGGAATAGTTTTCATAGCTTGTTTCAAGAAGAGGCTGCCAGAATGCCGGATTGTTGCGTCTTTGCGGACCGCGCGCTTGGGAGTCGATCGCCATCACGATTTCATGTCCCCGATTGGAAAGATACTGCACGCACAGGCGGGAAAGGGTGAAGTAGGTATAGAAAGCGCTCGCCAGAAGGCCCAGGCTCACGATGCACGCAACCGCAAGGATGAGTCGTCGAGGAGGCGAACTCTCGTTTACTTGAGCACGGGAGGAAGTCTCATGCATGGCGATCCAGGGAGTCCTTTCGATGACTTATTATGCATGCGTTGAAAGGCTTGGAAATACAAGAAAGCGCGTCCGTTTTTGGGGGACGCGCTTTACTGAAAGTTTAAAAAAGGTTCTCCGGTTTCCGGTCCAAAGATAGTCGCTTCTGAAACCTTCCGTGCTTATCCGGATAAGCCGCACCCCCTTCCTGCGTTTTCATTCAAATCAGCGGGGATCTCTCTCCATTTATGGTTGAACCCAGCTCCGCAGGCATTGCCCGGAGCCGTAGCCGGCGCCTTTCCGGCCGTTTCGTCTCCCCTTGAAATCTCTTGTTTGAACATTGGATCCTTCGAGTATCTTTTGGAACTCCGCCGCGTCAAGGTATTGGGGAGTGTAGCTTTCACCCAGCGTCTCCAGCCGGTCGACAAACGCTGCGAGATGATTTTCCGAACCGCGCTGCAGGTTGCGGAAGGCTATGCTCAGATCCTCATTGTCTGTAGCCGCCGCGGCCTCGCGCAGATCGCGGATATCCATTTCTTCTATCCCTGCTCCAACTCTGAGCGCCGCAGAAAGCGACGTTTCCCCCTGAGACACCAGATCGGAGTATAGAGTTTGAAGCCCGGGATCCTGAAATTCTCCCGCTTTCATGTTTGCCGTAGGGTCGGTTAATTCATGCCTATCCAAGAGCATTTTCAGGACGTTTACGTGCTGTTGTTCGCTGCGGGAAATGTTCCCGAAAATGGGCACGCCCCATTTTGCCTGCAGCTTCGCATACACATCCCTGGCAAGCTTTTCCTCTTCAGCCAAATAGAGCAACTGCTGTGTTTCATTGCCGTCGAGGGCCTGCACGGGAGTAGAGGCTATCATAGCCTGGCACATTCCGGTCCAATTGCCCTGTTTCATATCCCGGCCTCTGCGTCCTTGAGCTAAAGCGGGAATCGCCAAAGCAAGAACCATGGCGGTCAAAGCGATTTTTTTAAAGTTTTTAGCAACCATAGCTTGAATCCTTTCCTGGTTTTTTTTCTTCCAATTTTCATCCCGAGCTTTTTTATTAGCAAAAAGCGTTCCAGGCCGATGCGCTCCAAGGACCGCTGAGATATCTCGTTTATTTAAATAAGATTGCGAAATCATCGATTTGAACGGGAAACATTTCCGCCCTCCGAATTCTGCATATTCTGCAGCGCCGGCGCAAAATTTGCGCCGCGATTTTGGTTTTCAAACCGCCTCCCGCGAATCCTTTTGGCGCAAGTTACTTGGTATCATTAATAAGCCTCTATACCTTTTGAAGCGGCAATTGGAATTAAAAATGCGTTATTCAAAAATACGGCCCGCCAGGGCGGTTTCAAAAACATTGAACCCGCTTTGCGGCTAGATAATCAAACTATTATAGTATTTTTTGGTATTGAGCTGAAGGAGAAGAAGAATGAAACCAACCAAATCTTTTCTTGTATTTTCAATTTTGGTGCTCTCGATTGCGTTTGCTTTCCCGCAGGGGCGGGGCGCAAGACAAGGGGCTCAGGGAGCCGCCGGCCGCGGACAGGGCGGCGGATTTGGACAAGGACAGGGTTCAGAACAGGGACAAATTCAAAGCAATCCGCGCGCTGCGGAAGCCCAAGCGGAACATAAGCGCGTCCAATCCACCAAGGAGCAGAGAGAGCAAATCCGCATATGCGATAAATCAGCGGATGCGGTTCGCAAGCAAGCCCGCGATATGGCCGGGAATTCCGGGAAAAACTTTAACGCAAAAGAAGCCGCCCGGCAGCACAGCATGCTGCAGAATCAAATCCAAAACATGGAGCAGGAGCATGAGCGCTTGATGAACGGCCTCAATGCAATACAGCAACAGGCATGGAAGGAACAGATCCGGAATATGAACCAGCTCCGCGAGCAGCTTCATGAACATCTGCGCGAAATGCAGGCTGAGCAGAAGGCGAATCCGGACGGAACGCGCAACGCTGAGCGCGCGCGGGAGATTGAGAAGATCATGAACAGCTGGAAGGATCAGTACGGCGTGATCTCATCTCAAGCGGCGTATTGATTTGAAAAATCCTTGCGTCGTCCCGAAAAAACTAAACCGCTGACCTTCACGGATTGCGCGGAGGAATCCTTATCAAATCCGCGGCGATCCGTGATGATCTACGGTTGATTTTGAGTTTTGCTGTTCCATTGAAGAAGCGGACGGCATATCAGACACCCTCGGCATGCCATCCGCCGCCCAGGGCTTTATAGAGTTTGATAAGGCTCCGGGTGATGTTTCCCCTGCTCCCGACCTGCGTTTCCTCAAACGAGAGAAGCGAACGCTGGGCGTCGAGAACATTCAGGAAGCTGACCAGGCCCGAGCGGAACTGCTCTTCAGCTATGTTGAGCGCGGAGCGGGCCTCGGCCGCACCCTTCTCCAATATCCGATAGCGCTTCTGCTCCTCTCCGTAGCTGATCATTGCATCCCTCACTTCCTTGATCGCATCCAGCACCGTGGTTTCGTATTCAATGAGGTAGCGTTCCTGAATGGCGCTTTGAATTTCAATCTGGTCCCGGATCCTGTCGCGGTTGAACAACGGCACGCTGATAAACGGCGCAATACTGATGCCGGGGCTTTCATCCGAAAAGAAGGCGTCGAGAGAGGAGGCCGTCATTCCCAGAGCCCCGCTCAGGCTGAAAACGGGATAGAGGTCGGCGGTGGCCGCTCCGATTCTTGCGGTCTGGGCCGCCAGCGCTCTTTCCGCGTTCCGGATGTCGGGCCTGCGGCGCAGGATGTCCGCGGGAATGCCGACGGCGATTTCAACGCGCGGGACCGGTATGGAACCGAGCACCGACAATTCCCTGTGCAGGCCGCCCGGCGTCTCGCCGAGTAGAATAGCCAGCGCGTTCATCGTTTCTTCGATGCTCGCGTTATAAACGGGGATCCGCGAACGGGTGCTTTCGATATTATATCTGGCCTGCCGGACCTGCAGGTAGCTGATCAGTCCCGCTTCCGCCTGGTCTTCCAGCACATCGAGGGCCTTTTCCTGCAGCTGAAGGTTCCGGCGGACAATTTCCATCTGCTGCTGAAGGGTTCGCAGCTCCACGTAATTATCGGCGGTTTCCGAAGCCAGGCTGACCAGCACGCTCCGAAATCCCTCCTCGGAAGCTTCAAGCTGCGCGGCCGCGGCTTCAATGGTGCGGTGCTTTTTCCCGAACAGGTCTATTTCCCAGGACGCATCGAATCCCGCATCGAAGTAATTGCTTCCGGTTGAAAAGAGCGCCGGATCCGGGTCTTCGGCGGTGGGAGATCCGGACTGGGTCCGGCGGTATTGCGCCGATCCGGATACGGAAGGATCCAGTTGTTTGTCGGCGATCCCCAGCTCGGCGCGGGATTGGCGGATCCGGGTCAAGGCAACCTTAAGGTCTTTGTTATTGGAAACGGCCCTTTCCACAAGATTGCTGAGCGCCGGATCCTCAAGGGTAGCCCACCATTCCGCCAGCGCCTCCGTGTCAAGCTGCTGCGCGATCGGCCCTCCCTCCGCGGCCGGTACATCGATGGAAGGCCACGACGAAGGCATCTCTACGGAGACAGGCTTATAATCCGGGCCTACCGTCCGGCATCCCGCCGAAACAATCAGCAGCAGCAGGGCGGCGCCCAATTTGGTTTTACAAAATTCTTTCATATTCCGTAAATTGAAAATCAAAGGTTCCTTCGCTGCCCCCGCCGTTTGAACAACGCATCGGGCCGCGCTTCCCTTCTTATTCATTTTCTTCCGGCAATCCTGATTCTTCGACAACAAGTCCCGCCTCGTTCTTAAAATGCAGGAAATGTTTCAGCCTTTCCCGCGTTGTCTGGAAAACAGCCCAAAGGGAAGGGGTCAGCACCACGCCGAAGGCGGCGGCGGCGATCATTCCTCCGAACACAGTGGTGCCGATGTGCCGTCTTCCCGCCGCGCCGGCTCCGGTCGCCAGAACCATCGGCAATACTCCGAGGATAAATGAAAACGCGGTCATCAGGACCGCCCGGTACCGGATCCTGGAAGCCTTGGCGGCGGATTCGAGAATGGAATGCCCGTGCTCCCTCTCCGTCTTGGCGAATTCGACGATCAGGATGGCGTTCTTGCTGGCGAGCCCGACCAGAAGCACAAGTCCCAGTTGAGCATAGATGCTGAGAGGAATCTCCGTTATGTTGAGGGCGATCATGGCGCCGAGGGCCGCCACGGCGATGGAAAGCATAACGGGAATAGGAATAGTCCAGCTTTCGTATTGTCCGACAAGGAAAAGGAAGCCGAAAACGAGGGCCATTACGACCAAGATAATGACCTGCCCCTCGTTTTCCCTTTCCTGATAACTCATCCCGGTCCATTCGTATTGAAAGCCATGCGGCACCGCTTTGCCGGTAGCCCTTTCCATCGCCTCCATGCCTTCGCTGGAACTGAATCCCGGAGCGACATCGGCATTCACCCGGACGGACGGGTACATGTTGTATCGTTCGATGGACTGGGGGGCCAGGATGGTGCTTATTTCGACAAGGGTGGTCAAGGGAACCATGCCCCCCTTGTTGTTCTGAACATAAAC
>CAZDMR010000031.1:0-47130 GCA_964506795.1 uncultured Acidobacteriota bacterium | reverse complement strand
CCCGGGAGGTTATCGGGAAGAAGTGCCGCGATGTGTTTACGGAAGCGTGCCGGGGATTGGAGGATTGCCCGATGAACAGAATCAAGCGCGGAGAAAAGATGGTGGAGCAGGAAGAAACGATCCGCTTCAAGTCCGGCACAAGCATTCCCTTCCTGTTGACCTCAACTCCGTTGCGCGGCTTGGATCAGGGCGTTATCGGCCTCGTCGTGACCTTTTCCGACATTTCGGAAAGGAAGCATTCCGAAGAAATTCTTCAGCGCACCAATCGGGAACTGGAGCGCCTGGCGACGGAAGACGGCCTGACAAAGCTGCACAATCGGCGCAGGTTTGACGAGTATCTGGAAATAGAGTGGCGCCGTCAGTCGCGGGCGCACAAACCCATTGCCTTGGTCCTGGGGGATGTGGATTTCTTTAAGAATTACAACGACCTGTACGGACACCAAGCGGGGGATGCCTGCCTGAAGGCGGTGGCCGATGCCATACGGATGAAGGCCCGAAGGCCGGCGGATCTCATTGCCCGATACGGCGGAGAAGAATTTGCCGTCATCATGCCGGAAACCGACGGCAAAGGAGCGTGGCATGTGGCTGAGGGCATTCGGCTGGAATTGGCTGAAAAAGCAATCCTTCACGGCAATTCCTCCGTCGCCCCATATGTCACCATCAGTTTCGGCGTGGCTTCCCTCTTCCCCGGCGCCGGCATTAGCCCTCAGGCGTTGATTAAAGATGCGGACCGGGCGCTCTACCGCGCCAAACAAGAGGGAAGAAACCGCGTCATTCAGATTGGAACCGCGGTGTCTCCTTAGGATTCGCATGAAAAGCCGTTGCTATAGTGATCCCGCAACCGGGAAACTCTTGGCCGAAAGAAGGTCGGGGGGCGACAGACGGAGCCAGTCAATCCTTCTGACGGTATTCAGCCGGCGTCGCAGGAGAAAGAGCGGAGGACGCCGCCGCACGGACAAGGGCGGCTATGTGGACATTTACGATTCGCGAAGCTGGAGCATAGCGATTGCGATAATAGTCCTTTCCTTTCTGGATGCCGTACTGACCGGCTTGCATATGATCCTGGGGTCCGCCCGGGAATTGAATCCTGTCATGGGATACGTCCTGGACATCGGCGGTTTGCCGGCATTCTTCGGAGCAAAGACGGCAATGACTGTTTTCCCTGTGGCCGTCATCCTGATTCACAAAGAGTGGACTTTGGGGAAATTCGCCGCCCACCTGTGCCTTTGGACCTACGTTCTTCTAATGCTATATCACTTGTATCTTCTGTTCGGCGTGAAGAAAGCATCCCTCTTTTTTTTCGGCGGGGGTGCGTGATGCCGGCCGAGGGATTAATGCCGGTTTCCCCGCGGTAGAGATGCCCGGCGGCCGAAAGTTCCGGGTCGCCATAAATCCCAATGGAAATGGACGGGAGACATTTGAAAATCGGGCGGGGCATGAGTGTTTTCGGCGTGGTACACTATCCCTTCACGGTCGCAGCCGGCGGAGCCGGTTGAGCCGATTTGCTATGCGGAGGATTTAGTTTTCAATGGACAGATTCAAAGGAACCAGCCGTTATATTCTCAGCGATGCGCTGCGTGAGATTGTTAATGCCGCCATCATCTTAAAGCGGCCCTTGCTGCTGAAGGGAGAGCCCGGAACGGGCAAGACTGAATTGGCGCAGGTAATCGCCGAAGACCTGAATATGCGCCTTATACGCTGGAATATCAAATCCACTTCCAAGGCGAGCGACGGCCTGTACGTTTACGATACGGTGCAGCGTTTGAACGATTCCCGATTTCACGACAAAGATGTTTCCGATATCCGGCAGTACATCAGATTCGGCAAATTAGGGGAGGCCCTCCGCGCCGCGGAACCGGTGGTGCTGCTCATTGATGAAATCGACAAGGCCGATCTGGAATTTCCCAATGATTTGCTTTTCGAACTGGACCAGATGAGTTTCGATGTCGTGGAGACCGGCGACAGTTTCAAAGCCGAACACCGTCCTATTGTCGTCATAACAAGCAACAGCGAGAAGGAGCTTCCGGACGCCTTTCTGCGGCGCTGCCTGTTCCACTATATCGATTTTCCCGGTCCTTCCATGATGGAACAAATCGCCCGGGTGCATTTCCCTGACCTGAAGCACAATTTGCTATCTCAAATTATCGCAAAGTTTTATTTCATCCGCCAAAGGCATGAATTAAAAAAGCGGCCTTCGACCAGCGAACTGCTCGATTGGATCCAGGCGATTTTGGCCGGAGGGATTACCGAGCGTCAATTGAACGAGCGACTGCCGTTTCTGGGCGTGTTGCTGAAGACGGAGGAAGACGTCGCCAGGGTGGCGGTGCATTAAGCCGGATGATTCATGAAGCTTCTACTGCGGCGGCGGATCCAGGCAGGTTTGCGGCATACGCATGGGTTTTAGGCGCGCCCTTGTTCGGACTCCCCTGCCGCCTCGCTGCGAATCCCCATGAATAATCCCGGCTGAATCGGAAAGTCCTGAATGTTCATCAATCTGTTTCATGCATTAAGGAGGCTGGAAGTCCCCGTAACATTCAATGAGTGGCTTCTTCTCCAGAATGCGCTTTCGGAAAACTTGGCCGACAGCTCCTTAACGCGCTTCTATCATCTTGCGCGCGCCATTCTGGTTAAGACCGAAGCCCATTTCGACAAATTCGACCAGGCTTTTCTGGAGTGCTTCGGTCACATCGAATCGGACGAAGGGCTGCTGCGGGCCATAGAGGAACGGCTGCTCCGAATGCCGCCGCTGGATCTGACGGAGGAAGAGAAGCGGATGGTGGAAGCGCTCGATCTGGAGGCCGTGCGGGCCGCATTCCTGGACCGGCTGCGAAACCAGGATGACCGGCCGCATGCGGGGGGCAACCGGGCTGTGGGGGTGCGCGGACGCTCTCCGTACGGCGCATGGGGATACAATCCCGCGGGCATCCGCATCGGTCAACATGAGGGTCGGATGCGCAGCGCAATCCAGATCGCGGAGAAGCGGAGTTTTCGAAACTACCGGGATGACCTGACGCTGGATACGCGTTCCATCAAGACCGTCCTGAGCTACATCCGTCAGGTGGTGCGCGAAGGGCCCAGGGACAACCTTAATGTCGACGGCACCATTGACGCGACATGCCGCAACGCGGGCGAACT
Organism: uncultured Acidobacteriota bacterium; assembly: GCA_964506795.1. Lineage (GTDB taxonomy): Bacteria > Acidobacteriota > UBA6911 > UBA6911 > UBA6911 > UBA6911. Next base: position 43,995 of record CAZDMR010000031.1, on the reverse strand, counting down.
CGAGTTCGTCTGGGACCGCGCCAGAAAAAAGCGAATCAAGCTCATATTGCTGATGGACGCGGGCGGCACCATGAATCCGCACAGCGATCTCGTCAGCCGTTTATTTTCCGCCGCCAGGGACATTGTCAAAGACTTGCAGTCCTACTATTTTCACAACTGCATCTATCAGGAACTTTACACGGACATACGGCGGATGACGTCGGTGCCGACAAAGAGGATCCTGGACCAGGCCGACAGAAATTATAAAGTCATCATTGTGGGAGATGCGTATATGGCTCCGAGCGAGCTGTTGAGCCCCAACGGGGCGATCGATTACTGGTACCGCAACGACCGGCCCGGAATCGAGTGGCTGATGGATGTGCGCAAAAGATTCCGGAGATCGGTTTGGCTTAATCCGGAGCCGAAAGCATGGTGGAATTCCGTCCCTTCGATCCGGATGATACAGAAAGTATTCCCGATGTATGAGTTGACGCTTGAAGGGATGCGCTGCGGCGCCCGCACATTGATAAAGCAGTAACTGGGAGTTCGGGCTGCTCTTTATTCTTTCCGCGCGGCCGGTTGCCGGTCGAACCACAGGCTTGCGGCATAGCCGACGACGAAGGTAACGCCTGTGCCGATCAGGACAAACCACGTGAAGGCCGTCACTTTGAAATACCATACAAAGAGCATGAAAACCAACCCCGCCGCCATGGCCGTTATCGAACCCTTTTCGTTAGCTCTCTTGGTCAAGACTGCGAGGAGGAAGACGCCGAGCATGCTGCCGTAAGTGATGGAGGCAATGGTCAATCCCGCCTCCAGCACCGACGTTACATTGCGCGAAAGGATCGCCAGGGCCGTCAGGACAACTCCCCAAAAGACCGTTACTCGGCGGGACAGCCGCAGCTGATCCCGCTGTGTCCTGTCGCGCTTCAGAAAGGGCCGGAAAAAATCCACAACGGTTGTCGAAGCCATGGCATTCAGCGAGCTGCTGAGCGTGGACATTGCCGCGGCGAGGATTGCAGCAACCATAATCCCGCGGACTCCTGCCGGCAAATAAGAGGAAACGATGAAAGCGGGGAAGATCTCGTCGTTGTCGACGGGGGGCGTCATTTCCGGATGGTAGCTGTAGAAGCTGTAGAGCATGATTCCGACAATGAGGAAGAGAGCGAATTGAAAGAATATCAGGACGCCGCTGGATAGCAGGGCGATCTTGCTGTCCCTCTCACTTTTGGCCGCAAGCAGGCGCTGTACGATCAATTGATCCACTCCGTGGCTGGCTGTGTTGAGAAACGCGCCGCCCAGAATTCCGCCCCAGAAAGTATAGGGAAGATGAAAATCCATGGAAAAATTCCAAAGCGCAAACTTGGAGCCCGCCGCCGAGACGATTCCTTCCCATCCGTTGGGGATCGATCCCAGGATAACGAAAAAGGTGATGAGGGTGCACCCGAGGTAAATAAAAGTCTGGACCACGTCTGTCCAAATGACGGCCGTAAGCCCCCCCTCGAAAGTGTAGATCAGGGTCAGGGCGGAAATGATCAGGATGGACCAGATGTCTCCGGAGCCGAGCACCATGCCGACAACGATGGCGACGGCGAAAATACGGACTCCCTCAGCCAAAGCCCGGGTAATCAGGAACATGCTCGCGGTTGCGTGCTTGGTTCGCGGGCCGAAGCGGCGCTGCATCAACTCATACGCCGTGTACATTTCTCCCTTGAAATAGGCCGGTATCAGCACCAGCGCAATGAAGACGCGTCCGACCAGATACCCGACGATCAGCTGCAGAAAAGAAAGGTCCCCCGCAAAAGCGATTCCGGGCGTGCCGATAATAGTCAAAGTGCTGGTTTCGGTAGCGACTATGGACAGAGTAAGAGCCCATGCGGGAATAGTTTTGCCGCCGAGAAAATAGGTATGAATGGATTGCTGCTTTTTGCGAAAGTAGCTTCCGAACAAGGTGATGCCGGCCAGATAAGCGACGACAACAAATCCGTCCAACCAGTTAAAGGCCACCGAACACTCCCTGAAATTGGCCCCCAATAGTAACCTTAAAGCCCCTGAGACTCAAAGCAACTCTCTGGATCCGCCGCCGCAATAGAAGCTTCATGAATAATCCGGGATAAGGGTGAGCGGATTCAAGCGGACGTTTTTTCGATGCTTTAAAATGGTGTTCGTGCGGGCGGGCCGGGCATGTTAACCTATGGTTATTTATTACTGAAAAAGGAGATGTCGATAACCGTGAAATCCCTGATAAAACGATCGCATCCTTTGTTTGTATCGGCGATTTTAATCCTGTTGATATCTGCGGCTGCTTCGGCCGGTTCACAAGGGGAAGCTGCATCCGAAGCGGTTCCGCAGCAGGCCTCCAGTTCCATTTTCCCGGCCGTTGTCGCAAGGGTCAACGGAGAAGAAATCCAAGGCAAGGACCTTGAGTCGCTGGTGCGACAGGAACTGGCCTCGATTGGAAATCCGGAATGGAAGGATCTCCGGGAAGACTACCGCAATCAATTAACGCTGAGCGGGCTTACTCAACTGATCAATTCCCTGATGCTTTATCAAAAGGCGGCTGCAACCGGCATTACTGTTACGGAAGAAGAAGTCCAGAACGCGATCAAGGAAATAGCCAAGACATTCAGAAGCGATGCCGAGATGAATGCATATCTGGCCAGCAGGAACCTGGATCGCATGCTGCTGGAGAAGGACTTATATAAAAAGCTTGCGGTGGAAAAATACATTGACGAAGCGATCAATAAGAAAGTCACGGTGGAGCCCGAGGAGGTCGCCGAATATTATTCAAGCCATCCGTCGGAATTCCAGCATTCCGATATGGTCCGAGTGAGCCATATCCTGCTGCCGGCGGGAGAAAACGAACAGCAGGACGCGGCCGCTAGGCAGCGCGCCGAACTGCTGCTGGCCCGCATTCAGAAGGGCGAGGATTTCGCCAAGCTTGCCAAAGAATACTCGACGGATTCTTCAGCCGCCCGGGGAGGGGACCTGGGATTTTCCGAAAAGGACTCCATCATTCCCGAATTTGCGGAGGCGTTTTCCCTCCCCGTCGGGGGTGTTACGCTGACCAAAACACAGTTCGGCTACCACATAATCAAGGTCACCGACAAGAAGGAAGAGGGCTTATCCGCGCTGGAGGAAGTCACGGAGCAGCTTACAAATTTTTTAAAGCGTCAAAAAGCCCAGGGGCAGCTGGTTGATCTCATCAATCAGCTGCGAAATGAAGGAAACGTGGAGATTCTGGTCGCGGCGGGCCAGCCGATCAATCGCTGAGATTAAAGTATTCCCGGGAGACAGCCTGCCGCGCGTCATCGCCCGCTATTTTTTGCGGCGTCTTTCCCGATACCGTCTGCTGTTGGTCCCCGCCGGATCCAGCAAAGCCTCCACTTTGTTTGGAAGGCCGAAAAGATTGATAAATCCTTCGGCTTCTTTCTGGTTATAGACCGCGTCGGCCGAGAAAGTGGCCAGGTCCTCTCGATAGAGCGAATAGGGCGATTTCCTTCCGGAAATAATGATATTTCCCTTGTACAGCTTAAGGCGGACGGTCCCCGTGACCCGGTCCTGGACCGAATCAATGAATGCGTCCATGGCCCAGCGCAAAGGCGTAAACCACTGGCCGTTGTACACAAGTTCCGCGTATTTGGCTGCGATCAGGTCCTTATAGTTCAGAGTCGCTTTGTCCAGAGTCAAACTCTCCAATTCACGGTGCGCCGCCAGCAGCAGCGTGCCGCCGGGTGTTTCGTACACGCCGCGGGATTTCATGCCCACGAGCCGGTTTTCAATCAGATCGGCGCGTCCGATGCCGTAGGATGCGCCGACGGAGTTCAGCGTTTCCAAAAGTTCTACGGGGCCGAGAGTCTTGCCGTCGACGGCGACGGGGTTCCCGTTTTCGAATTCGATCTCAAGATGGCGGGGCGTGTCGGGGGCCTTTTCCGGAGCGACCGTGAGCGCGTACATATCCTCTTCGGGTTCCGCCCAGGGATTTTCCAGATCGCCGCCCTCGTGGCTGAGATGCCAGAGGTTGCGGTCCTCGCTGTATATCTTTTCCTTGGTCGCCGAAATAGGCACCTTCCTGTCATGCGCGTAATCGATTTCATCCTCCCGCGACCGGATATCCCATTCGCGCCAGGGCGCGATAATTCTCAGCCTTGGGTTGAGGCTTTTATAGGTCAATTCAAAGCGGACTTGGTCGTTGCCTTTTCCGGTGCATCCGTGGGAAACGGCGTCCGCTCCCTCCTGTTCGGCGATTTCCACTTGTCTTCTCGCGATGAGCGGCCGGGCGAATGAAGTCCCGAGCAGGTACTTCCTTTCATAGACGGCGCCCGCGCGCAAGCAGGGCAGCGCAAACTCGCAAACGAACTCCTCGCGCAGATCTTCGATAATGCATTTGGAAGCCCCGGTCCGGATCGCTTTCTCTTCAAGCCCCTGGAGTTCTCTCCCCTGGCCGATATCGGCCGCGAAGGCAATCACCTCCGCGCCGTAATTTTCCTTTATCCAAGGAATGATAATGGACGTATCCAGCCCTCCACTGTATGCCAGAACGACTTTCTTTGCTTTCACTGTCATTGTTTGCAGCTCCAATCAATCCTTCGGCGGCGCATGCATCGATACCAGGCGTTTCAAATCCGGCGCTCTGTCTTTGGAGCAGACAAGAACTTTGCCGTGCGCCTGAACGACAATCAAATCCGATACTCCAAAGGTCGCCACCTCGCCGTCCTGGGCATACACGATACAGCCTTGGGACTCCAGACTGACATGGGCTCCCCTGACGGTATTCCCATGCGCGTCTGAAGGCAGCGCTCTCTGCAGCGACGCCCAATTTCCTATGTCGTCCCACAAGAAATCCGCGGGGACCAGCTTAAGATTTGATGTCTTTTCCATGATCGCGTAATCAACCGAAATCCGCGGCAGCCGGGAAAAGACGCTTCCGATTTCTTCGAGGGGGGCGTTTTTTGCTATCAGAGGGCGCAGGCGGCGCAGTCCCTCGTGGATTTCCGGGGCGTGTTTTTCATAAAGCGAAAGGAGGGTTCGATTGCTCCACAAAAACATTCCGCTGTTCCAGAAATAATTTCCGGAAGCGAGGTACGTTTCCGCCGTCGGGCGGTCCGGCTTTTCGATAAACCGGACAACGGGCCAGGCTTCAGCGGAAACGGCCGGCTTCTCGGCCAGGATATACCCGTACCCGGTTTCGGCGCGGGTGGGAGAAATGCCGAACACGACGCCCGACGCCCCCTGCAGATTTTCGATTCCCGCGCGCGCTGTTTTCGTAAAGGCGTCCGTATCACCGACATAATGGTCCGCAGGCAGCGCGAACAGGATTCCGTCGGGGTCCCGCCTTTCGATATGAAGCGCGCAAAAGCCCAGGCACGCAGCCGTATCGCGGCCCTCGGGCTCGACGATAAAATTGGCGCGGGGAATTTGCGGCAGCTGCCGCCGCGCGATTTCGAAATGCCCGGCGCCGATGCATATCAAAATTCTTTCATGCGGGACAATCCGCTCGATTCTCGACACGGTATCCTGCAGCAGTGATGTGGGGCCGAGAAGAGGGATAAACGGCTTGGGAAGGCGGCTCGTGCTGAGCGGCCAAAACCTCTCCCCCCGTCCGCCTGCCATGATGGCTGCATAAAGTGCCGGCATATCGCTTATTCCCGTTTAAGCTCATAAAAACCCTAATATTAACGGAGGCCGGTTGATTTTCCTAAGAAAAAGACCGGCGGCGCGCCTGAAGAAGGGAAGTCCCGGCATCTCTCCGGTATTGACAATTTTTTAATCAAAATTTTAAAATCCACCGCGTTTCTTAAACAGTTTAATTCTATTCGGAGGAACTCGCGATGGCTTGGTTTCACGGCCGCAAAAAACCCGGCATAAATGAGGTTTTCGATACGGATCCCGGTATTACGGATGAAATGCCTGAGCGGCCCTACAGAGTTCTGCATGCGGATCTTCCTTTCTATTCGGATCCCGAATGCAAAAAAAACGTGGAAGGGGCGAATCTTGTCGTGCTGCAGAGCGAAGATCCAAAACAAACGCACCCGGTGCAGGAATGCATCCCCACCCGGAAGAAATACAGAGTCGGCCAGCTGGTGCAGTGGGATCTGAATAAGGATCAGATTTGGCAGAACAACTGGTTTAAGAATCCCGATACCGGAGTCATTGAGAAAGTCTGGGAACAGGCGGTTGAGTTTATGGGAAAAGTGATCGCGGCCGAACAGAAGCAGCGGTAAAAGACGGCCTTTGAGATAAAACAGCGGGCTGCGAGATTGAACGGTTAAAAATCCATAAGCCCTGCACGCCGCAGTACTGGGCTCCGGTTCTTTCACAGAATCCGGAGGCGCAATACAGGTTTCGCAATAATCCGGCTTAAGGCGCGAGAACGCGGGCGAATTGAAAGCAGAAAATCAGAGTTTCTATTGCGGTTTTCGCTTTCTGCCGCCACGTCAGCGGGGATTTATGAGGATGAGTGTGCGTCAGAACGGGGCTGATGAGCAGATGAGATCGCGGCAGGCGCTTGTGGAGCTCCATGCTCTCTCCGGGAGGAATCAGATCGTCATAGGCGCCGTGGATCAAAAAAACAGGGCAGCGGACTTTCCGCAGAAAACCATCGGGATCAAGCTCCGGATAAACCCGCGACCGCAGCCGCGCCTCGATTTGCGCCGCGAGCTCCGGGTCCGACAAATCGGGGCGCATGGAGGCCAATCGATACCAGCGCAACCCCTCGGATGTCAAATCCGCCGCAGGCGGCGGAATTTCTCTTTGCAGCAATAAAGCGCGCAGCACTTCCTCCAGGATGCGCCGGTCCGGGCTTTCAGAGACCATTCCCAGCGCCGAAAGCATGGCAACCCATCTTCCATAGTATCTGGTAGGGTAATATCCCTTCCAGGAAGCGCCGGGATCCGGCTTGAACCATTCCCGGCTGCAGCGGGCGAGGCTGGAGTAAGGGCCGATTGCCGCGACGTAGCTTACAATGCCGCGAATTTCCGGTTGGGCGGCCGCCATGAGGGCAAGAGTGCCGGAAAAGGATATTCCGGCCAGGCCGATTTTTCTTGTTTTGTCGCCGGCTTGCATGCTTGCGGCCTGGCGGCACCAGAACAGGATCTGATCGAGCGGCTCCGCCGTAATTTCGAAATTCCGGAATTCCGCAATGTCCGGCGTGAACACCGTCAAGCCCTGGTTCGCCAGAAAACGCGAAAGGGCGACGAGCCTGGGGTGATAGCAGCCGAGTTCGCTGATGCCGGCCACGATAACCAGGGCTCCGGCGTGCGGCCGTCGATCCGAGCGATATAGAAGAGCGTCGCACTCTTTGGAGCCCATGCGGCGGCGTATTTTTGTTTCCAGGACGCCGAATTCTTCCCCGGTGGCGCCGCCCGCCAGATTTTGCATGGACGATGCCAGGCGGACGGAAAAAATCAAATGCCTGAACGGCGACCAAAACAGAATCACGACCGCCAGAACTCCAGCGGCGGCCGCCCATTTCCGTTTCCCGTGTTCTAAAACCATTTAAACACCGAGGCGGATAAAGTGGATTCAACCTTATTGGTTGAAGGTATTTTCAAAGCGAGACATTATAGCTCTTCGGTATGTTAATGGAACGCAGAAGTCCTGACCCTCGGACAGGCTCCGAGCGGGTGACGCCATGTTGAGCCTGCGCGAAGTGCGCCGCGCGGCGCGGATCATTCAGGAAAATCTTTCCGGAGCTTCGCTCCGGCGGATTTCACAGCCGGATGCGCATTCGCTCGTGCTGAGTTTTCAAAAACCGGGGGATAAGCTGCGCATCCTTTTGTCCTGCAGCTCGAGTTACGCCCGCATCTGCCAGGCGGAGCCTGCCGAGCCGGCCGCTTCGTCCTCCGGTTCTTTCGGCCAGTATGCCCGCGCTCATCTGGGGGGCGGCGCCTTCTGCGGAATCGAGACCTCCGGCAGGGACCGGCAAATCAAATTCCGCCTGCAGACACAATCCGGACAGTTCTGCCTGATATTTTCAATCCTGGGCGCCCGAAGCAATGTGTACTTGTTGGATGGGGACGGAAGGCTTTTGCACTCTCTGCGCCCTCTCGAAGAGACCCGCCGCGAATTGAGGCTGGGGGATGCTTGGACCGACGCCCGCGGCAGCCTTCCGGATGAAGGCTCCGATCGGTGGAGTGATGTGCCGGATGCGGAGTACCTGGAAACTGTGGCAAAGGAATACCGGCGGTTGGAGCTGCGGAATGAAGCCGATATTGTGGGGCGCAGGATCGCACAAGCGATTAAGAAAGAAAGAGCTTTTCTGGACCGCAAATCCGCGCATCTCCGAGAGGATCTCGGAAAAGCGTGGCAGGGGGAAGAATTCAGGCGGAAGGGCGAATTGCTCAAGAGCGTGCTGCATATCGTAAAGCCGGGCGACGACGGAGTCCTGGCGAAGGATTATGATACGGGCCGGCTCGTTGAAATTCCCCTGGATCCGAAGCTCTCTCCCGCCGCGAATATGGAGCTTCTTTTCGCACGCTATCAAAAGCAGGCAAGGGGCGCAGCGGTAATTTACGAGCAGCTGCGGGATGTTGAATCCTCTCAAAGCAGGCTGGACTCCGTCGAGCGGCGTCTGCTCGATGAATTGAAGAAGGAACCGCCCGACATGGCGGCGCTTCAGGAATTGATATCCGACCCCTCCATACGCCGCTGGATCCGGCGGCCGTCGCCTAAGCCGCCGGGCGCTTTTGCAGTCTCGGCAAAAGCCAAGAAGGGAGTTCCCGTGCGCCTGCTTCCCAAACGATATAAAACTCAGGAGGGGCTGGAAATCTGGGTGGGCCGCAGCGATGAGGGAAATGACTATCTGACGACGCGGTTGGCGCGCGGAAACGATTTGTTTTTCCATTTGGAGCTGTATCCGGGAAGCCATGTTGTGTTGCGGACGGAGGGCCGTTCGGATCCTTCCTCCTCGTCTATTTTGGATGCCTGCGAGCTGGCGGTGCACTTCTCAAAATTGAAAAATGCCGGCAGTGCGGAAGTTCATATGGCTTCCGTCAAGAACGTAAAAAAGCCCAAGGGCGCGAAACCCGGTTTAGTCTACGTCAGAAGCGGCAAGAGCATTCACTTAAGGCGGGATCCCAAGCGCCTGGCAAATATCCTGGCGTCTAGAATGGACTAGCGGAGTTAGGGCCTTTATTGAAGGCCTGCAGGGTTCCTGCTGATTTTTGGCTTAAAAAGCTGGCATTCGATGCCGGATATCTCAAATACAACATCGGCCGGGTTCCTATTGGTTTTAAACCCATGGGCGCGGCACCCGTAAGGCCGGCGGGCGTCCCAGGTCACTTCGTAGTATCGGCATTTATAACAGGCTATGTGGGTGGTTCCGCGCTTGGTTTCTTCCAATCGGTTGCTTCCTCCGCCAAGGGTGCTTCCGTCCGCAGCGGGGTCAAAAGGCTTCATCGGGGGAAAAACGGAAGGGATGAACCCCGCCAGGCAGCATTTTTTATCCTGCCGCTCCGTTGTTTCTCATTTTCTTCCGGGCGATGATAACAACATCCGGCTTTTCCCCCATGCGGACTCCGCCTTTGACCGGCTTCAGGCCGAAGATTTCGTCCAGGTCCATCGGCGGCTTATCAAAGTGCCCGAATTTTTCCCATCGGTTGGGGAAGAAAATCTTGATCGCTCGGAATTTAATAAAAGGATAGACGTATGAATCGGTCATTTTATTGTACTTGATGACTTTCAATGCCGGAGTTCCCAAGCCGTCTGCATCAATGACAAGATCGACATGGTCGAAGGTTTTGAGATTCTTCTTGTCCTGAATCATAAAAGGCACCCCGTCATCCACATTAGCGTCGCCGAACTGGTGCACGATCAGAATTTTCTTCCTTGATTGCCCATTGGCTTTCGCATAGTCGTCCAACAGCCTCTGCGCTTCGTTTATCTCCGAGGCATGGAGGACTCCGATGGGGGACCCGGGGCGCTCGTCCCCGTCGCCCGTTTCATAGACGTTGAATTCAGGATCCAAAGCGATCGCCACGTTTTCATATTTCATATAGCCTTTGTTGATGATTCGCGCGACTTGCTGCGCGGGCGTAGATTTGCCGATTTGGGTGTCCAGAATTACCATCCAGCCGCGTGCGGCTGCGGGTTCGATATAAGTCTTCACAACCGATTTGGTCATGCCCTCCAAGTAAAGCAGGCAATCGTCGCCGGGGATGCAGGGAATTGCCATGGCATAGATGAGATGCAGCGCCGGAATCACTCCCTTTTTATCATGCCGCGCCCGGATACCCTGAAGCCAGGGATCAATGTCTGTCTCCATGTCTTCGAAGTTTTTGTAGGTGCCTAAGTGTCCTAGAACCGGCGCGCGCCCGAAAGCCCGTCCGTAAACCGCAAAAAGGGTGTTCCCGGCCAGAATGGAAGCAGGCCGGCTGGCCGGCTGCTGCACGCTATCGACGGGCAATATGGATTTCGAATTCGATACGGATGCCAATATTAGAATAACCGCAGCCCATAGAGGGAAACGGAGAAATCGTATTCGCATTCTTCCTCGCTTGAATCTTCGTGAATAATCCGGGCTAACAGCCCGCGGTTAAACAACGTCATCGCGGCCTGAGGGGCCAAAGCATCGCTCCCTATATTCATCGGCCGGTTTTGGCTTCTTTTGGAGCAAAAAAGGACCCTCGCCGTCATTTGAAGGGAGAAGCGAAAACGGAAAAACCGTCGGCAGGGATTATTCATGAGATTCACGGCCGAGCGCGCCGCGGCAGGCAGCTTTTGCCGCTTGTCTCCGCGCGCGGGATGCCTTAACATGAATATTTCGGTGCGCACCGTTTAGTGCGGACCGAATTTCAAAAACAATGACGGGTCTCGGGCCCTGTGCAATATAATCCTCGAACCATGTCAGGTCCGGAAGGAAGCAGCATTAAGAGGTGCATTATATGTGCAACAGGTCTCCCGAGGCTCGGCCCGTCTTGCTATGCAATATCAAGTTCTCGCTCGAAAATGGCGTCCGCAGAATTTTAATGAAATTGTAGGACAGGAACATGTCTCCCGCACGCTGCTCAACGCGCTGCAGAGCGGCAGAGTCGCTCATGCTTTTCTTTTTTCGGGGCCGCGCGGGAGCGGCAAAACGTCAACGGCAAGAATCCTGGCGAAAGCGTTGAATTGCCATAACGGCAAACCGGGCGAGCCGTGCGGCCGCTGTGTTTCCTGCGTCGAAATCGCGGCGGGAAACAGTATGGACGTCCTCGAAATCGACGCCGCTTCCAACCGCGGCATCGATGAAATCAGAGAGCTGAGAGAGAAAGCTCGCTATAAGCCCGCAAGGGATCGAAATAAAATCTTCATTATCGACGAAGTGCACATGTTGACGCCGGAGGCGTTCAACGCGCTTTTAAAAACGCTGGAAGAACCGCCGCCGCATGTGGTTTTCATTCTCGCGACCACCGAGTACCACAAGATTCCCGCAACGATACTGTCCCGGTGCCAACAATATTCGTTTAGGCTTATTCCATACCCCCTGATCCTGGAGCGCCTGCGTGCGATCGCGAAATCGGAGGGGATCCAGATCAGCAGCGGCGCTCTCGAGCAGGTGGTTTTTTCGGGCGGGGGCAGCATGCGGGATGCCATGTCGGCCCTCGATCAAGTGGTTGCCTTCAGCGGCAACACGGTGCGGGATGAAGATGTTTCGGCCCTGCTGGGATTGGTGGAACCGGAAATCTTGGGCAAGACGGTGCGGGCGATTGCCCAAAACGATATGCCCGTGATTCTAGGCGTTGTAAGGGATCTGGCCGAAGCCGGGCGGGACCTTCACAATTTCTGCCGCCTTCTTTCGGGCCACATGCGAAACCTGATGGTGTTAAAGACCGGAATAACCGATACCGCAGTTTTGGGCATCCCGGAAAGCCTTCTGTCCGATCTGCGCGAGCAGGCGGATTTGTTTTCGGGCGAGGATCTGCTGCGTCTCTTCGAGGCGTTTCAGAAAATCGAAACCGGAATGAAATATGCCACGCAGGTGCGCTTTCAGCTTGAAATGGGGCTTATCGAACTCGCTCATATCGCGAGGCTTCGTCCGCTTGAGGAAGTGGTCGCCGAATTCGCCGCGATTGCGGAAGGGAAAGCTCTCCCGCAATCCGATCCAGCCGGTCGCCTGCCCGTCCCGCCCTCGACCCAGCGGCAGCCCGGCTTTGTTTCGCCTAAGCCCGGTTTCGGGCAATCGTCCGCTGCAGGGAATGCCGTGAAATCCGCCGCCGCAACTCCGAAGCCGCGTTCCCCTGTCCCGTCGGGAGCCGCCGGCGGCAGCAGCGCTGAAGCCGCTTCGCAGGATTCCAGAACATTTTTGCTCAAGATTGCCTCCGCGGTCGGAAAGGAATCGCTGGAATCCGTGCTCCAGTCTTTGGAGGGGGCGCGAATTCAGAACGGGAAGGTAGTGCTGCAACAGGGGAAGGCCGGTGAGTTCGCCCGAAGCCAAATCCAGGAAAATCTTTTGGCAATATCTAAGGCCGCTGCGGGGATTGTCGGACGTAAAATTCCAGTAGTGCTCGAAAGAGGGGAAAGCGGGCCGTTGCCCGAACCTCCTCGAACGGATAATCCTCCAAAAGACGCCCTGCTGGAGAAGGCCAAGCGGAACCCCGTGGTAAAATCGTTCTTGGAGGTTTTCCCTGGACCTGTCGACACCGAGAAATTGGATAAATGAGCGACTACGCGGAACCGATCGAGAAACTAATTGACGAATTTCGGAGGCTTCCGGGTATAGGCGGGAAGACCGCTCAACGCTTGGCATACAGCGTGCTGCGCCGGCCGAAGGAGGATGCCGAGCGTCTAAGCCGGGCCATTATTGAAGTCAAAGAAAAAATCCGATATTGCTCGATCTGCAACAATTTTTCTGATCGCGATCCATGTGAATACTGCAGCAATCCGGCTCGCTCCGGCGAGACAATCTGCGTCGTCGAGGAACCCGGCGATATTCTTGCCATCGAAAAAACACGGGAATACCGCGGACGCTATCATGTCCTGCACGGCGTCCTTTCCCCTATCAACGGAGTGGGGCCGGAAAACCTCATGATTGAGAATCTTCTGGAACGGCTCAGGGATGGAACCGTGAAAGAGATTATCGTGGCGACGAATCCCAACGTTGAAGGCGAGGCGACCGCCATTTATCTAGCCAAGCTTCTTAAGCCGATTGGCGTCAAGGTTACCCGGATAGCTTTGGGATTGCCGGTGGGCAGCGATCTCGAATTCGCGGATGAAGTGACCATGTCCAAGGCGCTCGAACACCGCCATGAACTATGAGGTTTTTTGCATGGCGGATTGAAATCCGCGGCCCTTTGCGTTTCTGCGGCGCGGTGTCGCAGGCTCCTAGTTTCCTTCAATCCAAACTGCGCCGTCCTCGTAAAATTCCTTTTTCCATATCGGAACGATCTTTTTAACGGCATCGATGGCGAAGCGGCAGGCTTCGAATGCGGGGCCGCGATGCGCTGAAACCGCCACAATCGCCACGCTGCAGACGCCGATGTCCATATGCCCCAAGCGGTGCACGATTCCGATGTCGCGGATTTCATAATCGCTTTTAGCCCGAATCCCGATTTCCTCGAGTTTTTTCAAGGCCATGGATTCATAGGCCTCATATTCCAGAAATCGCACCGCTTTGTCCCTTGCGTGATTGCGCACCAACCCCTGGAATACAACGACCGCCCCGTCCTCGGGCCTTTGAAGGCTGCTTGCGATTTTTTGAATATCAATGGGTTCTCGTGTCAACTGATACATATCAACCTCCGCTGACTGGAGGGAAAAAAGCAATTTCATCTCCCTCCCGTACGGGGGATTCCGGCCGGGCATATTCGGAATTCAGCGCAAAAAGGACGGAGGAACGGTGGGCTTCCAACAAAGGAAAGTCTGCCGCAAGCCTGTTGAAGACTGAAATCACGTCCGTGGCGCCGGAAAGATCCATGCGGATTTCGCGCATACCGGTTATATCCGCCAGGGCGGCAAAAAAGAATACTCGAACGCTCATGTGTATACATTAGCAGAAAAAGCGGATTCCTCCATTATTGTTCCGGCGCCGCATTAGAAGCTTCATGAATAATCCGGGCTAAGGGAGAATGCGGATTTCGGATTTGTCGGGACACTCCTCTAGCAGAGCGCGGATTGTTTTGTTCAATACCGGATGCATCCTATCCGGCGCAATCTGGACCAACGGCTCCAATACAAACCTGCGCGCCGACAGGCGAGGGTGCGGAATAATCAGGGTTTCCCCTTGCAGCACAATATCTTCGTAAAGAAGAATGTCCAGATCCAGAGTCCGAGGGGCGTTGGGAAATGTCCGCACTCTTCCGCCGGCCGTCTCGATATCCTGGCAAAGAGATAGAAGCGCATGCGGCTCAAGCCGCGTTCCAAGCTCGATTGCCATGTTATAAAACCATGGCTGATCCGAGAAACCCAGCGGTTCGGTTTCGAAATACGAAGAAACCTTCCCAATCATTTGGCCCGCATTTTTGAAGGATTGCAGCGCGAAGCGCAAATTCGCCCTCCGATCCCCCAAATTGGATCCTGCTGAAATATAGGCTTTCCGTATTTCATCCATGGACAAGGATGCGCCTCCGCAATCGAAGCTTCATGAATAATCGGGGCCGGCCCCTTCGCATCATGGCCCTGAAGGGAACCCTTTAAAACAGCCCTTCCGCTTGGCTTATGTTGCCGAAGTTTCCTATCCCTTTCAGCGAGAAAGAAAAGCTGAATCTTGATTCAGTCCTGAGTCCAAGGTCGAATTGATTGAAATCCAATCCGATTCCACAGCAGTCCCAAGTGTAATTGATGCGGGTACGGCTGTTCAATAATTGGCCCGATCGAAGATTGTAACTGAGGGTAAAACTTGACGAGAACCCGCGGGAGAGCGATCCATAGCGGATGCTGGCCTGGATATGGTTGCCGACAGGCAATCCGCTTTCTAATTCCGGAATTCTAAAGTAGGTTCCCGAAAAGGAAAATTTATTCCGTCGCCATAAGGCCGTAATGCTTCCATTGCGCCATCGATTCAGAGCCGTGTCAAAGTCCGCTCTAATGTCTGTGTATATTCCGTCCCGCGAAGAGAATCTGAAGACGGCGCTGAGAGGAGATAGATGGTGCATTCCCCCCGTTTGGTAGAAACCGGTTGAGGAGTCCAGCGGGTAGAAAGCGTTGTATCGGCCTTCTTTAAATGCCCCGCCGAAAGTCGGATCGAAGTAATATTTCTGAACCAGGCCGAAGGAAATGAACTCCCTCCTTCTCTGGGTTCCGGAGGGCGTGAGTTTTTCCGTGAAAAAGCGGTTCATAATTCCATATTCTATTTCGTGAGTGTCCGCAATTGCATCTTCCTCGTCAAAGCGGATCGTTTCTTCAAGCTCTTTGATGCCGTAGATCCGGCGGTACGTCACCGAAGGTTCTACTATATGCCGAAAGCCGCCGAAACGCGGGGATTCGTAGCTCCGTTCCAGGACAGGAGTTCTCAGCTCGATGTTCAGCTCGACATAGCGGCGGTGGAGATCTTTGTTCGCAACGCCGGTGGGAGAATCCCCCGACAGCCGGGCTCCGTAATAGGTTTCCCGTATGCCTATGGAAGGCCGAATCGAGAAGCCTTTAAAAGACGGGGCGCGCCATGTCAGGCGGGGATGAAAATCCATCCTTTGGATCAATCGCTCAGTTTCGATCTGGCTGTCCTGTCTGGATAAGCCGTCCAACGACGCCCGGAAGCTGAAAACAAAAGGCGAACGGCCGAGAGGGGTCCCCACTGAAAGCAATTCCAGGGACGGAATCTTCCTGATTATCAGGGAGTGGCGCGGAAATAATACTTCCTGGCGCTCAAATGCGATATTGGCCGAGATGCTGTTGTGATTTCGAGTAAGAAAAGCGGTTGCTTGTTCGTGGGGGATCGTTGCCGAATGAAAACTATCCGAGAAGGCTTGGCGGAATTTGAAGTTGGATGCGATATTGACTTTGGCTACGGCGCGCCAGTCATCTTTAAACGATGATTCACCGTCCACCGTAAGTTGAACTCCTCCTTGGCCGAGCTTGTCCTTAATGCCGTAGGCCTGTACCGTGAGACGCGTTGCGGGACTCGGGTGCATCCGAAATCTGCTCCCCAGGGCGAGGCCTCTCTTGCTGAAATAATCGCCGTAAACTGTAAGATCCGCGCTTCTGCCCAATGTCTGGTACCAGCCTTCGCTGAAAGACCGGCCCTTGGATGTGGAATTGCCGGTATGAAAAGGCACGAAGCCGCTGCTGCGCCGTTTTTCCTCCGTCGGCAGAATAACGTAGGGAAGATAAAAAACAGGCACGTTTTTAATTTTGAATACCGCATTGCGAAGCCGGGCTGTATGGTCGATCCGGATATTGGCTCGAGAGGCGCCGAAACTCCACTTCGGATTTTCGCCCTTGCAGGTGGTAATCGTGCCTTTCTCGAAGCTGTAAGTTTCGGGGCCTGTTTTCTTGACGGTCCGGCTTTTTACGATAAACTCGCGGTCGGTATAGCCGGAGGCATCGTAAAAGACAGCGGTTTCATCGTAGACGTTGAATTCCGCCCGGGAGCAGGAGAGCCATTGCTGCTTTTGGCTGACATGGACCTTGCCCGAGATGGTTCCGTCGCCGCTTTTTTCGTCATAGGCGGCTTCATCTCCGGTTATGACATAGTCTCGAAATGTTATCCGCACGTTCCCGTCGGCTCGATAGACGCTCTCGGATATTCTCTCCTGGAAATCGGAGACAATGATCACCCTCCCGTCGGCATGGGCGATTTCGGTGCGCACCTGATTTCCTCCCCCATCATGACCCAGAGCCGGCGGAACGGATCCCGCAGAGGATAAGAAGAAACAGAGCGCCGCCGCGGCGGTTCCATAAATGCACCGGGGGGCTTTGAAAGATTGCGAAAACATTCGCCTATCCTTTAGCCAGCTTCCTACAGTCCCTCGGTGTGTTCTCATGTCCTTTATCTGCTTTGTATTTCCACCACGGGCTGCCAGCCCGCAACATTCTCAAACAGGCTCGTAGTTTTGTACACCTTTTCCTGAAAAAGGATCACAAAAAATCATTTCCAGCGCCTGATGGTCTGGGGGCCTCCGCGCCGGACGGACGGCAGCGGGCGGAGCCGGCTGCCGCAGAAGCTTCATGAATAACCCTTATTGAGCCTATTTGGATGTTTTATGCTATCTTAGATTTTTCGCCGGGAGCGAGCAAATGCCATGAGCATCGTTGTCAAACTTGGGACTTCCACTATTACGAACGGGACCGCCTATTTATCGCCTCCTTTGCTTATAGAGCTGGCCCGGCAGATTTCCCAGTTGCAGGCTTCGGGCCGCAGGATTGTTCTGGTTTCATCCGGAGCCATCGCGGCCGGCCGTGAACGGCTCGATTTCCCTAATCTGCCCAAAGACATACCCGCCAAACAGATGCTGTCCGCTGTAGGGCAGCCGCGGCTTATGGCCATGTATGAAAAAATTTTCGGCCTGTATGATCTGACGGTGGCGCAGGTTTTGCTGACAAGAACAGACTTGGCCATCCGCAAGCGCTATCTGAACGCGCGAAACACGCTCATTGCGCTGATGCAGCAGCGGGTGGTCCCCATTGTCAACGAGAACGACGCCGTTGCCACCGAGGAGATCCGCGTTGGCGACAACGATAACTTGTCCGCCCTGGTAGCCAACCTTGTAGATGCGGAATTGCTGGTTCTGTTGACGGACCAGGCAGGATTCTATACGGCGGATCCCCGGATGAATCCCGATGCGCAGCTTGTCGAAGAAGTCACAAGCCGTGAAATCGCGCCCGAAATCTGGCAAGCCGCAGGCACAAGCATTCCCGGACTGGGGACGGGGGGCATGACGACGAAATTGCAGGCCGCCGACCTTGCCCGACGGTCGGGCACATGCTGCGTCATTGCGGCGGGAAGGGAACCGAACGTTTTACTGCGGATTGCGGAAGGGGAGAAAGTCGGCACGCTTTTCAGCCCGATAGCCACATCCATTGAAAGCCGCAAACGCTACATCTTGTCCGCGCTTCAAGCTCCCGGTGAGTTGAGAGTGGACGACGGCGCCGTTCAGGCTCTCGGCCGGGGCGCAAGCCTGCTGCCCGTGGGTCTGACGGGCGTGAGCGGGACATTCGACCGCGGGGATACCGTGCGCGTTCTCCGGCCGGACGGTGCAGAAATAGCCCGCGGAATCGTCAATTACGACAGCCACGACCTTGCTCTCATTGTTCGCCGGCCGTCGGACGAAATCGAGTCGATCCTCGGCTATCGTTTCGGCGATGAAGTGATTCATCGCAACGACCTGGTATTGCTTTAAGCGCCGCGCAAAACGGATGCGCCGCTGCGGCGCTCGGAAATCGGCCTGCCGTGGAGGAGTTTATGCTGATCGAAATAGGGCAAAAAGTCCGCGCCGCATCACGTTTGATGGCCAACGCCTCGACCGATGCCAAAAATCGTTCGCTGCAAATTCTGGCCTCCCTGTTGGAACAGTCCCGCGAGGCGGTCCAAAAGGCCAACGGGGAAGATATGCAGGCCGCCCGGGCTTCCGGAATGAGTGACGCCCTGCTGGACCGGTTGCTGCTGGATGAGAAACGCCTCGACGGATTGTCCGGGGATTTGCGTTCCCTTGCAGAATTGCCCGATCCGATCGGCGAGCGTTTCGATGAAAAAATCCTGCCCAACGGTCTCAGGCTCCGGAAGCAGCGGGTTCCGCTCGGGGTGATCGGCGTCCTCTATGAGGCCAGGCCCAATGTTACCATTGATGTGGTCGGGTTGGCCGTAAAGACCGGCAATGCGGCCATCCTGCGCGGTGGGAAGGAAACAATCAATTCCAACCGCGCGCTCGTGCAATTAGCAAGGGATGCGCTGGCACAGTGCGGCTTGTCCGCGGAGGCCGTTCAATTCATAGACAGCCCGGACCGAAAATATGTCCGGGAGTTGCTTAAATTGCACCAGTTTGTGGACATCATCATTCCCAGGGGAGGCGAAGAGCTGCATCGCTTCTGCCGGGAAAACAGCCAAATTCCGGTCATCACCGGAGGGGTAGGCATCTGCCATATTTTTCTGGACGAATCGGCCGATATCGAAAAATCCCTGCCTGTTATTTACAATGCCAAAACACAGCGTCCCGCCGTCTGTAATGCTCTGGATACGGTGCTCGTGCATCGGGCGATCGCGGCGGCGGTTCTGCCGCGTATTGTGGCGCGCCTGGCCCCGGCAGGGGTGACGTTCCGGGCGCATGCTTCGGCGCTTCCGTTTCTGACGGATAAAAACCTTCCGGAGGGATCGCGGATCCTTCCGGCGGCGCCGGAGGATTTTGATAAGGAATGGATGTCCTTGGTTCTTAGCCTGAAAGTCGTTGACGGAATCGATGAAGCTATTTCGCATACCAATCTGCACAGCAGGGGGCATTCCGATTCGATATTGACGGAGAACAAGGAAAATGCGGCCCGCTGGATCAACGAAGTGGATTCCGCCGCCGTCTATGTAAATGCTTCCACCCGTTTTACCGACGGCGGGCAGTTCGGGCTGGGAGCCGAAGTGGCCATTTCAACCCAGCGTCTGCATGCGCGCGGCCCGATGGGGCTGCGCGAACTGACCAGCTACAAATGGGTCGTAGAAGGCGACTATCACGTGCGGGGATAAATTTGCGCTTCCATGAACGGCAAAGGCGTCGTCCCTTGAATTTATAATTTTGAATGGGCAGGGGTCCATTGATTAAAATGGATTAACCGTGTTTTGGATCGGCGACGACAGACAGGCCGATCGCGTTATCGGACGCAGGAATTATTCCGGGGGGTATTATGGCAAAGCTTGCGATTCAGGATCTGGACCTGAAAACGAAACGGGTTTTTATGCGCGTCGATTTCAATGTCCCTCTAAGGGATTCCAAGGTCGCCGAAGATCTCCGCATTCGCGAGGCGCTTCCAACGATCCGTTATGCCCTGGAAAAAGGCGCCGTTCTGGTTCTGGCTTCGCATCTGGGGCGGCCGAAGGGCAAGCGCAAGCCCGAATATTCTCTTGCTCCGGCTGCTGTCCGGTTGTCGGAGCTTCTCGAAAAAAAAGTACGGTTCGTATCCGATTGTATCGGTCCCGAAGTGGAGGACGCGATAAAGGAACTAAAACCCGGAGAAGCGATGTTGCTCGAAAATCTTCGATTTCATCCGGAGGAAGAGGCCAACGATCCGGGATTTGCCGAAAAGCTGGCGGCGGGAGCTTCTGTCTATATCAATGACGCTTTCGGGAGCGCCCACCGCGCTCACGCTTCCACCGAAGGGATCACACGCTTTGTAGAGAAAGCGGCGGCGGGATTCCTGATGGAGAAGGAGCTGCGCTATCTCGGCGAAGCTCTGGAATCCCCGCGCCGGCCGTTTGTCGCCATTCTGGGCGGGGCCAAGATTTCCGATAAAATAGAAGTCATCGACAACCTGCTGGGGAAAGTGGATCGTCTTCTGATCGGCGGCGCCATGATGTTCACCTTTCTGAAGAGCGAGGGAAAGAGCATCGGGAAATCCTTGTGCGAGGAAGACAAACTTGATCTTGCCCGCCGGCTCCTGCAAAGGGCCGAATCCGCCGGCGGGACCGAGCCCCGTATCCTGCTCCCGGTGGACGCCGTTGTCAGTTCCGCCGTCGAAGCGGAAGCATCCGCGCATGTGGTGCCCGCGGATCGAATACCCGAAGAGGAGATGGGGCTGGATATAGGGCCGGAAACATCGGCGGCCTATTCAGCCATCATTCGACCGGCCGGAACCGTTGTTTGGAATGGGCCGATGGGCGTGTTTGAAAGGGACGCATTCGCTTCCGGGACCATGCAGGTGGCCAGGGCCATAGCGGATTCGGAGTCCATATCCGTGATAGGCGGAGGAGATTCCGCTGCTGCGGTAGCCAAGGCGGGGGTGGCCGACAAAATCACCCATATCTCCACCGGCGGCGGCGCGGCTTTGGAATTCCTCGCGGGGAAAACGCTCCCCGGGGTTGCGGCGCTTCACGACAAATGACAGGAGTTATATCGAAGCGTTCATCCCATCGAAAGAAACTTTCACAGTCACATGCAAGCGAGGCGGTCATGAGAACTCCCGTGATAGCGGGTAACTGGAAGATGCATAAAACCACAAAAGAAGCTCGTGCTCTGGCGGGCGCTATAAAGGAAGGAGTGGACGCCGGGCTTCAGCGCCAGGTTGTTCTGGCGCCCCCATTCACCTCCTTGGCCGCGGTAGCCTCCGTCCTGAGGGGCACGCCGTTGATTCTCGCCGCACAGAATGTGCATTGGGAGGCCCAGGGCGCTTTTACAGGAGAAATCAGCATACCGATGCTGGAGGATATCGGTTGTGGGATGGCCATTATCGGGCATTCCGAGCGGCGGCAATATTTCGGAGAAACCGACGAAACCGTCCAAAAGCGGATCCGCGCCGTATTGAAATCCACTCTGCAATCGATCCTGTGCATCGGAGAAACCCTCGAAGAGCGCGAAGCGGGTCGGCATCATAGCAAAGTGGCGCAACAACTTGCAGGCGCACTGGACGGCTTGACACCGCCGAGCCTCTTGCGTATTATTCTCGCCTACGAGCCGGTTTGGGCGATTGGAACCGGCCGTACAGCGTCGCCCGAAGCGGCTCAAGCCATGCATGGATACATCCGAAATTGGCTTGTCGAGAAATTCGGGGAGAGCGCGCGGGAAGTGCGGATTTTGTACGGCGGCAGCGTCAAACCCGAAAACGTTGACGCCTTGATGCAGCAGCCGGATATCGACGGCGCATTGGTGGGCGGGGCATGCCTTGAAGCGGCCAGTTTCCTGCGCATCATACATTATCAATAGCCGGGCCGGCGGAGAGTAAAGGTTACCGAGATGCTTCTCTATTACACGATAGCAACGCTGCACATCCTCGTGAGCGTCATTCTGGTTTTGGTTGTGCTCTTGCAATCAAGCAAGGGAGCCGATCTTGCCGGGGCATTCGGAGGAGGCGCCACTCAGACTGCTTTCGGCAGCCGAGGCCCGGCTTCGTTTTTATCGAAAATAACCACGATAGCCGCCATTGTTTTCATGCTAACCAGCATATCGCTTTCAATGATCGTCGTGAACAAGCCCGAAGCCAAATCCGTTCTGGAGACGGATGAACAGAAGGCCGCCGAGCAGGCAGCGGAGGAGCCTGCTCAAACAGAACCCGAAACTCAGGCTCTTCCCGCCGAAACCCGGGAAGAAATCAACCGGCAATTGGAAGAACTGCAGAAAGCCAGACAGAATCAACAGGCCGCGCCGGATTCCGGCCCGGCGGAATCCGAACCGCCTGCCGAATAATTGCTTGGGGATTCATGCCCCGGCGAAAGGATTCCCGGTTCGCGATACATCGATCCGCGCGCCCTGCGAAGTGCCGAAGTGGTGGAACTGGCAGACACGCCATCTTGAGGGGGTGGTGGGGAAACCCGTGGGGGTTCGAGTCCCCCCTTCGGCATCACGCCTCACCAGCCTGTTTCCGAAACATGGGCGGCGCTTTCGGACCGACCGCACTGTTCCCCATGGGCTTGAACCCATGAACTTCTTTATCGAAAATCCTAAAACATAATCGATCAAACGGATCCGCAGGGCTTCTTTATTCATTTCTTGGGAAAAATCGGACAGGCTCCTATCCCTGCGGCGGACAGCCGGAAAGAAAGACCCCGCTGCCGGCGGCCCGGGAATTGACGCGGGTATTTTATAATTCTGAAGATTGCATTAAGATCTGTTTGTGGTTTCGTTGTCGATGCAAGGCGAAGAAGCGGGTGAGACGATGTGTTCAGAACAATCCAATCGGCTTCTGGATTTGAATATTGCACTGGAACACGTGGGCGGGGACCGAGAGCTGCTTGCGGAGCTTTCCACAATGTTTCTGCAGGACTACCCGCGTTTGCTGGCGGAGGCAAAAAAGTCCATTCTTGACGGCAATGGCCCACAACTCCAAATTGCAGCTCATACTCTGAAGGGCCGCCTGGCGTTTTTCGGAATCCATCAAGCGTACCGGACTGCGTTGGACCTTGAAACGGCGGCTCGAATGAATGATTTTGCCCGGGCCCGTATTCTATTGGAAGAATTTGAGAGCGAAATGGAGTCGGCTTTGCCCGAGTTCGGATTTTTATCCGGGGGACTGAATGCATGAATCCCTCGGCCCGAGACGTTGAGGTTTTTTGCCGCGCCCCTGGAGATTTTTCAAGCATCGGATTCAAGAGGGCGCTCGGACAAGCTCCCGGGTCCCGCCGATTCGGATGGCTGTCGCGGGCGGCCGCATGGAGGCGTAGGGATGGTTAAATTTTCCAGGATTTCCGGGCCCTTCAGGCGGTGGTTCCCTTTTTCCGCTCTCCCGGAGGAATCTTCCCATACTCCCATTCCCAGATTTTGCCGCATTTACTGCGCGCTGGCCCTGGGCGCAGCCCTGCTGATTCTTATTTGCGTCTATCTGAATTCATGGCTGTGGAACGATATTGAATTTCTGCGCTCCGAACCGTTCCGCAAGGGAATCACGTCGGCGGTTCCGCTGGACCGGTTCAATCTGATTCTGAATTGGCTGGGATTGGGAATGCTCGCAGGCGCCATATTTTACGGCTTTAAAATCGCGCGGCAGGCAAACCTGGAAGCCGTTAGAAACACGAAAATCCTCCAGGAAGCAAGACAGCGTACGATGGAGATCGCGGCGCTTTATGATACTTCCCAGGATATTTCGGCCCAGCACGATTTATCGGCCCTGCTTCGCACAATCGCGGAAAGGGCAAAAAAGCTGCTTGCAACAGCGGGGTGCGCTATTTTCCTCTACGACCCGGAGCGCCAAGATTTCGAGATTATGGTGGAAGTGGGAGTAGGAATGCCCATCGGCGCTCATCTTTCCCGCCACGAAGGGCTTGCGGGCCGGGTGGCGGATACCATGGAGTATCTTATAGTAAACGACTATGCGACCTGGCCTTATCGTTCGCAGGTTTTAAAACAGCTGCCGATATCGGCGGCGCTCTGCGTGCCGATGGCGCGCGGAGGAACACTGATAGGCGTGCTCGGCGTGCACGAGGTCGGAGGTACGCAACGCACTTTCACCGAAGCCGAGGCGCGGTTGTTATCCCTCTTTGGAGGCAACGCCGCATGCGCCGTTTATAACGCGCGATTAATGGAGGCGCTGCGGAATTCCGAGAAAAGGTTTCGCATAGCGGCGGAATGCGCCAGCGATATCGTCTACGATTGGAATTTGGTGGAAGACAAAGTGAAGTATTTCGGGGAGCTCTTCGAAAAAAGCCTGGCGAGAAAGAAGCTTGCAGCCAGATCGCGGCAGGCGTATTGGGAAATGATCCATCCTGACGACCGGCCCCGCGTGCAGGAATCCCTGAAAAAGCATTTAGAGGCAAACGCGGATTTCTCGGAAGAGTATCGGATTTCAAACGGCAAAGGCGCCTACGTCGTCGTTGTAGACCGAGCAACGGCGATACGGGACAAAACGGGCAGGCCGGTTCGATTGATCGGGGCCGTCAGCGATATTACCGAACGCAAGCATGCAGAACAGATGAAATCCGATTTCGTTTCCTTTGTGACGCATCAGCTGCGCACGCCGCTTTCAGGTGTGAAATGGATGCTTGAGCTGGCGGAGGATTCGCTGAACAATCCCAAAGAATTGCGGTCTTATATCCGGGACGCCCGAATCTCCACAGACCGACTGATCGGTTTGGTGAAGGACCTTTTGGATATCTCCCGCCTGGAACGCGGCAAATTGCAGATGTCTTGCCAGCGTATTTGTTTGGCCGACCTCACCAACAGCGTGATCAGTGAAATAAACCCGCTTTTGTCGGAGAAGGAACAAACGCTTTCCGTAAAAGTCGGCGACGGCTTGCCCGAGGCTTGCGCGGATGCTCAGCTGCTCCGGCAGTTGATTCTCAACCTTGTTTCCAATGCCGTAAAATACACTCCCGCGAAAGGGAAAATTGAGATTGAAATAACGCGCGACGGAAACCGGCTTCGCTGGGCCGTCAGAGACAACGGGATCGGCATTCCCAGTTGCGATTTGGGAAGGCTGTTTGAAAAATTCTATCGCGCAGGAAACGTCCTGAGCGTTGAAACCGAAGGAACCGGCCTGGGACTTTATTTGTCGCGGCTGATTGTGGAAAAATTCGGGGGCAGAATCTGGTGTGATTCCTCGGAGGGGATCGGATCCACATTCCTGTTTGAGCTTCCGCTTGATGTCGGGGAGGGTTTGAATGAAGGATGCGCGGATTCTTGTAATTGAAGACGACCCGTTCATGCGAAGAGCCTGCGAAATGGGGCTGAAGAAGAAAGGATTCAAGGTCCTTACGGCCGTTGACGGGGAAGATGGGCTGCGGCAGGCCCGCGCCGGGACGCCGCATCTAATCCTGCTGGATCTTCTAATGCCCAAGCTTTCCGGAATCGAAACCCTCGAAGCGCTCAAGAAAGACGACAGGACGCGCAATATTCCGGTTGTAATCCTATCGAATTCCCCGGTGGAAACGGACATGCAGAAAGCCCAATCCGCGGGGGCCGTCGGATATCTGGTCAAGGCATCTCTGTCTCTTCAGGAATTGTCGGATCGGGTGGCGGCGTATCTTGAGCAAACAGAGCAAACTGAATCCATCGGAAAAGAATGACGATGCCTAATGCGCAGAGCGGGAATCACTCCGGCGGCATTGGGGCCGCCCGGATATTTTCCAGCCGCGCTTTTCATTTCGCCTCCATAACAGTTCTTTCGGGGATGCTGCTGTTTTTCAACCTCCACGAGGGAGGGTTGGCCGGGTACGATGACGCGCTTTATGCGCACGAGAGCCGGCAGATGCTGTCCACCGGCGACTGGTGGAACATCCGCTACAACGGCAATCTAAACTTCGAATATCCCCCGATGTTCCTCTGGCTGGCGGCTCTTTCTATGTCCCTGTGGGGAATTACGGATTTCGCGGCCAAGTTTCCTTCCGCCGTGGCGGGACTCCTGACCATCCTGGCGGTGTTCTTCCTGGGGCGGAAGCTCCGAAAAGGCTTGTTTTTTGCGGCATGCGCGGCATGGATCCTGATGCTCTCGCAATATTTTCTGAAGTACTCCATGCATGCGATGACGGACGCGCCGTATACGTTCTTCTTTACAGCGGCGGTTTTGTTTTATGTCCTGGGCGTTGAAAAGCCCGGATGGGTGCTTTTAACGGGAGTCGCCGTCGCCGCCGCCGTGCTGACCCGGTCGGTGGTTGGATATATCCCCTTGGCGGTCATCGCCGTTCATTCGGTGGCCGCGCGTCAATCCCGCTTTCTTCGGTCGCCGCAATTCATTGCCGCGGTTTTTCTGGCTTTTTTGTTGCCGTCCGTCTGGTATTTGCCTCAGTACCTCGCCCACGGTGAGGCTTTTTTTGAGCATCATTTTGCTTTCATTTCAAGCAAGGCCGCTTCCGAAGGGCAGTTCGATGCATCAAAATTTCTATGGGGGTTGGCCAAGTATCCCATACTGCTTTTGAAGCTTTACTGGCCCTGGCTTCCTTTTATGCTTATCGGATTGTGGAGTGCGGCAAAATGTGCGGTGAATCGGAGGGAATCCTCGGCCGTTTTGCTAGCTGTCTGGGTTTTTCTCGTGGTTGGGTTATTCAGCCTTGCCGAAGCCAAGACGCTGCGCTATATCCTGCCCGCTTTCCCGGCCTTTGCGCTGCTGTCCGCAATCCCGATCCGCGGCTGGATGCTGCGGATCCGAAACGGCGCCCGTAGTCGCGCCGGCTACTTCATTCTCTGCATCGTTGTGGTTGGAATCGCGGTCTTCAACCGTCCATACCCGAGGGCGGATGAAATGATCCGGATAGGATCCGCCGTTGAAACGCAGACGCCTAAAGATGAACGGGTGGTTTTTTATACTCGCGGAGAGCTCCTTCATGACCGCAGAAATCAGTTCCTATGGTATTCCAACCGCTATTGCGACCATTTGGGTAGCCTGGACGCATTGGACAGGCGCCTTGAGGGAAACAAAAATCGATTTTTTGTCATGGACCGTTCTTCCTACGAGCGGTTTGTCAAGGCCCGGGACCTGTCGACGGCGACGCTGATGGAAACCCCCAACTGGGTCTTCTTTCGCAAAAGCTGAATTGCCTTTGCGTCAGGAGAGGTGGCGTATGCCCGGAAGCCCTACTCCGGGAGCGGGCCGTTCCCGGAGGACTTCCCGGCGGAAACGGAACAGTTTCGCGGGCCGGCCTCCGGTCCTCAGATCGAATTGATCGGTTCTTTCCACCAGGCCGCCGCTTTCCACCAGCCGCCGCAGATTCTGTTTGTGAAGGCGCACTCCCGCAAGAGCCTCAACCACTCTCTGCAATTGAAGCAGAGTAAAAGCCGGCGGAAGCAGCTCGAAAACGACGGGGCGGTACTTCAGCTTACCCCGGAGCCTCCCGAGCGCGGTGGCAAGAATCCGGCGGTGGTCCAGCGCCATCGGCTGTCCCATGCTGCGGATCCATAACGGCCGGCGGCGCCCCGAAATCGGAAGGCTGCGGTCTCGCAGCGCCTCGAGGGCAAGCTCGACTTCGTAGATCAGCTCGTAGCGTTCCAGCACGCGCTCGGCAACCCAGGTCGCGCCCTCCAATCCAAAATTGATGTCGCTCCGCTCGCGTCTTTCCCGCCGCATCTTCGGATCCGGAGCGCTGCGGATCCATCTCCGGAGCGCCGGCGCGATTTGCTTTTCAATCACTTCCGGCCTGCCGAAGCGCCAATCCTCCCAGGGAAGGAACCGGTAGCATTCCTTCCAGTCGGCGATTGAAGCGCCGGAGGGTTTGCCTTCGTGAACCAGAGCCAGATAAGCCACGGAAAGGACCCGCGGTCCTCCTTCGCCCTCGGAAGGATCCCGGTTCCGGTCTCCGAATGTATACAGCTGTTCTGCATATCCCAATTCCAATCCTGTTTGCTCCCGCACCCATCGACGCAATCCCAGTTCCAGGGTGCGGTCGCAGGAAGGATCGAAAGGACCGAACGGAATGGCGTCCCAAAGCTCGGGGCGGAGTTCTTTGGCGGAGATCCGCGGATCGGCGGCCAGAGAATGGTTGGCGCGTTTTACCGTTAGGATCCGCGGAGTTTCTTCCGTGACCGCCACGATTACTGCATTGAGCCCGATCACAACGAGCGGTTCCAAAGCTGTCTCCCGTCAAATCCCGGAGGGAAGAGGAACGTCCGCCGCTTTCCGGCGGCTTCGGATTGCCCGGCCGTAGAAGAGCGTGGCGTACCGATCGAAAACTTCGGCCTTTTCCGAAGTATAAAAATCGCGCCGGCCCCGGCACGAACAGCGCTCGGCTATCTCCGGGTGGCGGATGAGGTAATCGGAAAGGGCCGCTGCGACAATTTCTCCCTGGCAAACAACCTTGATATGCCCGGGCAAAAAACGGCGGATCTTTTTCAGAAGAAGCGGATAGTGCGTGCAGCCAAGGATCACGATATCAATCTGTCCGTCCGCGGCCAGGAGGCTCTCGATATGCTTCCTGACGAAATAATCCGCGCCGTCTCCGCCGAATTCATTGTTTTCGACAAGGGGAACCCACATGGGGCAGGCTTCCTGCGCCACGACTGCTTCGGGAAAGTATTTCTTGATCTCTATTTTGTAGGATCCGGACGCAACGGTTCCGGAAGTCGCCAGAATGCCGATATGCCCTGAGCGTGTCAGCGTGCCTGCCATCTCACTCACGGGCCGGATCACTCCCAAAACCCTCCGGCCCGGATCCAGAAGCGGAAGATCCTTTTGTTGAATAGTCCTCAGCGCCTTTGCCGATGCGGTGTTGCAGGCAAGAATGACAAGGGGGCAGCCCCGGCCGAAAAGCCACCGGACCGCTTCGAGCGTATAGGCGTAAACGATTTCGAACGAACGGCTTCCGTATGGCGTGCGCGCATTATCCCCAAAATAAAGGAAATCGTATTGGGGGAGTTGACGCTCGATTTCTTTGAGAACCGTCAGGCCGCCGAATCCGGAGTCGAAAATGCCTATGGGATGATTGCTCATAATAGCGCGCCGGGCGCAACGCCTCCTC
Organism: uncultured Acidobacteriota bacterium; assembly: GCA_964506795.1. GTDB lineage: Bacteria > Acidobacteriota > UBA6911 > UBA6911 > UBA6911 > UBA6911. Next base: position 15,092 of record CAZDMR010000031.1, on the reverse strand, counting down.
ACAGCATCAGCTTCAAGCTTTCCAAAAATTCTTTAATAATCCGGGCCGTCAGCCCCCAAATCTCATCGGCGCCGTATGCATAGAAATATAACTGGGACATGCCTGTATTGGGATATGTGTTTTTCTCGATGCGGAGCCGCTTTGAATCCAGAAATATGCGGATGGGGATCTCGAGGACTTCGGCCACCTCGCGGACCTGAGGCTTGATTTTAAAAGGCTCGCTGATAAAACCGGCAAAAGGCGTAACGCGGTACCCGGTGATGGAAATATAATCGTGAAACCTTCCCAAAACCTCGATTCTGTCCGCTTCAATGCCGATTTCTTCGTAGGTTTCCCGAAGCGCCGTTTTTAACAGGTCTTCATTCATTTCCCTCATGCCGCCGGGGAAGGAAATCTGGCCCTTATGCGTGTGCACTTCCTCCGTCCGCCGCGTTAGCAGGAAGAAATATTCATCGCCGCGTTTAAGCAGCGGAACAAGCACCGCCGCTTCTCTGGTGTAACCGTTATGGATCTGCCTCGGTTTCAATGCTTCAAGATAATCGCGAATTTGATCCTTCAATTCCATTGATGTCTCCAGTACGGATGGCCGGCAGTCGGCGGCGGTGGAACATCGGCCGCGGCCGCTTGATCCCTCAAGGATTTTGCGCGGGGGGGGAACCTTCCGGCATTCCATAGGAGACGCGCCGCGTCTTTGTCCTCGCCTCATCAAAAATTGCAGCGATCGTTTCTCCTGCGCGCGCCGCCGCGCCGCGGTTTTTCTCAAGGATTGAAAAAGCCGCAGATCCCAGATCATTCCGTTCTTTTTCATTCTGCAGCAGCTGCAGACAAACATCCAATAATTGTTGAACCTGCAAGCTGCGGGCGCCTTCCTTTGCCTGGATTTGGCGAATCGCGCCGCGGGCGCGAAATTCATCAAGAATGCGCTGGAAGTTTTCCATGTGGGGACCGACCACAATCGCCTTTGCATAAAGCGCCGGCTCCAAAATGCTGTGGCCTCCGTGGCGGACCAGCGTGCCTCCGATAAATACGATCGTCGCATATCGGTAAACGTCCGCAAGCTCCCCCAGGGTATCCAGCAGAAGCACCGATGCTTCCGGCGCGGACGGGTCATTGCGGGACCGGCGCCGAACCTCAAAGCCTTTCCGGACTGCAAGCCGGGCGGCTTCTTCAAAGCGCTCCGGATGGCGGGGCGCCAGCAGCAGCCGCGTGCGGCGAACATTGGAGTTGCTTCGGATCCTTTCAAGCACCTCGAGGAGTATTTCTTCCTCGCCCGGATGCGTGCTTCCCGCCACAATCAAAGGAACATCGGGGTTCCCCACTTCAAAATCTTCCTCGAGGCTTTGCCGCAGGTTTCCGGCGCTTTCGCTTTCGATGATATCCCTGTCGAATTTGATGTTTCCGGTCACCTCGATTTTACCGCGGGGCGCGCCTATTCTTTCGATGCGATCGGCGTCTTCCTCCGATTGCATCATCAGAATGCGGTAGCTCCGGAAAATCCTGCCCATGAAAGGGCGAAAAATGCGATAGCGGCGGAAGGAAGCGGGGGAAATACGGCCGTTGATCATCACGACCGGGATTCTGCGGCGGCCGGCTTGGCGCAGAAAGTTCGGCCAGATTTCGGTGTCGACGATGACGATGATTGAGGGCCGGACCCAATCGAGTACGCGTCCGGCGACCGCGGCAAGATCAATTGGAAAATAGAAAACATTCCCTTCGCCATACCGGGCGAAGCTGCGCAGCGCTATGTCCCGCCCTGTTTTTGTAACAGTTGAAAACAGAAAGCGCGCTTGCGGAAGGCGGCGGCAGAGAATGCGGGCGAGCGGCTCCAGGCTGAGAGCTTCTCCGACGGAGCAGGCATGAAACCAGATTGTTTCTGTTCCGTCGAAGCGCACGCTGTCGGGCAGCCGTCCCATGCGTTCTGACAGGCCGGGCAGACGCTTATTCCGGCGCCATGCTTTATAAATAAAAACCGGCGACAGCAGCAGCCCCCAGAAAACCAGCAACAGGCTATAGAGAAAGTACATTAAATCCCTCGGATATGGACGGATTCTTTCAGCCGGGCTCCTAGCCGGCTAGATACGCCGCTGCAGCTTTCAGGTCCGCCTCGGTGTCCACGCCGATAGTATCATGCGGCGTTTCTGCAACGACTATTGGGATGCCGTTTTCAAGGTAGCGCAGCTGCTCCAGCTTCTCGGCCGATTCGAGCGCAGATGTTCCCATGCGTTGAAAAAGCTGCAGCGCGGCCCGCGTGTACGCGTATAGCCCGATGTGCTTGTAGAACCGGACCCCCCCGGCGGCATTTCTGTCAAACGGTATAGGGAAGCGGGAAAAATAAAGCGCCCGGCCGCGGCGGTCGGTGACCACCTTGACGCAGTCGGGGTTTTGCGCGGCGGCTTCATCCATCGCGACCTTCAGGGTTGTTACTTCAGCCTCTCCGGCGAGCAGGGGGCGAAGCAGCAGCTCGATATGATCCGGCCGTACCGTCGGTTCGTCGCCTTGGATATTTACATAATGAGTGCCTTGGGTCCGCTCCATCACTTCGCACAGCCGGTCGCTGCCCGAAGGATGCTCCCGGGTGCGAAGAACAGGAATTCCGTTCTCCCGGCAGTACTTCTCAACCTTGTCGCTGTCGGTGGCCACCCATAGCTCGCTCAGCAGCGCAGAAGCGCTCGCTCTTTCGTAGACCCAATGCAGCATTGGTTTTGAACCGATATTTCTAAGCACCTTGCCCGGCAACCTCTGCGATTCTAATCGAGCGGGAATAATTCCGAGAATCCGCGGGTGTTCTTGCATTATTTTAGCTGCTCCAGAAAAAATCAATTATCCCATATTAAAAAGGCGCCGGGTTATCAATCTTTTTGGCCCGGGACGCGGGGATTATCGGACAAGCTGCTGCATCGCATTTGGCTGCGCTATGAGAATTCCGTTTGGGTTAGAATGAGAAAGAAAGAAGCAGGAAGCAAGAAGCCAGGAGCAGGAAGCAGGAAGCAAGAAGCCAGGAGCCAGAAGCAGGAAGCAAGAAGCAAGAAGCAAGGAGCCAGAAGCAAGAAGCAAGAATCAAGGAGCCGGAATTTTCATGCATTTCTCCCACAAATCCCGCTTGCGCATGGGGGCGTTTGGCTTCGCTGTTTTGACGCTGCTTTCTTTCGTTCCCGGAGGGCAGCCGCAGGATTTTTCCGCCCAGCGTATAATTCGCGTCGAGAGTTCCCTGGTTGCGGTGCCGGTCATGGTATGGGATGCGAAGGGGAAAATCGTGTCGGGGCTGGCCGCGGATTCCTTCCGGCTCCACGAGGACGGCGTTCGCGTGCCTGTGTCTGTCTTCTTGACGTCCGAGGATCCCATTAAAATTGCTCTCCTGCTCGATACGAGCATAAGCGCTAAGCCTATCCTGGGGAAAATACGAAAGGCCGCACGCAAATTCCTCCTCCAGCTGCGCCGCGGCGACAGCGCGATGATTGCGGGATTCGATTCGGAGATTCGGCAGCTCTGCCCATTCAGCTCCGATCTCGAGGAGCTTAAAGATGCGATTGACAGCGCCCGCTCGACGGGAGCCCTGACAAAGATGCGGGATGCGGCTCATCATTTATTGCAATACAGGCTCCGGTCGATCTCCGGCCGGAAGGCGGTCATTCTTCTGACGGATGGACAGGACCATGGCAGCCGCATTTCCAAACAGGACCTTCTTGATGAAGCAGCGGCTTCGGGCACGATCATTTACTCGGTTTATTACACGGTCGACCCGCAGGAAATCTTGAAGCAAATGGGCCTATCCTCGCGCATTCCAAGGAAGACAGCCCGAAAGGAGGACGGCCCCTACGCCTCTTGGTATGCGAGCGAAAAAGAAGCGGAGCGATACCTTCAAGAACTGTCGGAGCTTTCGGCGGGAAGGTTTTATCGGAGCAAGGCGGCCGATCTCGACGATGCTTTCAAACAGATTATGCTTGAATTGCGCTCTCAGTATCTGATCGGTTTCTATCCCGACGATTCAAAACTCGACGGTTCCGTTCATTCTCTGGAAGTGGAAGTGGCGGTCCCCGGAGCAGTTGTGCGCAGCCGGCGGAGTTATCGCGCGGTGTCGGCGGTGGAATAGACGAACCTTCATAAATCATGTGATAGAGTATTATGCTTTGGACGCGCAAGACGGCGCGCCGATAATCCGGCATTTAACGGGAGCGGACGATGAGACACAACCTATTTAATTCGTTGCAGGAGTTCCCAATTGCGGGGGGGAAATCGGGGGAATTCTATTCCCTGCCGCAGCTGGAAAAGGAGGGGGCAGGGCCGATTTCCGAACTTCCGTTCAGCATTCGCATCCTGCTGGAATCGGTCTTGCGCAATTACGACGGCGAAGGAATCGGCGAGAAAGCCATTTCGAAACTGGCGCGCTGGAGCCCCAATGCGCCGAGGACCGATGAAGTTCCCTTCCGCGTGGCGCGCATTCTACTGCAGGATTTTACCGGAGTACCGCTTGTGGTTGATCTTGCCGCCATGCGGTCTGCGGTTTCAAGGCTCGGTAGAAATGCGGGCATGATTGAACCCGTGGTCCCGGTGGATTTGGTTGTGGACCACTCCGTGCAGGTGGATTTCTCCGGGCGCCCCGATGCGCTGCGCTTGAATATGGAGATGGAATTTCGGCGAAACCGCGCAAGGTATCAATTCCTGAAATGGGGGGCGAACTCCTTCCGCAATTTCAACATCATCCCTCCGGGCATCGGAATCTGCCATCAGGTAAATCTCGAGTACCTGACCAAAGTTGTTCAGGAAAAAGACGGGCTTTTCTATCCGGATACGCTTGTGGGCACGGATTCGCATACCACCATGGTCAACGGATTGGGAGTGCTGGGCTGGGGAGTGGGGGGCATTGAGGCGGAGGCGGGCATGCTGGGGCAGCCGATTTCGTTTCTGACTCCCGATGTTGTGGGCGTGCGGCTGATAGGCAGCCTTAAGGAAGGGACAACCGCGACAGACCTGGTCTTAAAGGTGACGGAAATGCTGCGCAAGGCGGACGTTGTGGGAAAATTCGTCGAATTCTACGGTCCCGGCGCGGCCGGCTTGCGGGTTCCGGACAGAGCCACTGTCAGCAATATGGCTCCCGAGTACGGCGCAACGGCGGGAATTTTCCCCGTGGACGAAGAAACCTGTTCCTACCTGCGCGCTACGGGCAGGCCGGAGGCTTTGGTGGAAGCGGTTCGAAGCTACTATACCGCCCAGCGGATGTTCGGAGCGCACGACGACAAAGCCGTAAAATACAGCAGCGTGCTCGAGCTCGATTTAAGCGAGGTGGAGCCTTGCGTCGCGGGACCCCGGCGTCCCCAGGACCGGATCCCTTTGTGGAGGCTCGGTGAAAACATAAAAACGCTTCTGCGGAAGCCGGTGGGCGAAGGAGGCTATGGGAAAGCGGCTGGAGATATCGACAAAAGATTCCCCCTTGACGCCGTCCCGGGCGGCAAACGGCCGGCTGTTGAAGAAATAGCTTCCAAGGATATTGGCGCGCTGCGCCACGGCTCCATCGGGATTGCCGCGATAACGTCCTGCACCAATACTTCCAATCCCAGCGTCATGATCGCCGCCGGCCTGGTCGCAAAGAAAGCGGTGGAGAACCAAATGGCGCCGCCTTTTTGGGTGAAAACTTCGCTTGCCCCCGGGTCGCGCGTTGTCAGCGAATACCTCGAAAAAACCGGTCTTCAGCAATACCTCGACGCCATCGGCTTCAATCTGGTGGGGTACGGCTGCTCAACCTGTATCGGGAATTCAGGGCCTCTGGATCCGGCGGTTGAGAGGCTTGTCGCGGAAAACGATCTGGTGCTCGCCAGCGTGCTGAGCGGGAACCGAAATTTCGAGGCGAGGATCCATCAATCGGTGAAAGCGAATTTTCTAATGAGCCCTCCCCTGGTCGTCGCTTTTGCGCTCGCGGGCCGCGTGGATATCGATCTGACCCGCGAACCGCTGGGGAGGAATGCATCGGGACGGGAAGTTTATCTGCGGGACGTTTGGCCGAGCTCGGAGGAAATCCGCGCGCACTTGCATGCCGCTCTCGATGCGGAAATGTATAGAAGGATGTACGCCGGTTTTAAAGGGCGGAATCCCTTGTGGAACGACATTCCGTATGAGGCGGAGGAAATCTACAAATGGGACTCTGATTCCACCTATATCCGGGAAGCGCTGTATTTCGAAGGATTCAAGATAACGCCCGACGCAGTTTCGGATATTCAGGGCGCGCGCGTGCTGGCGATTCTTGGAGATTCAGTCACAACGGATCACATCAGTCCCGCTGGAAGCATCGGGCCCGATTCTCCGGCCGGAAGGTATTTGCAGGAAAGAGGGGTTGCTGCAGACGAGTTCAACAGCTATGGGGCCCGGCGCGGGAACCACGAAGTCATGGTGCGCGGAACTTTCGCGAATGTGAGAATCCGGAATCTGATGGCGCCGGGGACCGAAGGCGGAATTACCGTGCATCATCCAAGCGGCCGGCGGATGAGCATCTATGAAGCCGCATGCAAATACGGGGAATCGAATACCCCTTTGGTTGTCGTCGCCGGGCGCGAATATGGAACGGGCAGTTCGCGCGATTGGGCGGCAAAGGGGACGCGGTTGCTGGGAGTCAAAGCCGTCATTGCGCAAAGCTATGAAAGGATTCACCGGAGCAACCTTGTCGGCATGGGAGTATTGCCCTGTCAATTCAAAGAAGGCACAAGCGCGGGATCCTTGGGCCTGGACGGCAGCGAAGTGCTCGATCTTCTGGGAATCAGCGGCGTTCTGCGGCCGCAGCAGACTGCCCGCCTGTTGATCCATAGAAGAAACGGGGAAGCGGATGCCGTATCCGTAATTCTGCGCATGGATACGCCGATCGAAGTGGAGTATTTCAGAAACGGCGGCATTCTGCCGACTGTGCTTCGGCGGCTGCTTTAAGAAGAATTCTTAATCCCTGGATCTTGGACGGATTCAGCAGAATTGCTTCCGGTTCTGAAGATTCGGGGCCTAACAGCTGGTTCTTTTCGAGAAATCGTTTGGCGCGTTGCAGCGATTTCACATTGAAAACGAGTTCCCGGATTCGATCCGCGGAGCCCTGGACGAGGCGGATCGAGGGGCCGGATTCCGCGTGCAGAATCCCGGATGGGGTCTTCTTTCCCAGCAGCAGGTCCCATTCGGCTGAGTCCCTGGCGAGGTTTGTCGATTCGATCACGATTTCGGCTACCGACTGCAGTCCGAGACTGCCTCCGCCTTTTAAGGCAAGCCGGTTGCCCAGCACCTGTCTTTGGACCTCCACTCTCAGATACTTCGGGCTGTACTCGAGAAGATAGACGGTCATGCGGGGGCCGCTGAATGAAGGGAGGGAAACGATTGTCCACGATATTCCCTGGGAGCCGTCCGGCAGAGTTGAAATTTGGTTTTCGGGAACGCCGTACGCAATCCCGCAAACAGCAAGTTCCCGCAGTGCATCGGTGAGGGGGTACGGCTGAAATGCCAGCCCGGCATAGCGGGCGCGCGAAAACTTCGAGCGTGAAATTTCCGAGGGTTTCGCGGCAGGCGACTGGGAATATTTGTAAAATCCCAGGTTGACGTTGCCCGCACCCACGCCTCCGCTGGCGAATCTTCCGTTGTCGATGGTCGACCACGCTTCGGGCAATTGCAGCGTACTGGTAAAAAAGCCGAATAGAGCGCCGGGATCGTGCGACTCGACGATAATGTGGTCCGTCTGGCGGATAATGGGGCTTCGCCGTCTTTCGCGCTCCGGAGCGGCCGCCAAGGCGACGGCGCCGGAAAGGATCGTCAAAACAATTTTAGAATGAATCATCGCACAATGCATCGCAATCAACCAACCCTCCAAGGGCTGCGCCCTTGAGAAGAGGACTGATTTCTCGCTTTTATCTTCTGGCTTCTTGCTTCTTTCTTCTAACGCGAACCAAACTCGCGCAACTCGGCAAATGATTATTTAATAATTGTAGTAGGGAATCGGAAATCCTCCAGCTTTTCCTGGCAACGAACGCACGTTTCCAGAAGCCGCGGAAGCTCGGCCGCGTTTTCTGCCGCCAGCCGGAGATTTCGCAATCCCGCGGGAATATGCGCCAAATACTCCCTCAATCCCTTGCGGAGGCCGAGGAATCCGTATGCTCCGAGGGCCTGCATCAACCTCTGCGCGGAAGCCTCCCAAAACATTTTTTCAAAATCAACCCAATCGCAATCGCGGCCCGAGAGATCGTAATACCAGGACAGAAGCCCCATTCGCTCGTGCTGCGGCAAAGAGACGTAAGGGTCGCAGAGCAGCGATCCGAGATCGTAGAAACGCGTTCCTGAGCGCATTCCCTGAAAATCGATCAAGAACACATCGTCCCCGCGAATCATGACGTTCTGCGACTGCAAATCCCGGTGCACCAAGCTGCGCCCGTATGATTGCAGCCTCTGCGCCATGCGGGCCAGCTCCGCTTCAAGCTGCGCCCCGAGATCCGATTCCAGCGATATCCGGCAGAGCGCGCCGACGAAGTTATCCTTGAAATAGTCTCTCTCCCATCGATACAAATCCGGGCCGAATGCATCCATCAACCTCACGCGCCCGGACGGGAACAAGCGCTCCGGAAAGGAATGAAGCCGTTGAGAAGCCGCGAGGGTCTTCTGATACAGGATTATCCGCTCTTGCCAGGGCGCCTCGCGCAAAGACCACAGGTCCAAATCTCCCAGGTCTTCCATAAGGACGAGCCGCTCCGCCTCGTCGTGGCGGAAGATTTCGGGCACCGGGATGTTGATCTTTAAAAGGAAAGCTGCGATATCGGCAAAATATGCATTCTCAATCCGGTCGGGGCCGTAATGAACGATAATAGCTGAATGCTTCCCGTCCCATCGAAACCGGAAATAATTGCGGTCGGAACCCCCGCTCCTGATCGGAAGAAGGTCCGCCTCCGCGTTCGGGGCAAGGCCGAGAGATTCTCGCGCGAATGCAACCATGGCATCGAGTGATTTCATCCGTCCTCCAAAAATCCCGGACGGTTTTTCAGACGTTCGTACACCTCCGGCGATCCGATGTCGTACCAGACGCCCTCATCGAGGACTATCCCTTTTACGGACCCGGGCTCCTCGGTGATTCTTCGTATAAAGGTCGAGATAATGGATTCAATCCTGCCCGCTTCAAGGTGCCGCAGGAAGGATGTCTCCAAGGAATAAATGCCCGTGAAAGCAAAGCTTTTACAGCCGGGGGTTTTCAATTCACGCCGGATATCGCAAACCTCCCCTTTTTCATTGAGGCTTACGTTTAAACAGGCGCCGCTGCTTCTCAGAACCAGGGTCGCTTCCGGCTGCATCCTTCGGTGAAAATCCAAGAGCTTTTTCAGAGGCAAACGGGCGAGAACGTCCCCGTTATGGCAAAGGATTGTTTGGTCGTTCTCAATAAGATCCTCTATGTTTTTAAGGCCGCCGGCCGTGTCCAGAAGAACCGGCTCATGACGGAAGATTACGGGCGCGTTGCGCCAGCGCCCGTCGGGGAAGCTCCGCTCGTAGGCCTCCGGCAGTCGGTGCGTATTGATGATAAAACGCTCGACTCCGGCTTCCAACAGATGGTCCATTACGTATGTAATTGCGGGGCGCCCGCAGATGTCCAGAAGAGGTTTCGGACATTGCTCCGTCCAGGGAAAGAGCCGCGTCCCAAGCCCCGCGCTCGGAATAAAGGCGGTTTTAAAGCGGAGTCTATGTTTCACTCCACCATACTATCCCGGCGGCGCTAAAGAACAAGATATTTTGGGAAAAGGAAATTCTTGCCCGATTAATTTGATCTCGGTCGGCTTTGGGTTGATCTCGCTATTGTCGAAGGGCGTAATAGCCGTGGCGGGCGTGCACGCTCAAATCCGGTTTCCCTGGGATGGATACGGTGATGCGCCGGAACCCGCCGTCCCGATCGCAGTTCGACGAGTAATATCCAAGGACGTATTGCGCGCGCAGTTCAGTTGCGATCCGGCGATAAGCGTCATTGAGATCGTCCTGGTTCGCGGTTACAAATACGGTTCCTCCGGTTGCGTTGGCAAGAGCCGCCAGATCCTCCTGGGCTCTGCGGTTGATCTCATTAAGGCGAACGGAGGCGCCGCTGGGATTGATGGCATAGAAGATCGCCCCGGAATTCCTGATCTTTTGCAAAGTCTCCCTAAGGCGGTGGTCGCTCCGGTTATCGGCTCCATCGGATATAACAATGATTGCCTCCCTCCTCCCCTCCAATCTTCGCTCCTCCAGAATTCGCGCCGACAAAACTAAGGAATCAAACAATGCCGTGGCGCTTTTCGTGGGCTGCAATTCCGTAAGCGCACGTAATGCGCCGGCAAGGGAATCGGAATCCCGGAGCTGGATATGCGCCTCTTCGTTAAAGGCGATCACGGATGCGGAATCCCCGGGCCTCCAGGTCTCTTCAAGAAAGCGCATCGCCGCCTGTTGTTCGAATTGGAAGAGCGAGTGAACGCTCCCGGAAACATCAAAAAGCAGGGCCAAACGCAAAGATGGAGGATTGGTTTCGACCATTTTTGAAACTGATTCGGGATTCCCGTTCTCGGCAATTCTGAAGTCGTTGATTTTTAAACCGCGGATCAACCGTCCGGAAGCGTCCGTAACCGAGACGGGGACCGTAACAAGATTTGAGCTGATGCGGATAACCGCGGGGGACGAATATACGGAGGCGGATCGGATTTCCGGATTCTGCTGCGAAAATGCGCGGGGCGCCAAGCCCGGCAAAGCCGCCGTCCACAGGATACACCCACAGATGCATAGGCGCTTTCGAATCCTTTTGGATTTGTCTGAGTGCATCTGTGGGCTGCTCCTAATAACCGGACAGGCTCCTATTCGCTGGAGGATTCCACGGTATCGGAGTCCACCTGCGAGGGAGCTTCATTTAAAATCAAACCCTGGTTCACAAGCATCCGGACTTCCACCCGGCGATTTTCTTCGCGGCCGGATCGGGTGCTGTTGTCCGCGGCGGGCCTGCTTTCCCCGTAGCCCATCGGCGTAAGAAAGCGCCGGAGCGGTATCGAATAGTTTTCCGCCAGATATTGAATCACGGCATCCGCTCGTCTTTGGCTCAACCTGCGGTTGAAAGCCTCGTCGCCGTCGGAGGAGGCAAATCCGGTAACTTCAATCAAATAGCCGATTTCGTTTTCGTTCTGTTCAGCAAATTGCCGCAATGTCGACTCGCTTTCGGCCGACAACGCCGAGCTGCCCGCATTGAAATATACCGTCACCATATTTCTTGTCTCGTAATCGTCCAGCGAAGTGATGCGATGGTTGGCGGCCTTTAATCCCGATTCGGCCACGGACTTGGCGTTGTGCGCGGCGGTCATGGCATCGTCCGCCGATTTTTGAGCCTTTTTCGCATCCCCTCTGGCTTCTGAGGAGACGACGGCCAATTCCTGGATCTGTCCTGAAAGAGTCTTTGCATTCTCCTGCGTTTCGGCCAGGCGCGTTTGCGTATCCTTAAGGTCCTTCTCTACGGGGACCACTCTTTTATCCATGGTTTGGGCCACAATAAGATCGTCGTTGCGGAATCGGATTTTCCGGGCTGCGATCGCGCCGGAGTCGCTGCCCTGCCCTTCAACTTCAATCAGCAAACCCGGAATAAGACTCGTTACCATGTAATTCTTTGCGCCCCGGAAGAAGTTCTTCTTTTTTTCTTTAATCTCGGTGTCGTCGCCGAAAACGACTTTATAGGTTGCGCCGCCGAGGCTGTTTAAAAGCAAACTATCGGATTGCCGGCTTGCGATGACTCCTTCAATTTTCATTTGCTGGCCGGCGGGAACTTCAATAATTTCAGCGCCGGAAAGGTCGGCCTCTTCCGAGCTTTTATTTTGTGCGTATCCTGTCGAAACAAGAGCGATGATGCAGATGCCTAGAAACATCTGAACCATCCGGCTATTCAGCGTGCTAATCATATTCCCTCCTGGTTTTTGCTCCATAATCCACTTGCTCCAAGTGCATTGCCTGTTTATGCTGGATTATCGCTCTTTGTCATGCAAATGCGGTTCCAGATCCATATAATCAGGATCTTGTTGATTTTAAACAAGATAAAACAAGAGCTTAAAATCGCCATTAGTACTCCCGGGAAATTTTCCCTGCTCCCGCCCCGGATTCCCTGATTTAAGCCGCCTAAAAATTAATTCAGAAGCAGGAAAGTGAAATCCGCTCTTTTGGCAATAGGATCGCTCGAAACGCAGCATCTTCCATTGCTTATACGGGACCCGGCGAAAAGGGAAGGCTTTTTCTTGGGCATGCGGCATAGGCTAATACATTGCACAAGAGGGATAGCCGCGAGGATTTGTAAAAACCAGTGGTTGGTTTCCAGGCGTGTTTATTGTCCCAGAAATTCTTCCAATTTTGAGACTTCGCGCTCGGCAAGATCCAGGTTTTTTCCGGCGGCTTCCGCATCCCGTCGGTTAAGCGCGATCTCGGTTTGATTAAATAAATATTCCATGCGTTGCGCTGAATTTTCCATGTCCGCGCGCAATCCGAGCCCTACAGCCTCCTGCTGCCGGCGGAGCCTTTCAAGACTCCCTCTGACCGTCTCCGCCCGCATATATATAGAATCCAATAGCGCTCGAACTTCTTTCAGCCGCTCCGTCGTCCCGGAATCTTCCGGCGGCGGCTCGGGAATCTGCTCAGATTGCGCGGCTTCGATCGGAGGCCGGGAGGGCTGCCTGGTTTCGACAGGAACCTCCGCGAGTTGTTGGGCGATGCCCGCGGAAGACGCATCGCGCGCTTCCTCAGCGGGCTTTGTTTGTTCTTCATCCGGGGAAGACTGCCCGTCGGATTCGGATAAAAGCGCCGGTTGAACTGACGGCGGAATATCCTCAGCCGGTGTTTCCACGGGGGTCGAAGCAGCAGGGGTTTCCCAAGTATCAAAAACAGCCGGGGTCTCAGCGGCCGGGGCTTCAGCCGCGGGCGATCCCAGGGCCGCCGCACGGCGGAATCTGGGAATCTGCAGCGCAGCCGCCACAACCACCGCAGCAACAATCAGGGCGCCGACGGCTATCCATAAGGCGCGATGGGCATGGGGCTGCGCGGAAGAAGACGGAGCCGGCGGAGGCTGTTGCCGCGATACCTGAGGTGCCTTTACCGGCGCAGGAGGAGGCGGCACGGCGGTGAGGGTTCGATCGGGCCCCTGGATATATTGCAAGGCTGTCCGAAAGGCATCCGCCGACTGAAAGCGTTTCTCCGGATCCTTTTCAAGAGACTGCATGATAATTTCGCTCAGGCCGCGGGGCAGGTCGGGAGATGCTTGAACGGGAGGAAGGGGTTTGCTTTCCAGATGCGCCGCCATGATCTTATAGCCGCTGTCGCCCTGGAAGGGGCGAGTGCCTGTGATCATTTCGTAAAGCGTAACCCCAAGGGAATAGATATCGGAACGCGAATCGAGATCGGCGGCGCCGTTGATTTGCTCGGGGGACATGTAATAAAGCGAGCCCAGCGTGCTTCCCGTTTGGGTGAGCTTGCGGTCTGTGGTCATTCTGGCAATGCCGAAGTCCATTAATTTTACAAGTCCGTCGGGAGTAATCATCATGTTCGCCGGTTTCAAGTCGCGATGAATCACTCCCCGCTCATGGGCATACGAGAGAGCCGAGAGAACGTGGACGGTAAAATCCAGGGCTTTCTCGATCGGGATCCGTCCGGCATCCATCATTTTTTCCAGCGTGGTCCCTTCAACATACTCCATTAGCATCAAAACCTGATTGTCCGCGCGAAAGGCGGTATACAGGGCCGCAATATTCGGGTGATTCAATGCGGCTTGCACTTTGATCTCGCGCATGAATCGATCGGCAAATCCGGGCGTGCCTTCGAGGTCCGGGAGCAGCACTTTCATGGCCTCAATCCTGTCGGAAAGAGTGTTGCGGACCTTATAAACACGCCCCATGCCGCCGACGCCAAGAATCTGAATGATTTCGTAGTCTCCCACCCGCGAACCGATCTCGTAATTCATGGCCGTCCGCCTTAATTATGGACCCGGTCCCCGACTTCAGCCGGAGTTGTTCCATTGTAATTGCCCACCGCGGAGAGTTCGTCAACATCCGTGATGGTGACATCGCCGAGTTTTTCTTCGATGACACGGATCACTTTGTTGGTGGCAGGGTCCCGAATCTCCCTGCTTGTGCGCACCACTTCGAGCCGGTCTCCCACTTTGAGGCCCGCTTTGCTGCCGACATTCAATATGAGCACACCGCCTGTGGAATCCGCGACCAATCCGTCGATTTTTATGACTCTGGTGGGTAGATCGCCGGCATGCTCTTCCAATTGGGAAGCCAGCGAGTCGACGGCTTGGCTGACCGCTTCGCCCAGGATGGTGCTTGCGAAGTTTTTGCTTCTCATATCCACTGCGCCGCCTGCCGCGCCGCCCGAACTGCCTCCGGCCCCAAGCAAACTGGTGCCGGAACGCTTGGATTCTCCTTTTCCGGTGGCCACTTTCAAAATCTCGGCGGTGTCCACATTGATGATGCGGGCGGTTATCGCGACCGCAGCTTTGGCCTCCCGCCTGCCTATTCCGCCGATGCCGAATCGGCGCGTAATGCCTCCCACGGCCCCGCCGCCGATATTTGTGCTTTGATCATCGCGGCCGAATTGGGTGATGCTGCCGGTGATGATGGCATCGACGCCGAGAAGGCGCCCTAATTGGGCGGCCGAAGAGGAATCAAAGCGGTCGCTGTTGGAAATGTTCTGTTCGGCGATCAGAGTGTCCAACGCTTGACGTTCTATCACGGATACCGTTCCAGCGTTGACCAGTTGTTCGACGAGCAGGTCGGTGATTCCCCTGCCGATGTCCACATCAGTGCCAAATATGCTGGCGCTGATATCGCGAACGGTAGCATAATCAAAATTCATTACGGCCACGCGCGGTTTTGTCTGAGCGGAAACCCACGGGATGCAGGCGCCGAAAAATAATATAAGCAGAAGGGATCGCCGCATAGTCAATCTCCTTTATTAGGTTGCACTGTAAAGAACTTTAGCGGATTATAGCGAAATTTTCGTTCCCATAAAACCAATTACTTCCATAAATCCCTCGGCCTGACGCTCGGACAGCTTCTCTGATTCTCTGATGCGCCGATCCCATAGGCGGCAGATTCTGCCGCCTCCTTTCGCCG